>NZ_BAABAF010000003.1:0-286304 GCF_039537285.1 Microbacterium kribbense | reverse complement strand
AGCTTTAGTCGGTTCTCACTGACCATCGCACGATGGCTCACCACGTCAACGACGTGACACTCAGCACCGAGAACTACACCACCCCAGGGGACGTCACCCACCGAGGAGCTTCGGAGGGGTCGTGATCGTAGTGCTCTCGACGCGAGCCGGGAGCGGAGGATGGGGGATTCGAACTCTCATTTTGCGGGATGCCGATACCCCGTTTTGGCGCGTAATTCCGCGGTTTTTGGATGCCGGTTTCGTGGCACACCTGCATGAGAACACCTCGATCTGCACGGCGTGTCGGTCAAGTCCCGTGGCGTGGTGTCATTCCGTTGCTTCCTGGGGTGGGTGATGGTCAGGCGGTGAGGTAGAGCTCGGGGCGTGCGAGCTCGGCGTGGTCGTGGAGGGTGTGGACGAGTTTCCGCATGGAGATCTCGGAGAAGTATCGGCGTTCGCCGTAGGACCATTCCTCGTGTTGTTCTTGGAGGACGGCGCCGATGAGGCGGGTCACGGAGTCGCGGTCGGGGAAGATCTGGACGACGTCGGCGCGGCGTTTGATCTCCCGGTTGAGGCGTTCGATGGGGTTGTTCGACCAGATCTTCTGCCAGTGCTCGCGGGGCATCGCCGCGAAACCGGTCAGGTCCGGTTCGGCGGCCTCGAGCATGGCGGCGATCTCGGGGAACGATCCGCGGAGGCTGTCGGTGACGGCCTGGTATTGGGCGGTGACCGCCTCGGTTGTGGTCTGCGCGAAGATCGTGGAGATCAGCGCGTTGACGGGCTTGGAGCGGGCCGAGCCGAGTTTCTGGGTGACGTTGCGGGCGAAGTGGACCCGGCATCTTTGCCATCCGGCTCCCGGCAGAATCGCTTTGACGGCGGCCTTCAGACCGGCGTGGGCGTCGCTGGTGACCAGGGTTACCCCGAGTGGGTCAGCGTCGGTGGCGACTTTCAAACCGCGCTCCCGGAGCCCGCGGAGGAACTCGGTCCAGAAGTCCGTGGTCTCCGCGTCGCCCAGTGCCATCCCGAGGATCTCGCGCCGGCCCTGCCCGCTGACACCGGTCGCGACGACGAGGGCTTGGGAGACGACCCGGCCGCGGTGGCGGACGTCGAGGTAGGTGGCGTCGAGGAACAAGTACGGGAACCAGGTGTGATCGATCCGCCGGTGCAGGAACTCCTGCACCGCCTCATCGATCTCCGCACAGATCCGCGACACTGCCGACCGGCTGATGCCGGTGTCGTTGCCCAGCGCGCGAACGAGCTGTTCGACCTTGCGGGTGGAGACTCCGTCGATCCAGGCCTGGCAGATCACCGCGTAGAGGGCCCTATCGACTCGGCGCCGCGGGTGCAGCAGCTGCGGGAAGAAGGATCCCTCCCGCAGCTTCGGGATCTGAAGGTCGACTTCGCCAGCCGGGGTCGCGAGAACTTTCGAGCGGGTCCCGTTGCGGCGCGTGGTTCGCTCCGGAGTGCGCTCGTAACGGGCAGCGCCGATCTTCACCGCCGCTTCCGCGTCGACAAGGTCCTGCATACCGGCTTGCAGCATCCGGCGGAACACGTCCTGATGGGCGAGCTCGGGATCAGCGAGGACTTCGCCGATCAGGGTCGAAAGGGCAGACTGGTAGTGGGTCATCGTGGGATCTCTTCTTTGCTTCTTGCCGGAAACAACTGGTCATCCCACGATGGCCCTTCATCGTCTACGACGACGAGAACCCCGCGGGAATTGCCACCACACTATGGGACTCACCCGGCGTGTCGCGCGTAACTGTGCCAGTAGATGTGTCATGCGGGTGAATCCTCCGGTCGAGGTGTCTCGACGGTGACGGTCGCAGCCGGCCGGCCCTTAGCGAGCCAGGTCGAGGGTGACGAGGAATTCCTGCGGCGCCCCGTCCATGTCCAGGGCTTCTTCCGTCCATCTGGTGACGATCGCACCGTCGTCGTAAGGGTTCAGCCCGAGCAGCGCCGAACCGCTCGGGACTCGTGCAATCTCGACGCGTGCGCCGTCAGCCAGGAGGAGCTCGATGTTGACGACTGTTCCCACCACTTCGATCCCGCTCACCTCAGCGACGTTCGGGTCGGTGTCGTCCCAGGAGGATGGACTTCGTAGTTCCGGCCGTCATCGCCGGCCACGTAGTTCCATCGCACCTGCTGGTAGCGCTCGATCTCCGGACCGCAGCACTCGTGGTCCATCCCTCCCACGAAGATCTCCAGCCTCATGACTCCGCGCTAGTCATCGCGAGCCATCGGGACGAAGGCAGCGTGCATGGATTCAAACCAATAATCCCTACTGCGACTGAATATACGTCATGCGTATACTTGGTCTTACTAGGGAGGCAACATGGTCAACGACGTAGACATCGTCCGGACGATCGAGCGCGCCCCGCTGAGGACTGTTCGGTTCGTGGAGCTTCGCGAGCTCGGCACGAACATGTGGCGGACGCTCGACCGACTCGCTGACCAGGGCGCCGTTGCTCGGCTGGCACATGGCGTCTACACGGTGCCTCCGGATGGTCGCGACGGCCGAACCTGGCGCCCCACGCTCGAGGCGGCGGGGCTCGCGGTCGCCACCGCACGTTTCGGCAACCGCAACGCCATCCTCATGGGGCTGGGCGCTGCACGTCACTGGGCTGCGATCCCGCGTGCGATCGGCGTCACGACGGTTGCCGTTCCCGAGACGGGGCGGCCGCCCGTTGAGTTGGATGGGGGAGGATGGGTTCGCCTGATCCCTCGTGACCTCGATCGCCTCGATGCGGTCTTGGAAACCACGGACCTCGGGCCAGCACTCGTCACCACGCCGGCCCAGACGCTGTACGACCTGACGATGAAGCCGGCACAGGGCGGGATGCCCGACGAGGCCGTTGCGGCGGCGCGCAATCTGCAGGCCCGGGTTCGGGTTGAAGATCTTCAGTCGATCGTCGACACCCACGGCCGGGCGAACGCGACACTGAGGGCAATGCTGAAGGCGATGGATCGGGATGTGCGGCATGGCGCAGAGGGGTGACGGCCGACCGCGGCCGATCCCCGGCGTGCTCGACCCCGACGAGCAGGTCGCCGTGGAGCAGCGATTCGGAGTGGCGGCAAGCCAGGTCGTCCGCGACCACGTCATCTCTCATGCTCTCGCCGCGATCGCCAGCATCGACACGGACGACGTCGTGTTCTTCGGTGGCACAGCGCTCTCGCGTACGCATCTCGCTGACGTGCGGCTGTCGGAGGACATCGACCTGATCGCTCGTGGCGACCGCGGCGAGCTCGGCGACAGGATTGAAGCCACCATCGTCACGCGGTTCCGTCGCACGTTCGGAACGGTGACGTTCACGCCGCATATTCGGGAGACCCGCCATCCCGACCCCTCCGTGATGCAGGTCGGCACCACGCGCGTTCAGGTCCAGCTGCTGTCGTCCGAGGGGTACCCCGATTGGCCGACCGAGATCGTCGACATCGAGCAGCGCTACAGCGATGCTCCGTCTGCAAGGCTCCGGGTGCTGACGCCGGCGGCGTTTGTCGCCTCGAAGCTGTCGTCGTGGAACGACCGGGCGGCGCCGCGTGACCTGTACGACCTGTGGGCGCTTGCGGTGGCCGGGAAGGTCGACGCCGAGGCGGAGAAGCTGTTCGGCAGGTACGGGCCGTACACGAGCGCGTCCAAGGTCGCCTTCACCCGGCTGCCCACTGATGCCGAGTGGTACGACGCTCTCGCTCACCAGTGCAAACCCGTCGTGTCTCCGGCACAAGCGGCCGCGGCCGTCCAGAAGGCAGTCGCGTCGCTGATAGCGAGTTGACCTCGATGAGTGCCGGTGGCCCCTGGCTTGAGAGGGAGGCCGCGGGGCATCGCCGGCGACGTCCTCGTCCAGATTCGCGCAGATCCGCGACACCTCGGACTTGCTGATCCCGGTGTCCGCGCCGAGCGCCTTCACGAGATCGTCGACCTTCCGAGTCGAGACACCGTGGACGTAGGCCTCCATCACGACCGCGAACAGCGCCTGATCGACCCGCCGGCGCCGTTCCAACAGCGACGGGTCGTGGTGAGAGTCTTCAGGCGGGTCCCGTTGCGCTGCATCACCCGGCCCGGGGTGCGTTCGAACGGGGCGGCGCCGATGAAGGCGGCCGCTTCCGCGCTTGATCTCGTGGCGCCGCGCCGCTTCGCCGGTCGACTCGATCAATGCGTGCATTGCCTCGGCAGGGGTGCACTTCTGCAGGCTCGTGAGGTAGAGGACGCTGCTACGAAGCTCGACGAGACGGACGCCGTTCTGGGCGAACTCGGCGAAGGTAGCACTTGTGAGCCGATCAAGATTGTCCCGTCGTTTGGGGAGAAGTCGCAGCACCTGCCATGGAGTCAGGTATGCGCTTAGCGATGGCGCTGGTTTCCGCCGAAGTAGGTCACGCTCAACGTGGAGCCCTTCCGGCAAGACCGTCGCTTCGTCGACCAGAATCTCTTGGATCGCCGGCAGCGGCATCGCCCCGTTCAGGTGTACGTGCAGATCCTGGCTCGATCCGGAAGGCGAAGTCCACCGAGGCATACGTCCAAATCCAGCCCTCGAGCGACGCCCATGTGACGTTAACTGTGCCATTACGTGTGCCACAGGCTCTTCGTGAGGTCCGCGATCCCAGCGTTCCCTAGGCGAAACGGTGGCGGAGGATGGGGGATTCGAACCCCCGAGGGCTTGCACCCAACACGCTTTCCAAGCGTGCGCCATAGGCCACTAGGCGAATCCTCCGGGTGGCCCACAGGGCCGCAGACCATCCTAGCGGGTCGAAGTGGATGCCCCTGCCCGCGCGAATGCGCTGCCGGGGCGCACGATCAGCGAGCGCGGCAGCAGCAGCGCTCGCGCCCGTTGCCGCTTCGACACGCCCAGGTACAGGCCGGTGCGCACCGCCGCCGCCGCATCGGCGCTTGCGCGCGGGGGGGTGCCGCCGTCTCCCGGCGAATACGCGGCCGTCTCGACGGCGTCCACGAGCAGAGCCGTCTCGCGCTGCGGTGACCCGTGGTCGTGCACGAGCCGCGCTCCGAACGCGCGCGGCGACTCGCTGACCGGAACCGGAATGCCCAGATCGATCGCCACGTCCCGCACCGAAGACCACGCCGCCAGCGGGTCACCCGCCCGGGCCGCGGCATCCTGCCGGCGACGCCGCAGCGCAGCGATCAGCATCGGCACCAGCAGCACCACCACGATGCCGCCCGCACCCAGCCCCCACGGCAGCAGATTGACGCTCGTCGCGCCGGCGCCACCGGCCTGCGCGTCTTCCGGGTTCGGTGCGTTCGGATCGCGCGCCGTGTCGGTCGGTGTTGTGCTCGGCGTCGCGGACGGAGCGCTGGGGTCGGTCGATCCGCCACCGGCCGCCTCTTGCGCCGAGAGAAAGCCGGTCGGCTGCCCGAGGCTCTTGGTCGGGTCGAACGCGACCCAGCCGATGCCCTCGAAATACACCTCCGACCAGGCGTGCAGCTGCGTGCTCGACACGTCGTACTCCAGCTGCTTTCCGCTGGACAGCTGCGACGTGTTCGCGGTGCCGGGCAGGTATCCGACGACCACGCGCGCGGTCATGCCCAGCACTCGTGCCATGACCGTGAACGCCGTGGCGAAGTGGATGCAGTATCCCGCCTTCTGCTTCAGGAACGCCGCGATCTCGGCCATCCCCGACCCGTCGTACCCATCGGTGACCGGCGCGGTCAGCGAATAGGTGAACTCCGACCCGCGGAACCAGCTCTGCAGTGCGATCAGCGCGTCGTAGTCGTCGTCGGTGCCGGTGGTCACCCGACGCGCATCCTCGGTGATGATCGCGGGAACGCGTCCGCGGGCGCCCATCGCAGCCGGGTCGCCGCCGCGCGCATCCGATGCGCGGATCTGTTCCAGCGTCGGCTGCGGCACCTCGGTGGTGACCTGATACTCCATGCCGCCGTGTGTGAGCACACCGTTCGCGATGATGGTGTGGTTCGCACTCATCGCCTCCCAGCCGCTGGGCAGACCGGTCACCCTCGTCGCCGGGAACGGAATGGGCAGAAACCGTGCACTGAGGCTGTCGATGTGGATGTCCGTAGTGACCTTCTGCACCGTGATGTCGGGGTCGGTGGGCGTGCCGATGAAGCCGGCGCCGTCGCCGACCGGTACCGCCGGGGTGACGTCCGGCGTCCACACCCGCTGCCCGAACGCGGACAGCGTCGCCACGCGCAGGTAGGGTGCGGACGGCGCCGAGGTCTGCACGGTCAGCACCGTCACGGGGTTGGGTTCGCGCAGATTCCTGCCCAGGTCGAGGTTCGCGTTGATGCTGGTGCCGCCCACGCCGGCGCCGGCGCGCGCGGGCGGCTCGGGCAGCAGCGGGGTCGCGACGACGGCCACCAGCACCGCGACCAGGCCGATCGCCAGCGCGATGGCCGATGTCGTCCGCGGCCCGCTCGGCGCCGTGCGCGGCGGGTGATACCGGGTGCGCGTCTCGGTGCGCAGCAGGAACAGGATGGCGGCGGCCAGCACGACGAAACTGATCACGTCGAACGGCGAGGCGACCGCGATCGACGGGATCAGCGAGACCGCCACCAGAGCGACCGCCGCCGCCAGCGGCATCCGCGCCGTGATGGCGATGTGATCGACCACGACGGCGATCGTTCCGGCGGCCGTGACGATGCAGAACGACAGCGCGGTGGAGGCCGCCAGCGGCGAAACGCCGATCTGGATCTCATGCAGCGCCGTGCCGACCATGTCGGGGGTGGCCCCGAACGCGCGCAGTGTCGGGATGATGAAGACGATCGCCGCCTCGCGCAGGAAGATCACGGTGATCAGCATGATCCAGACCGCGGTCTCGATCAGCGCGATCGCATACGCCGGAAACCGGTACCACCGCGCGACCAGCCCCGCCCCGAGCACTGCCGCGGTGACGATGACCACGCCCGCGATCCAGCCGCCGGGCACGATCACGCTCAGCAGCGGCAGCATCGCCGCCAGCAGTCCCACCCACACGCCGACCGTCAGTGCCACCGGTGCGGTGCGCGGCAGCTCCCGGTCAGCCGGCACGGCCATGGGCGGCCACCTCCGCCGCGATCAGATCGGTCTGCGAGACCTGCAGCCAGGCGTCGCGCAGCTCGGTGCCGGGGGCGATGGATGCCGCATACCAGCCGGTCGCCACGGCGCGCTCGAGCGCGTCACCGGCGACACCGGTGGCCAGCAGCACGGGGTGCATGCTGTGCGCGGGCAGCGGCGCCAGCGCCTCCACCTCTTCGGCTCCGAGCGCCGAGGTGACCAGCACGAGGGGGCCGGTGTTCGCCCCCGACCACAGCCGCGCCAGGGTGCCGAGGCCGGCCGTGCCGTGCGTGGTCAGCATCGCGAACCGGGTGACCAGCGTCACGACCGCGGACTGCTCGCCACCGGCGAGCACCTCTGACAGCGGCGTGCCGTCGGTGTCGAGCACTTGCACGGCGTAGCCGTCGCGCACCAGCGCATTCGCCGCAGACACGCATGCGCGCACCGCCGCTTCGAACGCGGGATCGGCGCCGGGTCGCTCGGCGGCGGCGGCGGCCCAGCGCGCGGTGGCTCGGTCGAGCACCACGGTCGCCTCGGGGGTGGACTCCTGTTCCTCCTGGCGCACCATCAGCGCATCGTTGTGCGCGGTCGCAGGCCAGTGGATGCGGCGCATCGAATCGCCGGGCTGGTACGGCCGGGCGATCAGATTGTCGGCGCCCTGCCCGACGCGCGTCGTGGTGGCGTTGAGCAGACCGCCGGTGGCCCCGGCGAACGCGGTCAGCGGCGGCAGTTCGACGCACTCCGGCGTCACGATCACCCGGGTCAGCTCGCCGATCTCGGCGGAGCGGCGGGCGATGCCGAACGGGTCGCGGATGGTCAGTTCGAGCGGCCCCAGCCAGTGCACGCCGCGCTGGCGCGCCTGCAGGTCGTAGACCAGGTCGATGGCACGGTCGCCGCCGCGCAGTCCGGAACCGAGTGCTGGAAAGCGCCCGTCCGAGCGCCCGGCCAGCCCCGCCGGAACCGCGTCCGCCCAGGTGCCGGGCGTCGTGGGCAGGGCGGTGCGAACGGCCACGTGCACCGTCACCCGGGCCTGCCCGCCGGCGGCGACGACGGCAGGATTCGATGACCGCGTGAGCGTGACATCCCGCCGCGCGATGTGCAGTGCGATCAGACTCACGGCCACCAGCGCGAGCAGGAGCACCCCGAACGCGAGCAGCTGCACCGAGCCCAACTGCGCGGCGGCGATGAAGAACGCCAGCGCGAGGATGGTCGCGGTGGTGCCGCGGATCGTCAGTGGCCACGCGTGATTCATGATGGGCTCAGGGGTGTGCGGCCAGCGGCACCGGCACGGTCGCGATCAGCCGCTCCAGGATGGCGGTGACCGCGTCGCCGCCGCTGCGACCGCGCACGTTCGTGGCGCGGGTGGGGATCAGCCGGTGCGCGAACACCGCCACCAGCAGCGCCGAGATGTCATCGGGGATGACGAAGGCGCGCCCGCCGAGTGCGGCCCAGACCTTCGCCGCGCGCACCAGCTGCAGCGTGGCGCGCGGGCTCGCACCCAGCCGCAGGTCCGGGTGCGCACGGGTGGCCTGCGCCAGCGCGACCGCGTACTGCTCGATCGGCGGTGACACGTGCACGCGGCGCACCCACCGGATCAGGGCGCGCACCCGGGCCACATCCAGCACCGGCTCGACCGCGTCCAGCGGATTGGCGGTGTCGCGCTCGCGCAGCATCTGCGCCTCGGCGGCGGCATCCGGGTAGCCCATCGAGATGCGCATCATGAAGCGGTCCCGCTGGGCCTCGGGCAGTGCGTAGGTGCCCTCCATTTCGAGCGGGTTCTGCGTCGCGACCACCAGGAACGGGTCGGGCAGCGGATGCGTGCGCCCGTCGACGGTGACCTGGCCTTCCTCCATCGCCTCCAGCAGCGCGGACTGGGTCTTGGGGGAGGAGCGGTTGATCTCATCGGCGATCACGATGTTGGCGAACACCGCGCCCTGTTTGAACTCGAATTCGCGTTCCACCGGATTGAACACGCTCACACCGGTGACATCGCCGGGCAGCAGGTCGGGCGTGAACTGGATGCGGCGCACGGTCGCGTCCACGGTGGCCGCCATCGCACGGGCCAGCATCGTCTTGCCCACGCCGGGCACGTCTTCGATGAGCAGGTGGCCATTGGCGAGCAGCACGACGAGTGCGCTGCGCACCGCCTCCGGCTTGCCGTCGATGACCCGCGACACCTGCGTGATGATCCGCCCGGTGAGGTCGGCGAACTGCTCGGCGCTGATGTCGGCCGCCTCGGATGTCTCAGCGGTGGCGCGGTCCGATGTCGTCGTCTGCGTCATGGGCAGTCCTTCGGTTCCGGGTCCGGGCGTCGTCGCCCGCGTTATCCGATCGTAACCCGCGCAGGCACAGCCGCGGCATCCTTTAGACTGTTCACAGCTCTCCGCGAGACGGCATCTCGGCCAACTCCCCCAGGACGGAAACGTAGCAAGGGCAACCGGGCTCTGCCGGGTTCGCGGAGAGTCTCAATCTTTCGGCGGCGATGCCCGTGCGCACAGCGGCGCACCTAGGCTTGAGGCGTGGCGCAGAGCATCTTCATCACGTCCGCAGAGGGCCATTCCGGCAAGTCGACGGTCGCGCTGGGGGTGCTCGATGCGATCAGTCACGCGACCCCGCGGGTCGGCGTGTTCCGCTCCATCGCGCGGTCCACGACCGAGCGCGACTACGTGCTGCAGATGCTGCTCGACCATGACGGCGTGAACCTCAGCTACGACGAATGCGTCGGGGTGACCTACGACGACGTGCGCGCCGACCCCGAAGCGGCCCTGGGCGTCATTGTCGAGCGGTACAAGGCGGTCGAGGCGCAGTGCGACGCGGTGGTCATCCTCGGCAGCGACTTCACGGACGTCGGCAGCCCGGCCGAACTCGGCTACAACGCCCGCGTCGCCGCCAACCTGGGCGCCCCCGTGCTGCTGGTGCTCGGCGGCCGGTCGCAGCAGGGGCTCGGCGAGCAACTGGGCAAGACGACGGCGCGCACCCCCGAGCAGATGGGCCAGATCGCCGCGCTCGCGCTGACCGAGCTGGCGCACGGCCGTGCCCAGCTGTTCGCGGTCGTGGCCAACCGCACCGACCCCGCCGCGCTGCCCGAGACGGTCGCCGCCATCTCGCACGTGGTCGACGCGTCCGTGGAGGGTCGCGGTGCGGCCCGCGCCGATCGCAGCCGGGTTCCGGTGTGGGCGCTGCCCGAGGATCGCTTCCTGGTCGCTCCGTCGATGCGCGGCGTGATGGCGTCGGTGGACGGCACGCTGCTGAAGGGGGATGCCGAGCTGCTCAGCCGCGAGGTGCTCGACGTCGTCGTGGCCGGCATGTCGATGGTCAACGTGCTGCCGCGTCTGGAGGACAGCGCCGTCATCGTCGTCGCCGCCGACCGCACCGACGTGCTGTTGGCGACCCTGCTGGCCCACGCATCCGGCACCTTCCCGTCGCTGGCCGGCCTCGTGCTGAACGGTCCGTTCGAGCTGCCCGAGGCCATCGACCGCCTCATCGACGGGCTCGGGGCCTCCCTGCCGATCATCACCACCGAGCACGGCACCTACGAGACCGCGCTGCGGATCATGCGCACCCGTGGCCGGCTCGCCGCCGACTCGCAGCGCCGCTACGACACGGCGCTGGCGATCTTCGAGCAGCACGTCGATGTCGACGAGCTCACCCGCGCGCTGGGCCTGGCCCGCTCCAGCGTCGTCACGCCGCTGATGTTCGGCTATCAGCTGCTCGCGCGGGCCCGCGCCGACCGCCGCCGCATCGTGCTGCCCGAGGGCGACGACGATCGGGTGCTGCGCGCCGCCGCCACCGTGCTGGCACGCGGCATCGCCGACATCACGCTGCTCGGCGACGAGGCCGGCATCCGCGGCCGCGCCGTCGAGCTGGGCATCGACGTGGCCGCGGCGCAAGTGCTCAGTCCCTTCGATGCCGGTTACGTCGACCGCTTCGCCCGCGAGTACGAGCGGCTGCGCGCGCACAAGGGGATGACCTACGCGCGCGCAGCCGACACGGTGACCGACGTGTCGTACTTCGGCACGCTGATGGTGCACCTGGGCCTGGCCGACGGCATGGTCTCGGGCGCCCGGCACACCACGGCGCACACGATCCGGCCGGCATTCGAGATCATCAAGACCAAGCCGGGCGTGTCAGTGGTCTCCAGCGTCTTCCTGATGGCGCTCGCCGACCGGGTCCTGGTCTACGGCGACTGCGCGGTCGTCCCCGATCCGACCGCCGACCAGCTCGCCGACATCGCGGTCTCGTCCGCCGCCACCGCCGCCGGGTTCGGCATCGAGCCGCGCATCGCGATGCTGTCGTACTCGACCGGCGAGTCGGGGTTCGGCGCCGACGTCGAGAAGGTGCGCACCGCCACGGCCCTGGTGCGCGAGCGCGCGCCGCAACTGCTGGTCGAAGGGCCGATCCAGTACGACGCCGCCGCCGATGCCGCCGTCGCGCGGACCAAGATGCCCGACTCGCAGGTGGCGGGGCGGGCGACGGTGTTCATCTTCCCCGACCTGAACACCGGCAACAACACCTACAAGGCCGTGCAGCGCTCGGCCGGCGCAGTCGCTGTCGGTCCCGTGCTGCAGGGCTTGAACAAACCCATCAACGACCTCTCCCGCGGGGCTCTGGTCGACGACATCGTCAACACGATCGCGATCACCGCGATCCAGGCCCAGGCAGAGGCATCCGCATGAGCATCGTCCTGGTCGTCAACAGCGGCTCCAGCTCGTTCAAGTACCAGCTGCTCGACATGGCCGCGAAACTCGTGCTGGCGACCGGTCTGGTCGAGCGCATCGGGCAGGGTGTCGGCGAGTGCACGCACACCGTCCGGCCCGAACCGCACGCCCCCGGCGAGGGCACCCCGACGATACTGGATGCCACCTACCGACGCGAGCTGCCCATCCCCGACCACTTCGCCGGGTTCGAGGTGATGCTGGATGCCTTCGCCGAGCACGGGCCGAGTCTGGCCGAGCGGCCACCGGTGGCCGTCGGCCACCGCGTCGTGCACGGCGGTGCGCGGTTCTTCGAGCCGACCCTGATCACGCCGCTCGTGCAGGAAAGCATCGAAGAGCTCGAGGTGCTGGCGCCGCTGCACAACCCCGCCAATCTCGCCGGCATCGTCGCGGCTGAGCGGGCCTTCCCGGATGTGCCGCACGTGGCGGTGTTCGACACCGCGTTCCACCAGACCCTGCCGCCGGCGGCCTACACCTACGCGATCGACGCCGAGCTGGCCGCGGCGCATCGTATCCGGCGGTACGGCTTCCACGGCACCTCGCACAAGTTCGTCAGCGAAGCGGCCGCCGTCTTCCTGGGCCGGCCGCTGGGCGAGCTCGCGCAGATCGTGTTCCACCTCGGCAACGGCGCCTCGGTCACGGCCGTCGACGGCGGCCGGTCGGTGGAGACATCGATGGGCTTCACGCCGCTGGAGGGCCTGGTGATGGGCACTCGCTCCGGCGACATCGACCCCGCCGCGCTGTTCCAGCTCGCGCGCCGCGCGCGGATGGATGTCGACGACCTGGACGAGCTGCTGAACAAGCGCAGCGGACTGAAGGGGCTGAGCGGCTTCTCGGACATGCGCGACGTGCTCGCCGGCCGTGCCCGCGGCGAGGCGGCGGCCACGCTCGCCTTCGACGTGTACGTGCATCGGCTGCGCAGCTATGCCGGCGCCTATCTGGCCCAGCTCGGCGGCGCCGACGTGATCTCGTTCACCGCAGGCGTCGGCGAGAACGCCCCCGACGTGCGCGCTGCGGCGCTGGAGGGGCTCGGCTTCGCAGGCGTCCGGGTCGACCCCGAGCGCAACGCGGCCCGCGGCCGCGGCATCCGGGTCGTCTCGACGGATGACTCAGCCGTCACCGTCCTGGTGGTGCCCACCGACGAAGAGCTCGAGATCGCCCGGCAGACCCTGGAGGTGGCCCGCTCATGACACTGCCCGACCTGACCGGATTCGACGGCGTGCTGTTCGACCTGGACGGCGTGCTCACGCCCACTGCGCAGGTGCACATGCACGCGTGGCAGCGCCTGTTCGACGAGCTGTTCGCGGCGTGGGGCATCCAGCCGGCCTACACCGAGCGCGACTACTTCGACCACGTCGACGGCAAGAAGCGCTACGACGGCGTGGCCGCCGTGCTGCGATCGCGCTCGGTCGAGGTGAAATGGGGCGATCCGTCCGACGCGCCCGACGCCGACACCGTCTGCGGCATCGGCAACCGCAAGAACGCATTCTTCGAGGCGGCCCTGCGCGAGGACGGCATCGTCGCCTACCCGGGCTCGGTGCGACTGCTGGACCGGCTGCGTGAGGCCGGCACCCCGGTGGGCGTGGTCTCCAGCTCCAAGAACGCCGCCGAGGTGCTGCGCACCGCGGGGCTGACCGAGCGGTTCGCGGTCGTCGTCGACGGCGTGCTCGCCGAGGACGAGCACCTGGCGTCCAAGCCCGCGCCCGACATGTTCGCCGCCGGCGCACGCCTGCTGGGCGTGGACCCTGCCCGCTCTGCGGCCGTCGAAGACGCCCTCAGCGGGGTGCGCTCGGCCGTCGCCGCGGGCTATCGCCTCGTCGTCGGGGTCGACCGCGGCACCGGGGCGCAGCAGCTCGCCGCCGCCGGGGCCCATCTGGTGGTGCGCGACCTCGGCGAACTGGTCGAATAGTCGCGCCGGTCTTCCTAGACTTGACACGGGCATCCCGCCGCCCGGACAAGGACTGACATGATCGATCGCGACCGCTTCCCCGTGGACCCCTGGCGACTCGTCGAGACCAGCTTCGACATCGAGGACGCCGGTGTCACCGAGACCCTGTTCGCGGTCGGCAACGGGTACCTCGGCCTGCGCGGCAACCATCCCGAGGGACGGCACGCGCACGAGCAGGGCACGTTCATCAACGGGTTCCACGAGACCTTCCCGATCCGGCACGCCGAGCAGGCCTACGGCTTCGCCGAGGTCGGGCAGACCATCCTGAACGCGCCGGATGCCAAGGTCATGCGCGTGTACGTCGACGACGAGCCGCTCACCTTCGACCTCGCCGACATCCGCGGGTACGAGCGGACGCTGGACCTGCGCGACGGTGTGCTGCGCCGCAGCATCCTATGGGCGACTCCCAGCGGCAAGAGCGTGCGCGTCGACTTCGAGCGGATGGTCTCGTTCCAGGAGCGCCACCTGGCCCTGATGAGCGTGGATGTCACCGTGCTCGACGCCGACGCACCGGTGACGATCAGCTGCCAGATCGTGAACCGACAGGACGGCGAGGACGTCTACGGTGGCGTTCCGACCGCGCCGCGCAAGGCGGGGTTCGATCCGCGCCGGGGGGAGCGGATCGTAGAGCGCGTCCTGCAGCCGCAGGAGTTCTGGCAGGACAAGACGCGCTCGACGCTGAGCTATCGGGTCGCGCAGTCGGGCATGTCGCTGGCCGTCGTCGCCGACCACATCGTGCAGACCGAGAATCCGTACACGATGCGCACCCTCGTCGAGCCCGACATCGCCAAGAACGTGTTCCGGGTGCAGGCCAAGGCCGGCGTCCCGGTGCGCGTGGTCAAGCTGGTCAGCTATCACACCGGCCGGCGCGGCGTGCCGGCGCGGGAACTGGTCGACCGCTGCCGGCGCACCCTGGATCGCGCGATGGAGGCCAGCATGCCCGCCCATATCGCGCGGCAGCGGGCGTGGCTGGACGCGTTCTGGGCGCGCTCCGACGTGCGCATCGGCGGCCGCGACGACCTGCAGCAGGCGGTGCGCTGGTGCCTGTTCCAGCTGGCGCAGGCTGCCGCCCGCGCCGACGGCGAGGGGGTGGCGGCCAAGGGCGTGACGGGGTCGGGCTACAGCGGTCACTACTTCTGGGACACCGAGATCTATGTGCTGCCGTTCCTGGCGTACACCACCCCGCAGTGGGCGCTGAATGCGATGCGGATGCGCGTGAAGATGCTGCCGGCGGCACGGCGTCGTGCGCATCAGCTCACCGAGGCGGGCGCGCTGTTCCCGTGGCGGACGATCAACGGCGAAGAGGCATCCGCGTACTATGCCGCCGGCACCGCCCAGTACCACATCAACGCCGACGTCTGCTACGCCCTGGCCAAGTACGTCCGGGTCACCGGCGACTCCGAGTTCCTCTATCGGGAGGGCGTGGACATCGCCGTCGAGACGGCACGGCTGTGGGCCACCCTCGGGTTCTGGCGCTCGCACGACGGCGTCGAGTCGTTCCACATCCACGGCGTGACCGGGCCCGACGAGTACACCACCGTCGTCAACGACAACCTGTTCACCAACGTGATGGCGCGCTTCAACCTGCGCTTCGCCGCGCGCACCGTCCGTGAGATGGCCGAGCGCGACGGCGAAGTCTACCGCAGCATGCTGGCGCGCCTGAACCTGGATCCGGCTGAACCGGATTCGTGGGACCGCGCCGCCGAGGCGCTGCACATCCCGTACAGCGCGCAGCTGGGCATCCACCCCCAGGACGAGGTCTTCCTCGAGAAGGAGGTCTGGGACCTCGAGCGCACCCCGCCCGAGCAGCGGCCGCTGCTGCTGCACTTCCACCCGCTCGTGATCTACCGCTACCAGGTGCTCAAGCAGGCCGATGTCGTGCTGGCGCTGTTCCTGCAGGGCAACCACTTCACCGCGGAGGAGAAGCTCGCCGACTTCGAGTACTACGACCCGCTGACCACCGGCGATTCCACGCTGTCGGCCGTCGTGCAGGCGATCCTGGCCGCCGAGGTCGGCTACCAGGAGCTGGCGGCGGACTACTTCGAGCGGGCGCTGTTCGTCGACCTCGCCGATCTGCATCACAACGCCGCCGACGGCGCGCACGTGGCGTCGGCCGGCGGGATCTGGACGATCCTGGTGTCGGGCTTCGGCGGCATGCGCGACTACGGCGGGGAGCTCAGCTTCGATCCACGGCTGCCGGAGGGCTGGGACGACCTGTCCTACGTCATCCGCTGGCGGGGCACGCCGTTGCACATCACGCTGGAGCGCAGCCGGATGACGGTGCGGGCCGGAGAGGGCACGTTCGTGTCGTTCACCGTGCGCGGGGCCGGCTTCGTCGTCGAGCCCGGCCAGCAGATCGTCGTTCCGCTGGTCGATCAGGGGCCCGCGATCCCCGGCCGGCCGACGCTGCACGAGCTGCTCGGCGAACGTCGCGAAGACGGCACGCTGCTGTCTGCGTCGGTGCCGACTGCGAACACCACCACGATCCCGGTGGTCACCGGTCTGGTGCCGGTGATCGACCTGTCCGGTGGCGGGCGAGGCCAGGACTGACACTGTCCGGGGCACACCGTAGGCTGGACGGGTGACCACCGCACTGTACCGCCGCTACCGGCCCGAGACGTTCGCGGAGATGATCGGGCAGGCCCAGGTCACCGAGCCGCTGATGACCGCGCTGCGCAGCGACCGGGTCGGGCACGCCTATCTGTTCTCGGGGCCGCGCGGCTGCGGCAAGACGACGTCGGCGCGCATCCTGGCACGCTGTCTGAACTGCGCGCAGGGCCCGACCGACACGCCGTGCGGGGTGTGCGAGAGCTGTGTCGAGCTGGGGCGCGGCGGCGGCGGGTCGCTCGATGTCGTCGAGATCGACGCGGCCAGCCACAACGGCGTCGACGACGCGCGTGACCTGCGCGAGCGCGCAGTGTTCGCGCCGGCGCGCGACCGGTTCAAGATCTTCATTCTCGACGAGGCGCACATGGTGACGCCGCAGGGGTTCAACGCGCTGCTGAAGCTGGTCGAAGAGCCGCCCGACCACGTCAAGTTCATCTTCGCGACCACCGAGCCCGAGAAGGTCATCGGCACGATCCGGTCCCGCACGCACCACTACCCCTTCCGGCTGGTCGCGCCCGCCGCGATGCTCGAATACGTCGAGCAGCTGTGTGCGCAGGAGGGGGTGACCATCGAGCCCGGTGTGCTGCCGCTGGTGGTGCGCGCCGGCGGCGGGTCGCCGCGGGACACGCTCTCGGTGCTCGACCAGCTCATCGCCGGGTCGGAGGATTCGGCGGTCGGCTATGCCCGTGCTGTCGCGCTGCTCGGCTACACCCCGGCGGATCTGCTGGACGAGGTCGTCGACGCGTTCGGGGCGCAGGATGCCGGGGCCGCCTTCACCGCGGTCGACCGCGTCGTGCAGACCGGGCAGGATCCGCGCCGCTTCCTGGACGATCTGCTGGAGCGGCTGCGCGACCTGATCATCGTGGCCGCGACCGGCGATGCGGCCGCGGCGGTGCTGCGCGGCGTGCCCGCCGACGAGCTCGCGCGGATGTCGTCGCAGGCCGGCGCCTTCGGTGCCGAGCGGCTGTCTCGGGTGGCCGACATCGTGGTGGCGGCGCTGGACGAGATGACCGGCGCGACCTCGCCGCGGCTGCAGTTGGAGCTGATGATCGCGCGCGTGCTCACGCACGGGGGAGCGGTCGCGGGTGCTGGCGGCGTCGCTGCGACGCCTGCGCCTGCGGCGGCTGCGCCTGCGGCGGCTGCGGATTCGCCTGCGCCGGCGGATACGCCTGCGGCGGGTGGCGCCGCACCGGCGGCCGGAGGCACGGGGCTACCCGTTTCGGCTTCTGAACCTGCGGCTCAGATACTGCGGCAACCTCCGGTTCAGACAGTGGATGCTGCGGCGTACGACGACGAGCCGCCGGGCGATATGGACGAGCCGCCCGAGTGCGAGCCGCGCAGCGAGCGCGCGCGGATGGACGACTCGTGGCCCACCATCCTGGAGCGACTCGAGGGCGTCAACCGCGCTTCGTGGCTGGTGGCGACCGCGGCCACCGTGGTGGACTTCGCCGACGACGTGCTCACGCTGAGTTTCGACAGCGCGAGCGATGTCGCGAAGTTCAAGAAGCTGCAGGCGGGTGCCGGGCCCAGCGAAGACCTGC
This sequence comes from Microbacterium kribbense, assembly GCF_039537285.1. Lineage (NCBI taxonomy): Bacteria > Bacillati > Actinomycetota > Actinomycetes > Micrococcales > Microbacteriaceae > Microbacterium > Microbacterium kribbense. The sequence continues at coordinate 268,516 of NZ_BAABAF010000003.1, read as the reverse complement.
GGCAGGCGATCCACGGCGTCCTGGGCATTCGCGTGAAGTACCTCGCGCGCCATGTCGTCGCCGGGACCGGTCATGGCCCCGCCGATGGCCGCGACCAGTCGTCGGCGAACCCGACGGCCGCTCCCGGGCGAGGTCGGCAGGCTCCCGCCGACGCGCCCCGACCGCACTCCGGTGGGCCGGCTGCTCCTGCCGGGTCGGCGCCCGCCGAGCCTTCTGCGCCCGCCGGATCCTTTGCTGCCACCGGGTCTGCGCCGGCAGGATCTCCCGGGGCGGCCGGGTCAGCTCGGGCTGATGAGCCGTCGGCATCCGCGCCCCGCTCGACCCCGGGCGCATCGGCGCCCGTCTCCCCGCCCCGCTCGACCCCGGCCGGATCGGCACGCCCCGCCCCGCCCCGCTCCGCGCCGGCGTCCGCCGCGCCCGTCACCGAGTGGGCGGTCGCCACGATCCCGACCGGCGGCGACGATGCCCTGGCGCTGCCCGTTGATGACGACCCCGAAGACGTGGCATCCCCGCTCATCGCGACCCTCGCACCGCCGCACGAGGGCGACGTGCTCGCAGCCGGCGACATCGAGGCGCCGGGGGAGTCGGATGACGACGACCCGACCGACGCGGCCGTGAGCGCCGCACCGCCCAGAGCCGCGCCCCGTCCGCCTCAGGCATCCACTCGCGACGACGGCGTGCAGCGGGTCGGTGAGGCCGTCGTCCGCCAGATCCTCGGCGCCACGTTCGTGCGCGAAGAGCCCTACGAATCGCCCACGAGGTTCCAGTAATCCATGTATGACGGCATCGTTCAAGACCTGATCGACGAGTTCGGACGGCTTCCCGGCATCGGCCCGAAGTCGGCCCAGCGCATCACCTTCCACATTCTGCAGACACCGTCCTTCGACGTCTCGCATCTCGCCGAGCTGCTCAGCGAGGTGCGCGAGAAGGTGCGCTTCTGCGAGATCTGCGGCAACGTGTCGGAGCAGGACCGGTGTGCCATCTGCCGTGACCGGCGGCGCAACGAGGCCTTGATCTGCGTCGTCGAAGACGCGAAGGACGTCGCCGCGATCGAGCGCACCCGGGAATTCCGCGGGCGCTACCACGTGCTCGGCGGCGCGATCAGCCCGATCGCGGGTATCGGGCCCGACGACCTGCGCATCGCGCAGCTCATGCAGCGCCTGGCCGACGGGACGGTGCAGGAGGTCATTCTCGCCACCAACCCGAACCTCGAGGGCGAGGCCACCGCCACCTACCTGTCCCGGCTGCTGCACACGCTGCAGATCAGCGTCACCCGCCTCGCCTCGGGTCTGCCCGTCGGCGGCGACCTCGAATACGCCGACGAGGTGACCCTGGGCCGCGCGTTCGAGGGCCGTCGGTCGATCTAGGAATGCCCAGATGAGCGCCAGGGGATGGTGGCTGCTGGCAGTCATGGCGGTGCTGTGGGGCCTGCCCTACCTGTTCATCAGCGAGGCCGTCACCTCGTTCTCACCCGCCGCCGTGGTCGCCGGCAGAACGCTCGTCGGCGCGCTGCTGCTGCTGCCGCTCGCCCTGCACCGCAAGGCGCTGCGACCGGCCCTGCGCAAGTGGCCGTGGGCGCTCGCGTTCGGCGCGGTCGAGATGGGCGGCCCGTTCTTCCTGCTCAGCCACGCCGAGCAGACCATCCCCTCGGGGCTTACCGGTCTGCTGGTGGCATCGGTCCCGCTGTGGGCGGCGATCATCGGGTTCGGCATCGGCACGCATCGGTCCACGAGCCCGCTGCGGGTGATCGGCCTGCTGGTCGGCTTCGGCGGTGTCGCCGTGGTCGTCGCCGGCCAAGGGCTCGCCGTGACGGACGCGGCATCCACCTTCGTCGCCGTCGGCGAGGTGCTGGTGACCGCCGTGCTCTACGCGATCGCCCCGTTCATCGTCTCGGCGAAGCTGTCCGATGTGCCCTCGCTCGGCTCGATCACGCTGGCACTGACCGCGATCGGCATCGTCTATCTGCCGATCGCGCTGCTGACCCAGCACGAGGTGCCGACACTGCGCAGCATGATCTCGCTGGGTCTGCTGGCGGTGCTGTGCACGGCCGTCGCGTTCGTCGCCGTCTTCGCCCTGATCGCGGAGGTGGGGCCGGTCACCGCGCCGCTGTTCACCTACGTCAACCCGATCGTGGCGATCGGGCTCGGGATGCTGATCCTCGGCGAATCGCTGACGCCATGGCTGCTGCTGGGCTTCCCGCTGGTGCTGCTGGGCTGCTGGCTCGCCGCCACCGGCGGCAGGCTCCGCCGGACCCCCGGTGCCGCCCTGGAGCCCGATATCGTCGCCGAGGCCATGCCCGGCATCGCGGCCGCCGAGGCGGACACGCGGCCGATCACGCTGCCGCACACCGCCGACCGCTGACACTCGCGACACATGGCCGAACCGACATGGAGCGGTCTCTAAGATGGATTCCGGGCGCGGATGCCGCCTCAGACCAGGGAGTACCAGTGTGGCGCTGATCGTCCAGAAGTACGGCGGATCGTCCGTCGCCGATGCCGACGGCATCAAGCGCGTCGCCAAGCGCATCGTCGACGCCCGCCGCGCCGGCAACGACGTCGTCGTGGCCGTCAGCGCGATGGGCGACACGACCGACGAGCTGCTGGACCTCGCCGCCGAAGTGGCCCCGATCCCGGCGCCCCGTGAGCTGGACATGCTGCTGTCGTCGGGCGAGCGCATCTCGATGGCACTGGTGGCGATGGCGATCCACTCGATGGGTTTCGAAGCGCGCTCGTTCACCGGCAGCCAAGCCGGCATGATCACCGACGCCCACCATGGCGCCGCGCGCATCGTCGACGTCACGCCGATCCGGCTTCGCGAGGCGCTCGACGAGGGCGCGATCGTCATCGTCGCGGGATTCCAGGGCTTCAACCGCGACACCCGCGACATCACGACCCTCGGCCGGGGCGGGTCCGACACCACCGCGGTCGCGCTGGCGGCAGCCCTGGACGCCGACGTCTGCGAGATCTACAGTGATGTCGACGGCATCTACACGGCCGATCCGCGGGTGATACCCAAGGCGCACAAGCTCGATGTCATCTCCAGTGAGGAGATGCTCGAACTCGCCGCCAACGGGGCGAAAGTCCTCTATATTCGCGCAGTGGAATATGCCCGCCGGCACGGCGTGATCATCCACGCCCGCTCCACGTTCAGCTCGGCCGAGGGGACCCTCGTCATCGACGAGAAGGCCCGCAGGGCGCTGTCAGACCTATTCCCGCAGCTTCAGGGAGAGCACATGGAAGAGCCCGTCGTCGCCGGCGTCGCCACCGACCACAGCCAGGCCAAGATCACCGTCATCGGGGTGCCGGATGTCACCGGCAAAGCCGCCGAGATCTTCAAGATCGTCGCGCGCTCGGGTGCGAACGTCGACATGATCGTCCAGAACATCTCGGCCGCCGCGACCGGCCGCACCGACATCTCATTCACGCTGCCCAAAGAAGAGGCATCCCTCGCGCTGCGCGCGCTGGCCGCCGAGCAGGCCGACGTCGGCTTCGAGAACCTGATCCACGACGACCAGATCGGCAAGCTGTCGGTGGTGGGCGCCGGGATGCGCACCAACTCCGGCGTCTCGGCGACGCTGTTCGAGGCGCTCAGCGTGGCCGGCGTCAACATCGAGATGATCTCGACCTCCGAGATCCGCATCTCGGTCGTGCTGCGCGGCGACGACCTCGACGAGGCCGCTCGCGCCGTGCACACCGCCTTCGGGCTGGACGGCGAGATCGACGCCGCCGTCTACGCCGGCACCGGCCGCTGAGCTCGAATGCTGAGCGGCGCTCTCGGCGAGCCCGGGTAGAATCGGCCGAAACCGCGCCGCTGCATCCGAGGCATCCTGTCTGTCTCACCACACTTTCACGCGCCCGCACCCCGAGGATTTCGCCATGACCCGCATCTCCGATTCCGGACTGTCCATCGCCGTCGTCGGCGCCACCGGCCAGGTCGGCACCGTCATGCTCGAGATCCTCGCCGAGCGCGACTTCCCGGTCCGCGACCTGCGGCTGTTCGCCACCGCCCGCTCGGCCGGGCGCGCGGTCGACTTCGGCGGGCACACGATCATCGTCGAAGACATCGCCGAGGCCGACCCGGCCGGCATCGACATCGCCCTGTTCTCGGCGGGCGCCACCGGCAGTCGTGCGCATGCGCCGCGCTTCGCCGCCGCCGGTGCCATCGTCATCGACAATTCCAGCGCCTGGCGGATGGACCCCGAGGTCCCCCTCGTGGTCAGCGAGGTCAACCCGCACGCCATCGACCAGGCGCACAAGGGCATCATCGCCAACCCGAACTGCACCACGATGGCGGCTATGCCGGTGCTGAAGGTGCTGGATGAGGCCGCCGGCCTGCAGCGACTGATCGTCAGCACCTACCAGGCGGTCTCGGGCTCGGGGCTGGCCGGTGCGCAGGAGCTGCTCGGCCAGGTGCAGTCGGCCGTGGCCGCGGGCAATGCCATCGACCTGGTGCACGACGGTGCCGCCGTCGCTTTCCCCACGCCGAGCACCTACGTCGCGCCGATCGCGTTCGACGTGATCCCCTATGCGGGCACCCTCGTCGAGGACGGCCAGGGCGAGACCGACGAAGAGAAGAAGCTGCGCAACGAGAGCCGCAAGATCCTCGAGCTGCCCGACCTGCGCGTGGCCGGCTCCTGCGTGCGGGTACCCGTTTTCACCGGCCACTCGCTGGACATCCACGCCGAGTTCCGTGATGAGCTGACCCCCGATCGCGCCCGCGAACTGCTGGGGACCGCTCCCGGGGTGGCGCTGGCCGACGTGCCCACGCCGCTGCACGCGGCGGGCAAGGACCCGAGCTTCGTGGGCCGCATCCGTGCCGATCAGTCCGCGCCCGAGGGCAAGGGTCTGGTGCTGTTCATCGCGAACGACAACCTGCGCAAGGGCGCCGCTCTGAACGCGGTGCAGATCGCCGAGATCGTGGGGCAGCGCCTGTCCGTCGCTGTCGAGGAACGGCGCAGCGCGGCCAACTAGACTAGATGACCGTGACTGAATCCGTCGATGTCGTCTTGATCGGTGGTGGCATCATGAGTGCCACCCTGGGTACCTTCCTGCACGAGCTGCAGCCGGACTGGAAGATCACCACGATCGAGCGCCTCAGCGACGTCGCGCAGGAAAGCTCCAACGCCTGGAACAACGCCGGCACCGGCCACTCGGCCCTCTGTGAGCTGAACTACACCCCGCAGGCTCCCGACGGCACCGTCGAGATCTCCAAAGCCATCGCGATCAACGAGCAGTTCCAGCTGTCTCGTCAGTTCTGGTCGGCGCTGGTCGCCCGCGGCGTGCTGAACGGCCCCGAGACCTTCATCAACCCGACCCCGCACATGACCTTCGTGCGCGGCGAGAAGAACGTCGCGTTCTTGAAGAAGCGCTATGAGCTGCTCAAGGAGCAGACCCTGTTCGCCGACATGGAGTACAGCGAGGACTCCCGCGTCATCAACAAGTGGGCCCCGCTGCTGATGGACAAGCGGCGCAAGGCCGACGAGCCGTTCGCAGCCACGCGCGAGAGCGCCGGCACCGACGTCGACTTCGGCGCGCTGACGCACCAGCTGTTCGCACACCTGCGCCACGAGCGCATGGAGGTGCTCACCAACACCGAGGTGCGCCACCTCTCGCGCACCGCGGACGGCCAGTGGCTCGTCAAGTACCGTCGCACCCTCGGCCACGGGCCGGGGCAGGTCAAGGCGCGCTTCGTGTTCGTCGGCGCCGGCGGCTGGGCTCTGAAGCTGCTGCAGCGCTCGGGAATCGCCGAGGCCAAGGGGTACGGATGCTTCCCGATCGGCGGGCAGTGGCTGATGACGAGCGAACCGGCCATCGTCGCGCAGCACCACGCCAAGGTCTACTCCAAGGCCACCGTGGGCGCACCGCCCATGTCGGTGCCGCACCTGGACACCCGCGTCGTGGACGGCAAGACCTCGGTGCTGTTCGGCCCGTTCGCCACGTTCAGCCCCAAGTTCTTGAAGAAGGGGTCGATGTGGGACATCGTCACCCAGGTGCGGTTCTCGAACATCTTCAGCATGCTCAAGGTCGCGGCGACCAACTTCGACCTCATCAAGTATCTGGTCAGCGAGCTCGCCAAGAGTCACCGCCGCAAGGTCGACGACCTGCGCCAGCTGATGCCGTCGGCCAAGGATGCTGACTGGACGCTGCTGCAGGCCGGCCAGCGTGCCCAGGTGATGCACGAAGGCCAGCTGAAGTTCGGCACCGAGGTCATCTCGGCCGCGGACGGCTCGATCGCGGGCCTGCTCGGTGCGTCGCCGGGCGCATCGACAGCCGTGCCGATCATGCTCGACCTGATGAAGACGTGCTTCCCGGACCAGATCGCGTCCTGGGAGCCGAAGCTGCGCGAGCTGATCCCGACGTACGGCCAGTCGCTGAACGACCGGCCCGAGCTTGCCCGCGAGACGATGGCCGGCACGGCCGAGGCGCTCGAGCTGAGCGCCTGAGGGCGCGCGGCGCGTTTGTAGACTTGGGCGGTGGCCAAACTCTACTTCCGGTACGGTGCGATGAACTCGGGCAAGTCCACCGCACTGCTGCAGGCCGCATACAACTATGAGGAGCGCGGTCAGCACGTGCTGCTGGCCAAGCCCGGCATCGACACGAAGGATGCCGATCGCATCTCAAGTCGGCTCGGGATGACCCGGGATGCCGACTTCCTGATCCGTCCGGACGACGACGTGCGTGCGCTGTTCGCGGCGCACCGGGCGCGGGTGCGGCGCGACGCGGAGGCACTGATCCCGGCCGACGACGCGGCGCCCGTCGACGTGGCGTGCCTGCTCATCGACGAGGCGCAGTTCCTCACCCGCGACCAGGTCGACGATCTGCTGCGGATCGTGGTGCTCGACGGCGTGCCGGTGCTGGCCTACGGCATCCGCACCGACTTCCAGACTCGGGCGTTCCCCGGCTCGCGGCGCCTGCTCGAGCTCGCGCACAGCCTGGAGGAGCTCAAGACGATCTGCCGGTGCGGCCGCAAGGCGCTGTTCAACGCACGACTGGTCGGCGGTCGGTTCGTCTTCGACGGTGATCAGGTCGCGATCGACGAGCTCAGCGCCGACCGGGTCACCTACGAGTCGATGTGCGCCCAGTGCTACCTGCGCGAGTCGGGCGGGCGCCTGGGCTGAGGGCCGTGCGATCGGTCGCGTCGTGGCGGCCCGGGGCACGAGCATGCCACCCGTCGGTGGGGGCGCGCCGTAGCGCGTGCAAAACTCCTTCGATCCGCGCCGGCGCGCCCCGGAAACGGGGGTGCACGGCCGCCGAGCGTCGATATCGAAGGAGTTCCGCACAGGCTCGAGCGGCGTCGGCGTGGCCGGGACGCCGGTCGACGATGCAACCGCGCCCGTTGCGTGGTCTGACCACAGGCTGATACCGTGGTCAGACCACATAAGGAGGGCCCGTGGCCGACGCACCTGCGCGCGCGTGGCGCGTCGTGCTCGAGAAGATCGAGTCCGATCTGCTCGAGGGCGTGCTCCGGCCGGGCGATCACCTGCCGCCCGAGCGCGAGTTGGCCGCCGCACTGGGGGTCGGCCGGTCCAGTGTGCGCGAAGCGCTGCGGGTGCTGGACGTCCTGGGCCTGATCCGCACCGCCACCGGGTCGGGGCCGGCCTCCGGCGCGATCGTGATCGCGACGCCGCACGGCGGCATGGCGGCGCTGCTGCGCCTGCAGGTGGCCGCCCGCGGCTTCGCGATCGAAGACGTCGTCCGCACCCGGCTGATCCTCGAGACCGCCGTCGCCGGGTCGCTGGCCCGCGAAGCCGAGGACGCGCGACTGGCCGGCTCCGAGACCGGCGAGGAACTTGCCGAGGCGCGTGGGATGCTGGCTGCGATGGAAATGTCAGAGCTGTCGCCCGCGGAGTTCCTCGCCCTCGACGCCCGGTTCCACACGGCGCTGGCCGAGGCGTCCGGCAATTCCGTCGTCGCCGCCATGATGGCCGGACTGCGCACCTCGATCGAGTCGTACGTGATTGCCGGCGCTGAGCGCGTCGGCAACTGGGCGGCCACCGCCGACCGGCTGCGCGCGCAGCATCGCGAGATCATCGACGCCATCGCCGCCGGCGACTCGGCCCGGGCGACGCGGCTCGTGCACGACCACATCACCGGCTATTACGCACAATCCGGGCTCACCGCCGATTGAGAGGACCTCATGGTCACCAGACAGATTCCGAACCCCAAGGACATCCTCGAGCTCATGCAGTTCAAGCGGCCCGAGTGGAATGCACGCAAGCGCCGGCTGGATGCCGCGCTGACGATCGCCGACCTGCGCACGATCGCCCAGCGCCGCACTCCGAAGGCGGCGTTCGACTACACCGACGGCGCTGCCGAGGGCGAGCTGTCGATCGCGCGGGCCCGGCAGGCGTTCGAAGACATCGAGTTCCACCCCGGCATCCTCACGCCCGCACCCAGCGTCGACACCTCGTGCGAGGTACTCGGCGGCCCCAGCGCGTTGCCGTTCGGCATCGCACCGACGGGGTTCACCCGGCTGATGCAGACCGAGGGCGAGACCGCCGGCGCCGGGGCGGCGGCTGCCGCCGGCATCCCGTTCACGCTCTCGACGCTGGGCACCACCTCGATCGAGGACGTCCGCGCGACCAACCCGCATGGACGCAACTGGTTCCAGCTCTATGTCATGCGCGACCGCGAGATCTCGTACGGATTGACCCGGCGCGCCGCAGCGGCGGGTTTCGACACGCTGTTCTTCACGGTCGACACTCCGGTGGGCGGTGCGCGGCTGCGCGACAAGCGCAACGGCTTCTCGATCCCGCCGCAGCTGACGCTGGGCACGATCATCAACGCGATCCCGCGGCCGTGGTGGTGGATCGACTTCCTCACGACGCCGAAGCTCGAGTTCGCGTCGCTGTCGACCACCGGCGGCACGGTCGGCGAGCTGCTGGATGCCGCGATGGACCCCACGATCAGCTACGACGACCTCGAGGTCATCCGGGGGATGTGGCCGGGAAAGATCGTGATCAAGGGCGTGCAGACCGTCACCGATGCCAAGAAGCTCATCGACCTGGGCGTGGACGGCATCGTGCTGTCCAACCACGGCGGGCGCCAGCTCGACCGGGCACCGATCCCGTTCCGGCTGCTTCCGGAGGTCGTGCGCGAGGTCGGCAAGGACGCCACCGTGATCGTCGACACCGGCATCATGAACGGCGCCGACATCGTGGCATCCATCGCCCTGGGCGCGACGTTCACCCTCGTCGGCCGCGCCTATCTGTACGGCCTGATGGCCGGCGGCCGCCAGGGCGTCGATCGGGCGATCGCGATTCTGCGCAGCGAGATCGAGCGCACCATGAAGCTGCTCGGCGTCTCGACGCTGGCCGAACTGGGCCCACGGCACGTGACGCAGCTGACGCGGCTGACCCCGGTGGCGCAGCCGGTACGGGCCCGGGCGCCGCGCACCAGCACGGCGGCCAAGGCCTGACTCGACCGCGTTTCGACTCGTCGCTTCGCTCCTCGCTCGAGAACCGGCCGCCCCCGGTCGCTTGCGCGAGCGGAGCGAGTCGAAACGACGCCCATTACAGCGTCGGGATGAGCCGATCCAGAAACGCCGCGGTGTCCTCCCAGCCGGTGACGGCCTGGCAGGGCACGCCCAGGGCGAGCACCGGGTAGTCATTGCCGTCCGGGTCGAGCCGGTCGCCGACGAACAGCATCTCGGTCAACGGGATGCCGGTCTGGTCGGCCAGTTGCGCCATGCCGTACGCCTTGTCGATGCCCCGGTGCGTGATGTCGACGCTGGTCGATCCGCCCGAGCGCACCTCGAGCTCTGGGATGCGGGCGGCCACCGCCGCGCGCAGCGTGTTCTTCTTCTGGCCGGTCGGGTCCCAGGCGCTCTTGGCGTCCAGCGGCGCCTGCTGCCCGAGCGCCGAGAAGGTGATCTGCGAGCCACGGTCTTCGAGGATCGGCCCCCACGGCTCGGCCTCCCAGTAGCCCAGCCGGCGGGCTTCGGCTTCGACGGCCTCCGTCGCCCGCGCCTTCTCCTCGTCGCTGAGCGCATGCGCGTAGACGGTGCGCACGCCGTCTGCGGACAGCCGGTAGTACTGCGTGCCGCAGGTGGGCAGCAGATGGATGCGCTCGCGCACGTCGGCTGCGGCATCCGGCAGTCGATCCACGACCTGCGTGGTGAACTGGGCCAGGTGCGCGCCCGAGATGATCGCGACCTGCACCCGTTCGGCGAGCGCGATCAGCAAGCAGGCGATGCGCGGGTCGATCGGGCTCTTCGACGGCGCGAGGGTGTCGTCCAGGTCGAACGCGACGAGGCGGGGTACGGGCATCCGGGGTCCTTTCTACGGCAAAGGCTCCACCGAGGTGGAGCCTTGACCAGTCGGGGTGACAGGATTTGAACCTGCGGCCTCTTCGTCCCGAACGAAGCGCGCTACCAAGCTGCGCCACACCCCGTGGCAACCGTTCGAGTCTACCCGATCCGCGGGCGTGCTCCGGACGGCGGGCGCTCAGCCGTGCTTTTTCTTGGGACCGGGAGGCGAGGTCGACGGCGTCTGCGGGGCCGGTGCGATCGTCGCGGGGGGAGAGGTCGGCGTCGGCGTGGGCGACGGGTGCGGTGCGGCGCGGTGGGGGTAGCTGCCGGAATAGACCGTGAGCTTCGCCTCGGGGGCGGGCAGCGGCCCGCCGGGGTAGTACGTGTCGGCGGCGCGCTGGATCCGCTCGGACATGGGGTACCGGATCTCGGCGAGGTCGGTGCCGTGGTACCACCACGTGTACATGTCGAGGTTCGGGTCGCCGTGGTTGTCGGTGATGCCCGACCACACCAGCGAGGTCATCGCGGAGCTGGACGTGATGAGCCAGGTCTGCTCGCCGTTGTGGGTTCCGGTCTTGCCGAACAGCGCAGTGCCGTCGTGGGGGTTGGCGACCGCCGCCGTCCCGCCCGGCCGCAGCACCGTCTGCAGCGCATACTCCGCCGTGGCGGCGATGCCCGGGTCGATCTGCTGGGTGCAGGTGCGCTGCGGCACGGGCTGATCCTGTCCTGCGGCATCCGTGACCCGGGCGATCACCCGCGGCTGGCAGAAGACGCCGCCGTTGGCGATGGCGGCGTACGCGCCGGCCATCGCGATCGGCGAGACCGAATTCGATCCGAGCACCGAGAAGAGGTTCGTCATCTCCACCGGCCCGCTGCCATCGGCGAGAGTGACGCCGAGCTTGGTGGCATCCTTCATCACGTCGCACAGGTCGAGCTGGGCGGCCATCGCGAGATAGCCCGAGTTCAGCGACTGCGCGGTGAACTGCATCGGCGTGCCGTAGTAGCCCGCCTCGTGCCGGAAGTTCTGGATGATGCTGCCGGTCCTGTTGGTCCAGTCACCCTGGCACGAGTTCGTGATGTGCGGAATGAGGCGCACGTTGCCGTTGACGACCTCGTTGACCGAGTGGCCGGCCTGCAGCCAGGCCAGCAGCGTGAACAGCTTGAACGACGATCCCGCCTCGAACCCGTTCGAGCCCTGCGTGTGGTCGCCGGCGTACACGATGCTGGTGTTGCCGGAGTCGGGGGACGACGGGGTCGTGCTGAAATGCGTGTTCTGCGCGAGCGAGAGGATGTCGCCAGTCGACGGCTGGATGTTCACGATCGTCGATCCGTAGCCGTACCCCGGCCACTTCGACGGGGCGTACTTCGACACCGTGGCCTGGGCGACCTTCTGCAGCCGCGGGTCGAGCGTCGTGTAGATGTTCAGCCCGCCCTGACGCAGGGCCTGTTCCCGGTCCGCGCCGGTCTTGCCGAACGCCGGGTCGCTCGTGATGATCGAGGTCACGTACTCGCAGAAGTACTGCACCGAGGTGTTGGCGCAACCCGTCGTCGGCGGGGTGATGTGCGGGGTGATCGGCGCCTTCATCGCCGCGTCGTACTGCGCCGTGGTGATCTTGCCGCCATCGCGCATCCGCCCCAGCACGTACTCCTGGCGCTGCTTGGTCAGGGCGTAGTGGCTGCCGGCGCCGTTGACCTTGCTGCCGGACAGATCGATGCGGTAGGTGTTGGGGTTCTGCACCATGCCCGCCAGCGTCGTCGCCTGTGCGAGCGAGAGCTTGCTCGCGTGCACGCCGAAGTAGTACTGGGATGCCGCCTCGATGCCGTATGTCACGCCGCCGAAGTTCGCGATGTTCAGGTACGCGAGCAGGATCTCGTCTTTCGAGTACTTCTGCGAGAGCGCGATCGCGTAGCGCATCTCCTGCAGCTTGCGGGCGTAGCCGGACGGACCGCTGTCGTTGGTGGCGTCGTTGTAGCACGCCTCGATCTCGGCCTGCCGCCGCTGCTGCGTCAGCGTCTGGGCGTTGACGGTGCCGTAGCAATCCTGCACCAGCACGTTCTTGACATACTGCTGGCTGATCGAGGACCCACCCTGCACGCCACTGCCGCCCTCGAGGTTGGACAGTATGGCGCGCGTCGTGCCCAGCAGATCGATGCCGCCTTCGTCATAGAACCGCGGATCCTCGCTGGAGAGGATCGCGTCATACATCACCGGGGCGATCTGGGTCCACGTCACCGGCACCCGGTTCTGGTCGTAGAACCGGGTCAGCGGCTCTTGTTTGCCGGTCGTCGGGTCCTGCGCATAGATCGTGGTCGGCAGCTGCAGCGCGCCTATCTGCAGCTCGCTGGGCAGGTTGTCGAATGTGTCGATCGCGGTCGTGGCCGCGGCGCCGGCCACCGCCACCGTGGGCGTGACGGCCATCGAGATCAGCACGCCGGCCACGGCGCTGAGCGCGACGAGGCCGACCAGGCCGCCGATCACGCCGGCCGGGTGTCGCTTCTTCCAAATCGGCGCACCGGGCACATCCGAGAGGCTATTCCTGCACGCTGGATGTCAGCTAAGTCCCGGCTGTCAGCCGCGTTGGGGCAGCAGCGTGATCAGGGATGCCTCGGGCCGGCAGGCGAACCGCACCGGGGCATAGATGGAGTGGCCGATGCCGGCGCTCACGTTCAGCGGCACGGTGCGGCCACCGTGGGTCCAGGTGCTCAGCCCGCGCGCCTGGTCGAGGGGGATGTCGCAGTTGGCGACCAGCGCCTTCGGCGAGAACGGGATGCGCACTTGGCCTCCGTGCGTGTGGCCCGCCAGCAGCGCCTGCGCGCCCAGGCCGATGAAGGCGTTCAAGATGCGCTGGTAGGGCGCGTGCGTGACGCCCCAGGTCAGGTCGGCGCCGGTGCCCAGCGCCGCGAGGGCGGCCGGCAGCTCGTCCAGCCGGTCCCAGTCCCGGTGTGCGTCGCTGACGCCGAACGCATCGATGCGCAGGCCGCCGACGTCGATCGTCGCTGCGGTGTTGTTCAGGTTCGCCCAGCCCAGGTCGCCGACCAGCAGGTCGTCCAGCGAGGAGACATCCAGCGATTCGACCCGGCGGGCGTGCCGAGAGGGTCCGGCGAAGTACTTCAGCGGATTGCGCGGGGCCGGAGCCACCAGATCGTTCGACCCGTGCACGTACATGCCGGGGATGCCGCGGAACGGCGCGAAGGCGCGCCGGATGCCGTCGATCCCGTCGGCGTGGCCCAGGTTGTCACCGGTGTTGACGATCACGTCGGGGCGCAGCTGGGCCAGCGCCGCGATCCAGCGCTGCTTGCGATGCTGCCACGGGGCCATATGCACGTCCGAGATGTGCAGCAGCCGGATCGGTGCGGTGCCGGGCGGCAGCATCCGCAGCGAGTGCCGCCGGAGCGTGAAGAGGTAGCGCTCGATGCCGACGCCCCAGACCGCGGTGCCGACGCCGACCGCCCCCACCGTGCCGAGCACGGTGAGGGCGGTGCGCGCGGGCGTGCGGGTGCGGGTCATCCGCCGCCGTTGCTCTTGCCGGGCTTGCCGGGTTTATCCTGGCCGCCCCCGCAATCGGGGCTCTGGTAGGTGACCGTGATCGCGGTGCTCGGGCCGGCGACCGTGCCCGCCGACGGGTCGGTGCCGCTGACCGTGCCGTCGCCGCCGTCATTCTGCTTGCAGACGGCGTTCACGTTGCTGAACCCGGCGGCGCGCAACGCCGAGACAGCCGGCTGCGGCTGCTGCCCGGACACGTCGGGCACGGGGATGCCCTTGCCGTTGCTCGGACTGATCGTCACGGTCGTGCCGCCGGCGGTCTTGCCGGCCCCCGGGCTCTGCGCGGCGATCAGGCCTTCGGCCAGATCGGAGTCGACCGGTGCTCCGACCGTCACCTGGAAGCCCGCGCCCCGCAGCGTGCGGGTCGCGTCGTCCTGGGACATCCCCACCACGCTCGGCAGGTTGACCAGCACCCGGCGGGTCAGGTTCGAATCGGGCTCGGGGAACTGGCCCCCAGGGTAGATGCCATCGATCGCGCCCTGGATCGTGCGGCCGAGCACGAACCGGATGTTGGAGAGCTGGGTGCCCTTGTACCAGCGGTCGAACATCGGCACGTGGCCGTTGACGCTGCCCACCCAGTTCGCCGTCGTGACCTGGGTGTTCGAGGTGATCAGCCACGTCTGCCAGGTCTCGTTCGTCCCGGTCTTGCCGATCAACTGCGTGCCGTCCCAGGGGTTGCCGCCCACCCCGGACCCGCCGGACTCCAGCGGACCCTTCAGCGCATAGGCGGCGGTGGCGGCGACCTTCGGGTCGAGCACCGGCGTGCAGGTGCGGTCGGGCAAGGTCATCTCGTTGCCGTCGGCGTCGATGATCTTGTCGATCACCCTCGGCTGGCAGAAGACGCCCTTGTTCGCCACCGCGGCGTAGGCGCCGGCCATCGCCATCGGGGACACCGCATCGCCGCCGATGATCTCAGCCGGCCCTTCGGGCTTGTCCGTCGCCAACGGAATCGGCTTGCCGTTGCCGAGGGTGACCCCGAGTCGGTCGGCCACCTTGCCGATGTCGCACAGGTCGAGAGCATGTGCCATGCCCGCGAAGCCGGAGTTCAACGACACCTTGGTGAAGTACTTCGGCGTGCTGAATGCGCCGCGGCCCTTGTCGAAGTTCTTCACGTCGTAGGGCACCCCCAGGCTGCCACTCGGCACGCAGGAGTCGGTCCAGTTCGTGCGTGCCTTCCTGGTGCCGTCGATCACCTCGTTCAACGAGCGCCCCTGCTCCAGCCAGTCCAGCAGGGTGAACAGCTTGAACGTCGAACCGGCCTCGAAGCCGGTGGAGCCGCCTATCGGCCCGCCGGCGTAGACCAGGGATGTCTTGCCGGGTGTCTCCGGCCCACTCGCGACATAGTCCGTGTTCTGCGCGATGGCCAGCACACGGCCGGTCGATGCTTCGATGCTCACCGACGTCGAGCCGAACTTGATCGACACGCCTCTTTCATCCTTGCCGCTCTCGGACTTCGGCACGTACTTGTTCTGTGCGTTCTGCGCCGCCTTCTGCACCCGCGGGTCGAGCGTCGTGTAGACCTTCAGTCCGCCCTTCTGCAGCAGCTGCTTGCGCTGATCTGCGGTGCCGAATGCGGGGTCGTTCAGGATCACCGAGGTCACGTACTGGCAGAAGTACGGCGCGAGGTCGTTGGCGGCGCAACCGGTCTTCACGCTCTTGAGCTTGGGGACGATCGGCGCCTTGGTGGCCTCGTCGTGCTGCTTCTGGGTGATCTTGCCGTCGCGCAGCATGGCGTCCAGGACATACTTCTGGCGCCCCTTGGTCAGGACGTAGCCGTCCTTGGCCGTGTTGACGGCCTGGCCCTGCTGGTCGGTCGTCGTCCCCTTGGGCATGTCGATCCGGTACACGTTCGGGTTCTGCACCATTCCCGCCAGAGTCGAAGCCTGCTCGAGGGTGAGCTTGCTCGCGTGCACCCCGAAATAGTGCCAGGCGGCGGCTTCGATGCCGTAGGTCACGCCGCCGAAGTTCGCGATGTTCAGGTACCCGAGCAGGATGTCGTTCTTCGAGTACTTCTGCTCCAGGGCGATCGCGTACCGCATCTCCTGCAGCTTGCGCTGGTAGCCGTTGACACCGCTTGAGTCGGTCGCCTCCTGGTAGCACTTCTGGACGTCGGCGTCGGTCTTGGCGGTCCAGTAGCAGTTCTGCACGAGCACGTTCTTCACGTACTGCTGGCTGATCGATGAGCCGCCCTGCGTCGCGGAACCCGGCTTCAGGTTGCTGAGGATCGCTCGGGTCGTGCCGGTGATGTCGATGCCGCCGTGCTGGTAGAACCGCGGGTCTTCGCTGGAGAGGATCGCGTCGCGCATGACCGGTGCGATCTGCTTGAACGTCACGGGGTCGCGGTTCTGGTCGTAGTAGGTCGCGAGCGTGACCTCTTTGCCCTTGTCTTTGTACACCAGAGTGGTGGGCAGGCTCAGCTTGTCGATCTTGAGCACGCTCGGCAGGTTGTTGAACATGTCGATCGCGCTGGTGGCGGCCGCGCCCGTGACAGCGACAGCGGGGGTGACCGTCGCGGTGATCAGAACACCGGCGACGGCACTGAGTCCGACCAAGCCGAGCAGACCGCCGGCAACGCCGGCCGCCGTCCGTTTCGAGTGGGGCATATGGTTGATCGTAAAGGAGATTGCTGGGCGAAACCTCCAGGCAGTCACCGTCCATCGCCTTCGTGTTCGACCTTCGTGTTCGACCTTCGTGCTCAAGGAGTGCAGCGCCGCCATGACGACATGGGAATACCTGACCACGCCACTGGTCATCCACAACACCACCGCCATCTTGAACAACTGGGGCAAGCAGGGGTGGGAGCTCGTCCAGGTCGTGGCCGGCCCCGAGGGCGGACTGGTCGCGTATCTGAAGCGTCCGGTCGGCAGCGGCGAGGCGAACACCGGACTGGCTGCCGCTGCCGACGCGTCGCGGCGATTCGAAGGGAACTGACATGGCTGTTTCGCAGACGCTCGCCGACCTCGGCGTCACGCTGCCCGAGGTCGTACCGCCGGTCGCCGCCTACCTCCCGGCGGTCGTGCACGGCGACCTGATCTACACCTCCGGCCAGCTGCCGATGACCGGCGGGGCGCTGCCGGCGACCGGCAAGGTCGGCGGCGCGGTCAGCGCCGACGACGCGAAGGGCTATGCCCGCCAGTCGGCGCTGAACGCGATCGCCGCCGCCGCGGCGGCCGTCGGCGGCGTGGACCGGCTCACCGGAGTCGTGAAGGTCGTCGGGTTCGTGGCATCCACCCCCGACTTCACCGGGCAGCCCGGCGTCATCAACGGCGCCAGCGAACTGCTCGGCCAGGTCTTCGGCGAGGCCGGCCGGCACGCGCGCTCGGCGGTGGCCGCGCCCGTGCTGCCGCTGGACTCGCCGGTCGAGGTCGAGGTCATCTTCAGCTACGTCTGAGCGCGGGTGCCCGCGCATCCGGGGCTGTGTCTCGCACCGCCGGAAGCCGTCGAGAACGCCCAAACTGCGCGGTGGCTTGGGCTCTGGCGCAGTTTGCGCATTCTCGACGGGCCGGGCGATCGGCCGACCGGTCTGGCGGCCAGGTGCGGCGGTCGTCGGTCGGTTGACGACGGCCGGCTTCGGCCCTCGGATGCCAGAAGCTGCCGAGAACGGGCAAACTGCGCGGTGGGGTCGGCCTATGGCGCAGTTTGCGCGTTCTCGACCGGGTTGGGCCCTTGTCACCGGCCAGGCCGCCCGCGCCGACGAGCCCGGCGCCGGCGGCCTGGCACCGGATGCCGGTGCCTACTTCACCGGCGCCGAGATGATGCTCATCCGATCTATCGCACCGCCCGCCCCAGCGTGCGGCGGCGAACCGGGCACGATCGCGGGGCCCGTTCGATGAGGAAATCGTCACTTGATATATCAGTCATTCCCAGCGGAATTTGTTTGTCGGCGGACGAAAACGTGCGTAAGCTCAATTGCGGCCGAACATTCGATTCTGGCATTGCAGCACCCGATCACCCCCCGACTGCGGTGTTGCGCGTGGCGGCATCCCATTCCCCCCATGGGATGCCGCCCTCACTTTCCGAAGCTTTCTTCGTGGCGCGGCGCGGCTGCGCCCCGGCCGCGTCGATTCCTCCCCATCGGCCGTGCGGCGGCAGGTTGTCCACCGATTCCGGTGGCGGGGCCTGGACGCCGACTCCGGATGCCTAGATTCGGTGCATGCCCGACCCGTTCGTCGTCCGCCCGCGCACCGGCACCGCCGTGCGCAAGGCGGCCGCACCGGCCCGGCAGCCGGGTTCGCCGCAGCCACGACAGACCGAGCCGGCTCTGGAACCGCTCGCGCCGTACCTGGACGACCCGGCCGTCACCGACCTGTTCGTCAACGGCGCCGATGGGCTGTTCGTCGATCGCGGCGGCGGAGCGATCCGCGTGCGGCAGTGGCGGGCCGCTGAGGCCGACGTCCGCGAACTCGCCGTCGCCCTGATCGGGCTCGGCGGGCGCCACATCGATGACGCCAGCCCGTGCGTGGACGTGCGGTTGGCGGGGGGCATCCGGGTGCATGCCGTGCTGCCGCCGGTGGCGCGGGGCGGCACCGTCATCTCGGTGCGGGTGCCCCGCGCCACCGCACTCGGCCTGGACGGACTGACCCGCGCCGGTGCGGTAGATGAAGCCGGGCGGGCCCGACTGCAGCAGCTCGTCGCGGAGCGGGTGAATCTGCTCATCACCGGCGCCGCCGGCACCGGCAAGACCACGCTGCTGGCGGTGCTGCTGTCGCAGGTGCCAGGCACCGAGCGGATCGTGACCATCGAAGACGTCGCCGAGCTGCAGATCGATCACCCCCACCACATCTGCCTGGAGGCGCGTCAGGCCAACCTCGAGGGCGCCGGCGGCATCGGCCTGGCACGACTCGTGCGAGAGGCGCTGCGGATGCGTCCGGACCGGCTGGTGGTCGGCGAGTGCCGGGGCGAAGAGGTGCGCGAACTGCTCAGTGCGCTCAACACCGGCCACGACGGCGGGGCCGGGACGCTCCACGCCAACGGGCTGCACGACGTGCCCGCCCGGCTCGAAGCGCTCGGGGCCCTGGCCGGAATGGGCGACGCGGCGCTGGCTCGCCAGGTGGCCAGCGCGATCGGCTGCGTCATCCACCTCGAGCGCGCCGGTGACGGCACCCGCCGCGTGGCCGGCATCGGCCGGCCGTTCGTGCGCAAGGGTCGATTGCGGATCGAGGCGCAGACATGGGGCTGATGACCCTCCGCCGGCAGCGGTCCGCGCCCGCCGGCGTGCCCGTGGGCACCGTGCTGCGTCTGGCGGTCCTGCTGCAGGCCGGCATCGGCCCCGAGCAGGCCTGGCGGCACCTCGCGCAGGCGGGGGATGCCACCGCCGGCGGCGTCGTGGACCGGATGGCCGGGGGAGCGGACGTGCCCACGGCGCTGGCCGCCGCCGGCCCCGCGTGGCACGACGTCGCCGCGGCCTGGCGCATCGCGCAGACTGTGGGCGCACCGCTCGCATCGAGCCTGCGCGGCTTCGCGGCCGCGCTCGACGACGGGGCGCAGACGCGCGACGAGGTGCGGGTCGCGCTGGCCGAGCCGACCAGCACCGCACGGCTGATGTCCTGGCTGCCGCTGGTGGCGGTGGGTCTGGGCGCCGCCCTCGGCTTCGACACGCTGCGCACGCTGAGCACGACGCCGTTCGGCATCGTCTGCGCGGTCGCCGGGCTCGCGCTGATCGTGGCCGCACGGCGCTGGAGTGCGGCGCTGGCGCGCCCGGCCGATCCGGGCGACGCGCTGCCGGGCATCGACGCCGACCTGATGGCGATCGCACTGACCGGCGGAGTGTCGCTGGAGCGGGCCGAGCGCGTCGTGGCCGAGTCCGGCGGGCCGCCGCCGGACGGGCAGACCCGCAGCATCCTCACGCTGTCCCGCTCGGCGGGGGTCCCGGCCGCCGAGCTGCTGCGGGCGGCGGCGACCCTGGCCCGCCACCGTGCCCGCACCGAGGGCCGGATGCGCGTCGCGCGGCTGTCGGCGCGACTGCTGATCCCGCTGGGCGCGTGCACCCTGCCCGCCTTCCTGCTGCTGGGCGTCGCCCCGATGCTGCTGAGCGTGCTGGCCTCGACGCCGTTGTCGCTATGACCGCCCGATGCCGTGCCCACCCGTCCCTATCTATAAGGAGTCCGATGATGTCTCTTCCCACCCTCACCCGCCGGCGTGCCGCACGTCTGTTCCGCGCCGCCGGCGACGACACCGGTGCGGCCACCGCCGAGTATGCGATCGCGACGATGGCCGCGGTCGCCTTCGCCGGCCTGCTCGTGGTGATCATGCGCTCCGACGAAGTGCGCGGCATCCTCACCGACCTGGTGCGTCGCGCGCTGACCGTGGCATGACCGGGCGCAGGGGCGACCGGGGCTCGGTGACCGCCGAGTTCGCGGTCGCCGTGCCCGCGGTCGTCCTGGTGCTCGTGCTGGGGGCCGCCACGCTCGGCGCGTGCAGTCGTCAGGTGCGACTGCAGGATGCCGCCGCCGACGCCGCCCGGCTCGTCGCGCGCGGTGAATCCACCGCCCGCGCCGGGTCGGTGCTGGCTGGCGCCGTGGCCGGTGCGACGGCGCGGGTGGCTCGCCACGACGACCTGGTCTGTGTGATCGCGTCGGCCCCGGCGGGACTGCCGGTGCCGATTCCGCCGCTGCGGGCGTCATCCTGCGCGCTGGACGGCGGATTGTGACCGTGCGGGCCGGGGCCGTGCGCGCTCGATGGCGGACCGTGCCCGTGCGGAGCGCGCTGACCGTGCGGGCTGTGCGGGCTGTGCGGGCTGTGCGGGCTGTGCGGGCTGTGCGGGCTGTGCGCGCTGTGCGGGGGCGCTGATGGCCGGCACGGTACTGGCCGTCGGCGTCGTGGGCTGTGCGGCCGCGCTGAGCATCGGCCTCGGTGCGGTCGGCATGGCCGCCGTCCAGGCCCAGCGCGCCGCCGGTGCGGCCGACGCCGCGGCACTGGCAGCGGCGGACGCGGCATCCGGCGCAGCCTCGGGAACGCCGTGCGACCGGGCCGGTCAGGTGGCCGCCGCCGGCGGTGCGGCGCTCACCTCGTGCACCGTGGACGGACTGGCCGCGACCGTGTCGGTGACCGTGCCGGTGGGCGCCCTACGGGCCGCCGCCTCCGCGCGTGCGGGCCCGCCCGCGTGGGCGCGGGCGGAAAATAGCCCGGCCGGCTGAGAGCATTCGCGGCGCTGCACCCAGCAAACGGTGTGTATGGTGTGCTTCGGAGAAAGGACCACCCCCTTGGCACATGGCAAGAAGCTCGTCATCGTCGAGTCCCCGACGAAGATGAAGTCGATTCAGGGATACCTGGGCGACGGGTATGAGGTGCTCAGCTCGGTCGGTCACATCCGCGACCTGGCGGATCGCAAGGCGATTCCCGCCGAGCTGAAGAAGACCTCGGTCGGCAAGTACTCGATCGACATCGAGAACGGCTTCGCGCCGTTCTACGTCGAGTCCGACCGCGGCAAGAAGACCGTCGCCGAGCTCAAGCGCGCCCTGAAGACCAGCGACGAACTGCTGCTGGCCACTGATGAAGATCGCGAGGGCGAGGCCATCGCATGGCACCTGCTCGAGGCGCTCAAGCCGAAGGTGCCGGTCAGGCGGATGGTCTTCCACGAGATCACCAAGGACGCCATCCAGGCCGCCGTCGGCAACACCCGCGAGCTCGACCTGGACCTGGTCGACGCGCAGGAGACCCGGCGCATCCTCGACCGGCTGTACGGGTGGGATGTCTCACCCGTGCTGTGGCTGAAGGTGCAGCAGGGGCTGTCGGCCGGCCGGGTGCAGTCCGCCGCGACCCGCCTGGTCGTGGACCGCGAGCGCGAGCGGATGGCGTTCGTGTCGGCGTCGTACTGGGATGTGCAGGCCCACGCCGCCAAGCAGTCCGACGCGTTCGGCATCCAGCTGGTGCGTCTGGCCGGTGCGGCCATCGCCCGAGGCGGCGACTTCGACGACCGCGGCGCACTGAAGAAGGCCGTCGTCATCCTCGACGAGGCCCGGGCCCGGGCACTCGCCGAAGAAGTGGCCGCCGTCGGCGCGGCGACCGTGACCGCGCTGGAGTCCAAGCCCGGCACCCGCCGCCCCTACGCCCCGTTCACGACCTCGACGATGCAGCAGGAGGCCGGCCGCAAGCTCTCGATGAGCGCCAAGCAGGCGATGAGCGTCGCCCAGCGACTGTACGAGAAGGGGTTCATCACCTATATGCGCACCGACTCGGTCGCCCTGTCGACCCAGGCGGTGCAGGCGGCGCGCGAGCAGGCCGTGCAGCTGTATGGGCCGAAGGCGGTGCCGCTGAATCCGCGCGTCTACAAGAGCAAGAGCAAGAACGCGCAGGAGGCGCACGAGGCGATCCGCCCGTCCGGCGAGCACTTCCGCACGCCGTCCTCCGTGTCGGGCTCGCTCGATCGCGACGAGCAGCGGCTGTACGACCTGATCTGGAAGCGCACCGTCGCCAGCCAGATGTCCGACGCCACGTACGAGACCACGACGGTGACCCTCGCGGTGACGCTGTCCGAGGAGGTCGCCGAGTTCACGGCATCCGGCACCGTCTACACCTTCAAGGGATTCCTCGAGGCGTACGAAGAGGGCCGCGACGAGAAGCGCTCCGACGCCGACAAGCAGAACGATCAGGCGCTGCCGCAGCTGGCCGTCGGCGACATCCTCGCGGTGCGGGACGTCGAGCCGAAGGGACACGCCACCACCCCGAAGCCGCGTTACACCGAGGCATCGCTGGTCAAGGCGCTGGAGGAGAAGGGCATCGGCCGCCCGTCGACGTTCGCCAGCATCATCGACACGATCCTCGGCCGCGGTTACGTCACCAAACGCGGTCAGGCGCTCGTGCCCAGCTGGATCGCGTTCAGCGTCGTGCGCCTGCTCGAGCAGCACTTCACCGAACTCGTCGACTACGACTTCACGGCCGGGCTCGAAGACGACCTGGACGCCATCGCCCGCGGCGAGCAGAAGCGGGTGGACTGGCTGAAGGAGTTCTACTTCGGCTCGGAAGGGCACACCGGGCTGCGCAACATCGTCGAGAACGTCGGCGAGATCGACGCGCGCGAGCTGAACTCGACGCGCATCGCCGACAACGTCACGCTGCGCATCGGTCGCTACGGGCCCTATCTCGAGATCGTCGATCCGACGGCAGCGCCGGATGCCACGCCTCGGCGGGTGAACATCCCGGAGGACCTCGCGCCCGACGAGCTGACCGCCGCGAAGGCGCAGGAGCTCATCGATGCCCCGGTCGCCGGCGACCGGGTGCTGGGGGAGAACCCCGAGAACGGCCGGTTGATCGTCGTCAAAGACGGCCGGTACGGGCCGTATGTGCAGGAGGAGCTGCCTGCCGACGAGCCGACGCCGGATGCCGCGGGCGAGACGACCGCCGTCGAAGCGACCGCGGTCACCGCCGAGGATGAGGCCGCCGGCGGCGCGGCAGCGGGGCCGGCGACCAAGAAACCCGCAGCCAAGAAGGCGGCAGCGAAGAAGCCCGCGAAGACCGCGGCGCCCAAGCCCCGCACCGCATCGCTGTTCGCGTCGATGTCGGTGGACACCATCGACATCGACACAGCGCTGCGACTGCTGTCGCTGCCGCGGGTGCTGGGCGCCGACCCCGAGACGGGCGAAGTGATCACCGCGCAGAACGGGCGCTACGGGCCCTACCTGAAGAAGGGCGCCGATTCGCGCTCGCTGGATGCCGAGCAGCAGCTGTTCGACATCACGCTCGAGGAGGCGCTCGAGCGCTACAAGCTGCCCAAGTATGGCGCCAAGCGCGCATCCAGCGCGCTGAAGGAGTTCGAGGCCGACCCCGTCAGCGGCAAGGCGATCAAGCTGCGCGACGGCCGGTTCGGCCCGTATGTCACCGACGGCGAGACCAACGCGACGGTGCCGCGCGGCGAAGACGCGATGGCGGTCGACTTCGCCCGCGCCGTGCAGCTGCTGGCCGACAAGCGCGCGAAGGGTCCGGCCCCCAAGCGCCGGCCGGTCGCGAAGAAGGCGACGACGCGCAAGCCCGCGGCGAAGAAGAAGTGACCGGGCTCTTCGTCACGTTCGAGGGTGGCGACGGCGTCGGCAAGACCACGCAGGCGGCCGCTCTCGAGCAGTGGCTGTCCGGGCAGGGGCGCCGCGTCGTGCGCACCCGGGAGCCCGGCGGCACCGAGGTGGGTCAGCGCATCCGCGACATTGTGCTGCACCATCGCGGGCACATCGACCCGCGTGCCGAGGCCCTGTTGTACGCCGCCGACCGTGCGCACCACATCGCCACCGTGGTGCGGCCGGCGCTGGTGCGCGGCGACGTCGTGATCCAGGATCGCTACCTCGACTCATCGGTTGCCTACCAGGGCGCCGGCCGCGTGCTCGACCCGCAGCAGGTGCGGGATCTGTCGCTGTGGGCCACCGACGGGCTGCTGCCGGATGTCACCGTCCTGCTCGACCTGGACGAGGCATCCGCCCGCCGCCGACTGGATGCCGACGACAAGCCGTACGATCGGCTCGAGGCCGAGCAGGCCGAGTTCCACACCCGGGTGCGCGCCGCATTCCTGGCGCTCGCCGGGGCCGAGCCGGATCGGTTCCTGGTGGTGGACGCGAGCCTGCCGGTCGACCAGATCGCCGCGCGGGTGCGCGACCGCGTGTCCGCCCGGCTCGGCTGACCGCCCCGCTGTCCACTCTTCGGTTCGGCCGTTCGATCGGCTTCCCCACTCCTCGATTCCGCTGCTCAAGCGAGTCCCACTTTGGTGGGTCATCGGCCGAGCACCCACTCGACGAGTGACCGCCTGCAGGTGGTGGTCTCAGTGCGGGTGGGTGGAGGCTGGTGCGCCCGCCGGACGTGTGACCGCCTGCAGGTGGTGGTCTCGGTGCGGGTGGGTGGGTGCTGGTGCGCCCGCCGGACGTGTGACTGCCTGCAGGTGGTGGTCTCAGTGCGGGTGGGTGGGTGCTGGTGCACCCGCCGGACGTGTGACCGCCTGCAGGTGGTGGTCTCAGTGCGGGTGGGTGGGTGCTGGTGCGCCCGCCGGATGAGAGACCGCCTGCAGGTGGTGGTCTCAGTGCGGGTGGGTGGATGCTGGTGCGCCCGCCGGATGAGAGACCGCCCGCAGGTGGTGGTCTACGGTCGGCACCAAGAAGGGGACGTTGAGCACCGCGCAAACCGACGGTGCAGCGAGCAGTGTCGGGTGCGCCGGTTAGGCTGTTCGGCATGGATGCTGCCGCCGTGATCGCCGCTCGGCCAGTGCCGTGGGGCGAGGTCTGGGGGCAGGACGAGGCGGTCCGCACGCTGCAGGCCGCGGCATCCGACCCGACCGCGCTCACGCACGCGTGGCTGATCACCGGCCCACCCGGTTCGGGCCGCTCGACGCTGGCCCGCGCGTTCGCCGCCGCTCTGATCGCCGAGCCCGGCGACGAGCGGGCTGCCCGGCAGGTGTTGGCCGGCACGCATCCCGACTACACGGCGCTGCGCACCGAGGGCGTCATCATCACGATCAAGGATGCGCGGGCGCTCGTGGAGCGGTCGTACTTCGCGCCCTCGCTCGGCCGCTACCGGGTGATCGTGATGGAAGACGCCGACCGGATGGCCGAGCGCACCTCCAACGTGCTGCTGAAGGCTCTGGAGGAGCCGCCCGAGCGCACCGTCTGGGTGCTGTGTGCGCCCAGCGCCGCCGACCTGCTGCCCACGATCCGCTCGCGCGTGCGCACGCTGCGGCTGCATGATCCGGAGGTCGCCGACATCGCCCGGCTGATCGCCGAGCGCACCGGCGTCGACCCCGCCACCGCCGAGCAGTCCGCCCGACATGCGCAGCGGCA
This sequence comes from Microbacterium kribbense, assembly GCF_039537285.1. Lineage (NCBI taxonomy): Bacteria > Bacillati > Actinomycetota > Actinomycetes > Micrococcales > Microbacteriaceae > Microbacterium > Microbacterium kribbense. Next base: position 242,974 of record NZ_BAABAF010000003.1, on the reverse strand, counting down.
CATCGGCATGGCGCAGCGGCTGGCCACGGATGCCGCCGCCCGCGCCCGGCGCGACGAGCTGCTGCGCGCCGTGCTCGGCGTGCGCGGCGTCGGCACCGCCGTCGCCGCAGCCGCCGAGATCGTCGCCGGTGCGACCGACGACGCGAAGGCGCTGACCGCCGAACGCGACGAGTCCGAGCGCAGCGGGCTGCTGACCACTTTCGGCATCGCGCCGGGCGCCGCCGTGCCGCCCGCCGTGCGGGCGCAGCTGAAGGCGCTCGAAGACGACCAGAAGCGCCGCGCCACGCGCAGCCTGCGCGACGGCATCGATCGGGTGCTCACCGACCTCCAGTCGATGTATCGGGACGTGCTGATGGTGCAGTACGGGCGCGGCGACGACCTGATCAACAGCGAGCTGGCCGGCCCGCTGCACGCGATCGCCGCCGCCTGGCACCCCGCGCGCACCCTGGTGGTGCTCGATGAGATCGCGAAGACGCGACGTAGTCTCGAACGCAACGTGTCTCCCGTGCTCGCCCTCGAGAGCATGCTGATCACCGTCGCCAGCGGAAGGACCCCGTGAAAGCCCGAAACCGTGTCATCGCCGTCATCGCCGGGCTGGCGGCGGCTGCCACACTGCTGACCGGATGCCTGTTCTCGGTCATCCCCGACGACCAGCACAGCAGCCGGCCGACCTCGGGTGCGACCACCGCGCCGGACAGCGCCGGGGTGGCGGCGGACCTGCTGCCGTTCTACTCGCAGGCCGTCGACTGGAAATCGTGCACGCCGGGCTTCGACTGCGCCACCATTACGGCGCCGCTGGACTGGAACGATCCCGGCTCGGGGACCGTGGATCTGGCGATCATCCGGCACCGTGCGTCCGACGGCAAGCCGCTGGGTTCGCTGCTGGTCAACCCCGGTGGCCCGGGGGCCAGCGGCATCGCGCTGGTGCGCGACTCGCTGCAGTTCGCCGTCGGCGACACGCTCTCCCGCTCGTACGACGTGATCGGGTTCGATCCCCGGGGGGTGGGGGAGTCCACCGCGGTGAAGTGCTTCGATGCGAAGCAGATGGATGCGTATCTGTTCGACATCCCCAAGGCCCCCCGCAACACGCCTGCCTGGCGCGCCGAGGTGCTGGCGTCGGGCAAGACCTTCGCCGACGCCTGCAAGGCGAACAGCCGAGGCATCCTGCCCGATATCACCACTGTGTTCGCGGCACGCGATATGGATCTGACGCGCGCCGTGCTCGGCGACAAGAAGCTGAACTACCTGGGCTACTCGTATGGCACGTTCCTGGGCGCGACCTACGCGAAGCTGTACCCGCAGCGCGTCGGTCGATTCGTGCTCGACGGCGCGATCGACCCTTCGGTGTCGGGGCTGGATGTCGGCGTCACGCAGGCGATCGGGTTCGAGTCGGCGCTGAAGGCCTACATGGTGTCGTGCCTGAAGGCGCGCGGATGCCCGTTCGCCGGCACCGTCGACGACGGCATGGCCGACCTCGGTGCACTGCTGGCGAAGGTCGATCGCACGCCGCTGCGGAGCAGCGACGGGCGACTGCTGGGCGCGGACTCGCTGACGACGGCGATCGTCGCGGCGCTGTACGCGCAGGACAGCTGGCCGGTGCTGACCCAGGCGCTGGCCCAAGTCACGCGGGGCGACGCGGCGACCGCATTCCGGCTCGCCGACTTCTACTACAACCGCGTCAACGGCAGATACCAGGACAACTCGTATGAGGCATTCAACGCTTACAACTGCATGGACTATCCGGATGATGCCACCCCGGCGCAGCTGACCGCCGCCGCGGCCGAGCTGAAGCAGAAGGCCCCGACGATCGCGCCGTACTGGAGCGTGGATGTCAACCTCTGCGACGTGTGGCCGGTCAAGGCCACCGGCGTGCGGGAGCAGATCCACGCGCCCGGCGCGGGCCCTATCCTCGTGATCGGCACGACCAACGACCCGGCGACGCCGTACAGCTGGGCGCAGTCGCTGGCGAAGCAGCTGGACTCCGGCATCCTGATCACCCGGGTGGGCCAGGGTCACACCGGCTTCAACAAGGGCAACGCCTGCGTGGATGGCGTCGTGAACGACTACTTCGTGCGGGGGACCGTGCCTTCCGGCGACATCCGCTGCCCGCAGTAGCCGGCGCCGGCCCGGACGGGTCGCACATCTGCGTCTGGTTCGCGCGCCCATCGGCGCCCGTCTCTTGCGTCCGCGCATGTTCTTTTCGTACGCGGATGCGGGTTTCCATAGCGCGAGCGAGTCGGGCGCCGCTTCGGAGGTGGATGTACCGCGATCTGCGGGCGCCCGGTTTCGTCGGCCCCGGCGTGGCCATGTAAGATCGAACATCGTGCAACGCCTCCGGCGCCGCATGCCACCTTAGCTCAGACGGCAGAGCGATTCACTCGTAATGAATAGGTCAAGGGTTCGATTCCCTTAGGTGGCTCTCCCCCCACTCAGCTTCGTCGGCCCGGCTGCCCGCCGCCCGCTGTGGTATCACCGGTGGCCATCGCGTACTCTCAGCCAGCAAGGCCCACCGTCGATCGGAGCAGCTGTGGTGAACTACCGCTACGAGTTCATCGACCGGCAGCGCGTCGAGCGCAACGTCGCCGCCCGTTTCGTGAAGTGGCGGGCGGACTTCACCGCCGAGACCGGTCTGAGCCTGTCCATCTCGTCGGGGGTGCGCACCGCCAGAGAGCAGCGGAGCGGTTACCTCAGGTATCTGGCCGGGCAGTCCGGCGGGGTGAAGTGGGCCAAGCCGTCCGAGTCATCGCACTGCGAGGTCGGCCCGTCCGGCCCCCGTGCGCTCGACATCCGCGATTCGGGTGCCGACGCCGGTGTCACCGTGAAGGGCTCGACACGGTGGCAGATCGCGGTGCGGCTGGGCGGGAAGCACGGCTTCACGTGGGGCGGATGGGGTGTGCCCGACTATGAGGGCTGGCACTTCGAGAACCACGCGATCACGGTCGGCGTCTATCAGGACATGCCCGCCGCCCCCGCGCCGGTTCCCGGCATCGCCAGGCCGGCGGCGATGCTGGCGTGGCGATGGACCGGCATCCAGCGGATGCTCAAGGGCACCGGACGGTACGCCGGTCGCATCGACAACGACCCCGGCGTGAACACCGTGCGCGGCCTGCAATCGTTCCTGAACGCGGCCGGCTATGCCCGCCGCGCGATCGGCGCGGAGCTGCCGGTCGACGGCGCGCTCGACGCGACCACGTGCAAGGCCGTCCAGCAGTGGCTCACGCAGAAGTGGGGCTATGCCGGCCCGATCGACGCGGCGCCCGGAACCGGCACCAAGGCGGCCTGGGGACGCGCCGAGGCCGCCAACGGCCGCGCCTTCGCAGCGGTCAGCCGGTCGGCCGGGGCGCGGATGCCGCGGCCGCCGGGACTGTTCGACGAGGACGGATCGGCATCGGCGGCATGGGTGCGGCAGCCGAGGCGGTGGCGGCGTCCGCGGCCCAGGCCCGGGCACCTGACCGGCGGTCCGGGCCGCGTCCGCGCCCCGCACGACACCGGTGCCCCGGCCTCAGGCCGCCCGCGGCATCCATCCCTCACGCGACGGCGAGCATGATGCCGGCCGCCAGCGCCAGCACCAGGCCGACCCATTGCACCGCCGCGACCCGCTCCCGCAGGATGATGGCCGCCAGCACGATGGTTCCCGCCGGATACATCGCGGTCAGCGCTGAGACGATCGACAGGTCGCCCAGCCGCAGCGCGCCGAGCATGATGGCATTGGCCGTCGAGTCCACGACGCCGCACGAGATCGCCAGCCACCATGCGCTGACCGGGATGCGCGGCGGGGGCGGCGCCGGGGCGTCCTCGACGGCACGCTCCAGATCGGCGTGGCCGGTGGGGGTCGCCCCCAGTTCGGCGCCCTGCGCGCCCAGCGCCGCCGCCATCGGCAGCCGCTTGCGCGCCGCGCCCACCAGCAGCACCAGGACGACGGCGGCGGTGAGCACGCCGTTGGTCGCGCGGTTCATGATCAGCGGCACGATGCCGCTGGCATGCGAGGTCTGGTTCAGCACGATCATGAACCCGCCGATCGCCAGGCCCGACCCGACGGCCATCAGCAGCCCGCGCGGTGCGGGCCGCACGGCCTTCGCACCGGGGATGAACCCCACCAGCACGACCGCCACCAGCGCGACGCCCAGCCCCGCATAACCGACCGCGCTCAGCTGCTCGCCGTCCACCAGCAGCCCCCACAGCATCGGCGCTATCGCCGAGACGATCGCCGTCAGGGGCGACAGGATGCTCATCGGCCCGATCGCGAGACACGCGTACAAGAGCGCGATCGCGAGGGCGCCGAAGACACCCGATGCCGCACCCCAGAGCACATCGGGCAGGGCCCACGCACCGCCCAGCAGGGGATACAGCACGACCAGCAGCACCAGCCCGGACAGGGCGGCCACGGCGGTCGCCACGATCGAGCGGAGCTTCTTCGCGGCCAGTCCGCCCAGAAAATCGGCAGAGCCGAACACGAACGCACCGAACAGGGCGATCAGAGCTGCGGGCACCAACTCAGCCTATGGTGCGCCACCCGCCTCGCCGCCGGAGGCGATCCGGCCCGGACAAAGCGGCCTTTTCCGGCCGGTAAGTTTGCATCATGGCCATCACGCGGCGCAGCCTGCGCGCACAATCCGCGCAACCCGCCCGCTGGCTGCGGATCGGGATCCCGGTGCTGCTGGTGGTGGTGTGGCTGGTGGGCGGCGCCGTGGGCGGACCCTACTTCGGCCGGGTCAGCGAGGTCTCCACCAACAACCAATCCGCCTATCTGCCTGATTCGGCCGCCTCGACCGCGGTGCAGAACCGCCTGGCCGATTTCGTCGGAAGCGACAGCATCCCGGCCGTGATCGTCATCACCGGCGACGGTGCGCTCACCGATACGCAGCTGACCGATCTGCGCACGCTCTCCAAGAGCCTGACGGACGTGCCCGGGGTCAACGGCACGATCTCACCGCCGATCGTCTCCACGGACGGCAAGGCCGCGCAGATCTTCGTGCCGCTGACCAGCGGCACCCTGATCGATGCCACCACCGCCGTCCGCACGGCTCTGGATGCCGGGCTGCCCGCCGGTACGACCGCGTGGATCGCCGGACCTGCCGGCTTCACGGCCGATCTGGTGGGCGGCTTCCTCGGCATCGACGGGCTGCTGCTGGGGGTGGCCCTGCTGGCGGTGTTCCTGATCCTCGTCGTCGTGTACCGGTCGCCGCTGCTGCCGATCCTGGTGCTGGCGACGGCGTCGTTCGCGCTGTGCGTGGCGCTGCTGACGGTCTGGTGGCTCGCGAAGAACGGCGTCGTCGTGCTCAACGGACAGGTGCAGGGCATCCTGTTCATCCTCGTGATCGGGGCGGCCACCGACTATGCCCTGCTGTACGCCGCCCGATTCCGCGAGGCGATCGGCGAGGGCAGGCGACGGTGGGATGCCACCACCCGCGCGTGGCGTGGCGCGTTCGAGCCGATCCTGGCGTCCGGCGGCACCGTGATCGCGGGGCTGCTCTGTCTGCTGCTCAGCGACCTGGCCACCAATCGCGCCCTGGGGCCGATCGCCTCGATCGGCATCGCGTTCGCCATGCTCGCCGCCCTCACGTTCCTGCCGGCGGTGATGGCGCTGTTCGGCAGATCGGCGTTCTGGCCGTTCATCCCGCGCCATCCGATCGCGATGATCCCCGATGACCTGACGCAGCCGGTGAAGGGCCTGTGGGCGCGGCAGGCACGGTCCATCGCCCGCCGGGCCCGGCCCATCTGGGTCGTGTGCCTGATCGCGCTGCTGGCGGCCGGCAGCGGGATCCTCCAGCTGAACGCGAACGGGGTTCCCGCCAGCGACCTGGTGCTCGGCCACTCCGAGGCCCGTGACGGGCAGGCGGTGCTCGGCGAGCACTTCGACGCCGGCAGCGGCAGCCCGGTGTACGTGCTGGTACCGCAGCAGGATGCCTCGGCGGCCATCGCGGTGCTGGAGCGCACCGACGGCATCGACGCGCTGGCCGCGTCATCCGCTGATTCGGTGACCGGGCAGGCGACGATCACCGTCACCGACGGAAAGCCGGTGTTCTCCGCGCCCGGTCCGCCCGGCTCGCCCGCCCCGACCCCGACGGTCTCGCGCGGCGAGGTGCTGCTGATCGGCACTCTCGCCGACGCGGCGGATTCCCGTGCCGCCGACCAGGTGGTGCGCATGCTGCGCGCCGATCTGGCCACCCACGTCGGCGCCGGCGTCGCGAAGGTCGGCGGCACGACCGCGACCGACGTCGACACCAACGACACGTCGATCCGCGATCGCACCCTGATCATCCCGATCGTGCTGGTGGTGATCCTGCTGATCCTGATGCTGCTGCTGCGCTCGATCCTGGCCCCGGTGCTGCTGGTGCTCAGCGTCGTCGTCTCGTTCGTGGCCGCGCTGGGGGTGGCCGCGCTGGTGTTCAACCACCTCTTCCACTTCGCGGGGGCCGACCCGGCCGTGCCGCTGTACGGATTCGTGTTCCTGGTGGCGCTGGGCGTGGACTACAACATCTTCCTGATGACGCGGGTGCGGGAGGAGTCGCGCCGGCACGGCACCCGCTCCGGGGTGCTGCGCGGCCTGGTGGCCACCGGCGGGGTGATCACGTCGGCGGGGCTGGTGCTGGCGGCCACGTTCGCCGCGCTCGGAGTCATCCCGATCCTGTTCCTGGCCCAGATCGCATTCATCGTCGCGTTCGGCGTGCTGGTGGACACCTTCGTGGTGCGCTCACTGCTGGTGCCCGCGCTCTCCTATGACATCGGGCGGGCGATCTGGTGGCCGTCTCGTCTGTCGCGGCGCTGACCGCCCAGGGCTCAGCCGGGGCTGCATCTGGCGTGCTCGGGGCTCAGCCGGCGGTCCGGCTCGTGCCGCGCACCCCGGTCATCCCCTCGGGGCGCGTGCCGCCGGCCGATCCCAGCACGAAGTCGACCACACCGTCGTCATTGACGCCGGCGTCGAGCATGATCGCGTCGACGGTGTCGGCGACCTCGGGTGCGATGAACACCCGCGCACCCAGGTAGGTGAACACCGTGTCGCCGTCCTCGGGCCCGTCCGCGGGCTCGAGGGCGAGGTCGGTGCCGCGCGACGAGCCGTCGTAGATGCGCACGCCGCCTGCGGCCCGCCCGCCGCCGGTGCGCAGCGCGATCGCCTTGATGATCAGGCTGGCGTCATCGGTGATCGTGAACATCGGGCTCTCCTGGAGATGCGGGCCGGTGCCGCCGCGGGGACGGTCGTGCCAGTCTACGGGCGGCTGCCGGGGCTGGGCCCCGACGTAGAATCGCACCATGGCGGAAAAGCGCAGATGGCGTGAGCTCTCCACAGGAGCCCGCACCGCGATCGTGATGGCCGCGGTCGTGCAGATCGGACTCATCGGCTTGGCCCACGGCGACCTCAGCCGCCGCACTGACGACCAGGTGCGCGGGCCGAAGCGGATGTGGCGACTGATCTCGCTGGTCAACTTCGTCGGGCCGATCACCTACTTCCTGGTCGGACGCGAGCCCGCACCGCGCCGATGAGGCGGCCCGGCCGGCGCCCGATTCGCATAGGCTCGGCACATGGGCACCGCACTGTTCATCATCGACGTTCAGAATGACTTCACCGAGGGCGGGGCGCTGGCGGTGGCCGGCGGACACGACGTCGCGGCCGCCATCACACGGCACCTGGCCGCGCATGCCGGCGACTACGACATCATCGTCGCGTCGCGCGATTGGCACGATGCCGACAGCGACAACGGCGGGCACTTCGCCGCGGGCGAGCCGGACTTCGTGACGACCTGGCCGGTGCACTGCGTGGCCGGCACCGCGGGCGCGTATTACGACCCGGATCTGGACGTGAGCACCGTCACCCATCACGTGAAGAAGGGGCAGGGCAAACCCGCCTACTCGCTGTTCGAAGGGACCACCGACGATGGGCACACCGTCGTGCAGCTGCTCGATGAGCACGGCATCGTCGACGTGGATGTCTGCGGCATCGCCACCGACTACTGCGTGCGCGCCTCCGCCCTGGATGCGATCGCGCACGGCCGGCACGTGCGCGTGTTCACCGACCTGATCGCGGGGGTCGCATCCGAATCCAGCGCAGCCGCGCTCGCCGAGCTGGCGCATGCCGGCGCGCAACTGGTCGAAGCCAGCCGGTAGTGCGGGCGGGGCATATCGCCCGTCCGGAATATCCCGCCCGCCCGCGCTGTTCTCTGACAGCGAAACCCGTCCGCGCGATACGGGCGCAGCGAATCGGAGGATGAGTGTGAGTTTCGGAAGACTGGCAGTGCGCGTCGTCATCGGCGGGCTGTTCATCGGACACGGCACGCAGAAGCTCGCCGGCTGGTTCGGCGGCAGCGGCCTCGAGGGCACCGACAAGATGATGGCGGCCGTGGACATGTATCCGGTGCGGCGCAATGCGATCGCGGTCGGTGTCACCGAGACCGCCGGCGGCGCGCTGCTGATCGCGGGTGGCGCCACACCGCTGGCCGCGGCCGGACTGATCGGCAGCATGACCACCGCGGTGCGCAAGGTGCACGGCAAGAACGGGCCGTGGAACTCCAACCGCGGATGGGAGCTGAACGCCATCATCGTCGCAGCCCTCACACTGCTGGTCGAGGCCGGCCCCGGCCGCCCGTCGGTGGATGCCGCGCTGGGCCGCGTCAAGTCCGGGCCGGGCTGGGCGCTGGCCGCGCTGGGAGCCGGTGTCGCCGGATCGGCTGCTCTGGTCGAACTCGGCCGCCGCGCCGCGCAGCGTGCCCGCGAGCAGGCGGCGTCGGCGTCCGCGGCCAGTACCGGCACCGCATCAGACGCAGCCGCTGAATCAGATGCGGCTGCCGCATCAGACGCTTCCGAGGGTGCCGCCTCGGGCGCGTGAGCCGCGTCGGACGCGTGAGCCGCGTCGGCGCAGGCATCCGGCGCGCCGATGCACGAAGCGCCCGCGAGGATGACATCGAGTGGGCCCGGAGGGGCTCGAACCCTCGACCCGCGGATTAAAAGTCCGATGCTCTGCCGACTGAGCTACAGGCCCTCGACCTCAAGACTACTTCGCGACCGGCCCGCGGTGATAACCGAGACGGGATGCCGACGCCGGCAGGTCACTGCGGCGTCGGGATCGTGGCCGACACCCAGAACACGCCGTCGGCCCGGTCGCCGGAGTCCACCGCACCGCCCAGCGCCCGCACCGTCGACCGTGACCGCGACAACGACGTGGACTGGGACGCCTGCGGCGTCAGGCCGCCCGGCTCGTGCGACACCTCGACCTCGACGGCGTGCGGCAGATAGCGGACCACGGCCGCGGCATCCACCCCGCGCGCACGGCTGAGCACCAGGCCGACGCCCTCCTGCAGGGCGCGGAACGCGGCTTCGTCGATGCGCGGCGGCAGCGGCCGCTCAGCACCCTCGATCCGCAACGTGATCGGCATGCCGGCCGTGGTCAGCCCGGCGATCAGCTCGCGCGCGTTCGACAACGACGGCTCGGGTGCGTCCGGCAGCGGAGCGCGCACGATCGGGATGCCGGCGATGCCGACCGGGCGCGGTGTCTTGGCCTGCCCGTCCGAGCCGGTCTGCTCGACGAGCCACTGCGCGAAGGTCTGCTCGGCGAGGTGGGTGTGGACGCCCGCCAGCAGGCTGCCATCGCGCATCTGGCGCCCGAACGCGCCCGGCAGTGACATCTCCACGACGTGCCCGGGCAGGCCCTTGGCACGCAGATAGCGGCGGGTCAGCTCGGCCATCCGCTCGATGCGCGGGCCGGCCACGTCCCCCACCCGCCCGGCGGGCTTGCCCTCGGCCAGATCGACGAGCCGCGTCGCGACGGCGCGGGCGGCGATCGGCTGCGAGCGCATCCGCGGCACCAGCACGAACGGGCCGAACTTCATCCGCTCGGCCATCTGCCCGGCGAACTCGTGGAACTGGGTGGCACGCAGCAGCGTCCACGGCACCGCACCGGCGGCGACGGCACGCTCCTGCGCGAGCTTGCCCTGGTAGTACCCGTAGCCGTTCTCCGAGGTGTCCACCCCGACGATCGACAAGACGACGTGATGGCGGATCCCGGCGTGCTCCTCGGCGGCGAGCAGGTTGCGCGTCATCGTCTCGAAGTCGCGGATCGCCGCCGACGCGGACATCGCCTGCGATCCGCTGACATCGATCACGACGTCGCCGGCCCGCAGCACCGCATCCAATCCGTCGCCGGTGCGCAGGTCGATCCCGGTGGAACGTGAGATCACCGCGGTCTCGTGCCCACGCCCGGCGGCGATCTCGGTGACCAGGCGGCCGACCGTCCCGGTGCCGCCGGCGATCACGATCCTTGTGGCCATGCTCCGAGCGTAACGCCGCCGGCCCGCGAGTAACCTCGTGGCGTGGCATCCGCATCGCAGACTCCCGAGCAACTCGCCCACCTGCGTCGCGCCCGCGATCTGATCGACCGCAACTACGCGCAGCCTCTGGATGTGCCGACCATGGCCGCCCGCGCCCTGATGTCGCCGGCGCACTTCTCCCGTGAGTTCAAGCTCGCGTACGGCGAGACGCCGTACGCCTACTTGATGACCCGGCGCATCGAGCGGGCGATGGCGCTGCTGCGGGCGGGCACGAGTGTGACGGATGCCTGCACCGCCGTGGGCGCGACATCCCTCGGATCGTTCAGCTCAACGTTCACCGAGATCGTCGGCGAGACGCCGAGCGCGTATCGGAAGCGGCGGCACGACGATGCCGAAGCGCTGCCGGAATGCTTCGCGCGCCTGCTCACCCGCCCGACGCGGTATGCCTGAGCCGGGCCGGCATCGAGCAGGATCCGAGAAGCGCCGGCGCCGGCATCCTGCGTAGCCTTGCCGACATGAATGACATCAGATTCGGATACTTCCCGCTCACCGTCGATGACGTCGACGAGGCCCTCGCGTTCTACCGGGACGCCGTCGGGCTGACCGTGCTGAGCGATGTGTCGGGCAACGGCTGGCGCTGGCTCAGCCTGGGCACCGCCGACCAGCCGGGCTTGGCGGTCGTGCTGTCGGCGCCCGGCGCCGGGCGCTCGCCGGACGACGCCGACGCGCTGCATCGGCTGATCGCCAAGGGAGCCGGGCCCGGCCCCCTCGTGTTCGCCGCGACGGACCTGGACGCGGCGTTCGAGCGGATCCGCGCCACCGGCGCCGAAGTGCTGCAGGAGCCGATGGACCAGCCGTGGGGCCCGCGCGACTGCGCGTTCCGCGACCCCGCCGGCAACATGGTGCGGATCAACGGCACCGCCTGACGGCGTTGCGGCCCGGCCGTACAGCGAGCAGAACTCCTTCGATCCGGAGCCTCAGGTCTCTTTCGGCGCGGAATCGGCCCCGGTCGGTCGGTTTTGGAGGAGTTCTGCTCACGCCGGCGCCGCCACCCGGCCCAGTGGGGCGAGCCCGCAGGGCCGCCAGTGCGGCGAGCGGGTGGCCGGAGCTCCTGGGATCCGTGGCCGGAACTCCTTCGATCCGCAGCGCGGAGGCCGTTTTCGGCGGGGTGTCGACTTCTGCCGATCAGGTGTGGCGGAGTTCTGGCCGCGCCGGCGTCGGCCGGCGGGCCCGAAGGCTTGCCGCGGACCCCAGGTAGCCTGATGGTGTGACCGACGACGCCAGACAGTTCCACAAGCCGGTGCGCCGCTCGACCGACGAGCTGGACCGGCTGTTCGGCGCGCACGACCCTGCCGAGGCGTCGCGCGTCGCGCACTCGACCGCCGCGGCGCTGCTGTCGCGCGTGCGGGCGCAGCCGGACGCGCAGATCGTCGACCGGCTCGTCGCGTTCACTGAGACGCACGGCATCGACGACCTCGCGGAGCTGTGGTCGCAGGCACCGGCACGGTCGCTGCCGGGTGCGCTGTGGCGGCTCTATCTGCTGCAGCTGATGATCCACGACGATGCGCAGACGGCGGCGCTGCTGTATGACCGCGGACGCATCGAGATCAGTTCGGCTGATCCGGTGATCGCAGGGGCGCCGGTGCCGGCCGCACCCGAGGAGCTGGTCGCCGTGGTCGACCAGATCATGCGTGGCGTGTTCGTGGGCGACTTCGCCGTGGCGCTGGATCGCGCTGCGGCGTTCTGCCGAGTGCAGGCGTCAGGTGCGACCCACGTCGCCGACGACTATGAGCACACCGAGTCCGAGCGGGCGACCGCCCTGACCACGCGGGCGCTGCGGCTGTCGACATACGCCGCCGACCTGTCCGCCTGCGCCGCCCTCTGGCGGCACGAGAACCTGACCTGACCTCGGTTGACCTGCACTGCACCCGCCGGGCCGAGGCGGTTCCCGGCCCCGTGTGCCGAGGTGGTGCGTTGCGCGCCGAGGCGGTGCGTCTCGTCCCGAGGTGGTGCGTTGCGCGCCGAAGCCGTGCCGCAGGCGCTGAGGCGGCGCGGTGTGGGCCCAGCGGGGCCGCAAGCTCCGCGGGCCGTGCCCTCGTCCGGGCGCAAAGATGCCGGGCCGCAGAACGCCTCTCGGCGCGAGGCCGCTCGAAGCGGCAGAAGTTGGAGCCCGGGGTTACTGCGGCCCGGCCGATCCAGTGTAACCGAGACCGGCCGGCGGGTATTCCACGGGTCGTTCGCACGGGTGTGTCGCAGAAGCAGGCTGGAATCGCGATACGATGCCGGACGACGCACCCGTCGGCCGATCCAGCCTGCTTGTGCGACACGGCTACGCTCGGACCATGGCCGCCCACTTCGCCCTGCTGATCGACCCCGCTGCACCCGACGATGAGCGGCGCGACTTCGCCGATACGTTTCAGGCCATCGACCCGACCGCGCCCGCGCTGAGCGTCGGCGAGCTGAGCTCGCAGCGCGGTGACGGCATCTTCGAGTCGATCGGCGTCATCGACGCGCATCCGCAGGAGCTCGAGGCGCACTTGGAGCGGCTCGCCCACTCTGCAGCGCTGTGCGACCTGCCTGCCCCGAACCGGGATCAGTGGCGCCAGGCGGTGGCCGCCGCGGCCGCGCAGTGCGGCACGGGGGAGCATGTCATCAAGCTGATCCTGAGCCGCGGCGTCGAGCACGGGCCGACCCCGACCGCATGGGTGACGGCATCGGATGCCGCCGACTTCACCGCCGTCCGCGTCCATGGCGTGCGTGTGGTGACGCTGGATCGCGGCATCGACAGCACGACCTCGGCCCGCGCGCCCTGGCTCCTGCTGGGCGCGAAGACCCTGTCGTACGCCGTGAACATGGCCGCGCTGCGCGAAGCGCACCGCCGCGGCGCCGACGACGCGATCTTCGTCTCGTCGGACGGCATCGTGCTCGAGGCGCCGACTGCCTCGGTGATCGCGCGGTTCGGCGACCGCTTCGTGACGCCGGCGCCGGGGTCGGGCATTCTGCACGGCACGACGCAGGTGAGCGTGTTCGAACACCTCGCCACCGCCGGGCACGAGACGGCGTACGAGACGATCCGCACTGCCGAGCTGGCGCGGGCGGATGCCGCGTGGCTGGTCTCGAGCGTGCGCCTGGCCGCGCCGGTGGTCTCGGTGGACGGTGCCGCACTGGCCGTGGACGCGCAGTTCACGGCATCGCTGAACCGATACCTGCTCACGCCACGCGACTGAGCCGGCTGCTGCTCACGCCGCGCGACTGGGCACGGCCCGCGAAGCCCCGCCTACCCGAACCGCCCCGACACGTAATCCTCGGTGGCCTGCACCGACGGGGTCGTGAAGATGGTCTTGGTCTCGTCGAATTCGATCAGCTTGCCGGGCTTGCCGGTGCCGGCGATGTTGAAGAACGCGGTCTTCTCGGACACGCGTGAGGCCTGTTGCATGTTGTGCGTCACGATCACGATCGTGTAGTCGTTCTTCAGCTCGGCGATCAGCTCTTCGATGGCGTACGTGGAGATCGGGTCCAGCGCCGAGCATGGCTCGTCCATCAGCAGCACCTGCGGCGCCACGGCGATCGCGCGGGCGATGCACAGTCGCTGCTGCTGGCCGCCGGACAGTCCCGAACCGGGCTTGTCCAGTCGGTCCTTGACCTCTTCCCACAGGTTCGCGCCGCGCAGCGACTTCTCGGTGAGCTCCTCGGCGTCCGACCGCGACATGCGCTTGCTGTTCAGACGCACCCCGGCCAGCACGTTGTCGCGGATCGACATGGTCGGGAACGGGTTCGGCCGCTGGAACACCATCCCGACGTTGCGCCGCACCGCGACCGGGTCCACGCCCCTCGCGTACAGGTCGTCGCCGTCCAGCAGCACCTCGCCCTCCACGCGGGCCCCGGGGATCACCTCGTGCATCCGGTTCAGGGTGCGCAGGAAGGTGGACTTGCCGCAGCCGCTGGGGCCGATCAGCGCCGTGACGCTGCGTGGCTCGATGTGCAGGGACACGCCCTCCACGGCGAGGAAGTCGCCGTAGTACACGTCCAGATCGTTGACGTCGATGCTCTTTGACACAGATGTCTCCTTCGGTTCAGAAGCCGCGCCGCGGCGCGAAGACCTTGGCGATGAGGCGACCGATGAGGTTCAGCACCATCACGATGAGAATGAGCGTGAGCGCTGCCGCCCAGGCACGGTCGATGGATCCCTGCGCGCTGACACCGGCGGCCTGCGTGTACTGCGTGTACACGAACACCGGCAGCGTCATCATGCGGTCCTCGAACAGGTTGTAGTTCATGCTGAACGTGAAGCCGGTCACCAGCAGCAGCGGTGCCGTCTCGCCGATCACGCGGGCGATGGCCAGCATGATGCCGGTCACGATACCCGCGATCGAGGTCGGCAGCACGATGCGCAGGATCGTCAGCCACTTCGGCACGCCGAGTGCATAGGATGCCTCGCGCAGCTCGTTGGGCACGAGCCGCAGGATTTCTTCGCTGGAGCGCACCACGACGGGGATCATCAGCACCGACAGCGCGATCGCGCCCATGAAGCCGTTGCGCACGGCCGGGCCGAACAGCATCGCGAAAAGGGCGAACGTGAACAGACCCGCCACGATCGAGGGGATGCCGGTCATCACATCGACCAGGAACGTGATCGCGCGCGCCAGTGCACCGCGGCCGTACTCCACGAGGTAGATCGAGGTCAGCAGGCCGATCGGCACCGAGATCAGGGTTGTCATCGCGGTGATCAGCAGCGTGCCGATGACGGCGTGCAGCGCCCCGCCGCCGTCGCCGATGATGTTGCGCATCGACTGCGTGAAGAACGTGACGTCGAAGCGGGCCAGGCCCCCGATCAGCACCGTCCACAGCAGTGAGATCAGCGGCAGCAGCGCAATGATGAACGCGGTCGACACGAGCGAGGTGACCAGTCGGTCCAGCGCGCGGCGCGGGCCCTCGACGATGCGGGACAAGGCGTACAGCACGATGTCGAACAGCACGGTGCCGACGAACACGGCCCCGACGATGTTGAAACCGGCGGTGGCGCCGGCGGCGGCCAGCAGCGCGAAGAACGTGCTCGAGAAGATCAGGCCGCCGGCCAGCACCATCCAGGCCGACCCGCGCGGCAACTGCCCCGCGGCCAGGGCGTTGTGGGTGCGGATGCCGGTGGCCGTGGGCCGTTCTGCCGTGGCGATGGCCATCAGTTGGCTCCAGAGAAGGCGGCTCGGCGGCTGACGATCCAGCGGGCGAGGACGTTGACCAGCAGGGTGACGGCGAACAGCACCAGGCCCGAGGCGACCAGGGCGTTGACCGACAGACCGGTGGCCTCGGGAAACTGCAGCGCGATGTTGGCGGCGATCGTGTTCGGGTTCTGCGCCTGCAGCACCGCGAACTTGACGACGAGGGCGGGGGAGAGCACCATCGCGACGGCGAAGGTCTCGCCCAGCGCTCGGCCCAGACCCAGCATGATGGCGGAGATGATGCCGCTGCGGGCGAACGGCAGTACGGCCATCCGCACCATCTCCCACTTGGTCGCGCCCAGTGCGAGCGCGGCTTCCTCATGCAGGCGCGGGGCCTGCAGGAAGATCTCGCGGCAGATCGCGGTCATGATCGGGATGACCATGACGGCGAGCACGATGGCCGCCGTGAGGATCGTGCGCCCGGTGCCCGAGACCGGCGGGGCGAACAGCGGGAACCAGCCCAGGTTCTCACCCAACCACTGGTAGAACGGCTGCACGAACGGGGCGAGGGCGACGATGCCCCACAGGCCGAACACGACCGAGGGGATCGCCGCGAGCAGATCGATGATGTAGCCGAGCGTCTGCGACAGGCGCCGAGGGGCGTAGTGCGTGATGAACAGTGCGATCCCGATCGACAGCGGGGTCGCCAGCAGCAGCGCCAGGAACGCCGCCCAGACGGTGCCGAACACGAGCGGCCAGACGTACTGCCAGAAGTTCGCCGCCTCACCCGGCAGCTGGCCCGGCTTCGCCACCAGGGCGGGGAGGGCCTGGATGACCAGGAAGATCGCGACGGCCGCCAGGATCGCCAGGATCAGCGAGCCGGCCACGACGGTGGTCGTGGCGAACACACGGTCGCCGACCCGCACCTTCGATCCGTTGCCCGTGACGGGGCGGACGGCGGTCGTGCTCATCTTGTGCTCTTCCTTCTCCGAGTCGGTCTCGGGCCGATGGCCGGCCCGGCCCCGTGCGTCGGGTGCCGGGCCGGTCGGTGTCTCACTTGATGGACTGTGCGGCGGCGATCACCTTCGCCGACAGCGCCGCCGACAGCGGCGCCGACCCGGCCTGCTGCGCGGCCGCCTGCTGGGCCGCGTCGCTTGCCACGTACTGGATGTAGCTGCTGACCAAGGCGCCGGTGGCGGCGTCCTGGTACTGCTGGCAGGCGATCAGATACGACACGAGCACCAGCGGCCAGGCGTTCGCCTGCGTGTCGGTGCGGTTGATGTCGATGGCGAGGTCGTTCGCCTCGCGGCCGGCGACCGACGGCGAGTCGGCGACCACGGCGGCGGCACCGGCGGCCGAGATCTTCACGAACGCGTCGCCGACCTTCAGCTGCGCGACCTGCAGTCCGGCGGCGCCGGACTCGTCGATGTAGGTGATCGAGTTCTTCGCGCTCTTGGTGGCCTCGGCGACACCCGACGTGCCCTTGGCGGCGTCTCCGATCTGGTACGGGAAGGTCTGCCCCGAAGGCTGGGTCCAGACGTCCTTCGCGTTGGCCGCGAGGTACTCGGTGAAGTTCTGCGTCGTGCCCGAGTCGTCCGAGCGGTGCACGACGATGATCCGGGCGCTCGGCAGCGTCGTGCCGCTGTTCAGGGTGGCGATCTTGGGGTCGTTCCAGGTCGTGATCTTGCCCGAGAAGATGCCCGCGATGGTCGCGGCATCCAGCTTCAGGTCGGTCACGCCCTCGACGTTGTAGGCGATTGCGATCGGCGAGATGTAGACCGGCAGGTCGATCGCCTTGGTGCCGGGGGCGCACATCGCGAACGAGCCGGCGAGCTCCGAGTCCTTCAGCGCGGCATCGGAGCCGGCGAAGTCGGCCGCCCCCGAGATGAAGCTCTTGCGTCCGGCGCCGGAGCCCTGCGGGTCGTAGTTGATGTTCAGGTCGGGGTTGGCCGTCTGGATGCCGGCGATCCAGGACTGCTGGGCGGTGCCCTGCGCCGAGGAGCCGATGCCGTTGATGGTGCCCGAGAGCGTCGTCGGCGCGGCGCTGCCGGCCGGGGTGGTGTTGTCGGCGGCGGCCTCGTTCGAGGCGCAGCCGGCGAGGACGAGTGCCGCGGCGACGGCCACGACGCCCAGCGGTGCAATGCGATTCAGCTTCACTGTGTGCAGTCCTTCACATGTTCGGGATGTCGGCCCCGGTGCGGGGCTCGGCAAGACCGTAAAGCGCGTTGGTGTCCAGGGTGCGCTGTGCGGGTGAACGGAAGGTGAACGCTGCGACGGATCAGACCTTGGGCTCGTGCGTCTCGATCGCGATGATTCCCGACCCGGGGTTGGTTGCCGACAGGTGCACGACCGAGAAGGCACCTACTGGCAGGGCGGCCGCCTCGCCCAGGTAGGAGCCCTGCATCGTGCCGGTGGCCAGGGCCAGCTCGCGCATGATCTCGGGCAGCACCGGGCCGTGGCTGCACACCACGGCGGACTTGCCCGCCCGTACCCGCTGGCCGACCACGGTGCGCACGTCGGAGGTGCCCTCGTCCCAGGCGTCCTGGCTGACCGCGGCGGTGCGGTGCACCTTGTGCCCGAGCGCGGCGGCCAGCGGGGCGACGGTGGCCACGCACCGCACCGCGTCCGAGGAGATGATCTTGCGCACCCCGAACGCCTGCAGCGGACCGGCGGCGGCCGCGGCCTGCTTCGCGCCGCGGGCGGTCAGCGGCCGCAGCGCGTCCTCACCCGACCACTCATCGCGGCCGGCGGCCTTGGCGTGTCGCAGCGCGATCACGGCGAAGGTCTGCAGCACACCGTCGTCCACCAGCTGCAGGAAGTTGTCGATGATCTCGACATCGACCGGGTAGCTCATCCGGGAGCGGGCCTTCTTCGGCGAGATCCACTCGATCGCGGCGATCTCCTTGTTGGGTACGAACCGGGATACCCGGATGGCGTCGTCGGTGGCGTGCGCCGCCCAGTAGTGCACGATCTTGGTGCGGGTGTTGGGCAGCTTGTAGCGCGAGACGCCGACCGGCACCCCCAGATGCACCGCGATGCCGGTCTCTTCGACGATCTCGCGCACTGCGGTCTCGGCCAGCGTCTCGCCGGGGTCGACCTTGCCCTTGGGCAGCGTCACGTCGGCATACTGGGTGCGGTGGATCACCAGCACCTTCAGCTTTCCGTCGATCAGGCGCCAGAGGACGCCACCGGCCGCATAGACGGCGGTCTCGCTCATCGCCGCACCACCCGGGCGCGACGGCGACGCATGATGTTCTGCATCGTCCTATCCTGCAGGTCGATGAAGGGCTTGCCGCTGTCGGTCGTGCTGTGCCGGACCCACTCGCCATCGGGCTGCAGGTGCCACGAGCTGACCGTGTCGCTCATCGCCAGGGTGAACAGGCCTTCCAGCCGTGTGATGTGCGTGTCGGCGGTCACCCGCACGAGAGCTTCGATGCGGCGGTCGAGGTTTCTGTGCATCATGTCGGCGCTGCCGATGTAGACCTGCACATCGCCGTTATTGGCGAAGGAGAAGATCCGCGAGTGCTCCAGATAGCGCCCCAGGATGCTGCGCACCGTGATGTTCTCGCTCATCCCGGGCACGCCGGGCTTGAGGCTGCAGATTCCGCGCACCCAGATCTCGACCGTCACTCCGGCCTGGCTGGCACGGTACAGTGCGTCGATGATCTGCTCGTCGACCATCGAGTTGACCTTGATCCGGATGCGGGACGGCAGCCCGGCCAGCGCGTTGCGGCGTTCCGTGTCGATCAGCCGGGTCAGCCCCTTGCGCAGGTGCCGAGGCGCGACCAGAAGCCGCTTGAATTTCTTCTCGATGGCATAGCCGCTGAGCTCGTTGAACAGGCGGATGAGGTCGCGGCCCACCTGCGCGTCGATCGTGAAGAGGCCGAAGTCCTCGTAGATGCGGCTGGTCTTGGGGTTGTAGTTGCCGGTGCCGATGTGTGCGTAGCTGACCAGGGCGCCTTCCTCTTCGCGCACCACGAGGGCGAGCTTGGCGTGCGTCTTGAGCCCGACCAGGCCGTAGACCACGTGCACGCCGGCCTTTTCGAGCTTGCGGGCCCAGCTGATGTTGTTGGCCTCGTCGAAGCGCGCCTTGACCTCGACCAGCGCGAGCACCTGCTTGCCGGCCTCGGCGGCGTCGATCAGCGCCTGCACGATCGGGCTGTCGCCGGAGGTGCGATACAGGGTCTGCTTGATGGCCAGCACATGCGGGTCCTTGGCCGCCTGCTCCAGGAACGCCTGCACGCTGGTCGCGAACGGCTCGTACGGGTGGTGCACCAGCACGTCGCCCTTGCGGATCGCCGCGAACAGGTCGGCGTGGCCGTGCGGATCGGCGGGCTGGAAGCCCAGCGTGGTGACCGGCACGTGCGGCGGATAGCGCAGCTCGGGGCGGTCGATGCGCCCCAGATCGAACAGGCCGCGCAGATCCAGCGGGCCGGGCAGTCGGTAGACCTGCTGCTCGGTGATCGACATCTCGTCGATCAGCAGGTTCAGCGTGATGTCGTCGATGTCCTCGGTGATCTCCAGCCGGATCGGCGGGCCGAACCGGCGGCGCAGCAGCTCGGCCTCCAGCGCCTGGATCAGATTCTCGGTCTCGTCCTCCTCGACCTCGACGTCCTCATTGCGGGTGAGTCGGAAGGTGTGATGGTCGAGGATCTCCATGCCCGGGAACAGGTCGTCCAGGTTGTTCGCGATCAGGTCTTCCAACGGCAGGTACCGGATCCGGTTCGACTCGTCCTCGACGCGCACGAAGCGCGGCAGCATCGGCGGCACCTTGAGCCGGGCGAACTCCTGTCGCCCGGTGCGGGCGTTGCGGATGCGGATGGCGAGGTTCAGCGACAGCCCGGAGATGTAGGGGAAGGGATGGGCCGGGTCCACCGCGAGCGGCGTCAGCACCGGGAAGACCTGCTCCTGGAAGTAGCGGTACAGGTCGGCGCGCTCGGGCTCGGTGACATCCGCCCAGGTGAGGAAGTCGATGCCGGCCTCGGCGAGGGCGGGCTTGACTTGATTGGTCCACACGTCCGCGTGTCGCAGCTGCAGTCGGTGCGCCTCGGCCGAGATGTCGGCCAGCACGTCCTGCGGGGCCCGGCCGACGTTGGTCGGGATGGCGAGCCCGGTCATGATGCGCCGGCGCAGCCCTGCCACGCGCACCATGAAGAACTCGTCGAGGTTGCTGCCGAAGATCGCCAGGAAGTTGGCGCGCTCCAGCACCGGGAGCGACGGATCCTCGGCCAGCTCCAGCACCCGCTGATTGAAGGCGAGCCAGCTCAGTTCGCGATCGAGGTAGCGGCCTTCGGGCAGCTCGGAGTCGTAGACCTCCTCGAGGTCGAAGTCATCGTCCTCGCCGTCATCCAGCCCGGTGTCCAGGACCTCGTGTTCGATCATTCCTTCATCATTGCAGGATGCGGCCGGGTGCGTACCCCCGCAGCCGCCGGACTACGACCGTGCCGGTTGCTGCTCGTTGTCGGCGGCGTTGAACCGGTAGCCGACATTGCGCACCGTGCCGATCAGCTGCTCGAACTCGCCGAGTTTGGCGCGCAGCCGCCGCACGTGCACATCGACCGTGCGGGTGCCGCCGAAATAGTCGTAACCCCACACTTCGCTCAGCAGCTGCTCGCGGGTGAACACGCGGGACGGGTGCGCCGCGAAGAAGTGCAGCAGCTGGAATTCCTTGTAGGTCAGGTCGAGCACGCGGCCGTGCAGCTTGGCCGAGTACGACGCTTCGTCGATGGTCAGACCCGACGTCTGGATCGATTCCAGTTCGGGATGCGCGGCAGCGCCGCGACCGAGTGCCAGCCGGATGCGGGCTTCGGACTCGGCCGGTCCGGCCGTGGTCAGCAGCACGTCGCTGACTCCCCAGTCCGCGGCCACCGCCGCCATCCCGCCTTCGGTGACGATCAGCACCAGCGGGGCATCCAGTCCGGTCGCGGTCAGGATGCGGCACAGCGACTTCGCGCCGGCGAGGTCGGTGCGCCCGTCCAGGAAGATGAGATCGGCGGCGGGCGCGTTCACCAGATGGGCGGGGTCGGCGGGGATCGTGTGCACGCGGTGGCTGAGCAGTTCGAGCGCGGGCAGGGCGTCGTCGCTCGCAGAGCTGAGAACGAGAAGCTGTGCCACCGGGATCCTCCCGATCCGTCTTGCGGACCGTCGACAGCTCATTTTATGGCCATTCGCCGTGCGACAATGGCGGTATGTCTGCGCCCGAGCTCGCGCCGCCGCGGGGAACGTTCCTCGGCGTCGTCGCCGTCTGGGTGGTGGCCGTGCTCATCGGCGTCGCCGTGGGGATCTTCGCGCCGGTCGCACAGCGCGCCGGCTGGCTGCTCGTCGGGCTCGCCGGGAGCCTCGTGGCCTCGTTCATCGTGCAGCTGTGGTTCGGGCACCCGCGGCGCTTCCTGGCGCGGGTCGCACTGAGCATGCTGGGCTCGCTGTTCCTGCTGGGTGTGATCAGCGCCGGGTTCGGTCTGGCCGCGCTGGGCGCGTAGCATCCCGGGGCTGCAACGCCAACCCGTACTAGAGTGTGGGTATGGACCTCGTCGCGCTTGAACTCTTCTTCGTGGGACTGCTGGGCCTTGCCTCGCTCGCGATCCTCTTCGTCGGCGTCGTCGTCGTCAAGAACCTGTATCGCGGCCAGCGCTGATCGGCGTGCCGTGATCGAACTGCCGACCGGCCTGCCCGCCGATCTCGTGCCGCTGTCGTGGCTGATCGGCGTCTGGGAGGGCACCGGAGTCATCGACTACCCGACCGAAGACCACCGCTACAGCGGCGAGTTCACCCAGCGGGTCAGCTTCAGCCATGATGGCGGGGACTTCCTGAACTATTCCGCCGACGCCTGGATCGGCGCCGGCGACGACCGCACCCGTCTGGTCGGCGAGCTGGGCTACTGGCGGCTCGCGCGCCCGCTGCAGGGCGCCGACGCAGGCCCCGGACTGCTGCCGCCGCGCGCCGCGGCAGCCGCCCGCACCGCCGCCGATGTCGAGACACTGCGCAACTCCGAGAACGGCTTCGACATCGAAGCCGCCGTGGTGCACTCGGACGGGACCAGCGAGCTGTACCTCGGCCAGATCCGCGGCCCTCGCATCGACCTGTCCACCGACGCCGTCGTGCGTCCGGCCGGCGCCAAGGACTACACCGCCGCGACCCGCATGTACGGCCTGGTCGACGGCCATCTGCTGTGGGCGTGGGACATCGCCGCGCTCGGCCATGACCTGGCCTCGCACGCCTCGGCACGCCTCGCGAAGGTCTCCGGATGAACCCGATGGCGGCGGTGGCCGCAGTCTCCGGCGCGGTCATCGCCGACGGCATCCTGCAGCACGCCGGCAACCCGATCGCCGAGCAGCGCGACCTCGCCGGCGGGCGCGCGCTCGCACCGCTGGGCGACCGCGTCGTGCTGGCGGTGGGCGGTGCCGACCGGCTCACCTGGCTGGAGTCGCTGTCGACCCAGCAGATCAGTGCGCTGGTTCCGGGGCAGAGCAGCGAGCTTCTGATCCTCGACCCGAACGGGCGCGTGGAGCACGCCGCGGCCGTCGTCGACGACGGCGCTACCGCATGGCTGGTCGTGGACCGGGCGGATGCCGACGGGCTGCTGAGCTGGCTGGTCAAGATGCGCTTCCGGCTGCGGGTGGACCCGCGTGATGCCCGCGACGAGCTCGTCGTGGTCGGCGGCACCGCCGCCGCCGTCGCCGCGCTGGCCGCGGCGGCGCCCGCGGGTGTGCCACTGGTCTGGCACGACCCGTGGCCCGAGGTGGGCACGGGCGGCTGGGCGTATGCGGTCGACGCGGGTCACCCCGGGCAGGACTGGGACTGGTCTGAGGCGCTGGTGCTGCCCGCGGAATTGGCGCGGCTGGCCGGCGAGGCCGCCGCAGGCCGGCAGCGGCTGGCCGGGTCGATCGCCGCGGATGCGCTGCGCATCGCGGCCTGGCGCCCGCGCATCGCGGATGCCGACGAGAAGCTGCTGCCGCACGAGGTGGACTGGCTGCGCACCGCCGTGCACCTGCACAAGGGCTGCTACCGCGGCCAGGAGACCGTCGCGAAGGTGCACAACCTGGGGCACCCGCCCCGTCGCCTGGTGTCGCTGCAGCTGGACGGCAGCGACACGAATCTGCCGGCGCGAGGCGACGGCGTCCGCGCCGCGGACACGACGGTCGGGGTCGTCATCGCGGCCGCGCAGCACTACGAGGACGGCCCGATCGCGCTCGCGCTGGTGCGCCGCAGCACTCCGCTGGATGCCGAGCTCGTCGTCGATACGCAGGACGGTCCGGTCGCCGCCGCGCAGGAGGTCATCATCCCGCCCGGCGCCGGAGCCACGGCGTCCGTCCCGCGAATTCCGCGCCTGGGCCGCCGTCGATAAGCTGGAGCCATGACGGCCCCGTACACGCTCATCCTGCTCCGCCACGGTCAGAGCGAGTGGAACCAGTCCAACCAGTTCACCGGGTGGGTGGACGTGCGCCTGACCGATCAGGGCAAGGCCGAGGCGCAGCGGGGCGGCGAACTGCTCGCCGCCGCCGGCCTGCACCCCGATCTGCTGCACACCTCGGTGCTCAGCCGCGCCATCCAGACCGCCGACATCGCCTTGGATGCCGCGGACCGGCTGTGGATCCCGGTCAAGCGCTCGTGGCGCCTGAACGAACGGCACTACGGCGCGCTGCAGGGCAAGGACAAGGCGCAGACGCTCGCGGAGTTCGGCCAGGAGCAGTTCATGCTGTGGCGCCGGTCGTTCGATGTGCCGCCGCCCGCACTGGCCGACGACAGCGAATACAGCCAGGTCGGTGACCCGCGGTACGCGGGCATCGACGGGGAGGTGCCGCGCACCGAGTCCCTCAAGCTCGTGATCGACCGGTTGCTGCCGTACTGGGAGGGCGAGATCGCGCCCGACCTGAGAGCGGGCAGGACCGTGCTGGTCACCGCGCACGGCAACTCGCTGCGCGCCCTGGTCAAGCACCTGGACGCGATCAGCGACGACGACATCGCGGCGCTGAACATCCCCACCGGCATCCCGCTGGTCTACCGGCTGGGCGAGGACCTCATGCCCCTCGGCCCGGGGGAGTACCTCGACCCCGAGGCCGCCGCGGCCGGGGCTGCGGCGGTCGCGAACCAGGGCAGGTAGCCGCTACGGCTGTGTGATGGCCTCGGTCCAGTCGCCGGTGGCCAGGTAGACGACCTTCTTGGCCACCGACACGGCGTGGTCGGCGAACCGCTCGTGGTACCGACTGGCCAGGGTGGCGTCCACGGTCGCGCCGGCCTCGCCCTGCCAGCTGTCGCTGAGCACCTTCTCGAACACGGCGATGTGCAGTTCGTCGACGTCGTCGTCGGCGTTGCGGATCTGATCGGCCAGGTCGAGGTTCTGCGTGCGCAGCAGTTCGGTCAGCGCATGGGCCAGCTCGACATCCAGCCGCCCCATCTTGGTGAACGTCGAACGCAGCCCCTTCGGGATCGCCCGCTCGGGGAAGCGCATCCGGGTCAGCTGTGCGATGTGCTCGGCGATATCGCCCATCCGCTCCAGCGAGGCACTGACCCGCAGGCTCATCACGACGATGCGCAGGTCGCGCGCGACCGGCTGCTGGCGCGCGAGGATCTCGATGGCCAGCTCGTCCAGCGCCAGCGCCTTGTCGTCGATCGTGCTGTCGGCCTCGATGACCTCCTCGGCCAGCGTCACATCGCTCGTGCCGAACGCGGTGGTCGCCTTCTCGATGGCCGTGGTGACCAGTTCGGCGATCTCGACGAGTCGGGCCTGGACCTCTTCCAGGGACTGGTGGAACACTTCGCGCATGGGGGCACCGTTTCTTGGTCTCAGCGGTCGGCGGCAGCATCCGCGACGCAGTGATCTTCGCCATCGAAGGTTAACGCACGGTGCCGAGCAGGTGAACACTGGCAGCAGTCGGCGCCGGATGCGCGAAGGCTGCGGGCGCGGCCGTGCAGCACACCCTACGCTGTTCGTATGGACCCCGCGCAGCTCGCCGTCTTCGCGCTGCTCATCGGAGTGATCCTGGGCGGCAGTGCCGTCCTGCTGGTGGCCACCGCCTACCGCATGCGCGACCGCGCGGCCGTGCAGGCCACCGAAGACATCCCGCCCGGCGCGCGCGACGTGCTGGCGGGCATGGATGACGCCGCCGTCGTGGTCAACCCGTCCGGCACCGTGCTGGCGGCGTCCATGCCGGCGGAGGCATATGGACTGGTCGTGGGCAAGAACCTGCCCGACGATCAGCTGATGCTGCTGCTGCGCGCGGCGCGGGCCGGCACGGCGTCCGCACCTCTCATGATGCGCCTGCATCGGGGGCGCACGCAGGTGCGGGATGTCTCGGCGCGAGCACAGGCCATCAGCGGGCGACTGGTGCTGCTGGTGCTGCGCGATGTCACCGAGCAGGAGCGCCTCGAGCAGATGCGCCGCGACTTCGTGGCCAACACCAGTCACGAGCTGAAGACGCCGGTGGGCGCGGTCAGCCTGCTCGCCGAAGCGGTTGAGTCGGCCGCCGACGAGCCGGATCGGGTGCGCGACTTCGCGCAGCGGCTGCGCGCCGAAGCCGAGCGCCTGGCAGGTCTGATCACGCGCATCATGAGCCTGTCGCAGCTGCAGTCCGACCAGCCCGTGCAGATGCACGATGTCGGCATCGACGAACTCGTCGATGCCGCTGTGGGCGCCCAGCGGCTGCCGGCCGCGGCCGCCGGCGTCGAACTGGTGCGCGGCGCCCACAGCGGCGCGTTCGTGCGCGGCGACGCACAGGAACTGGGCGAGGCGATCGACAACCTGATCGCCAACGCCGTGGCGTATTCGCCGGCCGGGTCCCATGTGGGCATCGGCGTGAAGGTCGAGCACGGCGTCGTCGAGATCGCCGTCGCCGACCAGGGCATCGGCATCGCCGAAGACGACCAAGAGCGCATCTTCGAGCGCTTCTACCGCGCCGACCAGGCTCGCTCACGCCGCACCGGCGGCACCGGACTGGGCCTGGCGATCGTCAAGCACGCCGTGCAGCGGCACGGCGGCGAGGTGCGGCTGTGGTCGCGTCCCGGCCAGGGGTCGACCTTCACGATCCGGCTGCCCGAGGCGCCGGCGCCCGAGCCGAATCGGCCGGGCAAGCACCGCGGCAAGGTTGCGCACGGCGGCAAGGCCAAGACCAAGAAGAGCAGCACGAAGACCGCAGGGCGGAAGGACACCGGCGCATGACGCGAGTACTGATCGTCGAAGATGAGCCGGACCTGGCCGAGCCGCTGGCCTATCTGCTGGAGCGGGAAGGCTTTCAGACCCGGATCGCCGGCGACGGACCCGGCGCGCTGGCGGCGTTCGAGGAGGGCGGGGCCGACATCGTGCTGCTCGACCTGATGCTGCCCGGCATGCCCGGCACCGAGGTGTGCCGGCAGATCCGCACCACCAGCGCCGTGCCGGTGATCATGCTCACCGCCAAGGACAGCGAGGTCGACATCGTGGTGGGCCTCGAGCTGGGCGCGGACGACTACGTCACCAAGCCCTATTCCTCCCGCGAGCTGCTGGCCCGCATGCGGGCGGTGCTGCGGCGCACCGCCGCCGCCGACGCGGAGCTCGACGAGCGGGTGCTCGAGGCCGGCCGGGTGCGGCTGGACATCGACGGGCACACGGTCGCCGTCGACGGTGAGCAGATCCGCATGCCGCTGCGGGAATTCGAGCTGCTCGAGCTGCTGATGCGCAACGCCGGGCGCGTGCTCACGCGCGGCCAGCTGATCGAGCGGGTGTGGGGCGCCGACTATTTCGGCGACACCAAGACGCTCGACGTGCACATCAAGCGCATCCGCTCGCGGATCGAGGCCGACCCGCGCGACCCCGTGATGCTGGTCACCGTCCGCGGACTGGGCTATCGCTTCGAGGCCTGAGCGGCGGCCTGCCGCTTACTGTGCGGGCGTGGCCGCGGGTGCGGGCACATAGCTGGCGAGGTACTCCTCCGAGCCGTCGAGCACCGGCACGTTGGCCGTCTCGCCGCTGGCGTTGCCGGACTGGAAGTACACCGACACGGTCGCGCCCGGCTTCACGTTCAGGCCGTCCAAGCGCAGCGGGTCGGCGCTGCCGCCGAGGCTGGCCACCGAGTGGGCCGGCACCGGCACGGTCTCGTTGATGGCCGAGGACCCGGTGCCCACCTGCACGTTCAGGGTCTGCGGGTCGCCGGTCAGATTCACGACGGCAGCGATCATGTTGCCCACCGTGCCGTCCTCGTTGGCGACGATCAGCGCGTTGCGCACCAGCAGTGCGGCGCCCGGTGCGTCGGCGACGTTCACGCCGTCACCGGGGGAGTAGGGGATCGTCGTACCCTGGGGGGAGATCATGGCGCAGCCGCTCGCTCCGAGCATGACGGCGGCGCAGACGGCGACGGACGCGAACAGTCGCGATTTCACGGTTCCTCCCACAGGCATTCGATGTGCACCTGCAGTCTACGGGGTGACGGCCGCGCGCGCGGAGCGGGGTGCGGCCAGGGGTGCTCGGCGGGTGCGGGGCGGAACCTTAGTGCATTTCTGCATGTGGTATCCTTGAGGTTGCCGAAAGGATATAACTGCATGCTTTTTGAGGTTGGCGAAACGGTCGTTTATCCCCACCATGGTGCGGCCACCATTGCTGAAGTGAAGACCCGAGTCATCAAGGGCGAAGAGAAGGTCTACCTGAAGCTCCGCGTCACCCAAGGCGACCTGACCATCGAGGTCCCGGCCGACAACATCGACCTGGTGGGTGTGCGCGATGTCATCGGCAAAGAAGGCCTCGAGCAGGTGTTCGAGGTGTTGCGTGCGCCGTTCACGGAAGAGCCTACGAACTGGTCGCGCCGCTACAAGGCGAACCTCGAGAAGCTCGCGTCCGGCGACGTGATCAAGGTCAGCGAAGTCGTGCGCGACCTGTGGCGCCGCGATCAGGACCGCGGGCTGTCGGCGGGCGAGAAGCGGATGCTCGCGAAGGCCCGGCAGATCCTGATCTCGGAGCTGGCTCTGGCCGAGAAGACCGATGAGGAGCAGGCCGGCGTCGTTCTGGACGAGGTCCTGGCCTCCTGATCTCGCGCGGCTGAATCCGACGCGTTAGTCTCGGGGCGTGAGCATCGCCTCTGACCCCAGTGACGTTGCCGCGGAGGGCGCCGTCGCACGGGTCGCGGTCGTCGTCGTCGCCGCGGGCTCGGGCACTCGGCTGCAGGCCGCCGCGCCGAAGGCGTTCGTCGGCATCGACGCGCACTCCCTGCTCGCGCACGCTCTGCGCGGTGTGCTCGCAGTGCCGCGCGCCCAGGTGGTGGTCGTCGCTCCGGCCGGACGCGAGGACCAGGCGCGCACCGAGGCCGAGGCATCCGGCGCCGCCGCACGGGTGAGCGTGGTCACCGGCGGCGCGACCCGGCAGGCCTCCGTCCGCGCGGGCCTGTCTGCCGTGTGGTCGGACGTCGAGGTCGTCCTGGTGCACGACGCGGCCCGTGCGCTGACCCCGCCGGAGGTCTTCACGCGCGTGATCGCCGCCGTCCGCGCCGGCGCTCCCGGCGTACTGCCGGTGCTGCCGGTGGTCGACACGATCAAGCGAGTGGATGCCGACTTCGTCGTCACCGGTGTGGATCGGAGTGATCTCGCCCGCGCGCAGACGCCGCAGGGCTTCGCCCGCGACATCCTCGACGCCGCATACCGGAGCGCGGACCGCGAATACACCGACGATGCCGCGCTGGTGGCGGCCGCCGGACATCGCATCCAGACGGTTCCCGGTGACGAACGGGCGTTCAAGATCACCGGCCCGGCCGACCTGGAGCGCGCCCGCGCGCTCGTGGCCGGCGCGCCGATGCGCGCCGCCGACCGCCGGCCCGCCGGCGCGCGGGTGGGCATCGGCACCGACGTGCATGCGTTCGGCGGCGCCGGAACGCTGTGGCTGGCCGGTCTGTCCTGGCCGGGCGAGCCGGCGCTGGAGGGGCATTCGGACGGGGATGCCGTGGCCCACGCGATCGTGGATGCGCTGCTGTCCGCCGCCGGACTCGGCGACATCGGCACGCATTTCGGCGCCGCACGGCCCGAATACGCGGGGGCCCACGCCGCCGCCTTCCTGGAGCGCACGCGCGCGCTGCTGGCCGAGGCCGGACTGGTCGTCGGCAACGTGTCGGTGCAGGTGCAGGCGAACCGGCCGAAGCTGGCCGCGCGCCGGGCCGAGGCGGAGCGGACGCTGATGGCCGCCCTCGGCGGTGCGCCCGTGTCGCTCGCGGCGACCACGACCGACGGACTGGGGTTCGCCGGCCGCGGCGAGGGCGTCACGGCGTTCGCGGTCGCCCTGGTGCACCCGCTCTGACGCGGATCCGCACACAGGTTCGGGGCACGCGCGCCGGTAGGCTGGACCGGTGACCGTCCGGATCTATGACACCAGAGCGCAGTCGCTTCGCGACTTCGTGCCGAGCGACCCCGGAAACGTCACGATGTACGTCTGCGGCCCCACCGTGCAGTCCGGCCCGCATATCGGCCATCTGCGGGGGGCGCTGAGCTTCGAGCTCCTGGCGCGCTGGCTCGAGCACCGGTTCGCGCGGGTCACCCTGGTGCGCAACGTCACCGACATCGACGACAAGGTGCTGGCCAACGCGAGCGAGACCGAGCCGTGGTGGGCGCTGGCCTACCGGATGGAGCACGAGTTCGCCGCGGCATATGCCGCCATCGGAATCCGCCCGCCGACCTATGAGCCGCGTGCCACCGGGCACATCCCGCAGATGATCGAGCTGATCGAGACTCTGATCGCACGGGGGAACGCGTACGCCGCCCCGGACGGGTCCGGCGACGTGTACTTCGAGGTGCGGTCGTGGCCGGCCTACGGCGCGCTCACCCACCAGGGCCTGGATGCCATGGAGGCGGCCGTCGACGCCGATCCCCGCGGCAAGCGCGATCCGCACGACTTCGCCCTCTGGAAGGGCGCGAAGGACGGCGAACCCGCCACCGCGCAGTGGGATGCCCCGTGGGGACGCGGCCGGCCCGGCTGGCACATCGAGTGCTCGGCGATGGCGCGCCGCTATCTCGGCGACACCTTCGACATCCACGGCGGCGGTCTCGACCTGCGCTTCCCGCATCATGAGAACGAGCTCGCGCAGTCCACGGCCGCCAGCCTCGACTTCGCGCGGTACTGGGTGCACAACGGCCTGGTCACCGTCGACGGGCAGAAGATGTCGAAGTCGCTGGGCAACTTCATCCTCGCCGCCGATCTGCTCGCGCAGCGCCCGGCGCTCGTGGTGCGCTACGCGCTGGGCGCGGCGCACTACCGGTCGAGCCTGGACATCTCCGACAAGACGCTGGACGAGGCCGAGTCCGCACTCGAGCGGATCCGCTCGTTCCTGGTCCGCGCCGGACGTGCCCACGGCGACGGCGTCGGGATCTCGGGCCACCGGCTGCCGGACGCGTTCGTCGCGGCCCTCGACGACGATCTCGGCGTGCCGCAGGCGCTGGCCGTGCTGCACGAGACGGTGCGCGCCGGCAATGCCGCGCTGGACGCCGGCGACGGCGCCGCCGCCGACGACGCACTGGGCGCGGTGACGGCGATGACCGGCGTCCTCGGCATCAATCCGCTCGATCCGCAGTGGCAGGCTGCCGACGCCGGCCCCGAGGCATCCGCTCTCGGTGCGCTCGTGGACACCATGATCCGGCAGCGCGCCACGGCGCGAGCAGAACAGGATTGGGGCAGTGCCGACCGCATCCGCGACGCGATCGCGGCGGCCGGCATCGTCCTGGAAGACAGTCCCGACGGGACTCATTGGAGCGTGCAGCATGACTAAGCCATCACGACCCGGCGCCAGCCGGGGCAAGGCCAAGAAGGGGCCGCAGAAGGGCACCGGCGGCCACAGCCGCAAGGCGCTGGAGGGCAAGGGGCCCACGCCCAAGGCCGAAGACCGCAGCTGGCACGTCGCCGGCAAGCGCAAGGCGGCGGCGGAGCGGTACGCCGCCGCGGGCGGCAAGGGCAAGCCCGGCCAGCGCTCGCCAGGCGCCGGGGCCGCACGCGGCGGCCGGGCCAAGCAGAACGACGACACCGAGACCGTCACCGGGCGCAACTCGGTGCTCGAAGCGCTGCGCGCGAAGATCCCCGCGCTGGCGCTGTACATCGCGCAGCGGGTCGAGGTGGACGATCGCGTCAAGGAGATGCTGTCGATCGCCCGGCACCGCGAGATCCCGGTGCTGGAGGTCACTCGGCCCGAGCTGGACAGGATGGCCGGCTTCGACGGCGTGCACCAGGGCGTCGCGCTGAAGGTGCCGCCGTACGAGTACGCACACCCGCAGGATCTGCTCGAGCAGGTCGTCGCCGCCGGCGCGCTGCCGCTGCTGGTCGCACTGGACGGCGTGACCGACCCGCGCAACCTCGGTGCGATCATCCGCTCCACGGCCGCCTTCGGCGGTCAGGGCGTGATCATCCCGCAGCGGCGCTCGGCGGGCGTGAACTCGGCGGCGTGGAAGACCAGCGCCGGGGCGGCCGCGCGCACGCCGGTGGCACTCGCGGCGAACCTCACCGCGACGCTGAAGGACTTCAAGAAGCAGGGCGTGTTCGTGCTCGGTCTGGACGGCGGCGGAGACGTCTCGCTGCCGCAGCTGGCACTGGCTGACCGGCCCATCGTGATCGTGGTCGGCTCGGAGGGCAAGGGGCTCTCGCGCCTGGTCACCGAGACGTGCGACCAGATCGTGTCGATCCCGATCGAGGCGGCCACCGAGTCGCTCAACGCCGGCATCGCCACCTCGGTCGCGCTCTACCAGGTCGCCACGATGCGGGCCGGTTCCGCGCGGGAATGATTCCCGCGCGCGGGTGATTTAATTCGGTGGCGCCCGGGCAGCGGGCGCATCTCGCGATCGGAAGGATCAGCACATGGCACGCATCGTTGTCATCGGAGGCACCGGCTATGCCGGCGGGAACATCGTCGCAGAGGCGGCATCCCGCGGTCACGACGTGGTCTCGATCTCGCGACAGGCGCCGGAGACGCCGACGCCGGGCGTGACGTACGTGCAGGGCTCGGTCCTGAACCTGTCCGGCCTCGGCGACGTCTTCGACGGGGCCGATGTCGTCGTCTCGGCGCTCTCCCCGCGCGGCGACATGACCGACGAGGTGCCGGACGCGCTGCGCGCGCTGATCGCGAAGCTCGAGGTCACGTCGACCCGGCTCGGCGTGATCGGCGGGGCGATGGGAAGCCTGAGCGAGCCCGACGGCCCGCGGCTGTGGGACCTCGGGGTCCCCGAGGAGTATGCGCACGAGGCGCAGGTCGGCATCGACTCGCTGGCCCTCCTCGAGGCATCCGGTGCCGGCCTGGACTGGTTCTTCGTGCACCCGCCGATGGTGTTCGGCGCCTGGGAGCCGGGGGAGCGCACCGGTCACTATCGGACCGGCGGCGAGGTCGTCGTGAAGGCGGCCGACGGCAGCTCCTACATCTCGGGCGCCGACTTCGCGATCGCCGTCGTCGATGAGATCGACACACCTGCGCACCACCGCGCGCGCTTCACCGTCGGCTACTGAGCCGCACCGGGCGGCACTGAGCCGGGCCGGCGCGGTCAGACCAGGTCGCGCCAGTCGACCGCGTCGTCGTCATCGGATGCCGGGACGGTCGGGATCGGCAGGGTCATCGTCTCGGTGGCCGGCCCCATGAATGTGGCCTCGTCGCGCCGGTGCCGCAGCACGTCGTCGACGTAGCTGGTCAGCACCTCGGCCAGCGGCACCGCGGCGCCGCTGCGCTGCGACATGTACCAGCGGTGCTCGAGCACCTGATGGAACACTTCGGCCGGCTCGAGCTTGGCGCGCAGCTCGTAGGGGATCGCCCGCACGATCGGCTCGAACACGCGGGTGACCCATTCGTGCGCGAGCATCTCCTCATCGTCGGCCAGACCGCCCGCGCGGGCCCGATACTCGTCGAGGTCGTTCAGCAGGCGGCGCGCCTGGTTCTCCTCGACGTCCAGCCCCGTCAGGCGCAGCAGCCGGCGCTGATGGTGACCGGCATCCACGACCTTCGGCTCGATCGCGACCCGCGTGCCGTCGGGCGTGGTCTGGATCGACATCTCGCCGATGTCGAAGCCGAGCGCGTTCAGGCGCTGCACCCGCTCGGTGATGCGCCAGGACTCGTTCGCCGCGAAGGTCTCGCGGTCGGTCAGCGCAGCCCACAGCGACCGGTACGACGCGATGATGCCGTCGGCGATCTCGACGGCATCCAGGCTGCCCTCCAGCCGCCCGCCGGCGGCGAGGTCGAGGATCTCACCGGCGATGTTGGTGTGCGCGACCTCGAGGTCGTGCTCGCGGTGCCCGCGCGACAGACCGCCCTCGTGCAGCTCACCGGTCTCGGCGTCGACCAGGTAGGCGGCGAAAGCGCCGGCGTCGCGACGGAACAGCGTGTTCGACAGAGACACATCGCCCCAGAAGAACCCGACGTTGTGCAGCCGCACCAGCAGCACCGCCAGGGCATCGACCAGGCGGCCGGCGGTGTCCGGTCGCAGCACCTGGGTGAACAGCGCGCGATAGGGCAGCGAGAACTTCAGGTGCGCCGTGACCAGGGCCGCCGGCAGCGGCTGGCCCGCGGCATCCTCCCCCGCGCCGTCGCCGCGCTGCGCGGAGGCCTGCGGCGAATGGGTCCACCGCCCCGCGATGACGGCGACGCGCTCCACGCACGGCACGTCGAGGCGGGCGAGGTTGCCGAGCATGTCGTACTCGCGCCGCGCCATCGCCTCGGTGGTCTCCTTGACCGCCACGACTCGGCCGGACAGATTCGCGAACCGCACCAGATGGCGCGAGATGCCCTTGGGCAGCGACACCGTGTCGCGGCTGGTCCACTCGGCCAGCGGCGTCGACCACGGCAGCGCGAGCAGACCCGGGTCCACGGCGCTCGCCGTGATGCTCAATGCTTCGCTCATGTGTTCCCTGGCCGATCAGACGAACGGCGCGGGCCCGGAGATCCGAGCCCGCGCCGCCTCGCTGCGACCGGCTTATGCCGAGGCGATCGCCTTGTCGGTGAGGCGCTCGCCACTGTTGATGTCGAACACGTGCACGTGGTCGTGGATCGGCGTGAGGACGACCGTCTCGCCTGCGCTCGGGTGCTGACGCCCGTCGACACGCGCGACGATGTCGGTGCGCGCACCGCCGACCTCGGCGTGGCCGTACAGGTAGCCGTCGGCGCCGAGCTCTTCGACCAGGTCGACGATGACCGACAGGCCCTGGTTGCCGGCGGCGCTGAGCTGGATGTCCTCGGGGCGGACGCCGATCGTGACCTGAGCGTGCTCGGTCTTGGCCAGCGTGTGCGCCTCGACGGGGACCACGGTGGTGCCGAACTGCACGCCGCCGTCGGTCAGGTCGGCCGGGAACAGGTTCATCGCGGGCGAGCCGATGAAGCCGGCGACGAACACGTTGTTCGGCTGCTCGTACAGGTCGCGCGGGGTGCCGACCTGCTGCAGCACGCCGTCCTTGAGCACCGCGATCCGGTCGCCCATGGTCAGCGCCTCGGTCTGGTCGTGCGTGACGTAGACGGTGGTGACGCCGAGGCGGCGCTGCAGTGAGGCGATCTGGGTGCGCGTCTGCACGCGCAGCTTCGCATCCAGGTTCGACAGCGGCTCGTCCATCAGGAACACCTGCGGCTGGCGCACGATCGCGCGACCCATGGCGACGCGCTGACGCTGGCCGCCCGACAGTGCCTTCGGCTTGCGGGTCAGGTATTCCTCGAGGTCCAGCAGCTTCGCGGCTTCGAGCACGCGCGCGGCGCGCTCCTCCTTCTTGACGCCGGCGATCTTCAGGGCGAAGCCCATGTTCTCGGCGACGGTCATGTGCGGGTACAGCGCGTAGTTCTGGAAGACCATCGCGATGTCGCGGTCCTTCGGCGGCACGTCGGTGACGTCGCGGTCACCGATCATGATGCTGCCGGAGTTGACCTCTTCCAGGCCGGCGAGCATGCGCAGCGAGGTGGACTTTCCGCAGCCCGACGGGCCGACCAGAACGAGGAACTCGCCGTCGGCGACTTCGAGGTTCAGCTTGTCGACCGCGGGGCGGGTGCCCCCGGGATACAGGCGAGTGGCGTTGTCAAAAGTCACTGATGCCATGCGTTCTTCTCCTTCACCGGCAGGTACGTGCCGGACGATCCGTTGTGATGGATGGACCAGGGTCCCATGCGCCCGACGACGGGCACAGTGCCAGTATGCCAGATGCGCGAAGGCCCGAGTCCGCATGCGCGAAGGCCCGAGTCCGCATGCGCGAGGGCCCGAGTCTGTGGGGATTTCCCAGGGTGCCTGGATAGCATCGATTCGGCCGCGGCACCCGCGCGGCGCACCGGAAGCATCCGGCCAGCAGTCTGTCAAGAGGTCCCATGTCGAACGACGATTCATCGAACGTTCCCGATCCGAACGGTCGGCGCAGTGCGGTGCGCGAGAAGGCGCAGCTGGTGCATGCGCGGCAGAAGCGCGCCCGCACGCTGCGACGCACCGGCTGGGCGGTCGGCGCCGTGGCGTTCATCGCGATCGTCGGTACCGGAGTTGCGATGGCACTGCAGTCGCAGGCTGCGCGCCCCGACATGGCACCGGCGAACGTCGTCGACGACGGGTTCACGGTGACCAGCGTCAACGGGGTCGCCACCGATCCGGCGGCCGCCCAGACGGTGGATGCCACCCCCACGCCGCAGCCCAGTGCGAGCGCTTCCCCCGCGAGCGAGAGCGCATCACCGGCGCCCACACCCGCGCCGACGACCGCCGGCTCCGTCGACATCCGCATCTATGTGGACTATTTCGCGCCCGGCGCCAAGCAGTTCCAGATCGCCAACGCGCAGCAGCTGACCCGCTGGGTGAATCAGGATGCCGCGACGCTGAGCTATTACCCCGTCGCGATGCTGTCGGCGAAGTCCAACGGGACGAAGTACTCGCTTCGTGCGGCCAGCGCCTCGGCGTGCGTGGCCACGCACTCGCCGGACGCGTTCTTCGCGTTCAACAACGCGCTGCTGTCGCAGCAGCCCGAACAGGGCACCGACGGCCTGACCGACCAGCAGCTCGCCGATCTTGCGATCGCATCGGGGGCGGATCGGCCCAAGGTGGTGCGCGACTGCATCGAGAACGAGAACTATGCGACCTGGGTGAAGTCCGCGACGGATCGGGCGCTGGAGGGCATCCCCGACACGAAGGGGGTGGCCCTGACCGGCACTCCGATGGTGCTGGTCAACGGCAACCCGTATGCGGGAGCGCTGGATGACCCGAAGGAGTTCGCGCAGTTCGTGCTGACGCTCTCCAGCGACGCGTACTACAAGTCGGCGTCGCCCACCCCCACCGCGACTCCGGCGGGTTGAGTCCCGCCCTGGCGGGCCGGTCGGTTCGCGGGCCGGTCTGTTCGTGTGGCATGCTCTGCGTGGGCGCGGCATCGTCCCATTAGACTGGACAGCCTGCCGACTTGGCGCAATTGGTAGCGCACCTAACTTGTAATTAGGGGGTTACGGGTTCAAGTCCCGTAGTCGGCTCGGTCGCCCCGGCCGATGGGGCATGGTTCGGTCGCGAGGCGCAGGCGGGTTGCGGTGCCTCGCGGGGCTGTCCCGGCAGCCGGTCGAGAATGCGCAAACCGCGCGCCAGCGGCCGGTTCGGCGCAGTCCGCGCGTTTTCGGCGGAGACCCGCCGAAAACGGCCTAGCGGGGCAGCGCCGACAGGTAGCGGGCCGCGTCGAGCTCCTTGCGGTGGGCGGCATCCTTACCCGCCGGCTTGCCGCCGACGTACAGCCAGCCCAGGAGCCGCTCGTTGTCGCGCAGCCCGTGCAACCGGGTCACCGGCTCGGTGCGCGTGTAATGCCCGGTGCGCCACATGACGCCCCATCCCGCCTCGTCCAGCAGCAGACTCAGCGTGTGCGCGACACCGGCCGCAGCGGCCGCCTGCTCCCAGCGGGGCACCTTCTCGCTCGGCCGAAAGCTCACCACCACCGCGATCAGCAACGGCGCGCGCAGCGGCTTGGCCGACGCGTCCTTGTCACCGGCCGCCCTGCTCAGTGCACGGCCGAGGCGCTCACGGTCGCTGCCGCGCAGCTCGATCAGCCGCCACGGCCGCAACGCGGAATGATCGGCCACCCGTCCGGCGGCCGCCACCAGCGGAAGCAGCTCGTCGTGCGTGGGCGCGTCGTCGGTGACCTTCGACCAGGATCGGCGCGCCCGCACCGCGTCGAATGCGCTCACCCGTCGGCTTCCGGGCGGAACGCCAGCGACAGCGAGTTCATGCAGTAGCGGTCGCCCGTGGGTGTGCCGAACCCGTCCGGAAACACGTGTCCCAGGTGCGAGCCGCAGCTCGCGCAGCGCACCTCGGTGCGCTGCATGCCCAGGGAATCATCGGTCAGCAGCTGCACCGCTTCGGGCCGCACCGACTCATAGAAGCTCGGCCAGCCGCACTCCGACTCGAACTTCGTGCCGCTGCGGAACAGCTCCGCCCCGCACGCCCCACAGGTGTACAGCCCGGCACGGTGCTCGTCCAGCAGCTGCCCGGTCCACGGCCGTTCCGTGGCCGCCTGCCGCAGCACCGCATACTGGTCGGGCCCCAACTCGGCGCGCCACTGCTCTTCGGTCTTGCTCACGTCATACGCCATGACAAATCCTCCTGTCCTCCCATTCAACCCGACAACTGCCGTGCATGTTCCACTTCTCTCGCAGAATGGAGGCGTGCCGGATGACACGCAGTCCCAGATCGCCGACGTGCAGACCCGCTACGACCGTTTCGCGCAGGTCGAGGCGCCGCACCGCTCGCCGCTGTATGCGCAGTGGGCGGCCGGCGTCGCCGCCGATCCGGGTGCGGCCGCCGTGCTCGCCCGGATCGCCCCGACCCATCGGCAGCCGCCGCTCGTGTTCGCCGTGACCCGGATGCTCGGCTGCGGCCTGGTCGGCTACGCGGCCTGGTCGCAGTGGCTGCATCGCCACGCCGAGACGGTCGTGGCCGAGTGCGGCGCGCGCGGCGTGCAGACCAACGAGCCGCTGCGCTGCGCGGCACTGCTGCCGGCGCTGAGCCGCATCGCCGGACCGATCGCGCTGCTGGAGGTCGGCGCCAGCGCGGGACTCTGCCTCTTTCCCGACCGGTACTCGTACCGCTATGCCACCGACGCCGGGCCGGTCGCGCTCGATCCGCCGGACGGCCCGAGCGCGCTCGTCCTGCAGGCCCGGTGGCGCGGCGCACCCGAGCCCCTGCGGCTGCCCGAGGTGGTGTGGCGGGCGGGCATCGATCTGCAGCCCCGCGACGCACGCGACGAGACCGACCGCGCGTGGCTGACCGGTCTGGTCTGGCCGGGGGAGCACGGGCGCGCCGCGCGCATCCGGACCGCGCTGCAGATCGCCGCGGCCGACCCGCCGCACCTGATCGCCGGCGACGCCGTGCAGCTGCTGCCGGCGCTGGCCGCACAGGCGCCCGCCGATGCGACCCTGGTGGTGACCACCCCCGGTGTGCTCGCGCACGTGCCGCGCGCCGGGCGCGAGCAGATCGCGGCGGCGGCCGGTGCGGCGGGGCGCTGGATCACGATGGATGCCCCGGGCTTGCACGCGGCGCTGGCCGGCGCCTGGCACCCGGCGGTTCAGGCTGCGGACTGGCCGGACGGCGCGTTCGCGCTCGCGCTGGACGGGCGGGTGCTCGCCGCGGTCGACCCGCTGGGCGCGATCGTGGAGCCGATCGGTCCCGGCCGGGAGTGGCATCCGCCCACCGCCGCGGCGCGCGCCTAATCTGAAGAGGTGCCCCTGTCCGACCGCGATCGCGCCATCCTCGACTTCGAGGCGCGGTGGCGACGGCACGTGGGCGCGAAAGAGGAGGCGATCCGCACCGAGCTCGGCCTGGCTCCGGCCCGTTACTATCAGCTGCTGGGGCGGCTCATCGAGAGCCCGGACGCATTGGAGCGGGACCCGCTGCTGGTCACCCGACTGCAGCGCATTCACGAGGACCGCAGACGAACGCGGCTGGCGCGGGTGTCGGGCACGCGTTGACGTCCCGCGCGCCGAAGCTGCGCATCCGAGGCGGATTCCCGGTGCCGCGACGGGTAGCATCGTGGGGTGCCGAGATCGACCTATCCGCGTGACAGCTTCGACGAGGCGGCAGCCGACGGCGAACGGGTCGGCGCGCATCGGGCCGAGAACCCGCACCTGCGCGGCTGGGTGATCTTCGCCTGGGCGGCCCTCGCCACGATCCTGCTGATCGCCCTGGGCATCGTCGGCACGCTGCTGGTGTCGGGCCGGCTGGCGCCGCTTCCCGCGGCGGGGCCGACGCAGTCCGCAGCGTCGACCGTGACCCCGGTGGTCGACACGTCCTACAACGTGCTGATCCTCAACGCCACGGGCACGCCGGGCGCCGCCACGTCGGTCACGAGCGCCCTGGTCGCCGCAGGGTGGAACCGGTCCAGCGTCTCGCCCGGCGACGCCGGGTCGACCTACCCGACCACGACGGTCTATTACACGCTGCCGCAGGATGCCGGAGCGGCGGCCGGGCTCGCGAAGCTGATCGGCGGCGCGGCCGTCGTGCAGAGCGACCGGTACCAGCCCGCTGGGGACCCGGAGGCGCGGCAGCTGACCATCGTGCTGGGCGCCGACCGGGCCGCTGCGCCCTCACCGTCGCATACGCCGTAGGCTGCGGCATCCGCCTGCACCCGTCGGCTTGCACTCGATGGGGTCGAGTGCCAGAATGAGTTAGCACTCGCGTTCGGTGAGTGCTAATCAGACTGTCACCCAACGTCCGGGAGGGACGACAACACATGGCAAAGATCATCGCTTTCGACGAAGAGGCCCGTCGCGGTCTTGAGCGCGGCTTGAACATCCTGGCCGACGCCGTGAAGGTGACCCTGGGTCCGCGTGGTCGCAACGTCGTGCTGGAGAAGAAGTGGGGCGCCCCCACCATCACCAACGACGGCGTCTCGATCGCCAAGGAGATCGAGCTCGACGACCCGTACGAGAAGATCGGCGCTGAGCTGGTCAAGGAGGTCGCCAAGAAGACCGACGACGTCGCGGGCGACGGCACCACCACCGCCACCGTGCTCGCTCAGGCGCTCGTGCGCGAGGGCCTGCGCAACGTCGCCGCCGGTGCCGACCCGATCTCGCTCAAGCGCGGCATTGAGAAGGCCGTCGCAGCCGTCATCGAGCAGTTGCACGCCGGCGCCAAGGAGGTCGAGTCCAAGGAGCAGATCGCTGCCACCGCATCGATCTCGGCCGCTGACTCCACCATCGGCGACCTGATCGCCGAGGCGATCGACAAGGTCGGCAAGGAGGGCGTGGTCACCGTCGAGGAGTCGCAGACCTTCGGCACCGAGCTCGAGCTCACCGAGGGCATGCGCTTCGACAAGGGCTTCATCAACCCCTACTTCGTGACGGACCCCGACCGCCAGGAGGCGGTGTTCGAGGACCCGTACGTGCTCATCGCGAACCAGAAGATCTCGAACATCAAGGATCTTCTGCCGATCGTCGACAAGGTGATCCAGGACGGCAAGGAGCTCGTCATCATCGCCGAGGACGTCGAGGGCGAGGCGCTGGCGACGCTGGTGCTGAACAAGATCCGCGGCATCTTCAAGTCGGTCGCCGTCAAGGCCCCCGGCTTCGGCGACCGTCGCAAGGCGCAGCTGCAGGACATCGCGATCCTCACCGGCGGCCAGGTCATCACCGAAGAGGTGGGCCTGAAGCTGGAGAACACCACGCTGGACCTGCTCGGGCGCGCCCGCAAGGTCATCGTCACCAAGGACGAGACGACCATCGTCGAAGGTGCCGGCGAGTCGGCGCAGATCGAGGGTCGCGTGACCCAGATCCGTCGTGAGATCGAGAACACCGACAGCGACTACGACCGCGAGAAGCTGCAGGAGCGCCTCGCCAAGCTCGCCGGCGGCGTGGCCGTCATCAAGGCGGGTGCGGCCACCGAGGTCGAGCTCAAGGAGCGCAAGCACCGCATCGAGGACGCCGTCCGCAACGCCAAGGCCGCCGTGGAAGAGGGTGTCGTCGCCGGTGGTGGCGTCGCGCTGATCCAGGCCGGCAAGCTCGCGTTCGCGAATCTCGAGCTCGAGGGCGACGAGGCAACCGGGGCGAACATCGTCAAGGTCGCCATCGAAGCGCCGCTGAAGCAGATCGCACTGAACGCAGGTCTGGAGCCGGGCGTCGTGGCGCACAAGGTGTCGTCGCTGCCGGACGGCCACGGCCTGAACGCGGCCACCGGCGAGTACGGTGACCTGTTCGCACAGGGCATCATCGACCCGACCAAGGTGACCCGCTCGGCGCTGCAGAACGCCGCATCGATCGCCGCGCTGTTCCTGACCACCGAGGCCGTTGTGGCCGACAAGCCGGAGAGGGCGTCGGCCGCGCCGGCCGACCCGACCGGCGGCATGGACTTCTGATCCGGTCCTGACCCGAAGCGCCCCTCCCTGTGGAGGGGCGCTTCGTCGTCTCCGGCCGCACGTCAGCGGAACAGGCCGGCGCTGAACTGCTCGGCCTGGGCATACTGCGCACCGGCCGCCGCCAGAGCCTGATTGATCGACGCCAGCGCCTCTTCGACCTGGTGCTGGGTGGCGCGCCACTGGTCGACGACGACGCCGAAGGCGGCGGACGCGGAACCGGTCCAGCTCGACTGCAGCTGGGTGAGCTGGGCGAGCATGGCGTGCGTGTCGGACTGCACGCGGTCGATCGTGCCGCGCACGGCGGCGGTTGCAGACAGCACGGCGTCGCTGTCGACGGAGTAGACGGCCATGTGATCTTCCTTTCGTCGGTGTGCGTCCACGCTAGGTCGCCGCGCGCGACCGGCCGCGGCATCCAGCTCGATCTGTGGACAACGGCTGCCCGCGGGCCGCGGGGGAGGAACGGCCGCACGATGAACCGGCGCGGAAATTTATCTCGATATCGAGATAGTTGGTGCGATACGTGCTTAGACTTTGGTTAGGCAACCCTTACTTGAGATCGAGTCGAATCCGTCCCATAGCGCGAAAGGAAGACGACAATGACCGAGGTGCAGGAGCTGGCGCAATTCGTGGCCACGGCATCCTTCGACCAGCTCAGCGCCGACGCGGTTGCGCAGCTGAAGATCCGCGTGCTCGACACGATCGGGGTCGCGATCGGCGCGCTGGGTGCCCCGCCCATGGTGGCTGTCCGCGCGCTGGTCGAGGAATTGGGCGGCACGCCGCAGGCGACGATGATCGGCGGGGGGATGTCGTCGATCGACCGGGTCGCGTTCGTGAACGTCGCGCTGAGCCGCTATCTGGACTTCATGGACGCCTACCTGGCCAAGGGCGAGACCTGCCACCCGTCCGACAACCTCGGCGCCGTGCTGGCCGCCGGCGAGTCGGTGGACGCGACCGGGGCGGAGTTGCTCACCGCGCTGGCCGTCGCCTACCAGGTGCAGTCGCGGCTGTCGGATGTCGCGCCGGTGCGGGCCAAGGGCTTCGACCACACCGTGCAGGGTGCGTACGCGAGCGCCGCGGCGGTCGCCAAGGCACTGCGGCTGACACCGCAGCAGACGGCCAACGCGATCGCGATCTCGGGCACCGCCAACAATGCGCTGCGGGTGACCCGCACCGGCAACCTGAGCAACTGGAAGGGCCTGGCCTACCCGAACACGGCCAAGGAGGGCACCTTCGCGGCACTCCTGGCCTCGCGCGGGATCACCGGGCCCGAGCTCGTGTTCGAGGGCAACAAGGGCTTCCATCAGTCCATCGCGGGACCGTTCGAGATCGACTGGTCGGCCGAGGACCTGGAGCGGGTGCGGATGAGCATCGTGAAGAAGCACAATGCCGAGATCCACTCGCAGTCGGCGCTGGATGCCGCGCTGGACGTCCGCGCTCAGGCCGGGTTCGACCCGCAACGCGTCACCTCGGTGCGACTGCGCACGTTCGGCGTGGCCTATTCGATCATCGGCGGCGGTGAAGAGGGCGACAAGCACCGCATCCGCACCAAGGAGGAGGCCGACCACTCGCTGCCGTACCTGCTGGCGGCGGCGCTGCTGGACGGCGTGGTCACCCCGGCGCAGTTCACGCCCGAACGCATCGTCGCCGGCGACATCCAGCGCCTGCTCGCCCTGGTCGAGGTCACGGGCGACGACGGCTTCTCGGCGCGCTTCCCCGCCGAGATGCCCGCCGAACTGGAGGTCACCCTGGCCGGCGGCACCGTGCTGCGCGCCACCCGCAGCGGGTACGAGGGCTTCCACACCGACCCGATGAGCTGGGATGTCGCCCGGGCCAAGTTCGACGCCGTCGCGGCGCCGTTCGCCTCCGGCGCGCTGCGCGATGAGATCGCCGCAGTCGTGCGCGAGCTCGAGCACCGCCGCGTGCGCGATCTCACGCGCCTGTTCGCGCAGGTGCGCACCGCGGCGTCCGCCGCGTTCTGACTTCACTGGAAAAAGAGAGAAAGCAGGTCACACCATGACCACTGCAACCGCTGCCGTCACTGACGGCTCGCTGCGCCATGCGATCGAGCAGAACGTCGCGTTCAATTTCATCCCGCGCGCGTACCGCGCACCCAAGCCGCGCACGGTGGGTCTGACCGAGATCCGCG
The DNA here is from genome assembly GCF_039537285.1 of Microbacterium kribbense. Taxonomy (NCBI): domain Bacteria; kingdom Bacillati; phylum Actinomycetota; class Actinomycetes; order Micrococcales; family Microbacteriaceae; genus Microbacterium; species Microbacterium kribbense. The sequence goes on along the minus strand of NZ_BAABAF010000003.1, from coordinate 199,171 downwards.
CGCCGTATTACTCGACCTTCGGCACCCGGCACCTCGCCGACGTCTTCGACGTCGCAGGCGCCTGGGTCGACGGCATCAAGTGGGCCGGCGGGTCGTTCGCGCTGGTGCCGCCCGACCAGGTGCGCGCGTTCAGCGACATCGCCCACGAGCATGATGCGTACGTGTCCTCCGGCGGGTGGATCGAAACCGTGCTCCGCTATGGAGATGACGCCGTCGACCACTATCTGCGCGAGGCCAAGAGCGTCGGGTTCGATGTCATCGAGATCTCCACCGGCTTCATCATGCTGCCCACCTCGGGTCTGGAGCGGCTCGTGGAGAAGGTCGTCAAGGCGGGCCTGAAGGCCAAGCCGGAGCTGGGCATCCAGATCGGATCCGGCGGCGACTCGGGCGAAGCGGAACTGGCCGCCGAGACCAAGAAGGACATCGGCGACCTCGTCGACCGCGGCACGCGGGCGCTGGCGGCCGGCGCCTCGATCATCATGATCGAGTCGGAGGGCATCACCGAGAACGTCGCGGAGTGGAACACGTCGGCGGCGGCGTCGATCATCAACGGCCTCGGCCTGGAGCACGTCATGTTCGAGGCGGCCGACGGCCCGGTGTTCGAGTGGTACGTGAAGAACTACGGCAATGAGGTGAACCTGTTCGTCGACCACTCGCAGATCCTGCAATTGGAGGGTCTGCGTCAGAACATCTGGGGCAACAAGTCCACCTGGGGTCGCGTCATCAATCCGGCCCCGGCCGTCTGAACGTGCTGCGGGTCACCGCCGTCGGAGTGCCCGCAGGCTCCCGGCGGACCGGACGCTAGTGCGCGTCGTCGCCGGCGTGCGGCCGCGGGGGCTTCAGCGGCTGCGTCTGGATCAGCAGATGCTCGTCCCGGGCGTGCGCGAGCGGGAACGCGACCCGGAAGGTCGCGCCGCCGCCAGGGGTGTCGGCGACGGTGACGCTGCCGTGCAGCGTCTCGACGATGGACGCCACGATCGACAGGCCCAGTCCCGATCCGCCGGTCTCCCGGGTGCGCGACGTGTCGGCCCGCCAGAACCGCTGGAAGATCTGGTCGCGGATCTGCGGCGGGATGCCGTCGCCGTGATCGGCGATCGCGATCCAGCCGGTGCCGGTGGCGGCATCGGCCCCGAGGTACAGCTCGATGGGAGAGTCGTCCGGGGTGTAGCGGCGGGCGTTGGCCAGCAGGTTTGTCACGACCTGCCGGATGCGGTTCTCCTCGCCGAGCACGATCGGCTGCGCGACCGCGGGCCCGGGCGCCGCCACCGGAGCCGGCTGCGGGGCGTCCGCCTCGGATGCCGCCGGCCGCGATCGGCGCCGCAGCAGCGACAGCGGTCCGGTGGCCCGACTGTGCCCCGACTGCGCACGATGCCGCAGCGTGGCGGTCGGCGAGGTCTGGGGCACGAGCAGTGCGGGCAGCAGATTGCCGGGCAAGGAGGAGGTCGTGTCCTCGACGGTGACCTGGCGCCGCGGTGACGCCGCGCGCACGTCCAGCGCGGCATCGCGGGCGATCGGCCGGAGATCGACCGGCAGCATCGGGACCTCTTCGCGGTGCTCGTCGAGCCGGGTCAGGGCCAGCAGGTCTTCGACGAGGACGCCCATCCGGATCGCCTCCTTCTCGATCCGCTCCATCGACTGCGCGACCTCCTCGTCGGTGCCGATCGCCCCCATCCGGTACAGCTCGGCGTAGCCGCGCACCGTCACCAGCGGGGTGCGCAGCTCATGGCTGGCGTCGCCGATGAACCGGCGCATCTGACGCACCGCGGCGTCGCGCTGCCCGATGGCGGCATCCAGACGCGCGAGCATCGCGTTGATCGCGATCTTCAGGCGTCCCACCTCGGTGTGCTCCGGCTCGATCTTCGACATGCGCTGGCTGAAGTCGCCGGCCGCGATCGACATGGCGGTGGACTCGACCTGGCCGAGGCTGCGGAAGGCGAGGGTTACCAGCAGTCGGGTCACGAGTGCGCCGATGACGATGATGAGGGCGGCGAGGATGCTGTAGATGCCCAGGAACGTGCCCACCACCCGGCTCACCGTCGAGGTCGGCAGCGCCACCAGCTGGGTGTACAGCGCGCTGCGCGACTCGATCTGGAACAGCGACGCGCTGCCGCGGAACGGCACGCCGGTCGAGCCGGCGATGGTCAGCGGCGCGGTGCCCTGGATCGTGGTCTGGCGAGCGGCCATCGTCGCAGGGAACACCGGCTGGTTCTCGCTGCGCGGACCGACCGACGCCAGCTTCACGCCGTCCGCGGCATACACCGCGACGTAGTATCCCGAGAACCCGATCGAGGTCGAGCTGTTCGGCGTGAACGTCACGTCGTCGCCTGAGACCGTGATCTCGAACGCGCTCTTGGCGACGTCGGCCAGGGCCAGCTGCTGCACCTGCGCGTCGAGGTTGGCATCCAGCGCGTTGCGCAGAAAGACCATAGTGCCGGCACCCGCGGCGACCAGCCCGATCGCCAGCAGCGCGACGGTCACGCCGGTGACCTTGGCGCGCAGACTCAGGCTGCGCCACCATCCGGTGACCGCATCGGGCTTGTCAGACAGTGCGCGCTCCTGCCGTCGGTACCGCGGTCAGGCGGACTTGCCCGCCTTGAGCATGTAGCCGAAACCGCGCTTGGTCTGGATCAGCGGCTCGGTGGAGTGCGGGTCGATCTTGCGGCGCAGGTACGAGATGTAGCTCTCCACGATGCCCGCGTCGCCGTTGAAGTCGTATTCCCAGACGTGGTCGAGGATCTGCGCCTTGCTGAGCACCCGGTTCGGGTTCAGCATCAGGTAGCGCAGCAGTTTGAACTCGGTGGGGCTGAGGTCGATCTGCGCGTCGGCGACGAACACGTCGTGGGTGTCCTGGTCCATCGTCAGCTCGCCGGCGCGGATCACCGACTCCTCGTCGGTCTGCATCGTGCGACGCAGGATCGCCTGGATGCGGGCCACGATCTCGTCGAGGCTGAACGGTTTGGTCACGTAGTCGTCGCCGCCGGCGTTGAGCCCCTCGATCTTGTCGCCGGTCTCGTCCTTGGCGGTCAGGAACAGGATCGGCGCGGTGTAGCCGGCGCCGCGCAGGCGCTTGGTGACGCTGAACCCGTTCATGTCGGGCAGCATCACGTCCAGCACGATCAGGTCGGGTTCCTCTTCGAGGACGGCCGAGATCGTCTGAGCGCCGTTGGCGACGGCACGGACCTGGAAGCCGGCGAATCGCAGACTCGTGATCAGCAGGTCGCGAATGTTCGGTTCGTCGTCGACGACAAGAATGCGCGGTGCGGTCATGTGCCTATTATGGCGACCTGGGCTATGCCGATGTGGGATGTTCGCGTTCGGCGGTGTCGCCGGATGCCGCATCCTGAGCCCGGATCTCGACGCAGCAGTGTCCGTCCCGAGGGATCAGCTGCGGCGCGCGAGAGTCGCCCACGCCCGCCATCATGCCGCGCACCAGTGCCAGGTTCGCCGTGCAGACCAGCTCGGTGTGGCGGGTGGCCAGGGCGTGGAACGGGCAGTTGCCCAGCATCACGCCGCCGCAGCCGTTGGACCGCGGCTCGTAGCCGCACGCCGTCAGGGCCTCCTCGACGGACGGGCTCTCGCGCCCGATGCTCTCGCCCAGTTCGCGCGCTTCGGTCGCCACCGCGGCGCTCATGCTGGTGCCGTCGCGATCGGCGCGCTCGGCGGCCGAGGCCAGCAGCTCGCCGGCGATCTCGTAGTGGCGCTCGGGAAACGACCCGATCACCTCGCTGACCGTCGCGTGGTAGAGCTTCGCGGGCCGCCCGGCGCCGGGCCCGGTACGGCCGGAGAGCCGGCGGTATTCGACCTCCAGGAGCCCGGCGTCCACCAGCCGGTCCAGATGGAAGGCGGCCGTGGACCGCGGAACGGCGGCTGCTGCCGCTGCGGCATCACGGCCGACGGCGTCTGCCGAGTGCACGACGACGTCGTAGATGCGTCGGCGCACCGGATCCGCCAGCGCCGCCAAGGCGGCCGCACGGTTGTCCGCGATCACGTTCATGCCCTCAGCATACTCTAAAACCGTTGATCTTGACAAAAGAATTCTACGGTTCTACTGTGAAATCAGGCGCCGACATCGTGCCGGTGTGGGAAGGTACGATCCTATGTCCGTCTCAGTCCAGACTCCAGAATCCTTGCTGGCTGCCGTCGAAGGTGATGTCGATATCGACGTCGCCGACCGGTTCGAGGATTCCACCGTCGATGTCGCCCTCGCCGAACGGGCCGTCGCCGATCTGCTGCACGCGTTCGGGCGCGATGTGAGCGGTCCGCACCTGGGCGACACACCGCGACGGGTGGTCGCCGGGTTGCGCGAGATGATCGAGCCGCGCCCATTCGCGATGACCACCTTCCCGAATGACTCGGGGTATGACGAGCTGGTGCTGGTGCGGGACATCCCGTTCATCTCGCTGTGCGCCCACCACATGCTGCCTTTCCGCGGGGTGGCGCACGTCGGCTATCTGCCCGGCGAACGCATCGTCGGGCTGTCGAAGCTGGCGCGCGTGGTCGAGACCTTCTCGCGCGATCTGCAGGTGCAAGAGGCCCTGACCGCGCAGATCGCCGATCACCTGCAGCACCACCTGGCCCCGCGCGGGGTCGGTGTCGTGCTCGAAGCCGAGCACATGTGCATGACGCTGCGCGGCGTGCGGGCGGTCGGCACCACCACCGTCACCAGCGCCTTCCGCGGCGTGCTGCGCGACGATGAGAACCTGCGGGCGGCGTTCGCCCCGCGGGCGCACTGAGTTCGCAGATCAGGCATTCACACAAGTACGTCCAGAACTATCGAGATACAGGAGAACGTCATGGCAGGCATGGTCATCATCGGTGGGGGACTCGCCGGCGCAACAGCGGCGCAGACACTGCGCGAGCAGGGCTATCAGGGCGAGGTGACGATCATCGCCGACGAGCCGCACAGTCCCTACCAGCGGCCGCCGCTGTCGAAGGGGTTCCTCAAGGGCGACGAGGGGCTGGATGCCGTCATCCTGCATCCGGACGACTGGTACCGCGAGCAGAATATCGACGTGCGCACCTCGACCGCGGCCACCGCGATCGATCCCGCCGCGCATCAGGTGACCCTCTCGGACGGGTCGACGCTGGCCTACGACAAGCTGCTGCTGGCCACCGGATCCTCGCCGCGCAAGCTGCCGATCCCCGGGGCCGACCTGCCCGGTGTGTACATGCTGCGCAAGCTGGACGACTCCGAGGCGCTCAAGGAGCAGCTGTCGGCCGGCGGCAAGAAGCTCGTGCTGATCGGGTCGGGCTGGATCGGCATGGAGGTCGCCGCGACCGCGAAGCAGCTGGGCAACGACGTCGTGGTCCTCGAGCGCGACCCGGTGCCGCTGGCGATCGCGCTGGGCGATGACATGGGCAACGTCTTCCGGCGCATGCACGAGCAGAACGGCATCGACCTGCGCACGCAGGTCAACGTGACCAGCATCGCCGGCACCGACCGCGCCACCGGCGTCATCGCCGACGGTGCGACGGTGCCCGCCGATCTCGTGCTGATCGGCGTGGGTGCGATTCCGAACACGAAGCTGGCCGAGGACGCCGGCATCGACGTGGAACGCGGCATCCTCACGGATGCGTCGCTGCGCACCAGCGCGCCGGACGTGTTCGCCGCCGGTGACGTCGCCAACGCCATGCACCCGATCCTGGGGCAGCGGATGCGCAGCGAGCACTGGGCCAATGCGCTGGGCGCCGGGCCGGTCGCGGCCAAGGCGATGCTCGGCCAGGACGCCGTGCACGACATGATCCCGTACTTCTACTCCGACCAGTTCGATCTGGGCATGGAGCTGTCCGGCTACCCGCCGCTGATGCGCGATGCGCAGCTGGTCATCCGCGGCGACGTCGCGGGGCGCGAATTCATCGTGTTCTGGGTCGATGGCAAGAAGGTCATCGCGGGCATGAATGTGAATGTCTGGGATGTGAACGAGACGGTGCAGAAGCTCGTCGCTTCACACGCCGATGTCGACCTCGAGGCCCTGGCGAACCCTGAGGTTCCCCTGGACAGCCTGGTCACTGCGTGATCACCACACCGCGACTGGATGCGCCGGTGCGCACCCTCGGCCGGCGCGAGATCGACTTCTCGCGCCGGATCGCAGTGATGGCGATCGTCAATCGCACGCCGGACTCGTTCTACGACAAGGGCGCGACCTACACGCTCGAGGCCGCGGTGGCCTCGGGCGTGGCCGCGTTCGACGCCGGCGCCGACCTCGTCGACGTCGGCGGCGTCAAGTTCGCACCCGGCCCGCCGCTGCCCATCGACGAAGAGATCGAGCGGGTCGTCCCGGTCGTGCGCGAGCTGGCCGCGGCGGGCCCGGTCAGCGTGGACACGTTCCATCCCGAGGTCGCGGCCGCGGCGATCGCCGCCGGGGCGGCGGTGATCAACGACACCACGGGTGTGCACGATCCGCGGATCGCCGACATAGTCGCCGATTCGGATGCCACCCTGGTCATCGCGCACAGCCGCGCGGCACCGCGCACCCAGCTGCCGCAGCCGCACTACGACGACGTCGTCGCCGAGGTCGCCGCGTTCCTGCGCGAGCGCGTCGACCGCGCCGTGGCCCACGGCGTGCCGCGGCACCGGATCATCATCGACCCCGGCCACGATCTGAACAAGAACACCCGGCACTCGCTCGAGCTGACCCGGCGCCTGGGCGAGCTCACCGACGCCGGCCTGCCGCTGCTGGTGGCGCTGTCGAACAAGGACTTCGTCGGCGAGGCGCTGGGCCGGGACCGCGACGACCGGCTGGCCGGGTCGTTGGCCGCGGCCGTGTACTGTGCCACTCAGGGTGCGCGCCTGGTGCGCGTGCACAATGTGCGCGAGACGGTGGACGCCCTGCGGATGGTCGAGGCCATCCTGGGCTGGCGGGAGCCGGTCTTCACGCTGCACAACACCCGACCGGAGGGCAATGAATGAGGTTCACCCGTGACGAGTTGTTCGCCGCGTATGCACTGGATGATCGCACCCGGCCGCGGGTGCGGATGAACTTCGTGGCCAGCGCCGACGGCGCCGTCACGCTGAACGGCCACAGCGGGAGCCTGGGCGGGCAGAGCGACCGGGACGCCATGGAGGTGCTGCGGGCGCTGGCCGACGTGATCCTGGTCGGCGCCGGCACGGTGCGCGTCGAAGGCTACGGCGGCCTGGTGCCGCAGGAGCGGGATGCCGCCTGGCGGCGCGCACACGGGCTGTCGGCCCAGCCTCGTCTGGCGGTCGTCTCGGGCCGGCTCGATCTGCGGCCGGACGCACCGGTGTTCACCGAGGCATCCACCCGCCCGCTGGTGATCACGCATGCCGAGGCCCCTGCCGACCGGCGCCGGGCCCTGGCCGAGGTGGCCGACATCGTCGACTGCGGTCAGGACGCCGTCGATCTGAGTGTCATGAAGCGCGAGCTGGCGACGCGCGGCCTGCCGCAGGTGCTCTGCGAGGGCGGCCCGCACCTGTTCGGCTCGCTGCTGGACGCCGGCCAGGTCGACGAGCTCTGCCTGACCCTGGCGCCGCGCCTGGTGGGCGGTGCGGCCGGGCGCATCGTGCAGGGCGCGAGCGAAGCCGATCGCGGATTCGACCTGCACGGAGTGCTGCGCGACGACGAGGGCTACGTGCTGCTGCGCTACGTGCGCTGAGGCCAAGCACCCAAAGTCCGTTCAGTGTTTTATGGGCGTTCTCATAACCGAGGTTCAGTTTCGGCTCTGAGTGCGTTAGGTTCTGATCCATTGCACCGCCGGCACAACCCGTCGGCCGGGTGCGGAACAGAACGGAGAAAACCCGTGGTATCTCGCATCACGCCCAGCCCCAAACGGCTCGCCTCGGCTGCCGCGATCGCGGCCGCCGCGGTCCTCGCGCTGACGATGGCCGCGCCCGCGCAGGCTGCGCCGAAGGCGCCGCATCCGGCGAACGGCCCGACCGTCGACATCCAGCTGCTGTCGTTCAACGACTTCCACGGCAACCTCGAGGCGCCCGGCGGCTCCAGCGGCCGGCTCGTGGTCGACCACAGGCTCGCCGACGGCGCGACGACGCCGACAGACGTCACGGCGAACGTCGGCGGCGTGGAGTACCTCGCCACGCATCTCGCTCAGGCGCGGCAGGGGCATCCGTACTCGCTCACCGTCGCCGCCGGCGATCTGATCGGCGCCTCGCCGCTGCTGTCGGGGGCGTTCCACGACGAGCCGTCGATCCTGGCGATGAACACCCTGAAGCTGGATGTGTCGGCCGTGGGCAATCACGAATTCGACGAGGGGTATCAAGAGCTGCAGCGGATGGCCAACGGCGGCTGCATCGCCGACGGCGACGGTGCGAACAACCAGAACTCGTGCCCCGACGGGGTCTTCCCCGGTGCGAGCTTCGACTACCTTGCCGCGAACGTCGTCAAATCGGGCACGGACGAGACGATCCTGCCCGCCTATGCGATCAAGAACATCAATGGCGTCAAGATCGGCTTCATCGGCATGACGCTGAAGGACACGCCGTCGATCGTGACCGCCGCGGGAGTCGCCGGACTCGAGTTCCGCGATGAGGTCGCGACGGCCAACGCCCTGGTGCCGGTGCTGCGCGAGCAGGGGGTGAACGCGATCGTCGTGCTCGTCCACCAGGGTGGTGCGCCCGGCCAGCAGACCTGGTACCACGACGGCACGGCGTACACGGTGAACCCGTCGTACGATGCGGCGTGCGCGAACGGCGCACAGCTCGACCCGAGCAGCCCGATCATCCCGATCGCGAAGAACCTCGACCCGGCGATCGACATGATCGTCTCGGGCCACACCCATCAGCCGTACGTCTGCACCATCACCGACCCCGCCGGCCACGACCGCATGGTGACCTCGGCGTCGTCGTTCGGGCGGCTGTACACCGACACGACGCTCACGTACGACCGCCGCACGCAGGACATCGTGCGCACCTCCGTCAAGAGTGAGAACATGCTCGTGACGCGGGATGTCGCCAAGGACCGTGCCGAGACCGCGATCATCGATCGCTACCGGGAGCTCGTCGCGCCGATCGCCAGCAAGGTGATCGGACAGATCACCGCCGATGTCACCCGACTGCAGAACGACGCCGGCGAATCGGCGCTCGGCGACCTCATCGCCGATGCGCAGCTGGCCGATCCGAGTGTCGTCGGGCCATACGGCGCGCCGGTGATCGCGATGATGAACCCCGGCGGGATCCGCGCCGATCTGACCTATCTCGCGTCCTCCTGGGGCGAGGCGCCGGGCAACGTCACCTTCGAGGAGGCATTCACCGTCCAGCCCTTCAACAACTACCTGGTCTCGCTCGATCTGACCGGCGCGCAGATCAGGCAGCTGCTGGCCGAGCAGTGGAGCGGGCCGAACGCCGCGGGCAAGAAGATCCTGCAGGTAAGCGTCGGGTTCGCCTACTCGTACTCGGGGACGACGCTCGGCGAGGTGACGCTGAACGGGCAGCCGCTGGAGGACGGCGCGACCTACCGTGTGGTGACGAACAACTTCCTCGCGGGCGGCGGAGACGGCTTCCCGACGTTCCTCGACGCGCAGAACGTCTACTTCGGTGGCCTCGACATCGACGGGTTCGCCGCCTACCTCACCGCGCACGGCCCGTACACGGCGGGCGCGCTGGAGCGGATCACCGCCGGCTGAGCCGGCCGCGGGTGCCTCGTCGTCGGCTGCGGCGAGGCACCCGTCGGAGTGCCGCCCTCACGCGGCCAGGCATCCCAGCACGGCCCGCTCGAGGGTGGGCCGGACCGGGATGCCGGGAGCCACGGTGAGCCGGTTCACGATGATGCCGGCGCACACCGCGAGGACCGTTCGGGCTGCAGTGTCCGGGTCGGGCGCGCCGAGCGCTGCCAGCAGATCGCGCGTCCACTCCTCGAACATCGACCGCTGGGTGCGCATCGGCGCCTGTGCGCCCGGGGCGGCCGTGGTCTCGAAGAACAGCGCGTAGCGCGCACGGGTGCGCACGGCATGCCGGCCGGTCGCGTCGTCGACGAGCCCCGCGAGGATGTCGACGATCTCGGCGGCAGTGCGGGCCGGGGCCATGGCCGCGCTCAGCTCCGCCCGCTCCTGCTCGGCGATCCACACGACCACCCCGGCCACGAGTGCGTCCCGCGTGCGGAACCAGTTCGACGTCGAGCCCTTCGCCAGGCCGGCCGCGGCATCCACGCGCACGTGCGTGAGCGAGCGCACGCCCTGTTCGCCGACCAGCCGGACGGCGGCGGCGAGGGCGCGGTCACGGGTCGTCCCCATGAACCGGACTCTAGCACGGCGCACTACCTATGTAGTGACAAAATACTATGGACGTAGTACTCTCTCCGGCATGGGGTATTTGGTGCTGGTCGCCTGGGTGATCCAGGCGAGTTTCGGGGTGACGCTGCTGGTCTCGTGGGCGCGGCACGCGCGCGGGCAGGATGGCGGTCTGGTGCTGCCGCACGCGCTGATGATGGTCGCCTTCCTGGCGCCCTGGACGGCGTTCGTCGCGACGGGTCTGTCCGTGTGGGCATGGGTCGGCTTCGGCGTGCTGACCGCCTTCATCGGGTTCGGCGACGCGGCGATGGTGCGTCGGGCGCGTGCGCTGCGCGGCGAGGGCAGCCGGGGACTGCGCGACTACTTCCCGGCGATCGGGGTGGCGACCTCGGGTGCGCTGGGTCGGCGCACGAACTTCCACATGTGGTTCAGCCCGGTGGTGTGGCTCGGGTCGCTGGCCGTCGCGATCGTGGCCACCGCCGCCGTCTGAGGGCGGGCCGGCCCGATTGCGCTACGCGGCGACCTGATCGGCGTCGAGGATCGTGTAGCTGTAGCCCTGCTCGGCGAGGAAGCGCTGCCGGTTCTGCGCGAAGTCCTGGTCGACGGTGTCGCGGGCGATCAGCGTGTAGAAGCTCGCGGTGTGCCCGGTCGTCTTCGGACGCAGCAGGCGCCCCAGGCGCTGGGCCTCTTCCTGCCGCGAGCCGAATGATCCCGACACCTGGATCGCGACGGATGCCTCCGGCAGATCGATCGAGAAGTTCGCGACCTTCGAGACCACCAGCACTTCGATCTCGCCGACCCGGAACGCCTGGTACAGCTGTTCGCGCTCGTCCACCGGTGTCGCGCCGGTGATCTTCGGCGCCTGCAGCGCGTCGGCGAGGACGTCGATCTGATCGAGGTACTGGCCGATCACGAGAATCCGCTCGCCGGCGTGCCGGGCCACCAGGTCCTTGACGACGCCGATCTTGGCGGGCGCGGTGGCGGCGAGCCGGTAGCGCTCGTCGTCGGCGGAGGCCGCGTACTCCAGCCGCTCGGCGTCGGGCAGGTCCACGCGCACCTCGTAGCACGCGGCGGGGGAGATGAAGCCCTGCGCCTCGATCTGCTTCCACGGCGCATCGAACCGCTTGGGGCCGATCAGGCTGAACACGTCGCCCTCACGGCCGTCCTCGCGCACCAGCGTCGCGGTCAGTCCCAGGCGCCGACGCGCCTGCAGATCGGCGGTGAGCTTGAACACCGGCGCGGGCAGCAGATGCACCTCGTCATAGATGATCAGGCCCCAGTCCAGCGCGTCCAGCAGCGCGAGATGCGCATACTGCCCCTTCCGCTTCGCGGTCAGGATCTGGTAGGTCGCGATCGTCACGGGCTTTATCTCCTTGACCTGGCCGGAGTACTCGCCGATTTCCTCCGCCGTCAAGGTGGTCCGCCGCAGCAGCTCGTCGCGCCACTGCCGGGCGCTGACGGTGTTGGTCACCAGGATCAGCGTCGTGGTCTTCGTCTGGGCCATCGCCCCCGCGCCGACCAGCGTCTTGCCCGCTCCGCAGGGCAGCACCACGACGCCGGACCCGCCGTGCGTGAACGTGTCGATGGCCTGGTTCTGGTAGGGCCGCAGGTGCCAGGCGGCCTCATCCAGCGCGATCGGGTGCGGCGTTCCCGGCGTGTACCCGGCGAGATCCTCGGCCGGCCAGCCGATCTTCAGCAGCTCCTGCTTGATCGCCCCGCGCGCCCAGGCGTCGATGACGAACGCGTCCGGGGCGGGATGGCCGATCAGCAGCGGCCGGATCCGCTTGTTCTTCGAGACCTCGGCCAGCACCGCGGCATCCGTCGACCGCAGGATCAGAGTGCCCTCGTCGTCGCGCTCGATGACCAGCCGTCCGTACCGGTGCACCGTCTCGCGGATGTCGACCGACACCGACTGCGGCACCGGGAACTTCGAATACCGCTCCAGCGTCGCCAGCATGTCATCGGCGTGATGCCCGGCCGCGCGGGCGTTCCACAGTCCGAGCCGGGTGATCCGGTAGGTGTGGATGTGCTCGGGAGCGCGCTCCAGCTCGGCGAACGTGGCGAGCTCATGGCGGGCGCTCTCGGCGTCGGGGTGCGCCACTTCCAGCAGCACGGTGCGATCGCTCTGCACGATCAGGGGGCCATCAGCCATAAGGATCGATTCTACCGGTCGGTGCTGTGCACCGGCACATCGGGGCCGGCCGGACGCACCCCCAGGATGTGCGAGACCGGCAGGGTGCGCTCCACATCGCCGGTGCGGTCGCGCCCGCGCAGCCGGCCCCCGCCGAAACCGGTGGCCGCCATCGTGTACTCGCGCTGAGAGCCGTCCGGCAGGCGCACCGTGACGGTGACCTCGCTGTGGCTGCGCGCCGCCTGGTCGAGCTCGCGCGTCAGCCACGCGGCGTCCGCGTCGCCGCGGCTGCGCGCCAGCAGCCCTTCGGCCAGGGGCAGGAGCCGCGCGGCCGGGTCGGTGCGCCCGGGAGTCGGCACCGGGGGCAGGCGCCGGCGCAGCGATTCGACGTCGCCGGTCGGGCCGACCGCGACGACCGGGTAACGGGCATCGGCCAGCGTCCAGTACACGGCGTCGCGCGAGACCCGCGACAGCAGTCCGTCCCCATCGGCGACCAGCCCGATCGAGCGCAGCGACTGGTCGACGGCGATGGTCTGCAGCAGGTGCCCGTCGGTGCTGCGCACGCGGGTGCGGCCGGTGGCCTCATCCGGGCCCACCCGCACCAGCCCGTGCCGGGCGCAGGTCTGCTCGATCAGGTAATCCAGCGGCTGCGGGATGGATGTCAGCGACAGGTCGGACAGGAACGCGCGCAGCGACGCCGCATCCTCACCGGCGGCAACGGCGGCGGCGATGGACTCGGCGGTGAACCGGTAGCTGGATGCCTGTGCGCCGGACTCGCGCACGGCCATCGTGCGCAGCCGCAGATCGAGGGCAGAGCGCAGCGGACCGGGCGCGATCGCCGACAGATCGGCCTGCAGGTAGATCGTGTCGATCTCGGTCGGCAGGTGCGCGGTCAGGGCGTCGGCGTCGCCGGCCGCACCGGCGCGCAGCGGGGCGGTCCAGGCCGGCTCGGTGCCGTCGGCGGCAGCCAGACCCCAGCGCACCGTGCGGCGCCGCAGCCGGGCCAGCGCAGCGGGCCATTCGGCGGCCAGCGGCAGCGCACCGGGCCAGGTGCCGATGGCGGTGAAACCGCCGTCGGTGGTGCGCAGCGCCGGCGGCAGGCTGTCCCGCCAGCCGGCCGCGACAGCGGCCCAGCGCTCGCCGAGGCTGCCGGGCAGCCACCCGTCGCCGGCATCGGTGACCCGCCAGTGGCGATCCACCAAGACGAGCAGCCCGGTGTCGGCGGCGAGGGTGAGCAGGTCGTCGAGCTCGTCGGCACCGCCGACGACCCCGGTCTCGATCAGGCGGCGCCGCTCGGCGGCGGTGACCGCTCCGGCGCCGGTGACCGGCAGCGGCTGGTCGCGGCAGAGCGCGACCAGGTCGGTCAGCGACCGCACGGCGGCTGCGGCGCGTTCGGCCGTGGCCGCGGCCACCGGCTCGGCGGTCGGCACGGTGGCCGACGGCTGCGGCTCGGCCGTCGCGTCCGGGTGCTCGGCGAGTGCGGCGCGCAGCCGGACGGCGACCGCGCCGAACGGGCGACCGTCCTCGCGCAGCAGGCCGAGGGCGGCCAGGACCGCCAGCTCGGGGCCCGCAACGGCCGCATCCGAGCTCGCAGCGGCGTCCAGTGCCCGCACCGCGGGGCGCGCGAGTGCGGCCAGCGCGTGGTCGAGGGAGGCAGCGTCCAGCATCGCTTCGGCGGCGTCGAAGCAGTCCCGCCAGGTCACCGACGCGGCTGCGCCGCGCGCATGCAGCAGCCCGGCGAGGCGGGCAGGCTCCTGGCCGGCCAGCGAGATCGCCAGTGCACGCGCGTCGGAGATGTCGGCCACTCAGTGCGCCTTGTTCGCGCGCGCCCTCCGCACGAAGCTCATCACGACCACCGTGATGATGAGCAGGAACGCCACGATTGGCGCGATGTAGACGAGGATGCCGACGGCCGGCCAGATGCCGGTGTTGAAGTGCGCGTGCATGCCCGAGCCGATCAGGATCGCGAAGAAGCACAGCACGGACAGCACCAGCAGGCCGAGGGCGGTGAAGGAGAGGATCCGGTCGATGCGACGGACCGGGACATCTGCGGAAGGTGTGGGCGCGCTCATCTGTTTCAGCCTACTCGCCGTGCCGTAGGCTGGGATGCGGACCTGCGGGTCCGCATCCCCAATTCGACGCCTGCCGCCGTGGCAGGCGTCCCGTTTCAGCGAGGTACTCATGCCCACCGGCAAGGTCAGGTTCTACGACGAGGAGAAGGGCTTCGGCTTCATCGCTTCGGATGACGGTCAGGATGTCTTCCTGCACGCCTCCGCCCTCCCCGCCGGCGTCGTGGTGAAGAAGGGCAGTCGGCTCGAGTTCGGACTCGCCGACGGCCGACGCGGCCCGCAGGCGCTGTCGGTGCGGCTGCTGGAGGCGCCGGTGAGCCTGTCGAAGCGCTCGCGCAAGCCGGCCGACGACATGGCGATCATCGTGGAGGACCTGGTCGGGCTGCTCGACGGCATCGGCGGAGACCTGCGCGCCGGCCGATACCCGACCGGCGCGCACGCCAAGAAGGTCGCCGCACTGCTGCGCAAGGTAGCCGATGACTTCGACGCCTGAGGAGTTCGAGGACGAGGGCCTGATCGCCGGATCGGACGCGCCCGAAGAGGTGTCCGCGGCACCGGTGCCCGAGCAGGCGGAGCCGGTCGTGCCCGACGAGCGGCTGCTGGAGGCGCACGATCTGGCGCTGGCGGCACTGCACGAGATCACCCGGCCCGAGACCGTCGGAGCGCCGGCGGGCCACCGCGTCGAGGCCGACGGCGTCGTCTCGCTGCGTTTCGCGAACACGATGCCGGGGTATCCGGGCTGGTTCTGGACGGTGAGCCTGGCGGCGGTGGGCGATGCCGAGCCGACCGTGCTCGAGGTCGAGCTGCTGCCCGGTGAGGGTGCGCTGCTGGCGCCGGATTGGGTGCCGTGGGCGGTGCGGCTGGCCGAGTACCAGGCGCAGCAGGCGGCTGGCGCCGACGCCGGCCGGACGGAGGCGGCCGACGAGGACGAGTCCGGTGACGGCGCGGCGGATGACGTCGATGACGATGACGACCTCGACGAGGACGATCTGGATGCCGCCGACTTCGATGACGACGGCTCGCCGATCCTGCATTCCGGCGATGTCGACGGTGTCGACATCGACGAGCTGGACGACTCCGTCGCCCACGACGGCGACTCGGATGCGGATGACTCGGACGACGAGGACGACTCGGACGACGAGGACGATTCGGACGACGAGGACTCGGACGACCCCGCCGGCCAGGAGGACGACGAGGACTGACCTCGGCCGTCAGGCGCCCAGGTGCGCCACGGTGTAGTCGATGCAGCGGGTGAGCGCACGCACGTCGTCCGGCTCGATCGAGACGAACGTCGCGATGCGCAGCTGGTTGCGGCCGAGCTTGCGATACGGCTCGGTGTCGACCACGCCGTTGGCCCGCAGACTCGCGGCGACGGCCGCGGCATCCACCGACTCGTCGAAGTCGATCGTGACCACGACCGGTGACCGGTCGGCGGGCTTCGCGGCGAACGGCGTCGCGAAGTCGGATGCCTCGGCCCAGTCGTACAGCACACCCGACGACTCCGCCGTGCGCGCACCGGCCCAGGCCAGCCCGCCCTGAGCGTTCATCCAGCGCACCTGATCGTCCATCAGCAGCAGCGTCGCCAGCGCCGGAGTGTTCAGCGTCTGGTTCAGGCGCGAATTGTCCACCGCCGTCTGCAGGCTCAGAAACGCCGGAATGTACCGGTCCGACGCGGCGATGCGCGCGATCCGCTCCAGCGCCGCGGGCGAGACGGCGGCGAACCACAGCCCGCCGTCCGAGGCGAAGTTCTTCTGCGGCGCGAAGTAGTACACGTCGGCGTCGGCGATGTCGAAGTCGATGCCGCCGGCGGCGCTGGTCGCGTCGATCACGGTCAGCGCGCCGTCGTCGCCGTGCACGCGCTGCACCGGCGCCCAGACGCCCGTGGAGGTCTCGTTGTGCGGCCACGCATAGACGTCGACGCCCTCGCTGACCCGGACCTCGGAGCGGGTGCCCGGCTCGGCGCTGCGCACCTCCGGCGCCTGCAGCCAGGGTGCGGCGGCGGCCTTGGCGAACTTGCCGCCGAACTCACCGAACACCAGGTTCTGTGCACGGTGGGAGATGAGGCCGAACGAAGCGGCATCCCAGAACGCCGTCGAGCCGCCGTTGCCGAGGATGATCTCGTACCCGTCCGGCAGCCGGAACAGCGCGGCCAGCTGCTCGCGCACGCTGCCGACCAGATTCTTCACCGGCGCCTTCCGGTGCGAGGTGCCCAGGATCGCCGCCCCCGGCCCGGCCAGGGCGGCGACCTGCTCGGGGCGTACCTTGGACGGGCCGCAGCCGAATCGACCGTCGACGGGCAGGATCTCGGTGGGCAGCACAACGTGGGTCATGGGTCGATTCTAGGCGGGCACGGCGGCGCGCTCCGGGCGTATGACGGGCCGCGCACGGGTGACCGGCGGGGGCTCAGATTAGGCTGGCAACACATGGCTGACACGGAGAGATCGAAATGACCGACCTGATCGATACGACGGAGATGTATCTGCGCACGATCCTCGAGCTCGAAGAGGAGAACATCGTGCCGTTGCGCGCGCGCATCTCGGAGCGGCTGGGGCATTCCGGCCCGACCGTGTCGCAGACCGTGGGTCGAATGGAGCGCGACGGCCTGGTGGTGGTCTCGGACGACCGGCGCCTGGAGCTGACCGATGCCGGTCGGCAGAAGGCCGTCGATGTCATGCGCAAGCACCGCCTCGCCGAGCGGCTGCTGTCGGACGTGATCGGGCTGGACTGGGCGTTCGTGCACGAAGAGGCCTGCCGCTGGGAGCACGTGATGAGCGAGCAGGTCGAACGGCGTCTGATCGAGCTGCTCGGCCACCCGACCGAATCGCCCTACGGCAACCCGATCCCGGGGCTCGACCAGCTGGGCGGCGTCGCCTCGATCCAGTTCGAGCAGGGCGTGATCGGGCTGGTCCGCAAGCTGGATGCCGCAGGCGGGCCCATCCGCGGCACGGTGCGCCGGCTCGCCGAGCCTGCCCAGGTCGACCCCGAGCTGCTGGAGCAGCTGCGCGGCGCGGGCGTGCTGCCCGGCGCGACCGGCGACTACCGATACAGCGAGGGCTACGTGCTCGTGCAGATGGACGGCGGCGCCGAGGCGCTGGAGCTGCCCGTCGAGGTCGCCTCGCACATCTTCCTGATCGACGAGGCGAGCTGACTCTCGGCGTGTTCCCGGCACGGGAACGTGACATATTCGTTACCTTCCGGTAACCTCGAAAAGTCCACCGGCGAGAAGCCCGCCACTGGATGCCGCAAGGATTGCCTCTCCGGCTCGTCGTTCCTGCGGTCAATGCGATACGTACGTCCCGATGTGCGTGTTCATGATTTCCGACGAGCCCGTGTCCGGCCCCGGCCGGAGGCGGAGGCCAGGAGGACAGCTTGGCCGAAGACACCGGCGCATCCGCGCTCGAGCCCGACGAATCACACACCGCACTGACGCGCACTCGCCGCGGACTTCGGATCGCGGCCGCCGCCGCGCCGGCGACGCGGACCCCTGCCTCGCCGAAGACCCGCACCCGCAGGTCTCCGCTGCGCCGCCTGGCCGTTTTCGGTGTGGTCGCCGCGCTGGTCGGAACCGTCGCCGTGCCGGCGATCGCCGCCGCCCGGTCCGCCCCCGAGGCCCAGACCATCCAGCAGATCGCCGCCGGCGACGCGCAGTCGCTGGTCGTCGCCTCCGCCGCCGATGCGACGGCATCGCTCTCGCGCGACAGCTATGCGGCCACGACACCGGCCGAGATCTCGAAGCAGAAGGCCGAAGAAGCCGCTGCCGCACGGGCCAAGCGGGCCGCACGGCTGGCCTCGTTGAGCTCGTCGTCGGGATCCTCGGTCTCCCGCCTCAACCTGAACATGACCGGGCCCGGCTCCGGCGCCATCCGCTGGCCGCTGGCCACGGTCAGCCACATCGGCGACGGCTTCGGCGCCCGCGGCGGCGAGCACCAGGGCGTCGATCTGCTCGCCCCCGGCGGCACCCCGATCTTCGCCGCGACGTCGGGCACCGTGAACGTGTCCAGCGAGAGCTACTACGGCTATGGCGTGGCGATCACGATCGACACCGTGATCGGCGGCACGAAGGTCACCACGGTCTACGCGCACATGCGCTACGGCAGCCGTCAGGTCGCGCACGGTCAGCACGTCGACGTCGGTCAGCTCATCGGGCTGGTCGGCAGCACCGGGCGCTCCACCGCGAACCACCTGCACTTCGAGGTGATGCTCAACGGCACCCATATCGATCCGCTGGCGTGGCTGCGCGCCAACGCCGGCTGACACATCCGTTCGACACGCGTCGGTGCGGGGCCTGCCCCGCACCGCGAGGGTTAGTCTGTTCCCGGACGCTCGGATCACGCGGAGGGAAGCCGATGGGCAGCACACCACGCATTCGCACCATGGATGCGCTCGGCCTGCTCGTCCTTCGGCATCAGGAGAACGGATGCCGCACCCTGGGTGCGGCCTACCGGCGCCGTCGGTGAGACGGCGCCTTTTTTCATGCCCTCGGTGAGATCTCTGCGCCCGCTGGTCGAATGTCCCCGAAGCCGTCGGGGACCGTTCGTGAGGATGGCAGATGCGCACACTGGTGCTGAACGCAGGATATGAGCCGCTGGCGGTCGTCTCGTTCCGCAGGGCCCTGGTCCTGGTGATGAACGAGAAGGCCACCGTCATCGAGCACGTCGAGGGCGATCCCGTCCGCGCCGCGCATGCCGCCTACGACAGACCCGCGGTGATCGTCCTGACCCGATACGTGCGCGTGCCGGATGCGCGGCACGTGCCGGTGACCCGCCGCGGCGTGCTGCGCCGGGACGGCTTCCGATGCGCGTACTGCGGTACCACAGCGGGCACCGTCGACCACGTCGTGCCGCGCTCGCGCGGCGGCGCCCACTCGTGGGAGAACCTGGTCGCGTGCTGCCAGCGCTGCAACAACGCCAAGGGCGCGCGCACCCCTCAGGAGATGTCGTGGGTGCTGCATGTGGCGCCGCATCCGCCGCGCGGCGCGCACTGGACGGTGCGCGGTGCGGACCGCGCCGATCCGTGCTGGGAGCCGTATCTGGCGCTCGCCGCCTGAGCCCGAATACGACCCGGGCGGCCCGCCGGAGGGTGCCTGCGCCCGCCCGCGCAGAAGAGTATGTTCGGTGCTGGCAGGTCGCCGACGCTCACTGCCGAGGTGCATGACCAGTAGGCGATCTATGCCGGAACGGAGGCCGACTCATGTATCTGTCAGTGGCGGGAAGTGCCGACCGGGTGCACGGAACAGTGCAGGTGCCGAACTCGAAATACCACGCGCACCGGGCACTGATCCTGGCATCGTTGGCTCCGGGCACGAGCCGGATCACCGGACTGAGCGACGCCAGGCACGTGCAGTACACGGTCGGCGTGCTGCGCGCGCTGGGCATCACCGTCGAGGTCGACGGCGATACCGCCGTCGTCCACGGCGGCCGGTACCGTCCGCACCGCGACCACATCAACGTCGGCAGTTCGGGCACCACGCTGTACTTCATGGTGGGCCTTGCGGCACTGGCCGATCGAGACCTCCTGATCACCGGGCAGAAGTACTTCGACCACCGACCGATCGGCCCGCTGCTGCGCGCGCTCGGCGAGATCGGCGTGGACGCCTCGTCGCCCACCGACTGCCCGCCCATCCAAGTGCGCCACGGGCGTCCCACCGGCGGCACCGTGCACATCGCCGGCACCCTGTCGCAGTGGATCTCGGCGCTGCTGCTGATCGCGCCGTTCGCGACCGCGCCCACCTCCGTCATCGTCGACGGCCCGTTCAACGAGCGCAGCTATGTCGAGCTGACCGTCCGGATGATGGCGCAGTTCGGGCTCGAGGTCGTCGCCTCGCCCGACGGGCGCCGGTACGACATCGCACCGCACCAGTGGGCGCATCCGGCCGACCTGCACCTGCCGCCCGACATCGGCTCGGCGGCGTTCGGGCTGGCCGTGGCCGGCATCCGCCCCGCCGACGTGCTGCTGACCGGCCTTGCCAGCATCGACCCCGCCGACATCGACCACCCCGAGGCCGAGTTCCTCCGGATCGTGCACGAGATGGGCCTGCCGATGGCCGTGGACGCCGCGGCCGGCGGCGTGCGCATCACACACGACGGCCGGCGGCTGCAGGCCGTCGAGGTCGACTGCCGTGACGTCCCCGACATGCTGCCGGTGCTGTCGACGATGGCGGCGCTGGCCGAGGGTGAGAGCGTCTTCCACCACGTCGAGCATGTGCGCCTGAAGGAGTCCGACCGGGTGCACGCCATGCTGCAGCTGAATGAGATGGGCGGCCGACTCGACTTCGACGGCACCGACCTGCGCATCCAGGGTGTCGAGAGGCTGCACGGCGCGCATCTGTCCTCGTTCAACGACCACCGGGTGCTGATGTCGCTGGCCGTGGCCGCATCCGCGGCATCCGGCCGATCCACGCTGACCTTTCCGACCGCGTACCGCATTTCGTATCCGCAGTTCCTCGACGCGATGGGCGAGCTCCACGTCGATATGCAGGTCGAGCAGGGTCCGGCCCGACCCACCGCCCGGCGGCTGCCGCCCGTGGGCACCGCCGCCGCCGCCGGCCAGGTCACCGGCGCCGAGTGGATCCGCCGCTGGGCGAAGGAGCGCCCGCACTCGCTGGCCCTGGTCGATGCCGCGCCCGAGCGCACCACCCGGATGACCTGGGCCGAGCTGGACCGGGCCGTCGACAAAGCAGCCGCGCTGCTGCTGGACTTCGGCGTCGCCGCCGGCGACCGCGTGGCCGTGCAGCTGCCCAACTGCAGCGGCTTCGTCGTGATCTCGGCTGCCGCCGCGCGCATCGGCGCGGTGATCTGCCCCATCATGCCGATCTTCCGCCAGCGTGAGGTCGCCGTCGCTCTGAAGCGGTCGCACGCCAAGGTCGTGGTCGTCGCCGACAACTTCCGCGGACGCCAGCACGACGCCGAGCTCGCCGAGATCCTCGACGACCCGGCCGAGGCCGAGTTGGCGGTCGAGACGGTGCTGGTGCTGCACCTGACGCCCGGAGTCGCGCACATCCTGCCCTCGTGCGCCAATCCGGATGTGGCCTGGCACGCCTGGCACCGGGCCGCCGCCTGGGCGCAGGTGGATCGGGCGGCGCTGGATGCCCGTGCCCCGAAGCCGCAGGACCCCGCCCAGCTGCTGTTCACCTCGGGCACCTCGGGCGAGCCCAAGGGAGTCATCCACCGCCACGAGAGCCTCAGCCGGGCGGCCTGGATGGAGATCGAGCAGCTGCCGCTGAACTCCACCGATGCCGTCTACGTGCCCTCGCCGCTGGCCCACCAGACCGGGTTCCTGTACGGCATGTGGCTGGCCTGGGTGCTCGGCGTGCCGCAGATCGTGCAACGCACCTGGAACCCGACCCAGGCCCTCGAGGTGCTGAACGAATGGGAGGGCACCTTCGTGCAGGCGGCCACGCCGTTCTTGACCGACCTGGTCCGCGAAGTCGAGGCGGGCGCGCCCGCGCCGCACGCACTGCGGATCTTCGTGGCCACCGGCGCCGCCGTGCCCCGTGCGCTCGCCGAGCGCGCCACGCGGGTGCTCGGCGCCACCGTGTGCGGTGCCTTCGGCACGACCGAGACCGGGCTGGCCGCACTGGGCAGCCCGGCCGACCCCGCGAGCAAGGCCTGGGGCACGGACGGGCGTGCGCTGCGGGGCGTGCAGCTGCGCATCGTCGACGACGACGGACGCCGGAGCCCGGACGGGGTCGAGGGCAACTTCGAGCTCACCGGCCCGACCGTCTTCGACGGCTACCTCGAGCGCCCCGACCTGACCGCGGAGGCCTTCACCGCCGACGGCTGGTACCGCACCGGGGACCTCGCTACGATCGACGACGGCTACCTCCGCATCACCGGGCGCGTGCGCGACGTGATCAACCGCGGCGGCGAGAAAGTGCCGGTCTCGGAGATCGAGCAGCTGCTCTACCGGCACGACGCCGTCGGGGACGTCGCGATCGTCGCGATGCCCGACCCGCGGCTGGGCGAGCGCGCCTGCGCGTTCGTCGTGCTGGAGCCGGGACGCACCCTGACGTTCACCCAGATGCAGAGATACCTCGATGACGCCAAGGTGAGCAAGAGCTACTGGCCCGAGCGACTCGAGCTCGTCGACAGCCTGCCGCGCAATGCGGTAGGCAAGGTGCAGAAGTTCGTGCTGCGCGAACAGGCTGCCGGCCTGACACCACAGCGGCTCGCTGCCGTACCCCACACCGACCGGGAGGAAACCCTCGATGACGAACACCCCGATAACGCCCGATGGACGCGGAAGCCGCATCGGCGAGCCTGAATACGACCGACTGCTGGCCGAGGTCGCCGAGTGGGTGCGCGGGCCCGGCGAGGCCTGGGCCGAGCGGATCGAGCGGACCGACGCGGTACCGGCGGAGCTGTTCGCCGAGCTGAAGGCCTTGGGCTACCTGAGCATGGCCGCGCCGGTGCAGCTGGGCGGGCGGGGCCTGTCATTCGACCAGTGGATGGGGCTGATGGAGATCTTCTCCCGCTCGCACGCCTCGATCCGGATGCTCGTGCACGTGCTCAACGGCACCTGGCGCGCGATCAACCCGCACGTCACCGACATCCAGCGCGAGCGGTTCGTCATCCCGATGATCGCCGGCGAGCTGCTCGTGGCGTTCACGCTCACCGAACCGGGCAACGGCACCGGTGCCGACTTGACCACCACGGTGCGACGCGAGGGCGACACCTACTATCTGAACGGACGCAAGCACCTGATCACGTTCGGGGTGCACTGCGATTATTGGCTGCTGTTCGCGCGGCTGGAAGGCACCTCCGGCAAGGACGGCGTCGTCGGACTGCTCGTCGACCGCGATGCGGCCGGGGTGACCGTCGAGGACACGTCGAACACGATGGGCGTGCACGGGACCGACCACGCCAGCCTCACCTTCGTCGACACGCCGGTGCCGGTCGCGCAGCGGCTCGGCGAGGAGGGCGACGGGCTGAAGATCGCGCTGGGCGGATTCCTCACCCCCAGCCGCATCTCGGTGGCGATGAGCTGCGTGGGACTGGCCGAGCGCGCGCAGGAGCTCGCGATCGAGTACGCGACCGGGCGCGTCACGTTCGGCAAGCCGATCTCATCACGGCAGGCCATCGCCTTCATGATCGCCGAGAATGAAGCCGACATCCAGGCGGCCAAGCAGCTCACGCTGCACGCCGCCCGGGAATGGGAGCGGGGTGCCCCCGAGGCGCCGGCGCTCTCGTCGATGGCGAAGCTCACGGCGGTCGACATGCTCACCCGGGTCACCGACAAGGCGCTGCAGATCCATGGCGGCATCGGATACTGGAAGACCTCGGCGATCGAGCGCGTCTACCGGGATGCCCGCGCGCAGCGCTTCGAAGAGGGCACCAACGAGATCCAGAAGACCGTGATCGCCCGCGCCGTGCTCTCCGGCGCCGCCGGCAAGGCCGCCCGGTGAGCGCGCCGGCCGCAGACCCCGAGGCGGGGGAGTACGCCGGCAAGGTCGCCCTGATCACCGGCGCCTCCCGCGGCATCGGCCGCACGCTCGCGCTCGAGCTGGCCGCCAAGGGCGCCGCCGTCGTGGTCAACTTCCGCACGAACGCCGATCTGGCCGATGAGGTCGTCGCGCAGGCGCGCAGACGCGGCGGCGACGCCATCGCGGTGCAGGCCGACGTGGAGAACCCGGAAGACATCGTGCGGCTGTTCGACGCCGTCGCCGACCGGTTCGGCCGGCTCGACTTCTTCGTCAACAACGCCGCCGCCGCCGCCTTCAAGCGCATCATGGACCTGAAGACGCACCACCTCGACCGCTCGTACGCGATGAACGTGCGGCCGTTCGTGCTCGGCGCGCAGCAAGCGGTCACCCTGATGGACCGGGGCGGCCGCATCGTCGCCGTCTCCAGCTACGGCAGCCGGCGCGCCTTCGCGACATACGCGGCCCTGGGCTCCTACAAGGCCGCGGTGGAGTCGTTCATCCGCTTCATGGCGGTGGAGTTCGCCGGCTACGGCATCACCGTCAACGGCGTCAACGGCGGGCTCATCGAGTCGGACTCGCTGGAGTACTTCTACTCGGTGCCGGGGATGGCGCCGATGCAGAAGGTGATCGACGCGATTCCGCTGGGCCGGCCCGGCACCGTGTCCGACATGGCCGACGCGATCGACTTCCTGCTGTCAGACCGCGCGGGCTACATCACCGGGCACACCATCGTCGTCGACGGCGGCCTGACCGTGGCGGCACCGCCGTACTGGCACGACACGTCGGACCCGCTCGGACTGCCGCCGCGGCCGACGCGGGACTAGCGAGGTGTCCGGGACCGCCGCGCGCTATCCGAGTGCGCAGACGCCGGTGACGATCGGTGCGCTGACGCTGCCGCACCGGGTGCTGATGGGCTCGATGCACCTGAACCGTGAGACCGGGGATGCCGCGGCCCTGGCCGCGTTCTATGCCGAGCGGGCGCGCGGCGGCGCGGCGCTGATCATCACCGGCGGCGCCGCGGTGAACCGGGTCGGGGCCGGCAGCGCCGGATACACGCTGCTGGACGATCCCGCGCACCTGGCGACCTGGCGCGTCGTGGTCGATGCCGTGCACGAGGCCGGCGGGCGCATCGCACTGCAGCTGTTCCACGCCGGCCGCTACGCGTTCGAGTCGTCGTTCTCGCTCACCCCGGTGGCCCCGTCGGCGGTGCACAGCCGGTTCTCCGGCGCCATGCCGCTCGCGCTGGACGAGGCGGGCATCGCCGCCACGATCGACGACTTCGCGGCCGGGGCGCGCACCGCGATCGCACTCGGCTTCGACGGCGTCGAGGTGATGGCATCGGAGGGCTACCTGCTCAACCAATTCGCCTCGCCGGTGACGAACCTGCGTGATGACGCGTGGGGCGGCGACGCGGTCCGGCGACGCGCCTTTCCGCTGGCCGTCACCCGGGCGGTGCGCGCGGCGATCGGCTCCGCGCCGCTGATCGTGCGCATCTCCGGCGCCGATCTGGTGCCCGGCTCGTCCACGCCCGAAGAAGTCGACGCGCTCGCGGTCGCGCTGGCCGGCGCCGGCGCCGATGCCCTCGACGTCGGCATCGGCTGGCACGAGGCGCGGGTGCCCACGGTGCAGTCGATGGTGCCGCACGGCGCGTTCACCGACGTGTCCGCGCGCATCCGCCGCGCCCTGGCGCGCTCGGGTGCGCCGGTGCCGGTGATCGCCGCCAACCGCATCAACGCGCTCGCCCAGGCCGAGCGGGTGCTGGCCGACGGCGCGGCCGACCTGGTGTCGATGGCGCGGCCGTTCCTGGCCGATCCGCACATCGTCGCAGACTCGTTCGCCGGACGCCAGGAGCGCGTCAACGTCTGCATCGGCTGCAACGAGGCATGCATCGACCGCTCGTTCGGGCTGGAGCCGATCTCATGCACCGTCAACCCCCGTGCCGGGCGCGAGCTCGAGTTCCCCCTCGCACCGCAGCGCCCGCGCGGCCACCGCGCGCGCATCGCCGTCGTGGGCGCCGGCCCCGCCGGAATGGAGGCGGCACGCGCCGCGGCGTTCGCCGGAGCGCAGGTCACACTGTTCGAGGCGGCACCGGCCATCGGCGGGCAGTTCCTGCTGGCCGGCGCCGTGCCGGGCAAGGAGGACTTCCTGCAGACCGCCCAGTCATTCGAACGGGTGCTGGACCGGCTCGACGTCGACGTGCGCTGCGGCCGAGCGGTCACCGCGGCCGATCTGGCCGGGTTCGCGCACGTCATCATCGCCACCGGCGTGCTGCCGCGACGGGTCGATCTGCCGGGCGCCGACGGGCCGAACGTCATCGACTACGCCCAGGCGTTCGCAGGCCTGGCGCAGCTGGGCGCGCGGATCGCCGTGATCGGCGCGGGCGGGATCGCCGTCGACCTGGCGCACCTGCTCGTCGAGGGCAGGCCGCCGGACGGCGCGGATGGCTCCCAGGACCGTGACCGGTTCCTGATCGAGAACGGCCTGCGCACCGGCATCCTGTCCCCGCCGGCCCGGCAGGTGACGATCATGCGCCGGTCGGGACCGATCGGAGCGGGGATGGGGATGTCGACCCGCTGGGCGGCCGTGCAGGCGATCCGCCGTCGCGGCGTGCGCACGCTGACCGGAGTCGGCTACCACGGCATCGAACCGGGCGGGGTGCGCATCGAGATCGACGGCGCCGCCGAACTGATCGCGGCCGACGTCGTCGTGATCGCGGCCGGTCAGACACCGCGGGCGCAGTTGGCTGCCCAGTTGGCCGAGCGCGGCATCGCGCACACGCTCGTCGGCGGAGCGCGCGAGACCGCGGGGCTGAACGCGGTCGCCGCGTTCGAGCAGGGGCTGCGCGCCGGCGACGCCGCCGCGCGGGCCAGCCGGGTGCAGACGGCGGAGGTGACATGACAGGAACAGCGCAGACGCGCCGCAGCCGCCGCGCGAGCGCAAGCACGGCGCGGCCGGCCGCCGGCATCCCGGTGTTCCTGGACACGACCGGACGCAGGCTGCGTCGGGTCCGCGTCGCGGCGGGCGCGGTCGTCGCCGCCGCGCTCTGCTACGCCGTGCTGCTGGTCAGCGCGATGGTCGGCGGCCCGACCATCGATGCACCGTTGCTGCCGCAGCCGCCGTCGGCGGCGGGCACCGCGACCACGCCCGCACCGCAGCCGAGCGCCACGCACCCGCACCCGGCCGCACCGAAGAGCCGCACACCGGCTTCGCCGCCGGCCACGACCCCCGCCACGCCACCCGCCGCGCCGCAGATCGTGTCGGCGACGACGGCCCCGTCGGCGACGCCCGAGCCCGCGCCCGCAACGGTGGCCAGCCCGGCCCCGAGCGCGACGCCCGCGCCCGGGAGCACGCCGGGCACCAGCGGCAAGAGCGCCGCCGCGCCCGGGCAGACCCGGCGGCCGACGCCGCCGTCCCACCCGTGACTCTGATTCCCCGGTCGCCGCGCGGTCGCACGCGCACGCACGGTCGCCGGGTGCGTGCGCACTGGATCGCGCTGGCCGTGCTGATGGTCATCGTGGCCACCGCCCTGCTGCTGCAGGGATACCTGCATCACCGTGCCGGCATCTCCGACGATGCCGCCGTCGTCGTCTCCAGCGCCGGTCAGGTGCCGCAGGCGGTGCGCGACGGGCGCGCGGTGATCGACGCGCGCGCCGCGCAGGTGCGCACCACCGGACCGGCGCGCCGGACGATCGCGCTGACCTTCGACGACGGACCCGACCCGACCTGGACTCCGCAGATCCTCCAGGTGCTGCGCAGACACGGCGTGCATGCGACGTTCTTCGTCGTCGGAAACGAGGTCATCGACCACCCCGAGCTCGCGCGCGCCATCGTCGCGGACGGCAATGAGATCGGCATCCACACCCTGACCCACACCGATCTGGGGCAGGCGCCCGGGTGGCAGCGGGCCATCGAGCTCCAAGGCGCGCAGCAGGCGCTGATCGCGGCGACCGGCCAGACCACGTCACTGCTGCGCCCGCCCTACAGCTCCACCAACAGCGCCGTGACCGATGCGTCGTACAGCGCCATCCGCTACGCCGCGGCCCGGGGCTATCTGACGGTGCTCTCCACGCAGGACAGCGAGGATTGGCGGCGCCCCGGCGTGGCCGCGATCGAAGCCAACCTGCAGCCGCGTGGCACAGCCGGCACGGTCGTGCTGATGCACGATGGGGGCGGCGATCGGTCCGAGACGGTCGCCGCGCTGGACGCGATGCTGACGCAGTGGGCCGAGCACGGCTATCGCGTCACCACGGTGGGCGATGCCGTCGGGGTCGCGGACACGATGCACCCGGCGGATCCGCGGGAGCAGATCGGGGCGACGGCGCTGGTGTGGGTGGTCCGGGTCAGCGAGGCCCTGGTCACGGTGCTGGTCTGGGCGCTGATGATCAGCGGGCTCATCACCCTCGGTCGGGCCCTCCTGGTGATGACCACCGCTGTGCGCCATGCGCGCACGTCCCGGCGCCGGCGCCGGTGGCGGCAACCGGCGGTCACGACAGAGGCGGTCACGGTGATCATCCCGGCCTACAACGAGGCAGCGGGGATCGAGGCGGCGGTGCGCTCGATCGCGGCGTCGTCGCATCCGGTGGAGATCATCGTCGTCGACGACGGGTCCACCGACGACACCGCCGCGCGCGCCGCCGCGCTCGGACTGCCGCAGGTGCGGGTCATCCGGCAGGCCAACGCCGGCAAGCCGGCCGCGCTGAACACCGGACTGCATGCGGCTTCGCACGACCTGATCGTGATGGTCGACGGCGACACCGTGTTCGAGCCGCAGACCGTCGCCCGACTCGTCCAGCCGTTCTCCGACCCCGCCGTCGGGGCGGTGTCCGGCAACACGAAGGTGGCCAACCGTCAGGGGATCCTCGGCGCCTGGCAGCACGTCGAGTACGTCGTCGGCTTCAACCTCGATCGCCGGATGTTCGACGTCGCCCAGTGCATGCCCACGGTGCCGGGCGCGATCGGCGCGTTCCGGCGCACGGCGCTGGCCCAGGTGGGCGGGGTCAGCGACGAGACCCTGGCCGAGGACACCGACCTGACCATGGCCCTGTCGCGCGCCGGCTGGCGGATCGTCTATCAGGACGACGCGCTGGCGTGGACGGAGGCTCCGCAGACCCTGGGCGCGCTGTGGCGGCAGCGGTATCGGTGGTGCTACGGCACGCTGCAGGCCATGTGGAAGCACCGCGGTGCCGTCGTGCAGGGAGGCCAGGCCGGCAAACTCGGCCGCCGCGGTCTGGGCTACCTGCTCGTGCTGCAGGTGCTGCTGCCGCTGTTCGCGCCCGTCGTGGATGTGTTCGCGGTGTACGGCCTGATCTTCCTGGACCCGGTGCGGATCGCGCTGGTCTGGCTGGCGTTCCTGGCCCTGCAGGTGGTGATGGCCGCGTACGCGCTGGTCCTCGATCGCGAACCGCTGCGGGTGCTGTGGGTGCTGCCGCTGCAGCAGTTCGTCTACCGGCAGCTGATGTACCTCGTGGTGATCCAGTCCGTGTTCACCGCGGTCGCGGGCACCCGGCTGCGCTGGCATCGGATGGAGCGCTACGGCACCCTGCGGGTGCCGGCCTCCGGCGACTCCTGATTCACGGCGACAATCGAACATAGCAAACGGATATGTCCTCTTGCAATGTCGGAAGAGGGAATTATCGTCGTTCTCACAGTAGAGAATCTAGAACATGCGTTCTAGTATGTAGAAGTGAGGACGACCATGGGCGCATCGGCGGCAGAGGTCTCACGGCTGCGCACTCGGCTGGAGCAGCTGCAGGGGCGGCGGCTGGACGCACCGGTGCTGCCCGTGCTTGCGGCGCTGGCCGAGCTGCTGCCCGGGGGCGGGCTGCGGCCGGGGGCCGCATACACCGTGTCGCCCTCGGCCTCGCTGCTGCTCGCGCTGCTGGTCCGCCCCTCGCAGACCGGGTCGTGGTGCGCGGTGGTCGGGATGCCCGAGCTCGGCGCCGAGGCCGCCGAGGCGCTCGGGGTCGACCTGTCCCGGCTCGTGCTGATCCCCGACCCGGGCCCGCGCTGGCTCGCCGTGACGGCGACCGTGGCCGACGTGCTGCCGGTGGTGGCGGTGCGCCCGCGCTCGGGGGCCGGCACCGCCGAGATCGCACGCCTGAGCGCGCGACTGCGCGAGAAGGGCACCGTGCTGCTCGTGCAGGGGAGGTGGCCGCAGGCCGAAGCATCCCTGAGCATCGACGCCCCGCAGTGGTCCGGGGTGGGGGACGGGCACGGCTACCTCACCCGCCGCGCCCTCACCGTGAGCGTGACCAGCAGATACCGGCCCGCACCGCGCCGGGCCCGGATGCTGCTGCCGGACGAGGCCGGGGCGCTGACGGCGGCATCCTGGTCCGAGCCCCCGCGTGCGCCGATGCGGGCGGTGGGCTAGATGGATGTCGTGCGCAGCCTGGTGCTGTGGTTCGCGGACTGGCCGGTCACGGCGTTCCTGCGGGAGCAGACGACGGATGCGGCATCCGACGCCGTGATCGCGATCGTGCACGGCAACACGGTGGTGGCGTGCTCGGTCGCCGCCCGGGCCGAGGGGGTGCGCCGGGGCCAGCGCCGCCGTGACGCGCAGGCGCGCTGTCCGCGGCTGCAGATAGTGCCTGCCGACCCGGTCCGTGACCAGCGCGCGTTCAGCCCGGTCGTCTCGCAGATCGAAGAGCTCGCCCCGGGGGTGCAGATCATCCGCCCCGGGCTGTGCGCCCTGCGCGCTCGGGGACCTGCCCGCTACTACGGCGGCGAGAACGCCGCCGCCTGCGCGATCCTCGACGCGCTGGCCGAGGGTGCAGGGCTGACCGGGGTGCGCGCCGGAGTGGCCGACGGGCCGTTCACCGCAGCCCGGGCCGCCCGCGCCACCAGGGCCGACGACCCCGTGCGCGTCGTGCCGGCAGGTCAGGCGGCGGCGTTCCTGGCGCCGCTGCCGGTGACGGCGCTGGACGACCCCGAGCTCGCGCATCTGCTCGGCCGGCTCGGGGTGCACACCCTGGGCGCGTTCGTCGCCCTCGGAGCCGACCGGGTGCGCGAGCGGTTCGGCGATCGGGGCACGCGCCTGCACGACCTGGCCGCCGGCGCCGACTCCCGGCCGGTCACGCCGCGCGTGCCGCCGCCCGAGCTGGATCGCGAGGTGCCGTTCGAGCCGCCGCTGGAACTGGCCGAGCAGGTCGCGTTCGGCATGCGCATCGCCGCGGCCGAGTTCATCGCCGGACTGGGCGCGCGGGGCCTGGTGTGCACCGAGCTGCGCGTCGAGCTGACCGATGAGCGCGGCCGGCGCAGCGAGCGGGTGTGGCTGCATCCCGGCTCGTTCGACGCCGCCGCCGTGGTCGACCGGGTGCGCTGGCAGCTCGGCGAAGACGCCCAGGCGCAGGTGCTGCGCGGCCCGGTCGCCGCGGTGCGGATCGCGCCGGAGCGGGTGGATGCGGCATCCGTCCACCAGCCGGCGATCTTCGGCGGCAGTGGGGGAGAGAAGGTGCACCACGCCCTCTCACGGGTGCAGGCGATGCTCGGCCATCGCGGCGTGCTCACCCCCGAGATCGGCGGCGGCCGGTGGCTGGCCGAACGGCAGGTGCTGGTGCCGTGGGGGGATCGGGGCGTCATCGCGCAGGATCGCTCCCGGCCATGGCCGGGCAGCCTGCCGGCGCCGCTGCCGGCGACGGTGTTTCCGCAGCCGCAGGCGGTGGATGTCGCGGCCGACGGGGGGCTGCCCGTCGACGTCGACGAGCGCGGCGCGCTCAGCGCGCCGCCCGCGCAGCTGACCGAGGCGGGCCGGCGCCGCGCGATCGTGTCGTGGGCGGGGCCGTGGACCGTCGACGAGCGCGGGTGGGACCGGGCCCGGGCCCGTCGCGCGCACCGATTCCAGGTCGTCGACGCCGACCAGAGCGCCTGGCTGCTGATCTGCGAGGACGGCCGGTGGGCCGCCGAGGCCAGGTACGACTGATGGGCTTCGACAACCCGGCCATCCCGTGGTCCGATTTCGAGCGGCTGCTCAGCGACCGGCGCCGCCCGAGCAGCGTCCCCGCCGGCGCGGAGGACAGCCCGGCGTTCTCGCGCAAGCGCGGCCCGTACCTCCCGCCGGAACTGGAACGGCCCGTCGACGCGGTGCCCTATGCCGAGCTGCACGCGCATTCCTCGTTCTCGTTCCTGGACGGGGCATCCGGCCCGGAAGAGCTCGTCGAAGAGGCCGAACGGCTCGGCCTGCATGCACTGGCGATCACCGATCACGACGGCTTCTACGGCATCGTCCGGTTCGCCGAGGCCGCGGCGCCGCGGCAGGTCAAGACGGTGTACGGCGCCGAGCTGTCGCTCGAGCTGCCGAAGCGGCAAGCGGGGCAGGCGGATCCGGCCGGCGCGCACCTGCTGGTGCTCGCGCGCGGGCAGGAGGGGTACCACCGGCTGGCCGCGGCGATCACGCACGCGCAGCTGCGCGGCGCCGAGAAGGGCCGCCCGGTCTATGACCTGGACGAGCTGGCCGCGCAGGCGGCCGGGCACTGGGCGATCCTGACCGGCTGCCGCAAGGGCGCCGTGCGCCGCGCCCTCGCCGACGGCGGGCTGACCGGCGGGGCGGCCGCCGCCGCGGCCCAGCTCGACCGGCTGGTGGCCCTGTTCGGCCGGGACGCCGTGCACGTCGAGCTGATCGACCAGGGCGACCCGCGCGACGACGCCGCCAACGATCTGCTCGCCGATCTGGCCGCCGCCCGCGGGCTGCCGGTGCTGGCCAGCAACAACGTGCACTATGCGACGCCGCGCCAGCGGCACCTGGCGGCTGCCGTCGCTGCGGTGCGGGCCGGGCGCAGCCTGGACGAGCTGGACGGCTGGCTGCCGGTGCATGCCGGCGCCCACCTGCGCAGCGGCGCCGAGATGCAGCGCCGCTTCGCCCGCTACCCGGGCGCGATCGCGCACACCGTGACGCTGGCCGACGAGCTGGCCTTTCCGCTGCGCGCGGCCAGGCCCGCGCTGCCGAAGCTGCCGGTGCCACCTGGCCACACGCCGATGAGCTGGCTGCGGCAGCTGGTGTGGGATGCGGTGCCCCGCAGGTACCCCGACCTGACGGCGAAAGGCCGCGGGCGCATCGCGCACGAGCTCGACGTGATCGAGACCAAGGACTTCCCCGGCTACTTCCTGATCGTGCACGGCATCGTGCAGGAGGCGCGCCGCCGCGGCATCCTCTGCCAGGGGCGCGGGTCGGCGGCGAGCAGCGCGATCTGCTATCTGCTGGACATCACCGCCGTCGACGCCATCGCCTACGACCTGCCGTTCGAGCGGTTCCTGTCGAGCATGCGCGAAGAAGAGCCCGACATCGACGTCGACTTCGACGCCGACCGCCGTGAAGAGATCATCCAATGGGTCTATGCGACCTACGGCCGCGATCGCGCCGCGCAGGTGGCCAACGTCATCCAATACCGGCCGAAGAACGCGATCCGCGACATGGCCCGGGCGCTGGGCCACTCGCCGGGGCAGCAGGACGCCTGGTTGAAGCAGGTCGAGCGCTGGGGCCCCGTGCCCCGGGCCTGGGGGCAGCGTGCCGGCGATGCCCGGAGTGGGCCGGGCGCGGGTTCGGCACGGTCCGGCGACGGCGGCCACGACATCCCGGATCAGGTCATCGAGTACGCCGGCCGGCTGCTGAAGGCGCCTCGGCACCTGGGCATCCACTCCGGCGGCATGGTGCTCACCGACCGGCCGGTCGGCGAGGTGGTGCCGATCGAGCACGCGCGGAGGGAGAACCGCACCGTCATCCAATGGGACAAGGACGACGCGGCGTGGATGGGGCTGGTCAAATTCGACCTGCTCGGGCTCGGGATGCTCGCAGCGCTGCAGCACACCTTCGACCTGGTCCGCGGATCCACCGGCGAGGTGTGGGAGCTGGCGACCATCCCCAAAGAAGAAGCGGCCGTCTACGACATGCTGTGCCGGGCCGATTCGATCGGCGTGTTCCAGGTCGAGTCGCGCGCACAGATGGGGCTGCTGCCGCGCCTGCAGCCGCGCCGGTTCTACGACCTGGTCATCGAGATCGCGCTGATCCGTCCCGGCCCGATCCAGGGCGGCGCCGTGCACCCGTTCGTGCGCCGCAAGCTGGGGCAGGAGAAGGTCACCTATGCGCACCCCAAGCTGGAGCCGGTGCTGGAGCGCACGCTGGGCATCCCGGTCTTCCAGGAGCAGCTCATGCAGATGGGCATGGCGATCGGCGGGCTCAGCGGCGAGGACGCCGATCTGCTGCGCCGGGCGATGGGCTCCAAGCGCGGCATCGAGCGGATCGAATCGATCAAGCAGAAGCTGTACGCCGGGATGGCCGGCAACGGACTGGTGGGGGAGGATGCCGATGCCATCTACGCGAAGATCCAGGCGTTCGCCAACTTCGGGTTCGCCGAGTCGCACTCGCTGTCGTTCGCGCTGCTGGTCTATGCCAGCTCGTGGCTGAAGCTGCACTACCCGACGGCGTTCCTGGCCGGACTGCTGCGCGCCCAGCCGATGGGGTTCTACTCGCCGGCGAGCCTCGTCACCGACGCGCGCCGGCACGGCGTGCAGGTGCGCCGGCCCGATCTGCACCGCTCACACGCGCACCCGGTCGTCGAGCCGGGTGCGGTCGGAGCGGAAGCGGCGCCGGGCGCCGTGGGGACGGATGCGGGCCCTGTGACGGGGATGGACTCGTGCCTGGCCCGCGTCCAGCCGCCGGTGCCGTCGTTCGATGTCGCCGCACCCGACGAATCGGCCGCGCATCGGCGCGACGGGGCGTTCGCAGTGCGGCTGGGGCTGGCCGAGGTGAAGGGCATCGGCACGGCTCTGGCCGAGAAGATCGTGGCCGAGCGTGCGGCGGGCGGGCACTACCGCGACATGCGCGACCTGGTGCGCCGGGTCGGGGTCACCGCCGCCCAGCTGGAGGCGCTGGCCACGGCCGGGGCGTTCGAATGCCTGGGCCTGGGTCGCCGCGAGGCGATCTGGCTGGCCGGCGCCGCCGCAGCGGACCGTGCTGAGTTCCTGCCCGATTCGATCGTGGCCGTGCAGCCGCCGCTGTTCGCCGACCCGAGCAGCTACGAGCGGCTCTCAGCCGACCTGTGGGCGACCGGCATCTCGACCGACGATCATCCGCTGATCCACTTCCGCGCCGCGCTCGATGCCCGCGGCGTGCTCACCTCGCGCGGACTGCGCACCCACGAGGCCGGGCGGCGGGTTCAGGTCGCCGGGCTCGTGACGCACCGACAGCGGCCGGCCACGGCATCCGGCATCACGTTCCTGAACCTCGAGGACGAGCACGGGATCGTGAACGTGATCTGCACGGTCGGCGTCTGGCAGCGTTATCGGCGGATCGTGCGCGACGCGCCGGCGTTGATCACCCGGGGGATCGTGGAACGCTCGCCGGAGGGGGTGACCGCGCTGCTGGCCGACGCGTTCGAAGACCTGCGGGTGGGCGTCGCGCACCGGTCCCGCGACTTCCAATAGCCGCAGGGCCGGTGTCGCGTTCGCCGTCAGCTCGTCAGCTCGTCAGCTCGTCAGCTCGTCAGCTCGTCAGCTCGTCAGGGCAGCTAGTGCTCGGACCGTCAGTGCTGCGGGGCGGTCAGCTCTATGGGGCGGTCAGCGCTGCGGGGCCGTCAGCTCTGCAGAGCGAGGTCGAAGCGCACGGCGCCGTCCTCGCCGACCTGGGCATCGAGCACCTGGTCGTTCAGGGCCAGCGTTGCACCGGCGTCCAGGAACACCCGGGCGCCCGATTCCTCGACGACGGCGTCCTCCGCCTCCGGGGTCGGCGCGATGGTCAGCGCGAAGCCCGCCGTCTGGTCGTCTGCACTGTGGATGCGCAGTCCTGCGGTATCGGCATCCGCACCGTTGGAGACGATGGACTTCACCGCGGTGGCCGCATTCTCGGTCAGAGTCAGCATGTGCTTTCCTTCCGTTTGGGGGTTGGAACCGGCCACGATTCCGAGAATCGGCGCGACGCGCAACCCGCAGCGCGCATTCGGAGGGGATTCACACCCGCGCCGCGGCCACCCGCGGCCCTCGGCCCCGCACCTGCGGCCCTGTGCGTATGTTTCTTGCCTGCGCGCATGTTGTGGCCGCCGGCCAGGCGCTCGCGCGGTCGTTTCCGACATCCGCGCCCGAAAGTTTCATGCGCGGATGTCGAAAACGACAGCGCGAGTGAATCGCGCGAGAAGCGATGGGCCACCGGCCATGCATCGGTCCCGCAGCGCCAAGTCTGCGTGCTCGGTCCCGTGGCACCGAGTCCGCGCATGACCTGACCGAGTTCGAGGGCGCGATTCGGCCATGCCGAATCCGCGGGCAATGGCGCAGAGCGCTGGGGTGCCCCCGACAGGAGTCGAACCTGCGACGCGCGGCTTAGGAGTCCGCCGCTCTATCCACTGAGCTACGGGGGCGTAGGCACTCAGCCTACTTGCTCGGCGGGGCCGCTCATCGGCGCGCACGGAATCGGGGTCGTCGCCGGCACGCCGCCGCCTGTCGTGTCGCCCCCGACGTGTCGACCACGACCCCCGAGCTCGTGCGCGGGCAACGTGGTGGCGGCGATCCCCGATCCGGTGCGCGGGCAGCCCGCCGCCCAGGCGGAGGCGCCGCCGCAGGCCGTCGCAGTCAGGGCGACCGCCGCGACGAGCGACCGCCGGGCGCCGCTAGGCTGGATGCCGCTCATGGCACCTGAACCCCACCCCCCGCGCAGCGTGAACGCGGCCCTGCGCGCGGCCGCGCGCATCCTCGCCGAGACCGGCGTGCCCGCCCCCGACGTCGATGCCGAACTGCTGGTCGGCCACGTGCTCGGTCTGTCCCGCGGCGGCGTGCAAGCAGCGGCGCTGCGCGACGACGCCCTCGACGCCCCGGCAGCGCACGAGCTGCAGGGCCTGATCGCCCGCCGCGCCGCGCGCGAGCCGCTGCAGCACCTCGTCGGCGCCGCGCCGTTCCGCCACCTCGAGCTGCAGGTCGGCCCGGGCGTATTCGTGCCGCGACCCGAGACCGAGGTGCTCGCCCAGATCGCCATCGACGCGCTCGCCGCCGTTCCCACGCCCGCACCGCGTGCCGTGGACCTCGGCACCGGCAGCGGCGCGATCGCCCTGGCGCTGGCCACCGAGGTGCCGCACGCGCACGTCTGGGCCGCCGAGCGCTCCGCGGCCGCGCACGCCTGGGCGCAGCGCAACTTCGCCCGCTATGGCACCGACAACGCCCATCTGGTCCTGGGCGATCTCGCGGATGCCTTCCCCGACCTCGACGGCACGATCGACGTCGTCGCCTCCAACCCGCCGTACGTGCCGGATGACGCCATCCCGCGCGAACCCGAGGTGCGGCTGTTCGACCCGCACGAGGCGCTGTACGGGGGAGCGGACGGACTCGACGTGGTGCGCGTGCTCAGCCGGGTCGGGCTGCGGCTGGCCCGTCCGGGCGGGATCATCGCGATCGAGCACGGTGAGTGGCAGGGCGAGCCCATCCGCGCGATCCTGGCGGCGGACGGCTGGCGCGCCGCCGCGACCCACCCCGACCTCACGATGCGCGACCGCGCGACCACGGCCATCCGCCCCTGAGCGACCGCCGCTGTCGGCGGCATCCCATCCCTCGTCGCTACACTGTCAGGGTCATGTCCCCCCTCTTCGACTGCGCCGATCCGGCCCAGCTGCTCGCCGGCACGCGTCAAGCACGTCAGGCGATCGGCCGCGGTGAACTGATCGTGATGCCCACCGACACCGTCTACGGGATCGCCGCCGACGCGTTCAGCCCCGACGCCGTCACGGCGCTGCTGGCGGCCAAGGGTCGCGGCCGGCAGTCGCCGCCGCCGGTGCTGGTGGCCAGCCGCGCGATGATGCAGGCGCTCGTCGCCGAGATCCCGGAGCCGGCCGACCGGCTCATCGAAGCGTTCTGGCCCGGCGGGCTGACCATCGTCCTGCCTGCCCAGCCCTCGCTGGCGTGGGATCTGGGCGATACGCACGGCACCGTCGCGGTGCGCATGCCCGACCATCGCCTCGCTCGCGAGCTGATCGAAGAGACCGGGCCGCTGGCGGTATCCAGCGCCAACCTCACCGGCAAGGCCGCCGCCATCGCCGCCGAAGACGCCCAGGCGATGCTCGGCGACAGCGTCGCCGTCTATCTGGACGACGGCCTCAGCCAGACCGGCGTCTCGTCGACGATCGTGGATGTCACGAGCCTGGTCGGCGGCACCGACCCGATCGTGCGCGTGCTGCGCGAGGGCGCGATCAGCCGCGAGCGGCTGCGCGAAGTGCTCGGCGAGCTGCTCGAGGCCGACCCTCAGTTGGCCGGCGCACTGCACGACTCCCATGACGGCCACAACCATGGCGGCCCCGTCTACGACGAGCCGCCGCACCAGGACGCACTGCCCGAGGACGTGCCGCCGCAGGGCGCCCTGCACCAGGACGTGTCGCCCCAGGACCCGCCGCACCAGGACCAGTCAGGCGAGGCTCCCGCCTCGCGCACCGCGGGCGCGAGGGATGCCGCACCCGGCGGTGACGGGTGAAGCAGTACGTCTTCACCATTCTGTTCACCGCGACGGTCACGCTGATCTTCTCGTGGGCCGTATGGCGGATCGGCCTGCGGTACAAGCTCTACCCGGCGATCCGGCAGCGCGACGTGCACTCCACGCCCACGCCGCGGCTGGGCGGGGTGGCGATGTTCCTGGGGGTGGTCGCGGCGTTCGCCGTCTCGGCGTTCACGCCCTACTTCCAGATCTTCTGGTCGAATCCGCGCCAGGTCTATGCGATCCTCGCCGCCGTCCTGCTCACCGTGCTGGTGGGGCTGGCCGACGATCTGTGGGACCTGGACTGGATGATCAAGCTGGCCGCCCAGTTCCTCGCCGCCGGCATCATCGCCTGGTTCGGGCAGCTGCAGATCTATTCGCTGCCCATCGGCGGGATGACGGTGCCCTCGGCCGCGGTCAGCTTCACGCTGACCGTGTTCGCGATCGTCATCGTGATGAACGCCGTGAACTTCATCGACGGGCTGGACGGACTCGTGGCCGGCGTCTGCCTGATCGCGAACGTGATCTTCTTCGCCTACTCGTACTTCGTGGTGCGCGACTCGGGCGCCAGCAGCTACTTCAACCTGGCCTCGTTCATGGCCTGCGTGCTGGTGGGCATCTGCCTGGGCTTCCTGCCGATGAACTGGCATCCCGCCAAGCTGTTCATGGGCGACTCCGGCGCCCTCGTGCTCGGCCTGCTGATGGCCACCAGCGCCATCGCTATCAGCGGTCAGTTCGACCCCGCGACCCTCGACCCGGACGAGTTCGGCCGCTCGCAGCTGCTGGGCGCGTTCATGCCGATCCTGCTGCCGGTGGCGGTGGTGATCCTGCCGCTGCTGGATTTCGCCTCGGCGGTGTTCCGGCGCATGCGCGCCGGCAAGTCGCCATTCTCGCCGGACCGCAAGCATCTGCATCACCGGATGCTGGACATGGGGCATTCCACGCGCGAGTCGGTGCTGATCTTCTATGCGTGGACGGCGATCATCGGACTGTCCATCCTGCTGATGTACATCGGCGTCGGGCATGATTGGCCCGGTACGTACTGGCTGGGCGTCGGCTACGGCGTCGTCGGGTTCATCGCCTGCGTGATCGTCACCCTCGCCCCGGCCCGCCGGCGGGCCGCGCGGGCCGCCCACGCCGCCGCGCACCCGCAGACCGTGAAGGAGCACCGTTGACCGATCCGAAGGGCACGAGCCCGATCACCAGCACACCCGTGCTGCGCACGACCCTGATCTGGTCGGCCATCGGCACGGCCGTCCTGGCCGTCATCGGCGCCGTCGTCGGCTTTCTCGTCGCCGGCGCACCGGGCCTGTTCAGCGCCCTGGCCGGCATCGTGCTGGCCGCGCTGTTCCTGGGCATCACCGGCATCAGCATCCTGATCGCCAACCGCTGGTTCGGCGATCCGCTCTACATCCCGATCTTCTTCGGCATCGTCCTCGGCGGCTGGATCCTCAAATTCGTGGTGTTCATCGTCGTGCTGCTCGTCCTGCGCGGTCAGCCCTGGATCCAGCCGACGGTGTTCTTCGTCGCGATCGTCGCCGGGATCCTGGCATCCCTGGTCATCGATGTGGTCGTGCTCACCCGGATGCGCATTCCGGCCGTGGCGGTGGACCTGCCCACCCAGGCACCCGACGACGAGGCGCCGCACTCGGACCGCCGATGAGGCGCGGGGCCGGGTTCGGGCCCGTCGGTCCGTCGTGAGCCCCCGAGTTTGATAGGGTAGTCGAGTACCCGCCCGCTTACGCCCGAGTGCTTGAGCTGCCGTGCGGGTTCATCTCATCGACCATCGTCGCCCCGGTCCTGACCGGTGCCCCGAAGTTGGAGCCAGCGCTGTTCACTCAAGCTGCGACACTGATTGCGAAAGCCGCGGAGTCTGATGGTGGATTCCATCCGCCGTCGATCGCCGACTTCTTCCCGCCAGAGGTGCTCTTCGCCGGGACGGCGTTCGCGCTGACGCGCATCAACCTCATCCAGATCCTCGCGACGCTCGCCCTGATCACGCTGTTCGTGCTGGGCACCCGTCGCATGAAGCTGGTCCCGGGCCGCTTCCAGAGCGTGATCGAGATGGGCCTGGACTTCGTGCGCAACGGCATCGCGCACGACCTGCTCGGCCGCAAGGACGGCGACCGCTTCCTGCCGCTGCTGACCACGATCTTCTTCATGATCCTGTTCATGAACCTGACCGGCATCGTGCCGTTCCTGAACATCGCCGGCACCGGGCTGATCGCCATCCCGCTGATGCTCGCCGTGATCTCATACTTCACGTTCATCTACGCGGGACTGAAGAAGAGCCCGAAGAAGTTCGTGCGCAACTCGTTCTTCCCCTCCGGCATCCCCACCGCCATCAAGCCGATGGTGGCGATCCTGGAATTCATCTCGACGTTCATCGTCCGCCCCGTCACGCTCACGCTGCGTCTGCAGATGAACATGATCGTCGGGCATCTGATGCTGGTGCTGTTCTTCTCGGCGACCTGGTTCTTCTTCTTCACCGCAGGTGGCTTCTGGAGCCTGCTGGGTGCCGGCACCCTCGCATTCGGCTTCGCCTTCACCCTGTTCGAAATCCTGGTGGCCGTCCTCCAGGCGTACATCTTCGCAATCCTCACCGCGGTCTACATTCAGCTCGCAATCGCGGAAGAGCACTGAGCGGGCCGGCACCCGCCGCCCCACCCAACGAAAGGAAAAACCCGTGGAAGCTACTACGGTTCTGGCCGCAGTGAACGGCTCGATCGCCACCGTCGGCTACGGCCTGGCCGCCATCGGCCCCGCCATCGGCATCGGCATCGTCGTCGGCAAGACGATCGAGGGCGTTGCGCGTCAGCCCGAGCTGGCCGGCCGCCTGCAGGTCCTGATGTGGATCGGCATCGCCTTCACCGAGGCGCTCGCGTTCATCGGCATCGCCACCGGCTTCATCTTCGGCTACAACTGATCCACCTCTTCAGATAAGGAGACAGGATGCTTCCGGCTCTTGTCACTCTCGCCGCGGAGACCCAGGAAACGACCAACAACCCGCTGCTTCCCGAGATCTACGATCTCATCTGGGGGGCGCTGTGCTTCATTGCGATCCTGGTCGTCTTCTGGAAGTTCGTGCTGCCCCGCATGCAGGACATGCTCGATCAGCGCGCGGCCGCCATCGAGGGCAACATCGAGAAGGCGGACGAGGCGCAGCGTCAGGCCGAGGCCGCGCTCGAGCAGTACACGGCGCAGCTCGCCGAGGCCCGCAAGGAAGCCGGCGAGATCCGTGAGTCCGCTCGCGAAGACGCCAAGAAGATCGTCGCCGAGGCGAAGGATGCCGCGACCGCCGAGGCTTCTCGGGTGACGGCGTCCGCGCACGCGCAGATCGAGGCCGAGCGGCAGTCGACCCTGGTGTCGCTGCGCGGCGAGGTCGGCACGCTCGCACTCGACCTGGCCGGCGGTGTCATCGGGGAGAGCCTTTCCGACGACGCCAAGGCGCAGAGCGTCGTGGACCGCTTCCTGGCCGAGCTCGAGGCATCCGAAGCCGCGAAGGCGTCGCAGTAATGGGCAGCGCGACCACTCACGCCCTTGCGGCATCGAATGCGGCGCTGGGCGCCGCGTCCGGAGTCGACCTCGGTGTCGCCGGCGACCTGTTCGCCGCGGCGCGCGCCCTGGCCGACACGCCGCAGCTGAGCGGCGCGCTGGCCTACTGGGGTTCGGCTCCCGACGCCCGCGCGAAGGTGGCCACGGCCGTGTTCGCGGCGCTGGGGCAGACCGCACAGGATGTGCTGCAGAAGGTCGTGCGCGAGCGCTGGTCTGACGCGGGCGACCTCGTCGACGGCGTCGAAGAGCTCGCCATCCGCGCCGCAGCCACCGCGGAGCCGGAGGCCGACATCGAACGCGAGCTGTTCCAGTTCGCCCGCATCGTGGCCGCCGACCCCCAGCTCGAGCTCGCGCTGGGCAGCCGGCTGGGCGACCAGGCCGTGAAGGGGCGTCTCGTTCAGTCGCTGCTGAACGGCCGCGCGAATGCGGCGACCGCGCTGATCGCGTCATCGGTCGTGCAGCGACCGCGCGAGCGCCGGGTGCGCGAACTGCTCGGCCGTGCCGAGCGGATCGTCTCCGATGCACGGGGGCGCACCGTCGCCACCGTCACGAGTGCCGTCGCGCTGGGCGCGGCCCAGGTGGATCGGCTCGCCGCGTGGCTGAAGTCCAGCTACGGCACCGACATCTCGGTCAACACCATCATCGATCGCACCCTGGTCGGAGGTCTGCGCGTGCAGATCGCCGACGACGTGATCGATGCGACCGTCTCGTCCCGATTGAGCGACCTGCGGCAACGACTCGCAGGCTGACACAGATTTCCCGTCCTCGGACGGCGACTTCGGGGCCGAGGCCCCTCGAACAAAAGGAAGACAATGGCAGAACTCTCCATCAGCCCCGACGTCATCCGTGACGCGCTGAAGGACTTCGTCGCGGCCTACGAGCCCACGGGAGCAGCGGCCACCGAGGTCGGCACGGTCGTGGACGCAGCCGACGGCATCGCCCACGTCGAGGGCCTGCCCGGCGTCATGGCCAACGAGCTGGTCACCTTCGCCAACGGCATCCAGGGCCTGGCCCTGAACCTCGACGAGCGACTGATCGGTGTGGTCGTCCTGGGCGACTTCTCCGGCGTCGAGGCCGGCCAGCAGGTCACCCGCACCGGCGAGGTGCTCTCGGTGGGCGTCGGCGACGGCTATCTCGGCCGCGTCGTGGACCCGCTGGGCAACCCGATCGACGGCCTCGGCGAGGTCGCGACGGTCGGCCGCCGCGCCCTCGAGCTGCAGGCGCCCGGCGTCATGCAGCGCAAGAGCGTGCACGAGCCGCTGCAGACCGGCGTGAAGGCGATCGACGCGATGATCCCGGTCGGCCGCGGCCAGCGGCAGCTGATCATCGGCGACCGCCAGACCGGCAAGACGGCTCTGGCGATCGACACGATCATCAACCAGAAGGCCAACTGGGAGTCCGGCGACGAGAACAAGCAGGTGCGCTGCATCTACGTCGCGATCGGCCAGAAGGGCTCGACCATCGCATCTGTCAAGGGTGCGCTCGAAGACGCCGGCGCGATGGCCTACACGACCATCGTCGCCGCCCCCGCGTCCGACCCGGCCGGCTTCAAGTACCTCGCCCCCTACACCGGCTCGGCCATCGGCCAGCACTGGATGTATGACAGCAAGCACGTGCTGATCGTCTTCGACGACCTGTCCAAGCAGGCTGAGGCCTACCGTGCCGTGTCGTTGCTGCTGCGCCGTCCGCCGGGGCGCGAAGCCTACCCGGGCGACGTGTTCTACCTGCACTCCCGTCTGCTGGAGCGCTGCGCGAAGCTGTCCGACGAGCTCGGCGCCGGATCGATGACGGGCCTGCCGATCATCGAGACCAAGGCCAACGACGTGTCGGCCTACATTCCGACCAACGTGATCTCGATCACCGACGGCCAGATCTTCCTGCAGTCCGACCTGTTCAACGCGAACCAGCGGCCGGCCGTGGACGTCGGCATCTCGGTGTCGCGCGTCGGCGGCGACGCCCAGGTCAAGTCGATCAAGAAGGTCTCGGGCACGCTCAAGCTGGAGCTGGCCCAGTACCGTTCGCTGGAGGCGTTCGCGATGTTCGCGTCGGACCTGGATGCCGCATCCCGGCGTCAGCTGGCCCGTGGCGCGCGACTGACCGAGCTGCTCAAGCAGCCGCAGTACTCGCCGTACCCGGTGGAGGAGCAGGTCGTCTCGATCTGGGCCGGCACCAACGGCAAGCTCGACACGATCGAGGTCGAGGACGTGCTGCGGTTCGAGCGCGAGCTGATCGACTACGTCCGTCGCAACACGACGATCCTCGACACGCTGCGTGAGACCAACGTGCTGGACGACGACACGGCCGCCGCGCTGGCGAAGGCCTGCGACGCGTTCATCCCCGAGTTCCAGGGCGGTGCCGACGACGGTCCGACCGCCCCCGTGGTCGACGCGGCGGACGCCGAGGACGTCAATCAGGAGAAGATCGTCAAGGGCCGTCGGGGCTAGGCGCACAGGACAGACATGGGCGCACAACTCCGGGTCTACAAGCAGAAGATCGCTTCTGCTGCGACGACCAAGAAGATCACGAAGGCGATGGAGCTCATCGCGGCTTCGCGCATTCAGAAGGCGATGGGTCGCGTTCGCGCGGCCTCGCCGTTCGCGCGTGCCGTGACCCGGGCCGTCTCCGCCGTCTCGACGCACTCGAGCATCGACCACCCGCTGACCCGCGAACCCGAGCAGATCCGGCGCTCGGCCGTGGTCATCTTCTCGTCCG
Organism: Microbacterium kribbense; assembly: GCF_039537285.1. NCBI lineage: Bacteria > Bacillati > Actinomycetota > Actinomycetes > Micrococcales > Microbacteriaceae > Microbacterium > Microbacterium kribbense. Next base: position 154,649 of record NZ_BAABAF010000003.1, on the reverse strand, counting down.
ACCGGGGCCTGGCCGGCGCGTTCAACTCGCAGATCCTGCGGGAGGGACTCGAACTGGCCGAGCTGCTGCAGCAGGAGGGCCGCGAGCCGGTCTACTACCTGGTCGGGCGCAAGGCGGTGGGCTACTTCCAGTTCCGCCGCATCGAGCACTCGGGTGAGTGGGTCGGCGACACCGACACACCGAAGTTCACCTGGGCCGAAGACATCTCGGCGACGCTGCTGGACGCGTTCGAGAAGGGCGGCCAGGACGGCGGCGTGGACGAGATCCACCTCGTCTACAACCGGTTCGTCAACATGATGACGCAGACTCCCGAGACGGTGCGACTGCTTCCGCTGGAAGTGGTCGAGGCCGCCGAGGACGACCAGAGCGCGCAGGTGTACCCGCTCTACGAGTTCGAGCCCGAAGCGGAGACCGTCCTGGACGCCCTGCTGCCGGTGTACATCCAGAGTCGGGTCTTCAACGCCCTGCTGCAGTCCTCGGCGGCCAAGCACGCCGCGACGCAGAAGGCGATGAAGTCGGCCAGCGACAACGCCGACAAGCTCATCACCGATTACACCCGCCTGCGCAACAATGCGCGTCAGGCGGAGATCACGCAGCAGATCGCCGAGATCGTCGGCGGCGCGGACGCCCTGGCGTCCGGCAAGTAGAACCCATCGAAAGAGAAGAAGCCATGAGCCTTGCCGCACAGGAGACCGAGACCACCGCTGTCGGTCGCGTCGCGCGCGTGACCGGACCCGTGGTCGACATCGAGTTCCCGCACGATGCGATCCCGGACATCTACAACGCGCTCAAGACCACCATCACGATCGGTGATGAGCACACCGAGATCACCCTCGAGGTCGCCCAGCACCTCGGTGACGATCTGGTCCGCGCCATCTCACTGAAGCCGACCGACGGCATGGTCCGCGGTCAGGACGTCCGCAACACCGGCGGCCCGATCAGCGTGCCGGTGGGCGATGTCACCAAGGGCCGCGTGTTCAACGTGACCGGCGACATCCTCAACGCCAAGCCCGGTGAGCAGATCGAGGTCACCGAGCGGTGGGGCATCCACCGGCAGGCGCCGAGCTTCGACCAGCTCGAATCCAAGACCACGATGTTCGAGACCGGCATCAAGGTCATCGACCTGCTCACCCCGTACGTGGAGGGCGGCAAGATCGGCCTGTTCGGCGGTGCAGGCGTGGGCAAGACCGTGCTCATCCAGGAGATGATCCAGCGCGTCGCGCAGGACCACGGCGGCGTGTCGGTGTTCGCCGGTGTCGGCGAGCGCACCCGTGAGGGCAACGACCTGATCAACGAGATGGAAGAGGCGGGCGTCTTCGACAAGACCGCCCTGGTGTTCGGCCAGATGGACGAGCCGCCGGGGACGCGCCTGCGCGTGGCACTGTCGGCCCTGACGATGGCGGAGTACTTCCGTGACGTGCAGAAGCAGGACGTGCTGCTGTTCATCGACAACATCTTCCGCTTCACGCAGGCCGGCTCCGAGGTGTCCACGCTGCTGGGCCGGATGCCCTCCGCGGTGGGCTACCAGCCGAACCTGGCCGACGAGATGGGCGTGCTGCAGGAGCGCATCACCTCCACGCGCGGCCACTCGATCACCTCGCTGCAGGCGATCTACGTGCCCGCCGACGACTACACCGACCCGGCGCCGGCCACCACGTTCGCGCACCTGGACGCCACGACCGAGCTGAGCCGTGAGATCGCGTCCAAGGGACTGTACCCGGCCGTGGACCCGCTGACCTCGACCAGCCGCATCCTGGACCCGCGCTACATCGGCGCCGACCACTACCGGGTCGCCACCTCCGTGAAGCAGATCCTGCAGAAGAACAAGGAGCTGCAGGAGATCATCGCGATCCTCGGTGTCGACGAGCTGAGCGAAGAGGACAAGATCGTCGTCTCGCGGGCCCGCCGCATCCAGCAGTTCCTGTCGCAGAACACCTACATGGCCAAGAAGTTCACCGGCGTCGAAGGCTCCACGGTGCCCATCAAGGAGACGATCGAGTCGTTCGACGCGATCGTCAAGGGCGAGTACGACCACGTCGCCGAGCAGGCGTTCTTCAACGTCGGCGGCATCGCCGACGTCGAGGCCAAGTGGGCGCAGATCCAGAAGGAGAACGGCTGACATGGCCCTGCAGGTCACTCTCGTCTCGGCCGAGGCCGAGGTCTGGACGGGCGAGGCATCCCTGGTGATCGCCAAGACCGTCGAGGGCGAGATCGGCTTCATGCCCGGTCACGAGCCGGTGCTGGGCATCCTCGCCGAAGGTCAGGTGCGCATCACCGGCACCGACGGCGAGAAGATCGTGGCAGACGCCCAGAACGGGTTCGTCTCGGTCGAGAACGACCGGGTCACGATCGTGGCGGGCCAGGCCGCGCTGGTGGCCTGAGCCGCCCCTCGTGCGATCCGGACGAGAGCACATCACGCCCGACGTGTGATGTGCTCTCGTCATTGCGGCGGGCAGTCGCGCGCCCGAAGACAGGAGCAGGTGGATGCTGGTGCTGTTGCCGCCCTCGGAGTCCAAGCGCCCCGGCGGCCGCGCCCGCCCCGTACGCGTGGATCAGCTCGCTCTGGCGCAGCTGGCGCCCCAGCGCGATCGGGTGATCGACGCGCTGGTGGCGCTGGCCGCCGACGAGGACGCAGCCGCGCGGGTGCTGAAGCTGTCGCCGCGCCAGCGCGACGACATCGGCCACAACGCCGCATTGCGCACCGCACCGACTCTGCCCGCCGTCGACCGCTACACCGGGGTGCTGTTCGACGCACTGGACGCGAAGACGATGGATGCCCCGGCCCGGCGCTGGCTCGGTGCGCACGTGCTGATCCACTCGGCGCCGTTCGGGCCGATCGGCGCGCTGGATCCGATCCCCACCTACCGGCTGGCCGCCGGCACGGCGCTGCCCGGCCTGCCGGCGCTGCGCCGGGTGTGGGCCGGTGCCGTGACGGCGGCGCTGGCGGCGGCATCCGCCTCGTTCATCCTGGACCTGCGCTCCGAGGCGTACGTCGCGCTCGGACCGGTGCCCTCCGGTGTGCCGACGGCCTATCTGCGGGTCGTGACCGAGGGCCCGGACGGCACGGTGCGCGCGCTGAACCACTTCAACAAGCACGCCAAGGGCGCGCTCGTGCGCGCCCTGGCGCTGCAGCGGCCGCGGATCCGCTCGCTGGGCGGGCTGCGCGCGTGGGCGTCCGCCGCCGGCGCCGGCCTGCGCGGCGCCGACGACGAACTGGAACTGCTGGTGTAGCGCTACTTGATGATGCGGAAGTTGAACGGGTAGCGGTAGCTGCCGCCGGCGTTCACCTTCATGCCGCCCATGATCGAGAAGACCACGTTCAGCACCCACCAGGCCAGCGGGAGGAGCCACAGGAATAGACCCAGCACCCAGACGATCGCGGTGAGGATGCTCGTGACGATCCAGATCGCGATGTAGATGATCGTGAACGTGATCTGCCAGTTCAGCGCCTCTTTGCCCTCGACGTGGGTGCGGGGGCCGCGATCCTTCAGGATCAGCCAGATGATCAGTGACGGCAGGAAGCCGACGATTCCGCCGATGTGCGCCCACATCGCGGCCTGCTTGTCCGACTCGGCCGACAGCGGTGCCGCCGGCCCTGCGGCATACTGGGGCGCGCCGGGGGACGGCTGCTGGCCGTAGGGCGGTGCGGGCGGCTGCTGCGGCGGGACACCGGAGTCTTCGGGTACTGCGGCGTTGTAATCACTCATCGCTCTGGCCTTTCTTCGGGTCCTCGCCTGCGAGGACGGTGGGCGTGAATGCGGTGCCGACCGGGCCTTCTACGAAATGACCCAGCCACCCACCGTACTTGTCTCGCCGGGTGTCCGCAATGGCTGCGAAGGAGCAATCTCGCGGATTGCCGCTAGCGTGGAGGGCGTGACCAATCCTGTGCAGCGCCGGGTCGGCGCATCGGGCCTGCTGGTGAGCGCGACGGGCCTCGGCTGCAACAATTTCGGCCGAACCGGAACGGCGACCCAGACGCAGGAGGGGACGACCGCGGTGCTGGATGCCGCGCTCGAAGCCGGGGTCACGTTCTTGGACACCGCCGACTCGTACGGCGCGGAACCCGGGCTGTCCGAGACGCTGATCGGCCACGCGCTGCGCGGCCGGCGCGACCAGGTCGTGCTGGCCACCAAGTTCGGTCACGTCGGCTACGACGCCGGCGTCGTCGGGGCCGCGAAAGGCTCCAGAACCTGGGTGCGGCGAGCCGTCGAGGCATCCCTGCGCCGTCTGCAGACCGACTGGATCGACCTGTACCAGCTGCACACGCCCGACCCGCTCACCCCCATCGAAGAGACCCTGGACGCCCTCGGCGACCTGGTGCGCGAAGGCAAGGTGCGCTACATCGGGCACTCCAATCTCGCCGGCTGGCAGGTGATAGAGGCGGATGCCGCGGCGCGCGCAGCCCACGCCGTGCCGTTCATCTCGGCGCAGAACCACTTCAGCCTGCTCGCACGTGCCGCCGAGCGCGAAGTGCTGCCGGCCGTGCGCCACGCCGGCCTGGGCTTCTTCCCATTCTTCCCGCTGCACAACGGACTGCTCACCGGCAAGTTCAACCGGAGCGGCGGACCAGCCGACAGCCGCATCATGCGGCAGCGCCCGCACCTGCAGCAGAACGCGCCGTGGGATGCGCTCGAGGCGTATCAGGCCTTCTGCGATGAGCGCGGCATCACGATGCTGCAGGCCACGTTCGGGTGGCTGCTGGCTCAGCCGGCGCTGTCGAGCGTGATCGCCGGCGCCACGACGCCCGAGCAGGTGCGCCAGAACGCGGCCGCCGCCGCTTGGGGGCCGTCGGCCGCGGACGTCGCCGCCATCGACGAGCTGTTCCCGCTGCCGGTCGATCCGGCTGCCTGACCCAGGCGGCGGCGCGGCCGGCGTCGGCGCGCTGCGCGGGCGATGCCCGCGAGCCGCCTGACGGGCGACTCTCAGCGGGTGCGCAGCCCGTCCAGGGTGACGGCGAGCACGTCGCGCGCGAGCTGGTCGGCCGACTCCGGGCCGCCGGGCCGGTACCACTCGACGAGCGAGTTGACCATGCCGAACGCCAGCCGGGTCGCCACCGACGCGTCGATGTCGGCGCGCACCGACCCCTCGCGCTGGGCGTCGCGCACCAGGGCCGTCACCCGCCGGTCGAAGGCGCGCCGGCGCTGCAGCGCGGCGCGCTCGATCACGCTGTTGCCGCGCACCCGCAGCAGCAGCGTGACGTACGGCAGCTCGTCGACCAGAACGCGCACGGCCCCGCGCAGCACGGCGCCCAGGCGCTCCGAGGCCGACTCCTCGCCGGTGGCGTGCGCGTCCAGTGCGCCCTCCAGCCCGCCCAGGGCTCGCTCCAGAGCCAGCTGCAGCAGCTGCTCCTTCGAATCGAAGTGGTGGTACAGCGCCGCTTTGCTCACGCCGAGCCGGGCGGCCAGCTGGGCGACCGAGGTGGCATCGTAGCCCTGCTCGTTGAAGACGGCGACGGCGACGGCCAGGATCTGGTCGCGGTCATACCCGGGGCGCCCCCGTCGCGCCGTCGTGCCGGCCAGATCACTCACGGCACCAGTCTGGCACGGGGTGGGAGAATTCCTGAACGATCGGTAAGGTATTCCTAGCGCGGGCAATGGGCCGGCAGGAGGGCGACGAGGATGCCGCACACGGGGGAGACTCCCGACACTGCACCGCTGCGCATCGACCGCCGCGGCGATCGGGTCGTGGCGATGCTGAACCGGCCGCGCGTGCGCAACGCCATCGACCAGGACCTCGTCGATCGTCTGCATGTGCTGTGCGCCGAGCTGGAGGCATCCCCGCGCATCCTCATCATCACCGGCGCCGACGGGGTGTTCGCCTCGGGCGCCGACATCGCGCAGCTGCGTCGGCGGCGCGCCGCCGACGCGCGGGCGGGGATCAACACGACGGTCTTCCGCCGCATCCGCGCCCTGCCGATGCCGGTGATCGCGGCGATCGACGGGTACGCGCTGGGTGGGGGCGCCGAGCTCGCCTACGCCGCCGATCTGCGCATCGGCACGCCGGAGGTGCGCATCGGCAACCCCGAGACCGGGCTCGGCATCATCGCCGCCGCCGGAGCCACCTGGCGCCTGCCCGAACTCGTGGGCGAGGCGCGCGCGGCCGAGCTGCTGTACACCGGCCGGATCCTGACCGCCGACGAGGCGCTGGCGTGGGGACTGCTGTCGGCCCTCCACCCTGCCGCCGAACTGATGGATGCTGCGCACGCGCTGGCCGATCGCATCGCGGCGAACGATCCACTGGCCGTGCGGCACACCAAGACCGCGCTGCTCAGCGACGACCACCCGGCGATCGATCTCGAGCTGCAGGCCGAGCTGTTCGAGAGCCCCGCGAAGATCGCCCGGATGACGGCATTCCTGGAACGGCACCGGCGATGACCCCCGAACGCGTCGGTGTGATCGGCGGCGGCCGGATGGGCGCCGGCATCGCGCACGCCTTCCTGTGCGCAGGATCGGCGGTGGTCGTCATCGAGCGCGACGCGCCGCTGGCGGATGCCGCGGCCACGCGCATCCGGAGCCTGGTCGCCCGCTCCGCCGAGCGCGGCACCCTGGCCCGACCGGTCGACGACGTCGCGGCGGGGCTGGTCACCGGCACGGATGCCGGCGGGCTCGCCGGCTGCGTCCTGGTCATCGAGGCGGTGCCCGAGGACCGCGGGCTGAAGGCCGACGCGTTCGCGCGCGCCGAGGCGGTGATCGGCGGCGACGTCGTGCTCGCCTCGAACACGTCCTCGATCTCGATCGACGCGCTGGCCGAGACGGTGACGCGCCCCGAGCGCTTCTGCGGCATGCACTTCTTCAATCCGGTGCCCTCCTCCAAGCTCGTCGAAGTCGTCACGGGGTCGGCCACCGACCCGGCCGTGACCGCGCGGGTGCAGGGCTGGGTGGGCGACCTCGGCAAGACCGCCGTCGTGGTCCGGGATGCGCCGGGGTTCGCCTCCAGCCGGCTGGGCGTGGCCCTCGGTCTGGAGGCGATCCGGATGGTGGCTGAGGGCGTCGCGGCTCCCGCCGACATCGACGCGGCGATGGAGCTCGGGTACGGGCATCCGATGGGCCCGCTGCGCACGACCGACGTCGTCGGCCTGGACGTGCGCCTGGGCATCGCCGAAGAGCTGCACGCCCAGATCGGCGAGCGGTTCGCCCCGCCGGAGCTGCTGCGCCGCATGGTCGCCGAGGGGCGCCTGGGCCGCAAGAGCGGCCGCGGATTCTACGAATGGAGCGAACGATGACACTGCCCAGCTACCTGCAGGGGGCGTGGTGGACGCCGGTCGACGACGCTGGTGCGATCGTCGTGCGCGATGCGTCCACCGGGGCCGAGGTCACCCGCATCTCCAGCGCCGGCGTCGACCTGGCCGGTGCCCTGGACTACGCCCGCACCGTCGGCCAGCGCAGCCTCGGCGCGCTGACGTTCCACCAGCGCGCACTGCTGCTCAAGCAGTTCGGCCAGGCGCTGACCGAGCGCAAGAGCGAGCTGTACGAGATCGCCAAGACCGCCGGCGCGACCGTGCGCGACTCGATGATCGACGTCGACGGCGGCATCGGCGTGCTGTTCACCTACAGCTCCAAGGGGCGGCGCGAGCTGCCCAATGCACGCATTTACCTGGACGGACCGGCCGAGACGCTGTCGAAGGACGGTTCATTCCTGGGCCGCCACGTGTACACCCGGCTGCCGGGCGCGGTGGTGCAGATCAACGCGTTCAACTTCCCCACTTGGGGGCCGCTGGAGAAGTTCGCGCCGACGTTCCTGGCCGGCGTGCCGTCGCTGATCAAGCCGGCGACGCCGACGGCGCATCTGACCGAGGCGTGGGTGCGGATTCTCGTCGACTCCGGTCTGCTGCCCGAGGGGGCGCTGCAGCTGGTGTCGGGGGCGCTGCCGGGTGTGTTCGATCTGCTGCGACTCGGCGATGCCGTGGCGTTCACCGGGTCGGCGTCGACGGCGAAGGCGCTGCAGGCGCAGACGCCCGACGGGGTGCGGTTCACGAGCGAGACCGACTCGATCAACGCATCGGTGCTGGGGCCGGATGCCGCCCCCGGCACCCCGGTCTTCGATGCGTTCGTCCGGCAGCTGATGGTGGAGCTGACCGCCAAGACCGGGCAGAAGTGCACCGCGATCCGCCGCGCGATCGTACCGCGCGGGCTCATGCCGGCCGTCGGCGACGCGCTGCGCGTGAAGCTGAGCGAGAAGGTCGTGGTCGGCGATCCGCACGTCGAGGGCGTGACGATGGGGCCGGTGGTCTCGCTCGCGCAGCGCGACGAGGTGCTGCGCGGCGTGCGCAAGCTGGTGGATGCCGGCGGCACCCTGCTGGTCGGCTCCACGGCGGCCCCCGAGGTGGTGCGCGCCGACGGCACCCGCGGGTGGGCGCCCGACGGCGCGTTCCTCGATCCGATCGTCGTCGGCTTCGGACCGGGCGCTCCGGAGGCCGTCCACGAGGTGGAGGCGTTCGGCCCGGTCAGCAGCATGATCGGGTACGACACGCTGGCCGAGGCGGTGTCGCTGGTCAACAGCGGCGGCGGGTCGCTGGTCACCAGTGTCGCCACCGACGACCCCGCCGTCGCCGCCGAGCTGCTGGCGGGGATCGGCGCGTACAACGGCCGGGTGCTCTTCCTCGACCAGGTCGACGCGCGCAGCTCTACGGGGCACGGCTCGCCGGTGCCGCACCTGGTGCACGGCGGGCCCGGGCGCGCCGGCGGGGGAGAGGAGCTGGGTGGCATCCGCGCCGTGCTGCACTTCATGCAGCGCACCGCGGTGCAGGGTTCGCCCCAGATGCTGACGGCGATCACCGGGGTGTGGCATCCCGGTGCCGCGGTGGCCGGCGGCGAGCATCCGTTCCGCAAGCCGCTGTCACGGCTGCGGGTCGGCGACCAGCTGGCTTCGGCGTCGCGCGAGGTGACGCTGGACGACATCGAGACGTTCGCGCACTTTACCGGCGACACGTTCTATGCGCACATGGATGAGGAGGCCGCCGCGGCCAACCCGTTCTTCCCGGGCCGGGTCGCGCACGGGTACCTGCTGATCTCGTTCGCCGCAGGGCTGTTCGTGGACCCGGCACCGGGCCCGGTGCTGGCCAACTACGGCCTAGAGAACCTGCGCTTCGTCACTCCGGTCTCGCCGGGCGACAGCATCCGCGTCATCCTGACCGCGAAGCAGATCACCCCGCGTGAGACCGACGACTACGGCGAGGTGCGCTGGGACGCCGTCATCCGCAATCAGAACGACGACCTGGTCGCCTCGTACGACGTGCTCACGCTGGTGTCGAAGCAGTAGCGGGTGCGACTCCGCTGGCCGCGCGGCGCGCCCCGCGCGCGTCAGCGCAGGTCGTAGACGCGCTTGTACTTGCCCTCGCTGCGCGGCAGCGCGCCGGGCTCTTCGAGCCGCACCTCCACGGTCGTGCCGATCCGGCCCTTGATCCGCTGCCGCAGCACCTGCGACGCGGCCTCGCAGACCTCCACCGACAGGGCCGGATCGCGCTCGATGCGCACCGTCATCGCATCCAGCCGGCCGTTCTTGCTCAGCTCCAGCACGAAGTGCGGGGCGAGGGCCTCGATGCCCAGCACGAGCTCCTCGATCTGGGTCGGGAACAGGTTCACGCCGCGCAGGATGATCATGTCGTCGTCGCGCCCGGTGATCTTCTGGATGCGCCGCATCCCCGGCCGGGCCGTCCCCGGCAGCAGCCGGGTCAGGTCCTTGGTGCGATAGCGGATGACCGGGAACGCCTGGTTGGTCAGCGAGGTCAGCACCAGCTCGCCGAGCTCGCCGTCGGCGACCGGCTCAAGGGACTGCTCATCGATGGTCTCGGGAAGGAAGTGGTCCTCCCACACGTGCGGCCCGTCCTTGGTCTCGACGCACTCGTTGGCCACGCCCGGCCCCATCACCTCGCTGAGCCCGTAGATGTCGACGGCATCCACGTTCATCCGCCGCTCGATCTCGTCGCGCAGCTGCGTCGTCCACGGTTCGGCCCCCAGCACCGCCACCTTCAGCGAAGTGGATGCCGGGTCCATTCCGGCCGCTTCCATGCCGTCCGCGATGGTCAGCAGGTAGCTCGGCGTGCACGAGATGGCCTCGGGCTTGAAGTCGCAGATCAGCTGCACCTGCCGCGCCGTCTGCCCGCCCGAGACCGGGATCACGGTGGCGCCGAGCTTCGCGGCGCCGTCGTGCAGCCCGAGTCCGCCGGTGAACAGCCCGTAGCCGTAGGCGTTGTGCAGCAGCATCCCGGGCCGCACGCCCGACGCACGCAGCGACCGCGCGATCAGCTTCGCCCAGTTGTCCAGGTCGGTCTCGGTGTAGCCGACCACGGTCGGCCGCCCGGTCGTGCCGGAGGACGCGTGGATGCGGCGCACCTGCGCCATCGGCACCGCGAACATGCCGAACGGATAGGTCTGGCGCAGGTCGTCCTTGGTCGTGAACGGCAGTCGGCGCACGTCGTCGAGGGAGCGGATGTCGCCGGGCCGGATGCCGGCGGCGTCGAACTTCTGCCGGTACAGCGGCACGTTCTGGTACGCGTGGTGCACGGTCTGCTGCAGGCGCTGCAGCTGCAGGGCGCGGATCTGCTCGTGATCCATCCGCTCCTCGGGGTCCAGCTCCTCCGGCGTCGGCGCCTGTACGCGTCGTGCGGTCGTGGTCACCATCTGCTCATCCTCACTTCGATGCCGTGCCCGCCGCTGGCGCCACGGGCACGGCGCTCACTCCGCCGCCAGCGTGCGATTTGTCGTCAGCGAGCGGCCGCGGAACTCCGCGACGACATCGCCGGTCTCATCCGTCACGGTCACGTCATACAGCCCGTTGCGCCCGCTGCGCACGCGCCGCACGGCCGTCGCCGTCAGCATTTGGCCCTCCTGCGTCGACTTCAGAAACGTGATGTCGGCGCCGGCGGCCACGGTCACCCGCTCGTCCTCATTGCAGGCGACCGCGAACGCGGTGTCGGCCAGCGCGAACACCAGCCCGCCGTGCGTGATGTCGAACCCGTTGGTCATGTCCGCGCGCACCCGCATCGACAGCACCGCCCGACCGGGCTCGTCGACCTCCACCCGGATTCCCAGCGCGGTCGCCGCGCGGTCGCGGACCAGCATCGGCCGGGTAGCGGCATCCGACATCTGTGTCTCCTCGCAGCGGGGCTTCGCGCGCAGCGTCGCGGCGCTCAGCACACGGCCACGCCCCGGCACGAGTATGCCATAATTACTGAACGAGCGGTAGGTAATTGCCCGAAGGAGTCGAGGATGACTGCACCCGAGCTCACGATCGCAGACCCGGACGACGCGGCGGGCCAGGCGGTGTTCGACGACCTGATCGAGGCCGACTCGCGGGTCGAACCGCGTGATTGGATGCCGGCGGCCTATCGCCGCACGCTGGTGCGGCAGATCTCGCAGCACGCGCACTCCGAGATCATCGGCATGCAGCCGGAGGGCAACTGGATCACCCGCGCGCCGAGCCTGCAGCGCAAGGCGATCCTGATGGCCAAGGTGCAGGACGAGGCCGGCCACGGCCTGTATCTGTACAGCGCGACGCAGACCCTGGGCATCACGCGCGACGAGATGACGCAGCAGCTGATCGACGGCAAGGCCCGGTACTCGTCGATCTTCAACTATCCGACCCCGACGTGGGCCGACATGGGCGCGATCGGGTGGCTCGTCGACGGTGCCGCGATCGTGAACCAGGTGCCGCTGTGCCGCTGCTCGTACGGGCCGTATGCGCGGGCGATGATCCGGATCTGCAAGGAGGAGTCCTTCCATCAGCGGCAGGGCTTCGAGATCCTGCTGACGCTCATGCAGGGCACCGCGGCGCAGCGGCAGATGGCGCAGGAATCCGTGGACCGCTGGTACTGGCCGTCGCTGATGATGTTCGGTCCGCCCGACGACGAGTCGCCGAACTCGGCGCGGTCGATGGCGTGGAAGATCAAGCGGTTCTCCAACGACGACCTGCGGCAGCGGTTCATCGGGATGCTGGTGCCCCAGGCCGAGGTGCTGGGCATCACGCTGCCCGACCCGGAGCTTGCCTGGGACGAGGACGCCCAGCAGTGGCACACCAGTCCGATCGACTGGAACGAGTTCAGCGAGGTGCTGGCCGGCCGCGGGCCGATGAACGCGGTGCGCATCCAGACCCGGCGCGACGCGCACGAAGGCGGCGCCTGGGTGCGCGCGGCGGCCGCGGAGTACGCCCGCAAACAAGCGCTGCGCGACGCGGAGGTGGCGTGATGGGCACTGCAGGCGGCACAGCCGGGGCCGAGACCTGGCCGCTGTGGGAGGTGTTCGTCCGGTCCGGACGAGGCCTGTCGCACGTGCACGTCGGGTCGCTGCACGCGCCCGACGCCGAGATGGCGGTGCGCAATGCGCGCGACCTGTACACTCGGCGCGGCGAGGGCGTGTCGATCTGGGTGGTGCCCTCCGAGGCGATCACGACCAGCGACCCGGACTCGAAGGGCGCGTTCTTCGAGTCCGCGGCGGGCAAGAACTTCCGGCACGCCACCTACTACACCGCGTCCGAGGGGGTGCCGCACCTATGACCGGGCCGTCCCGGACCTCGCACGCCACCCGCGCCGTGCACATCTCGGTCGACGAGCTCGAGCTGTCCGCGGAGCTTGTCGGCGAGGCGGGCCGCGTCGCGTCGCCGGATGTCGCGGAGTATGCGCTGTGGCTGGGCGACGACGCGCTGGTCCTCGCCCAGCAGCTGGGTGCGTGGATCGCGCACGCCCCCGAACTGGAGGAGGATGTCGCCCTCGCCAACATCGCACTGGACCTGCTCGGCCACGCACGCAGTCTGCTGCGCTACGCGGGCACCGCCGACGGGCGCACGGAAGACGACCTGGCGTACCTGCGCGACGAGCCCGACTTCCGCAGCGCGTGGCTGTTCGAACAGCCCAACGGCGACTTCGCGCACACGATCGCACGGCAGCTGGCGGCATCCGCCTTCCAGTTCGAGCTGTACACGCGGCTGGTCTCCTCGGCCGACCCGGTGCTGGCGGCGGTGGCCGGCAAGGCCGTCAAAGAGGTCGCCTACCACCGCGACCACGCCATCCAGTGGACGCTGCGGCTGGCCGGCGGCACCGACGAGTCGCGGCGCCGGATGATCCAGGGAGCAGACGACGTCTGGCCGTACGTGGACGAGCTGTTCCGCGACGAGCCGCTGATGGACCGGCTCGAGGGAGTCGCGGTGCGGCCCTCGACGCTGCGCGAGCCGTTCGACGAGTTGATCGACGCGGTGTTCGCCGAAGCCGAGCTGGCCCGCCCGGAGCGGTTCGACGCGTCCGGCGGTGGACGGCGCGGGCACCATTTCTCGGGGCTGGGCTTTCTGCTGGCCGAGATGCAGGTGCTGGCGCGGCAGCACCCGGGAGCGACCTGGTGATCGTGCTCGAGCGGGATCTGGCCGAACGGGCGGCGCTGCAGCCGTCCCGCGACGAGGCGCTGCGCGCCGTGCTCGGAGCGGCGCAGGTACCGATCGGCGACGCCGACTCGGTCGCTGAGCGAGCGCGCGCAGCGACCGAGCCGATCCGCAGCCCGGCGCCCGGCACCCCGCAGCAGCGCGCCTGGGACGCGGCGGCCACCGTGTGCGACCCGGAACTGCCGGTGCTGACCATCGCCGACCTCGGCGTGCTGCGCGACGTGCAGGTCGACGCCGGCCGGGTCACCATCGTGATCACGCCGACATATTCGGGCTGCCCGATGATGGACGTGATGGCGCGGGATGTCGCCCGGGTCGTGCGCGACGCCGGGTTCGCCGACGTCGACGTGCGTACCGAGCTGGCCCCGGCCTGGACCACCGACTGGCTCAGCGCCGACGGCTGGCGCAAGCTCGAGGAGTTCGGCATCGCGCCCCCCACCGGCATCCGACCCACCGAGCCGGTGCTCGGCGGCCTGCACGTGCGCTGCCCGCACTGCCGCTCGCTGAACACCCGCGAGATCTCGCATTTCGGCTCCACCTCCTGCAAGGCGATCTACGAGTGCCGTGCGTGCCTGGAACCGTTCGACTACTTCAAGGCGCACTGATGACCGACGTCACAACGGCCGACTCCAGCCCGGCGCACCAGGTCGCCCGCTCATTCCTGGCCGGCGCGGTCGGCGGCCCGAAGCCGCGGCATCGCGCCCGCTTCCACACCCTGGCCGTCGCCGACGTGCGGCCGCTGACCGACGATGCCGTCGAGGTCACCTTCGCGGTACCTGACGACCTGCACGACGACTACGGCTATCTCGCCGGCCAGCACGTCGCGCTACGGGTGACACTCGAAGGCCAGGAGCTGCGCCGGTCGTACTCGCTGTGCCGACCGCCCGAGGGCGGCCGGCTGAGCGTGGCGATCAAGCGCGACCTGGGCGGACAGTTCTCGACCTGGGCCCAGACCGAGCTGCACCCCGGCGATCCGATCGACGTGATGAGTCCGCAGGGCACCTTCACCACGCAGCTCGAGGACCTCGACGGCCGGCACCTGGTCGGCATCGCCGCCGGGTCCGGCATCACGCCGCTGATGGCGCTGGCCACCGCCGTGCTGGAGCGATCCGAGACCTCCCGGTTCACGCTGGTGTACACGAACCGGTCGCGCACCGACGTGATGTTCCTCGACGACCTGGCCGACCTGAAGGACCGCTACCCGGCCCGGCTGGCGCTGCACCATGTGCTCTCGCGCGAGCAGCGCACCGCGCCGCTGCTGTCGGGCCGCATCGACGAGCAGAAGCTGCGCACCATGCTCGACGTGCTGATCCGGCCCGCCACCGTCGACGAGTGGTTCCTATGCGGCCCGTTCGATCTGGTGCAGCTGTGCCGCGACACGCTCACCGACGTCGGCGTGGACCGTGCGCACATCCGGCACGAGCTGTTCACCACCGGCGAGCCCGGTCACCCGGTCGGCAGCGCGGGCCGCCCCGTGATCGCGGTGCCCGACGAGCCGGTCTGCCACATCCGGTTCACCCTCGACGGCCAGTCCGCCGACGTGGACAGTCCCGCCAGCGCGCACGAGACGATCCTGAACGCGGCGCTGCGCATCCGCCCGGATGTGCCATACGCGTGCGCCGGGGGAGTGTGCGGCACGTGCCGCGCGCACCTGGTCGAGGGCGACGTGCGGATGACGGAGAACTACGCGCTCGAACCCGAAGAACTCGAGCGCGGCTACATTCTGACCTGTCAGTCCCACCCGACGACCGATAGGGTCGTCGTCGACTACGACGTGTGAGGAGCAGCCGTGATCGAGTTGACCGTGTCCGGTGGCGTCGCCGAGGTCGTGCTGAACGCCCCGCAGAAGCTGAACGCCCTCGACGAGCAGGCGCTGCACGAGCTGGACGTCGCCTACGCCGACGCCGAGCAGGCCGGCGTGCGTGCGCTGGTGTTGCGCGGGCGGGGGCGCGCGTTCTGCGCTGGGCGCGACATCGCCGGCGTCGACCCGGCCACCGACGACGTGCCGGGCTATCTCGATGGCCTGCTGGCCCCGCTGCTGCGGCGGATGGCGGCGTTTCCGGCGCCGACGTTCGCTGCCGCGCAGGGCGCGTGCCTGGGGGTGGGGCTCGGCCTGCTGATCGCGACCGACGTCGTCTACGTGGCCGAGGACGCGAAGATCGGGTCGCCGTTCGCGGCGCTGGGCGCGCTGTTGGATTCGGGCGGGCATGCCCTGTTCACGGAGCGGCTCGGCCCGCACAAGACGCTCGACCTGATCTACACCGGCAGGCTGATGACGGGGGAGGAGGCGGTGGCTTCGGGGCTGTTCTCGCGCGTCTTCCCCGCGGATGGGGTGCAGGATGCCGCGACCGATGCCGCACGGACCGCGGCCGTCGGTCCTACCGCCGCGTTCCTGGCCAGCAAGATGATCGTGACCCGGCTGCGCGACGAGCGGCTGAACCTGTGGGAGACGATCGCGGCCGAGACCGTCGCGCAGACCCAGCTCGCGCACACCGAGGACTATCGCGAGGGCTTCGCCGCCTTCGGGCAGAAGCGGCCACCGGCCTTCCACGGGAGGTGAGAGGCAGGTGGGCTCACGATCCGAAATCGGCGAGGCAGGTCAGACGTTCACGTAGGCCAGAATCCCCAGCCAGAACGCAGCAAGCACCGCGAGCGGGACAAGCCCTGAGGCATACCGCTTCAATGCTCCGTAGGTGGTGAACGCAACAGCGAGTGCTGAGCATCCCAGGAATACCAGCGTGAGCGGCCAGCCCGATTGGTCCAAGACGACCCCACCGTTGGCCGCATGCCACGTGCACAGTCGGCCCATCGGAACGAGTGTCACTCTGGCCGAGATCAGGGCATTCTCGGTCGCGGCCACACCAGCCGGGCTTCCGTCAACAATGCATCGATAGTCCACGTTCTCTCGGGTGTCGCCATACAGCTGCACGACTATCGCGAGAATGACCAGTGCGCAGACAACAGTGAGGCCGAGTGACGCGCTAGGGATCCAGCCACCGTTGGCTAGGCCATCGCGAGAAGCTTGCTTCGAGCGCTTCCCTAGCATGTGTAGGTGGTGGGCGCCGTGTTTCCGTAGTTCAGAGACATCCAGCACTTCGGTGGGGCAGTCCAGTTGCGGGACTCAGCGAGAGTGGCGCGAGTGCCTGATGTACTGGTTGTCAAACCCATGCAGTCTGTGTTGGAAAGCCAAGGCTGCAAGACGCAACCGGTCTCGTTCACGGCCTGAACGACCCCTCCGATACGCCCCGTATTGTCGAGGCCCCGCGGCGCGAAGATGGTGAACATGACTTCCTGCGCGCCCGATGAGTACGCGGGAATGGACTGCGGCGTCCGCACGCCAATCGCCATACTGTTTCGATTGCACGGGTCGGAGTCATCGTTATAGTCGGCGTAGGCTCCGACCGCTGACGCCATTGCAGTCATTCCGGATCCCGTGTTCACAAAAGCGGACCAGGTCCACCCATAGTTCTTTGCGAACGGGTAGTCCTCGGGATGTCCGCTCCCACAGGTTTCCGAGTCGGGGCGGCTGGTGAAGATGTTTACCTCGGCTTCCCAACCGTCGTCGGCGGGGAGAACCGACGTGCGTGCCGTCGTTCCGTCCCAGTAGTAGTACTGGGAGAAGTAGACCGTGGAGGTGTTCGCTCTGAAGATCTGAATGTCAGCCTGGGTCGGGCGCCAATTTGTTGCGGTGAGGACCTGGGCGCCCGTCTTCGCTGCTGCGTGGGCGGGGCTACTTCCTTCCAGGTCAGGGTTGCGCTTTCGGAATGCTTGGAGTTGAGAAGATCGAGATGCATCGACCGGGGGTGCCTCGAACTCGTCTCCTGGGGCAGCTATGGGGGTCGCGGCAACTCGCTTGGCCATCTCGATCGCTTCGAGTTTCGGAACCTCGATGATGGCCCCAACCACCTGGGGCTGAGTCCCATAAGAGGCTTTAAAATCTCTCAAGAAGTCGGCCACTGATAGCCCGGAGAGGGGACTGAACTCTCCAACGATCTCGGGGTTCTCGAAGCGATAGCCCTCAACGGGATAGCCGAGTACAGTCCGTTGATTGGCGGCATCCGACAGCGAGACAGGGTTGCTGAAGGGCACGGTTACGCTTGTTGTCGAAGACTCAGATCGGCGTAGACCCTTGGAGTCGGTAGCGTCCGTCGAAGCAACTGCAGTCGTTGCGACTAGTGGGGCTGTCAGTATGGTGAGGGCTGTCGATACTCCGGCAATCTTCATCTGGTTGTTGATCTTCACGGTCGATTCCCCCCTCTTGAATGTGGTGCGACGATACCGGCTGCCCGCGGTACCGTCAATGATCGAATGACGGGCGTGGATGCCAATGACGTAGGTGACATGGCGGATGGCGGCGTTTCCGGCGCCGACGTTCGCGGCCGCGCAGGGCGCGTGCCTGGGCGTCGGGCTCGGCCTGCTGATCGCGACCGATGTGGTGTTTGTGGCCGATACCGCGAAGATCGGCTCGCCGTTCGCGGCGCTGGGCGCGCTGCTGGATTCAGGCGGGCACGCCCTGTTCACCGAGCGGCTCGGCCCGCACAAGACGCTCGACCTGATCTACACCGGCCGGCTGATGACGGGGGAGGAAGCGGTGGCCTTGGGGCTGTTCTCGCGCGTCTTTCCGGCCGCGAAGGTGCAGGATGCCGCGACCGAAGCCGCACGGACCGCGGCCGTCGGTCCTACCGCCGCGTTCCTGGCCAGCAAGATGATCGTCACCCGGCTGCGCGACGAGCCGCTGAACCTGTGGGACCCGATGGCGGCCGAAGCGGTCGCGCAGACCCAGCTGTCTGGCACCGAGGACTACCGCCAGGGCTTCGCCGCGTTCCGGCAGAAGCGGTCGCCGGTCTTCCACGGGCGGTGAGTGGGTGCGACGCGGGGCTGCAAGAAGGTCCGAGCAGTTCCCGGATGAGGAGGCGCCTCGTTGCCGCGATCGCGTCAGCTGTGCTGATCACGGCCGGGTTGGTCGTGGTGCCGGCGGTGGTCAACGCCGGACGCACTCTCCGGCGCGGGGATTGCACGCGTCCGAGTTCGCTGACAGCGCACACGCGCCACGTTGCGGAGTGAGTCCTCACTCACTAATGTCGTTTCCGTGCCTGCTGCCGATCTCGTCGATTCCGGTCATCCTGATTCGGATGCGCCGGACGGGCGCACCCGCGCCGAGCCTATGGCGCCCGACGAGCGGCGCACCATGATCGCCGAGCAGGCCGTGCCGCTGTTCCTCGAGTACGGTTCGGCGCTGACCACCCGGCAGCTCGCCGAGCACCTCGGCATCGCCGAGGGCACGATCTTCCGTGCGTTCGGCGACAAGGAGTCGCTCGTGCGCGCCGTCGTCGAGACGTTCTTCGCGCAGGGCCGCGCGCGGCTGGCAGACGGGCTGGTCGATCCCTCGCTGCCGCTCGAAGAGAAGGTCGCGAAGCTTGTCCACGGCACCCGGACCTGGACGCAGCAGATGATGCGGATGTTCTCGCTCGTGCCGCGCGAAGACATCCATTCGTTGTTCGCCGGCCCGCACGAGGATGCGTACCGCAGCGCCGTCGCCGCGGTGTTCGCCCCCGACGCCGACAAGCTGACGATCGACGTCGGCCGGATGGCCGCGATCATGCGGATGGCCGGCATGGCCGCGGGCGTGGCGCGGTTCGACCAGCACGCAGGCTTCACCGACGATGAGCTCGTCGGATTCATCCTCTATGGCATCGCGGGCCGGCCGCGCGGAAGGGACTGACATGCTGGGCAAGCTCCTCGCCCGCTATCTGCGCCCCGGATGGGTGCTGATCACCGGCGTGCTCGTCTTCCAGCTCGCACAGTCGCTGGCCTCGCTGTGGCTGCCCACGCTGCAGGCCGACATCATCGACGACGGCGTGCTCAAGGGCGACATCGGGTTCATCTGGCGCACCGGCGCGATCATGCTGGTGATCAGCTTCGGCCAGATCCTCTGCGCGATCACCGCCGTCTACTTCGGCTCACGGCTGGCGATGGGGCTGGGCCGCGACATCCGAAATGACCTGTTTCGCCGGGTCGTCGCCTTCTCGCAGCGCGAGGTCGGGCAATACGGCGCCCCGTCGCTGATCACCCGCAACACCAACGACGTGCAGCAGGTGCAGATGCTCGTGCAGATGTCGGCGACGCTGATGGTCTCGGCCCCGATCCTGGCCATCGGCGGGGTGATCTTCGCGATCCGTCAGGATGTCGGGCTCAGCTGGCTGATGGGCGTGTCGGTGCCCGTGCTGCTGGTGATCGTCTCGCTGATCGTGGTGCGGATGGTGCCGGCGTTCCGTGCCATGCAGCGTCGCATCGACCGGATCAACCAGGTGATGCGCGAGCAGCTGACCGGCATCCGGGTGGTGCGCGCGTTCGTGCGCGAGCGCGAGGAGCGGAACCGGTTCGAGAAGGGCAGCGCGGATGTCATGGAGTCGGCCGTGACGGCCGGCAACCTGATGGCGATCATGTTCCCCGCCGTGATGGTGGTGCTGAACGTCTCGGGCGCGGCGGTGATCTGGTTCGGCGCGTTCCAGGTGCAGGACGGCGACGCCCAGATCGGCACCCTGTTCGCGTTCCTGACCTACATGATGCAGATCCTGATGGGCGTCATGATGGCGACCTTCATGTTCGTGATGATCCCGCGCGCCGCCGTCTGCGCGAACCGCATCGGCGAGGTGCTGAACACCGAGCCGTCGGTGGTCGCCCCGGCTGAGGCCGTCGAGGCGCCGGCGCCGGAGGGGCGGGTCGTGTTCGATCACGTCGACTTCGCCTATCCGGGCGCGGCCGAGCCGGTGCTGCACGACATCAGCTTCACCGTCGAACCCGGCACCACCACGGCGATCATCGGCGCCACCGGATCGGGCAAGACCACCCTGGTGGGCCTGATTCCGCGCCTGTTCGACGTGACCGGCGGGCAGGTGAGCGTCGACGGCGTCGACGTGCGATCGTACGACCCCGACGAGCTGTGGCTGCGCACCGGCATCGTGCAGCAGCGCGCGTTCCTGTTCTCGGGCACGATCGCCTCGAACCTGCGGTATGGCGACGAGCAGGCCACCGACGAGCAGCTGTGGGATGCCCTCGAGATCGCGCAGGCGACCGAGTTCGTCCGATCGATGCCCGAGCAGCTGGCCGCGCCGATCGCGCAGGGCGGCACCAACGTGTCGGGTGGTCAGCGCCAGCGGCTCTCGATCGCTCGGGCGCTCGTGCACCGCCCCGAGGTCTACATCTTCGACGACTCGTTCTCGGCGCTCGACCTGCGCACCGATGCGCAGCTGCGCCGCGCGCTGAAGGAGCGGCTGCCCGAGGCGACCCGCATCATCGTCGCGCAGCGGGTGTCGACGATTCAGCATGCCGATCAGATCCTGGTGCTCGAGCACGGCCGGATCGTCGGCGTCGGCACGCACGACGAGCTGGTCGAGACCAACGACACCTACCGCGAGATCGTGGACTCGCAGCTGTCAGCGACGGAGGCGGCATGAGCGGCGGCGGGCCGCGCGGGCGCGGCCACGGGCCCTTCGGCGGGGGTGCCCCCGTGTCGAAGGCGCAGAACTTCGGCCCCAGTGCGAAGCGACTGCTCGGGATGCTGCGGCCCGACGCGCTGTGGCTGACCGTCGTCGTGCTGTTCGGCGTCATCAGCGTCGCCCTCAGCGTCGTCGGTCCGAAGCTGCTCGGCCAGGCCACCAACGTCGTGGTCGCCGGCTTCGTGTCGATGCAGTTCAAGAACCTGCCGGCCGGGGTCACCAAAGACCAGGTGATCGGGCAGCTGCACGCATCCGGCCAGGGCCAGATCGCCGACATGCTGCGCGGCATGGACTTCACCCCCGGACAGGGCATCGACTTCACCCAGTTGGCCTGGCTGATCGGTGCGGTGCTGACCGTTTACCTCATCTCGGCCGTGTTCATGTGGCTGCAGGGCCGCATCCTGAACATCGTCGTGCAGCGCGCGATGCACCGCATCCGGATGATGGTCGAGGACAAGTTGCACCGGCTGCCGCTGAGCTACTACGACCGGATGCAGCGCGGCGAGCTGCTCAGTCGCCTGACCAACGACATCGACAACATCGGGCAGACCCTGCAGCAGAGCATGTCGCAGGTGGTCATCTCGATGCTGACGGTCGTCGGCGTGCTGGTCATGATGTTCGTGATCTCGCCGCTGCTGGCCGTGATCGCCCTGGTCACGATCCCGCTGACGATCGCCATCACGGTCGTGGTCGCCAAGCGCTCGCAGAAGATGTTCATCGCGCAGTGGGCCGCGACCGGCGTGCTCAACGCGCGGGTGGAGGAGACCTTCTCGGGGCACGCCATCGTCAAGGTGTACGGGCACCAGCACGACGTGCAGCAGGCCTTCCGCGGGGAGAACGAGGCGGTCTACCGGGCCAGCTTCGGTGCGCAGTTCGTGTCGGGCATCATCATGCCGGCGATGATGTTCGTCGGCAATCTGGTCTACGTCGCGATCGCCGTCGTCGGCGGCCTGCAGATCGCGGCCGGGGCCATCTCATTCGGCGACGTGCAGGCGTTCATCCAGTACTCCCGCCAGTTCACCCAGCCGCTGAGCCAGTTGGGTTCGATGGCGAACCTGTTGCAGTCCGGAGTGGCCAGCGCCGAGCGGGTCTTCGAACTGCTCGACGAGGACGAGGAGAGCCTCGACCCGGATCCGGCGCAGACCGTGCCCGAGGACGCCAGTGCGCTCGCCTTCGACGACGTCGCGTTCCGCTACCTGCCCGACACACCGCTGATCGACGGCCTCAGCCTCGGCGCGAAGCCGGGCAACACGGTGGCCATCGTCGGTCCGACCGGGGCGGGCAAGACCACGCTGGTGAACCTGATCATGCGGTTCTACGACGTCGACTCCGGCAGCATCCGCCTCGCCGGGGTCGACACCCGCACGATGACGCGTGCCGATCTGCGCAGCCGCACCGGCATGGTGCTGCAGGACACCTGGCTGTTCTCGGGCACGATCCGCGAGAACATCGCCTACGGCAGGCCTGCGGCCGCCGAAGACGAGATCGTGGCGGCAGCGACGGCCGCGTATGTGGACCGGTTCGTGCACGCGCTGCCGGACGGCTATGACACGCTGCTGGACGACGAGGCGACCAACCTGTCGGTCGGCGAGCGTCAGCTGGTCACGATCGCGCGCGCGTTCCTGGCGAACCCGCGCATCCTGATCCTGGACGAGGCGACCAGTTCGGTCGACACCCGCACCGAGCTGCTCATCCAGCGCGCGATGTCGGCGCTGCGCACCGACCGCACCTCGTTTGTGATCGCGCACCGGCTCTCCACCATCCGCGACGCCGATCTGATCCTGGTGATGGAGCACGGCGCGATCGTCGAGCAGGGCACGCACGACGAACTGCTGGCCGCGAAGGGCGCCTACTGGCGGCTGTACAACGCCCAGTTCGAGGCGCCGGTGCTCGACACCGGAGCGCCGCCGATCCCCGCCGGAGTCGGCAGCATGCAGGTCTCGGGCGCATCCGGCGAGGCGGGTCCTGGCGTGTCCGAGGGCGTCAACTAAGATGTGAGGGCGTCGCCGACACCCATCGGCGAGGCGATCCCCAGGGAGGACTCGGCGTGCCCGACGTGCGCACTCTGCACCACACTGTTGTTCTGAACGATGGCTCCCTCGACCTCGCCTGGGCGGCGGCCACCGACGTCGGCCGGCGCCGTGAGACCAATCAGGATGCCGTCCTCGCGGTCTTCCCGCTGTTCGTCGTGGCCGACGGCATGGGCGGGCACATCGGTGGCGAGATCGCCAGCACGAGCACCGTCGACCGGCTGCGTCCGGTCGCCGAATCCGGCACCGTGACGCCCAAGACGATCGAGAAGGCGCTGGCGCGTGCCGTCAAAGACATCGCGACCCACCCCGAGTCCACCGACGACGGCACCGGCACGACCGTCACCGGTGTGTTCCTCGATGAGGCGGCGGCCGACCCGCATTGGGTGACGCTGAACATCGGCGACTCGCGGGTGTATCTGGTGCGCGGCGGCGAGATCGGGCAGATCACGACCGACCATTCCGTCGTGCAGGAGCTCATTGCGGCCGGCCGGCTCAGCCCCGAAGAGGCCGAGAACCACCCGTACGGCAACGTCATCACCCGCGCGGTCGGGGCCACCGACAGCGTGAAGCCGGACTACGTGCGCCTGGACCTGGTCGACGGCGACCGGTTCGTGATCTGCTCGGACGGGCTCACCAAAGAGCTCACCGACTACGGCATCCAGCACTTCCTCGCCGAGCATCCCGACGCCGGCGACGCCGTCGCGGCCATGCTCGACGCGGCGCTGGAGAACGGCGGGCGCGACAACGTCTCGATCATCGTGCTCGACGTCACGCTGCACCGCGCCGGCGACGGCGACGCATCCGATTCCTCCGACTCGGACTCGTCCGGCTCACGCGACTTCGACGAGGCAGCCGGGCCCGACCGCGGGTCGTCCGAGCCCGGCGCAGAGACCGCCGCGCACTGACCCGGCCCGGCCGGCCGCGCACGGCTCCTCCCCAGCCGCCGCCGGGCGGGAGTACTCCACAGATATGCCACCGACGCCGCGCGCCGGTGCCTGGCCGCGGTTGACTGATCGGCATGCGCCGGTCTGGATCCATCTCTGCAGCGCCCACCGCAACCGGACAGGTCGTTCCGAGATCCGGCACGCGCCCGGGGCGAGGTGCACGGGCGGTTCCGGGCCCGCGGTTCGACGACCTGCTCGAGGGGGACGGTGCGCTGCGCCTGCCCGATACCCCACAGCCGGCGCGGCGCAGTGCCGTGCCGCTGGCCGCCTCGGCCGTGCCGATCGTCGGTGGCATCGCGCTGTGGCTGGCTACGGGAACCATGATGATGCTGTGGTTCGCGGCACTGGGTCCACTGATCGCCGTCGCCTCGCTGGCCGACGGCGCGCGCACCGCCCGACGTGACCGGCGCCGGGCGGCGCGAGTGGCGCAGCAGGCGCGCGAGCGCGTGGCGCGCACCGTCGCGGCCCGGCATGCGGCCGAACGAGAGCGACTGTGGACGGCGCACCCCGACGTGCTGCGGGCACTGCGCGGCGACGCGCACGGGGCCGACGACATCTGGCGCGCGGTGCCCGGCCGTGGCGACGAGCTCACCGTCGGCCGGGGACTTGCTCGCAGCGCCGTGCGCGTGGAGGGCGGTGCAGGGGATGCCGCGGCCGCGGCGCTGCGGCACAGCGCGGCGCTGCTCGACGACGCACCCGTCACGGTGCCCGCCGATACTGGCATCGCCGTCGTGGGGCCGGCGCCGCTGGCCCGCGCCGTGGTGCGCGCACTGGTGCTGCAGGCCTGCCTGACGCTGCCGCCCGGCCGGCTGCACCTGAGCGAGCCGGCCGGGCAAGAGCCCGACGGCGACTGGATGGCGCTGCTGCCGCATGCGCAGCGATCGGTTGCCGCCGGCCGGACGCTGGGCGTGTGCGCTCCCGGCGACGTCGCGCTGAGCGTCGACATCCTGATCGCCCGTGTCGAGGCGGGCGCCGTGCCACCGCCGGCCTGCCGCGCGGTGCTGACCTTGACCGGTCCCGACCGCGCGCAGCTGCGCGCCGACGGCCTCGGCACCGACGTGCGCGTCGAAGGCGTCAGCGTCGAGCAGGCGCGTGAGATCGCGACCGGCCTGGCCGCGCGCGCCGAGGCCGCATTCGGCTCGGCGGCGCGTGATGAGCCGGTCGCGCTGGCCGACCTGCTGAGCGACGGCCCGAAGGACGGTGCCGGGCTGAACGCGGTGATCGGCACCGAGCAGGCCCGCCCGTTCCGTCTCGACCTGGTGGCGGACGGCCCGCACGCCGTGGTCGCCGGCATCACCGGCTCGGGCAAGAGCGAGCTGCTGACCAGCTGGGTCACGTCGCTGTGCGCGAGATACGACACCGACCGGGTGAGTTTTCTGCTGGCCGACTTCAAGGGCGGCACGGCCTTCGATGCGCTGGCCGCACTGCCCCACGTCACCGGGGTGATCACGGATCTGGATGCCGGGGGCTCGCGCCGCGCGCTGCAGAGCCTGCGCGCCGAGCTGCGCCGTCGCGAAGCCGAGATCGTGCGCGCGGGTGCGCGGGACATCGGCGAGACGACGCTGCCGCGGCTGGTCGTCGTCGTGGACGAGTTCGCCGCGCTGACGGCGGCACACCCCGAGCTGCAGGAGCTGTTCACCGACATCGCCGCCCGGGGCCGGGCCCTGGGCATGCATCTGATCCTGGGCACGCAGCGGGCCGCCGGCACGTTCCGCGAATCGCTGCTGGCCAACTGCCCGCTGCGCATCAGCCTGCGGGTCAGCGACCCCGCCGACAGCCGCGCGGTGATCGGCACCGACGCGGCCGCCGCACTCTCCGGCGCCCCGGGGCAGCGCGGCATGGCGCTGATCCGGCGCGCGGCCGACGCCGTAGCCCACCCGGTTCGGGTGGCGCTGTCTTCGGCACGGCTGGTGGCCGAGGTCGCCGCGGCGGCCCAGGGCGCCGCGCCACGCCGGCCGTGGCTGCCCGCGCTGCCGGAACGGCTGACCCTCGCCGAGGCGTCGGCGCAGGCCCGGCCACCGGCAGCAGGCGTGGCATCGACGGAGCCGCCGGCCTCCGCCGAGGCGTCTGCACGGATGTCGGAGCCGGCATCGGCGCGGATGTCGACTCGTGCTTCCGCGCGGGCATCGAGCGTCGGCATCGTGCTCGGCATCGCCGACGAGCCGGACCGGCAGCGGCAGGTCGCGGTCACCCTCACCGGCTCCGACCGCGGCCTGTGCGTGCTGGGCATGGCCGGGTCGGGCCGCACCGCGCTGCTGCACACCGTCGCCGCCCAGGCGCAGCGGCCGGTGTGGATCGGGCCCGACCCCGAGACGGCCTGGGACCAGCTGGGCCGGCTCGCCGACCAGCGCGTCCCGCCGGGCACCGTCGTGCTCGTCGACGACGCGGACGCGCTGCTCGCGCGTTTCCCGCTCGACTATGCGCAGGCGGCGCTGGAGCACCTGGAGCGCATCGTCCACACCGCCGGCCCGGAATCGGGCGCCGTCGTGGTCTCGGCGCAGCGCGCCGGCGGCGCGGTCGGCCGGCTGCTCGACCTGCTGCCGCGACGGGCGCTGCTGGCCGCCGCCACGCGCGCCGACTTCGTCGCGGCCGGAGGGGCCGCCGACGCCTACGCCGAGCGGATGCCGCCGGGGCGCGGCGTGCTCGACGGCCGCCTCGTCCAGTTCGCGCTGCCGCCGGCCGTGCACTCGCACCCCGCCGTGCCGGTGCCGGCCTGGTCGCCGCAGGCGCCGGTCACCGGCGCCGTCGTGCGACACGGGCCGGCAGATCGGCGGCTGCGCACTCTCGTCGAGGAAGCCGGTGCGCGGCTGCTGTCGGTGGAGCAGGCCCCACCGCTGTCCGATACTCGGGCTGCGGCGTCCGGCGCCGATCCGGTCGTGATCGTCGGCGACGGCGACGACTGGCAGCGCGAGTGGCGGATGCTGCGCACCATTGCCGGCGAGCACGATCTGCTCGTGGACGCCGGCTGCGCCGCCGACTACCGGGTGCTGCTGGGTGAGCGCGGCCTGCCGCCGTACTGCGCGCCCGGGCGCGGTCGCGCCTGGCTGATCCGGTCGGGCGTTGCGCCGACCCGGGTCACGCTGGCCGAGCCGGCGGCCGGACCGCGTGAAACCTGACCGCGCGAGACCCGGTCGTGCCCGACCCGACCGTGCCGAACCCGCGACGAGTCCGTGGCGAGCAGGGCTCGGGCCGGGCGCCGCACCGGGCGCCGTACTGCCGGATCAGGCCAGGATGTCTGCCTGGGCGACGTGCGTCAGGCCGTGCGCGGCCGCGACGCCGGCGTTGACGACCTGCCCGCCCACGGTGTTCAGCCCGGCCGCGAGGGCGGCGTCGCCGCGCGCGGCATCCCGCCAGCCGAGCCGGGCGAGGCGGCGGATGTACGGCAGCGTGGCATTGGTCAGCGCCGACGTCGACGTGTTGGCCACCGCGCCGGGCATGTTCGCCACGCAGTAGAACATCGTGCCGTGCACCGGGAACGTCGGATCGTCATGTGTGGTGGCGTGCGTGTCGGCGAAGCAGCCGCCCTGGTCGACCGCGATGTCCACCAGCACCGAACCCGCCCGCATCCGCGACACCATGTCGTTGGTGACGAGCTTCGGCGCCTTCGCACCGGGGATCAGCACCGAGCCGATCACCACGTCCGAGTCCACGACCGCGTGGTCGAGGTCGAGCGGATTGGAGGCGGCCGTCTTGATGCGACCCTGGAAGTGGTCGTCGAGGTAGCGCAGCCGGTGCACATTCGTGTCGAACACGGTCACGTCGGCGCCCATGCCCGACGCGACCACGGCGGCGTTGGCGCCGGCGACACCGCCGCCGATGATCGTCACGCGCGCGGACCAGGTGCCGGGCACGCCCGACATCAGCAGGCCGCGTCCGCCGGACGAGCGCATCAGGGTGTGCGCACCCACCATCGGCGCCAGTCGCCCGGCGACCTCGCTCATCGGCGCCAGCAGCGGCAGCGTGCGATCGGGCAGCTGCACGGTCTCATAGGCCAGCGCGGTCAGGCCGGCACGCAGCAGCTCGTCGGTGAGGGCGCGGCCCGCGGCCAGGTGCAGATAGGTGAACAGCACCAGGTCGTCGCGGAAGTATCCGTACTCCGACGCGATCGGCTCCTTGACCTTCAGCAGCAGCTCGGCGCGGGCCCAGACCTCGCCGGGGTCGTCGAGCAGCACCGCCCCGGCCGCGGCGTATTCCTCATCCGGCATGGACGAGCCGATGCCGGCACCGCGCTGCACGAACACCTCATGGCCGGCACTGGCCAGATCGTGCACGCCGGCCGGCGTGAGCGCCACCCGGTACTCGTTGTTCTTGATCTCGGCCGGGACGCTGATTCGCATCGCAGTCCTTTCCGCTCCTTGTGGGAGCTTTCTCCTTCGAAACCCTCGATCACAAGGCGGGGCGGATGGCGCCGACGGTGCGTCCGCCTCCGGTCACCGCCAGCGGCAGCTGCGACATCGCCTCGGCGACGTCGCTCGCGTGCAGCGCATCGGCCAGCTCCAGCAGCCGCAGCGCGACGACGGCGCCCGCTCGGCCGCCGCCATCCAGCATCTTCAGCGCGACCGTCGTGCCGTCCGGGGCCACCATGATCTGCACGCCCTCGGCGCCGCGCTTCGAGAAGACGCCGAGCTGCTCGGTGACGATCGTGTCGGCCTGGCCGGGGCCGGCGATCGCCCACGGGCTCGCCCGCACGGCCTGCACGAGCGCGCCGCTGTTGCGGTGCAGTGCGAACGGCGAGCTCGCCGAGGCCGTGCCGATGCGGTGCATCGCCTTGGCCAGCCCCGCCAGCGTCATCGCATACACCGGCGTGCCGCATCCGTCCACTGCGGTCGCGGCGACCTTCATTCCGGTCATCCGCTCGATCAGCTCTCGGATCTGCACCTGCAGCGGATGGGCCGGGTCCAGGTACGAGGCGACGTCCCAATCGGCCGCCCGGCACGCCAGCAGCATGGCGGCGTGCTTGCCCGAGCACTCCATCCAGATCCGGGCCGGCTCGCCGTGCTCTCGGACCAGCTCGTCGCGGGTGGGCCCGTCCAGCGGCCAGGCCGGCGGGCAGCCGAGATCGTCTTCGGTCAGCCGTGCCGCGTCCAGGATGTCGCGCACGAGGGCCACGTGGCGGTCGGTGCCGGAGTGGCTGGCGGTGGCCAGCGCGAGCTGATCGCCTGACAGGGGCGCGCCGGCGGCAAGACACGCGAGCGCCTGGATCGGCTTGAGGGCGGACCGCGGCAGGATCAGCGCCGCGGCATCGCCGTACTCGCGCAGCACCTCGCCATCGGGCCCGAGGACGATCGCCGATCCGCTGTGACGGGACTCGACGAAGCCGCTGCGCTCGATCACGGCGAGTTCGACGGCGGCGCTGGCGGCGAAGGTCTGCGGCACGCTCTCAGCCTACTGCCGGGGCCGGCGCCCCCGGCGGCGGTGCGAGACTGGAGCCATGCTCGGCGAACACGAATATCGGCTGCACACCGAATGGACCGGCAACCGCGGTGCGGGCACGACGGACTACCGCGACTACGACCGGCTCGTGACCCTGTCGGCGCGGGGCAAGCCCGACCTGCTCGCCTCGGCCGACAAGCCGTTCCGCGGCGACCCGACCCGGTGGAACCCCGAAGAGCTGCTGGTCGCGGCGCTGTCCGAATGCCACCTGCTCTCGTACCTGCACGCCTGCGTGAAGGCGGGCGTCGTCGTCGTCGGCTACACCGACGACCCCACCGGGCTGATGGTCGAGGACGGCCGCGACGGCGGCGCCTTCACCGAAGTCGTGCTGCACCCGCGGGTGACCGTGGCCGCGGAATCCATGATCGATGCGGCCCTCGCCGCGCATACCCCGGCGCACGAGTGGTGCTTCATCGCGAACTCGGTGAACTTCCCGGTGCACGTGCAACCGACCGTGACGGCGCCCTGACGTCGCTCAGCGCCGCTCGTGCGGCAGGGCCTGCTTGATCCGGTCGAGGGGCGAGCTCGCCGGCACCTCGTTGTACGCCCCGGCGAGCTCCTGACCGGAGAGCTCGTGGATGGCCTCCATGATCTCGTCGGTGGCGAGCCGCCGTGCGCGCCCCGAGGTCGCCGGTCCGTGCACCGTGACGTCGATCGGCGTGCCGAAGCGGATGGTCGCCCGCGGCCTCAGATGCGGTAGCCTCGCGCCGACCGGCATGATCTCGTTCGTGCCGATCAGGCCCACCGGCACGACCGGCGCGCCGGTCTGCAGCGCCAGGAACGCGACACCGGTGCGGCCCTTGTAGAGCCGGCCGTCCAGCGAGCGGGTGCCCTCGGGGTAGAGCGCGATCGCATTGCCGGACTGCAGCAGCTCCTTCTGCTGGTCCAGGGCGTCCAGTGCGGCCTGTCCGGCGCCGCGGCGCACCGGGCTGGCCCCGAGCGCCGAGAAGAACGTCCTCGAGAACCACGCCCGCAGCCCCTTGCCTTCGAAGTAGGTCGCCTTGGCGAGGTAGCGCACCGCACGGGGGGAGGCGATCGGGATCGCGATGGAGTCGATGAACGACAGATGGTTGCTCGCGAAGATGACCGGACCGGTGCGCGGCACGTTCTCGCGCCCGGTGATCCGCGGCCGGTACAGCGTGCGGGCCAGCGGCGTCAGGAAGAACCGCACGAGCTGGTATCCGAAGGCGGCAGAGCCCCTCTCAGCCGAGCGCACGGGGGTGTGCTCGGCAGAGTCCTCGGGTGCGGGCGTGTCCGATTCTGTCACTCATCGAGGGTACTGCCGTTTTCATGCCGCGGCAGGCATGTCCGCGCCAAGGCGCGGCTCGGGGGGCGTTCCCAGCTTGATCATGAGAAGGTGCGGGAAGATAGGGAGTCCGCCTTCCCCGAAAAACTCTGAGGATCTCTGTGCGCACCCGCTCCATCATCGCCCTGTCCGTGGCCGCCCTGGCGACCCTCGCGCTCGCCGGCTGCTCGTCGTCCGCTGCCGCGCCGACCGCGTCGCCGACGAGCACGGCCGCCGCGGTGAACCTGTGCACGGCCAAGGTCGCCTCCGGTCCCGTCTCCGACGCCGTGAAGGTCACCGGCGACGTCGGCGCCGAGGCGAAGATCAGCTTCACCAAGCCGCTGGCCGTCTCGAAGCTGCAGAGCACCGTGGTCAAGGACGGCCCCGGCGCGAAGCTGAAGGCGGGCGACCTGGTGCAGTTCGCCCTCACTGAGTTCAACGCCAAGACCGGTGCCAAGAACGGCGCGATCGGCCAGCAGGACGGCAGCCTGCTGCCGCAGCCGATCTCGCCCGACAGCATCCTCGGTCAGGTGCTGGGCTGCGCGACCGTCGGCACCCGGGTGGTCGCCACGATCCCCGGCGATGAGAACAACGACGCCAGCGTCGATGTCGTCGATGTCGTCAAGGTGATCCCGAACGCCGCGTGGGGCACCGACGTGGCGCCCACCGCGGGCATGCCGACCGTGACGCTCGCCGCCGACGGCACCCCGAAGGTCACGCTGCCCAAGACCGCGATGCCCACCGCGTTCGAGAAGGAGACCCTGAAGAAGGGCGATGGCGCCACGATCGCCAAGGGCGACTCGGTGCTGGTGCAGTACTACGGCGTCTCGTGGAACTCCGGCAAGGTGTTCGACAAGAGCTGGGGTGCGCAGCCGTTCGGCTTCCAGGTCGGCTCCGGCGTCGTCGCCGGTTTCAGCGACGCCGTCACCGGGGCGACGGTGGGCTCGCAGGTGCTCGCGGTGCTGCCGCCGTCGGCCGCCTACGGTGCCGGGGAGATCAACGACAAGGACCTCAAGGGGCAGACCCTCGTCTTCGTGATCGACATCCTCGGCGTGCAGCACGCGCAGACCAAGTAGCGCCCGCCGTGGCGCCTGACCGGCGGCGGCGCCGGCCGCGCCGCAAGGGGTCACTAGGCTGACCCCATGCGACGCATCGTCATCCTCGGCTCGACCGGATCGATCGGGACCCAGGCGCTGGATGTCATCCGCAGCCGCCGTGACCGCTTCGAGGTCGTGGGCCTGGCGGCCGGCACCAACCGTGCGGCGCTGCAGGCCCAGGCCGACGAGTTCGGCGTCGAGCACACGGCGCTGGGGGCGGCGGACGCCGAGCAGCTGGTGCGCGATGTCGAGGCGGACGTCGTGCTCAACGGCATCACCGGGTCGGTCGGCCTCGGACCGACGCTGGCGGCCCTCGGCGCGGGGCGCACGCTTGCGCTGGCGAACAAGGAATCGCTGATCGTGGGCGGCGACCTGGTGACCGCGCTGGCGCAGCCGGGGCAGATCGTTCCGGTGGACTCGGAGCACTCCGCCATCGCGCAGGCGGCGCGGGCCGGTACGCACGACGAGATCCGGCGGCTCGTGCTGACGGCATCCGGCGGCCCATTCCGGGGGCGCGATCGCGCGTCGCTGCAGGACGTCACCCCGGCGCAGGCGCTCGCCCACCCCACTTGGAGGATGGGCCGGGTGGTCACCACCAACTCCGCCACCCTGGTGAACAAGGGTCTGGAGGTCATCGAGGCCCACCTGCTGTTCGACGTGCCCTACGACCGCATCGACGTCGTCGTGCATCCGCAGTCGATCGTGCACTCGATGGTCGAGTTCGGCGACGGGTCGACGATCGCGCAGGCCTCGCCGCCCGACATGCGGCTGCCCATCGCACTGAGCCTGGACTGGCCGCATCGCGTCTCCGGCGCCGGCCGTACGCTGGACTGGTCGGCGGCGTCTGCCTGGACGTTCGAGCCGCTCGACGCCGGCGCCTTCCCGGCCGTCGCCCTCGCCAAACAGGTGGGACAGGCCGGCGGCACCTATCCGGCCGTGTTCAATGCGGCCAATGAGCAGGCCGTGGAAGCCTTCCACGGCGGGCGGCTGCCGTTCCCGGGCATCGTCGAGGTCATCGACGAGGTCGTCCAGGCGCACGAGGCACCCGGCGAACTGAGCCTCGAGGTTCTGGCGGCTGCCGAGCAGTGGGCGCGGGATGCCGCAGACCGGCTGATCGCCGCCCGCTGAGCGCGCTGGGCCATTCTTCAGCCGTCACGATTTGCCGTTCTTGGCGAGGCGAACCGCAAAACGCGCCGACTGAAGAATCGCGCGCACATTCAGTCGTCACGATTTACCGCTTTCGGCAAGGTAAACGGTAAAACGCGCCGACTGTAATCTCGAGAGGCTGCGGCCGCGGCTGTACGGACGGTTCACCCGGCCGGACTACTGGAACGGGCGCTCCGGGTCCGACGGCGGCGTCGAGTCGGCGGGGTAGGGCACCGGCCAGACCGGGTCGGGCACCGGCCAGCCGCGATCGCGCAGCGCGCGGCGCGAGAGCTCGCGGGCCGAGTACGGCGCGCGGCGGCCCCGGATGTCGCGGTAGTCCTGGTGGCCGGGGCCGGCCCACAGGATCGCGTCCCCTTCGCCGACCAGGGCCACGGCCTCGCGGATCGCGCGTTCCGGCGGCGAGAACTCCAGGATCTCGGCATCCGGCCGCGCGTTCCGGGCGCCCTCGATCAGCGTCGCCCGGATCGAGTCCGGGTCCTCGAAGCGCGGGTGGTGATCGGTGATCACGAGGATGTCGCTGCCCTGCACCGCGGTGCGGCCCATGTCGTGCCGCTTGGTCGCGTCGCGATCGCCATCGGCACCGAACAGCATCAGCACCCGCCCGGGCGTGACCCGGCGCACCGCCGCCAGCGTCTTCTCGAACGCGTCGGGGGAGTGCCCGAAGTCGACGTACACCGCCGGGCCGGACGGCCCCGAGACCAGCTGGGTGCGGCCGGGCAGATAAGCCCGGATGCGCTGGCCGTCCAGCGCCGCGACCAGACGCTCCCACGCGTACCCTGCCTGCAGCAGCATCACGATCGCCAGCCCCGCATTGGCGGCCATGTGCCGGCCGATGGTCGGCACCACCGTGGTCAGCGTGCGGCCCTCGGAGCCGGTCAGCGTGAACGTGGTGCCGTCCTGGTGCTCCGCCACGATCTGCACGGTCCAGTCCGCGTCGGCAGGCTCGGCGGCGATGGCCGGCGTCGTGATCGTCACGTACGGCACCTCGCAGCGCGTCGCCATCTGCGCACCGGCGGGCGAATCCAGGCAGATCACGGCACGACGGGAGCGGTTCGCGAGGAACAGCGGCACCTTCGCCTCGAAGTACTCCTGCATGTCGGCGTAGTCGTCGAGGTGGTCGTGCGACAGGTTCGTGAACCCGGCGACGTCGAAGATCAGCCCGTCCACGCGGTGCCGGCTCAGCGCCTGGGCGCTGACCTCGACGGCCACGGCCTGCACGCCGCGCTCGCGCATCAGCGCCAGCAGGGCGTGGAACTCGGATGCCTCGGGTGTGGTCAGCCGCGAGACGATGACCTCGCCGGCGATGTGCCGCTCGGCGGTGGAGGACAGGCCGGTGACCTCGCCGAGCTGGCCGAGGATGCCCTCGAGCAGATGCGACACGCTGGTCTTGCCGTTCGTGCCGGTGGTGCCCAGCAGCAGCGGCAGGTCGTCGTCGGCGCCGGTGCCGTACACCCACGCCGACAGCTCGCCGAGCACCGCCCGTGGGTCGGCCACGACGACGATGGGCAGCCCGGCGCCGGCGGCGATCTCGGCGCCGGCGGCGTCGGTGATGACAGCGGCGGCGCCTTCGGCGGCGGCCTGCTCGGCGAAGGCGGCTCCGTGGCGGTTCGCGCCCTGGATGGCGACGAACGCCTCACCGGCGCGCAGGTCGGCCGTGGCCAGCGTGATCCCGGTCACGACGACGTCTGCGCCGGGGCCGCGCACCTGGCCGCCGAAGCGGTCGGCCAGCTCGGCGAGCGAACGGATCGGGGGATGCTCCGGCCGCAGCACGGGTGGCAGGTTGGCGGGAGCAGAATCAGCGCGGGACATGACGATCCATCTTCTCACCCGCGCGGGCACCGAGCGCACCGCCGGATGCGCGGCGCGTGCCGCGGCGGCCGGCATGCAGCGCGCACCGGCCGCCGCCTGCGCTCGACGTCAGCTCTTGGCGCGGCGCCGGGTCGCGGCGGTGATCGCGACGACCAGCGCGATCACGCCCGCAGCGAGGCCGCCGGCGCCGAGCCAGCGGGCCACCGGATCGGCCTGCGCCGGGGTCTGCGGGCCGGCGGGCGCAGCGTGGGCATCGGCCGCGGCCTCGTCCGTCGGCGCCTGCGCCGGGCCGACCGTGACGGCAGGGGCCGGCGTGTCCAACTCGTGGGCGTTCTGCCCGGCGGCGGGCACCTGCGTCCACGACGTCGACCCGGCCACGCACTTCTGCAGCACCGGGAACGTGATGACCTTGCCCGCATCGGGCGTGTCGAACAGGACGTCCATCGAGACCGACGCCGACAGGCCCGACTCGATCGGCTGCGCGGCGGTGTAGGTGACCTGGGTGGGCACGCCGTTCGCACCCGTCGTGCGGTCGATGCTCCAGCCGCCCTCGACGACGGGGGTGACGTTGCCGATGCCGGCCGGGATCGTGATCTGCAGCGCCGTGGTCGGCGACTCCTTGCAGCCGTGATCGAACGTGAAGGTCAACGGCGTGGTAGCGCCGGCGGGTGCCGAATCGGGGCCGACCTCGACGTGGGCCGAGGCGGCCATCGGAACGGCGAGGGCCAGCAGTGCGCCGGCGGCGAGGCCGGCGGCCACGCGGGTGGACATGCGGGAATGCGTCATGAGCTTCTTTCGGTGGGTGCCGCGACAGCGCCGGGGGCGCCAGCAGGCGCCTCCGCACGGAGCGAGGTCGCGAGGGGAGGGGGGTGTCAGAGCGCGGGCAGCGGCGGACCGCGGCGCGACACGACGGCGGCGAACTCGGCGCCGCACCGGCGTGCGCTCGTGAACGCGCGGCCCAGCCCGCGCCGGCGCGTCGGCCCCGGCAGCACCGGGGGAACACGGCGGACCAGACGCCGGATGCCGCGGCCCAGGGCCTGCAGCATCCACTCGCCGCGGTGCAGCGCCACGATCGTGACCGCCGCGGCGACGCCGTGCGCGGCGAGCATCGGCGCGGATCTGAACAGCGCGGCCAACGGTGCGCCCGAGCCGCCGGCGACGGCCACCAGGGCGCCCATGTGCATCGCATGCATGCCGGCCGCGGCATCCGTCGTGTAGCGGACCGCACCGGCGTCGCCGAACAGCGCGAACGCGGTGTGGAAGACGACCTGCGCCGCCAGCACCGCCAGTGCGGTGCGCGCCAGCGATGGCCGCCGGCCGATCACGGCGACCGCGATCGGCGCCGCGAGCGTCGCGGCGATCGCGACCAGCAGCACCGACGGGGCGCCGGCACCGCCGATGGTGTGCGCGGTGGCGGCGACCAGCGTCGTCACCACCGATGCCGAGACGCCGCGCAGAGCGCGCAGCTGCCGCGGGGTGATCCGGTCCACGTCCTCAGCGTAGGCGATGCCCGGCATACTCAAAGCAGTTCCCGGTAGCGTGATCGCGTGACCATCCTCGCCTTCATCATCGGCATCGTCCTCATGGTGGTGGGGCTGGCCGTCTCGATCGCGCTGCACGAGATGGGCCACCTCATTCCCGCCAAGGCGTTCGGTGTGCGCGTGGGGCAGTACATGATCGGGTTCGGGCCGACGCTGTGGTCGCGGCGCAAGGGCGAGACCGAGTACGGCGTGAAGGCGATTCCGCTCGGCGGCTACATCTCGATGGCGGGCATGTACCCGCCCTCGCCGAAGCAGCAGGCCCGCGACGGCCGGGCCGGCGGCGGATTCTTCGCCACCATGGTGCAGGATGCCCGCGACGCCAACGACGAGACGCTGCAGGGGCACGCCGACACCCGCGTCTTCTACAAGCTGCCGGTCTACAAGCGCATCATCGTGATGCTCGGCGGGCCGATCATGAATCTGCTGCTGGCGATCGTGCTGTTCACGATCGCATTCAGCGGCATCGGCCTGCAGACGGCGACCACGACGGTGGGGGCGGTCAGCTCCTGCCTGCCCGCGTCGGTCACCGCCACCTCGTGCGCGGCGGGCGACCCCGCCTCGCCCGCCGAGACGGCCGGACTGCGAGCGGGCGACCGGCTGATCTCGATCGACGGCACGAAGGTGGACACCTTCGCGGCGGCATCCGCCCTCATCCAGAAGTCCGCCGGCCGGCAGCTCAGCATCGTCGTCGAGCGCGACGGCGGCCGGCAGACCCTGATGCTGACCCCGGCGGCCCGCGAACTGAACGGCGCCGAGGTGGGGTTCGTCGGGATCACCGCGCAGACCGCATACGCGCGCCAGCCGATCCTGACCGGACCGGAGGCGGCGCTGCAGAACGTCGGCGCGGTCGCCGAGATCATCGTGCAGCTGCCGCAGAAACTGTACGGCATCGTGCACTCCACGATCACCGGCACCCCGCGCGACCCGAACAGCCCGCTCTCACCGGTCGGGGTCGGGGTGCTCGCCGGCGAGGCTGCGTCCTCCAGCGCGCCGGTGCTGGACCGGGTCGTGTTCTTCCTGATGCTGCTCGGGTCTCTGAACGTCTCGCTGTTCGTGTTCAACCTGGTGCCGCTGCTGCCGCTGGACGGCGGGCACGTCGCGGTCGCGCTGTGGGACGGCGTGAAGCGGGTCTGGTCGAAGCTGTTCCGCCGCCCACCCCCGCGACCGGTGGATGCGACCAAGCTGGTGCCGGGCACTTTCGTCGTGGTCGTGCTGCTGATCGCGATGGGCGCGGTGCTGATCCTGGCCGACGTGATCAACCCGATCACGCTGCTCGGGCAGTAGCCCGGGCCGCGAATCGCGCAGATGCGCGCCGCGGCGCGCGTAGGCCTGCTCATATGAGCAGATCCGTACTCGAATGTGGATTTGGTGCGCGGCCGACCGTACCCTGGGAGGGAGGGGAGGCCCATGTCCGACGACACCGAACTGCTCAGCGTGCGGGTTGCCGAGCTCTACTACGAAGAGAACAAGACGCAGGACGAGATCGGGGCGCTCCTGGGCATCACCCGCTGGAAGGCGGGGCGGCTGCTCGCCCAGGCCCGGGAGAAGGGCATCGTCCGCATCCAGATCGTGCACCCGCGGGCCCGGCGGCTGGGCCTGGAGCGCGCGCTGCGCGAACGGTTCGGACTGGTCGAGGCCGTCGTCGTGCCGGTCGCCGACGGCGACGACGCGCAGTCCCGGGTCGCGCAGGCCGCGGCCGATCATCTGGCCGCGCTGCGCCCGGTGCCCCGCATCCTCGGCATCAGCTGGGGGCGCACTCTGCAGGACGTGGCCGGACATCTGTCCGACGGCTGGGCCAGCGGCGTGCGCGTTGTGCAGATCAACGGCGGCGTCAGTCTGAACCGCCGCCCCGGCACCGCGGCATCCACGGCGGCCACGATCGCCCACAAGGCCGCCGGCGAGGCCATCCTGCTGCCCAGCCCCGCGATCCTGGAGCGACCCGAGACCAAGCGTGCGATCGAAGCCGACCGCACAGTGGCCGCCGTCATGTCTCTGGCGGCGCAGGCGTCGGCCTATCTGTTCAGCGCCGGCGTGGCCGACGCGAGCTCGGTGCACGTGGGCAGCGGCTACCTGACCGCCGACGATGTCGCGGAGCTGGTGCGCAAGGGCGCGGTCGGCGACGTGGTCGGCCGCTATATCGAGGCCGACGGCAACATCGTCGACCCGGCACTGGATGAGCGCACGCTCGGCCTCGGACTGAACGCGCTGCGCTCCGCGCGCACGGCGATCTTCGTCGTGGCCGGGCAGGCCAAACATGACATCGCCCGCGCGGTGGTCACGAGCGGACTGTGCACCGTGCTCGTGACCGACGAAGCGACGGCGCAGGCACTACTGGAGGAGAACAGATGACTCTCGCACAACCCACCACCCTCGCCCCGGCCGAGCGCGCCGTGCAGCTGCTCGGCTCCGACCTCACTGAGAAGAGCCTCCGGCTGCACCTGGAGGGGCTGTCCGGAGTGGATGCCGTCGGGCTCGAGGCCCGCGCGGCCGCGCTGGCGACCCGCTCGATCAAGACCACATCGAAGGCGTGGGCGCTCGACAAGATCATCTCGCTGATCGACCTGACCACGCTCGAGGGAGCCGACACCCCCGGCAAGGTGCGCTCGCTGGCGGCGAAGGCGATCACCCCCGATCCGTCCGATCCGGCCACCCCCCGGGTCGCCGCGATCTGCGTGTACGGCGACATGGTGCCCGACGCCGTCGAGGCCCTCGGCGCGGCGCATGCCCCGGGCGGCATCCAGATCGCCTCGGTCGCCACCGCCTTTCCGAGCGGGCGGGCATCGCTGCACGTCAAGCTCGCCGACGTGCGCGACGCGGTCCAGGCCGGCGCCGACGAGATCGACATGGTCATCGACCGCGGCGCGTTCCTGTCCGGCCGGTACGGCGCCGTGTTCGATGAGATCGTGGCGGTCAAAGAAGCGTGCCGCCGCGACGACGGCAGCTATGCGCACCTGAAGGTGATCCTCGAGACCGGCGAGCTGAACACCTATGACAACGTGCGCCGGGCCTCGTGGCTGGCGATCCTCGCCGGCGGCGACTTCATCAAGACCTCCACCGGCAAGGTGTCACCGGCGGCGACGCTGCCGGTGACGCTGCTGATGCTGCAGGTCGTGCGCGACTGGCATCGGCTGACCGGCGAGAAGATCGGGGTGAAGCCGGCCGGCGGCATCCGCAGCTCCAAGGACGCGATCCGCTACCTGGTGACGGTGGCCGAGACGGCCGGCGAGCAGTGGCTGAACCCGCACCTGTTTCGGTTCGGCGCGTCCAGCCTGCTCAACGACGTGCTATTGCAGCGTCAGAAGCTGGCGACCGGCCACTACAGCGGCCCCGACTACGTGACGATCGACTAGGAGAACCCATGTCATTCCTCGAATACGCACCGGCTCCCGAGTCGAAGGCGATCCTGGACCTGCGGCCGGCATACGGCCTGTTCATCGACGGCGAGTTCACCGCCGCCCACGGCGCGCCGTTCGCGAGCATCTCGCCGGCGACCGAGGAGCATCTCGCCGAGATCTCCACCGCCGACGCCCAGGACGTGGATGTCGCGGTCGCGGCCGCCCGCGGCGCCTACGAGCGCACCTGGTCGAAGCTGTCCGGCCGCGACCGCGGCAAGTACCTGTTCCGCATCGCCCGTCTGGTGCAGGAGCGCGCCCGCGAACTGGCGGTGGCCGAGAGCCTGGACAACGGCAAGCCGATCAAGGAGAGCCGCGATGTCGACGTGCCGCTGGTGGCGGCGTGGTTCTTCTACTACGCCGGATGGGCCGACAAGCTCGACTACGCCGGGCTCGGGCCCGCGCCGCGGGCCCTCGGTGTGGCCACGCAGGTCATCCCGTGGAACTTCCCGCTGCTGATGCTGGCGTGGAAGATCGCACCGGCGCTGGCCGCCGGCAACACCGTCGTGCTGAAGCCCGCCGAGACGACCTCGCTGACCGCGCTGCTGTTCGCCGAGATCCTGCAGCAGGCAGGCCTGCCCGCCGGCGTCGTGAACATCATCACCGGCGCCGGTGCGACCGGCTCGCTGCTGGTCAATCACCCCGACGTGAACAAGGTCGCCTTCACCGGATCGACCGCGGTCGGGCGCGCGATCGCGAAGTCGACCGCCGGCACGGGCAAGAAGGTTACGCTGGAGCTGGGCGGCAAGGCGGCGAACATCGTCTTCGACGACGCCCCGATCGACCAGGCCATCGAGGGCGTGGTCAACGGCATCTTCTTCAACCAGGGGCACGTCTGCTGCGCCGGCTCGCGCCTGCTCGTGCAGGAGAACATCCACGACGACGTCGTGGACCGGCTCAAGGAGCGGCTGTCCACGCTGCGGCTGGGCGACCCGCTCGACAAGAACACCGACATCGGCGCGATCAACTCGCGCGAGCAGCTCGAGCGCATCCGGCGGCTCAGCGACATCGGCCAGGAGGAAGGCGCCGAGCGCTGGACCAGCGACTGCGCGATCCCCGAAAAGGGATTCTGGTTCGCCCCCACGATCTTCACGAACGTGTCGACCAGTCACCGCATCGCGCGCGACGAGATCTTCGGCCCGGTGCTGTCGGTGCTGAGCTTCCGCACTCCCGCCGAGGCGATCGCCAAGGCCAACAACACGCCGTACGGGCTGTCGGCCGGCATCTGGAGCGACAAGGGATCGAAGATCCTCGCGGTGGCCGACAAGCTGCGCGCGGGCGTGGTCTGGGCCAACACGTTCAACAAGTTCGATCCGGCCAGTCCGTTCGGCGGCTACAAGGAGTCCGGCTACGGACGGGAGGGCGGCCGGCACGGTCTGATGGCGTACCTGCAGTCCGCCGGCTGGTCCCCGCAGCCCGAGCCGGTCAGGGCCGCGGCCAAGAAGCAGACCCTCCGGAAGGGAGCAGGCAAATGACGCACCTCGCGATCCCGAAGACCTACAAGCTCTACATCGGCGGCAAGTTCCCGCGCAGCGAGTCGGGTCGCACCTATGGGGTGCTCTCGGCGAGGGGCGCGTTCCTGGCCAACGCCGCCAAGGCGAGCCGCAAGGACGCCCGCGACGCCGTCGTGGCCGCCCGCGCCGCGGTGCCCGGCTGGTCGGGCGCCACCGGGTACAACCGCGGCCAGGTGCTGTATCGCATCGCCGAACTGCTCGAGGGCCGTCGCGCCCAGTTCGTCGACGAGATCGGCGCCACCGAGGGCGTGTCGGCCGCGGCGGCCGGGCGCCAGGTGGACGACGCGATCGATCTGTGGATCTGGTATGCCGGCTGGGCCGACAAGTACGTGCAGGTCGCCGGCAACGGCAACCCGGTCAGCGGACCCTACTTCAACATCTCCACGCCCGAGCCGACCGGGGTCGTCGCGATCGTCGCGCCGCAGGACTCTGCGCTGCTGGGCCTGGTCAGCGTGCTCGCCCCGGCCCTGGTGGCCGGCAACACCGTCGTGGTGCTGGCCAGCGAGCGGCTGCCGCTGAGCGCGATCAGCCTCAGCGAGGTGCTCGCCACCAGCGACGTGCCCGGCGGGGTCGTCAACGTGCTGACCGGATCGACCGCCGAGATCACGCCCTGGCTGGCCTCCCATGCCGACGTCAACGCGCTCGACTTGGCCGGTGCGGGCGCGCTGGAATGGATCGACCTGCAGATCGCGGCGGCCGACAGCCTCAAGCGGGTGCTGCCGCCCGAGACCGGCGTGGCCGCCCCCACTGTGGAGCGGGTGACGTTCTTCACCGAGACGAAGACCGTCTGGCACACCAAGGCGCTGATCTGACGTGACCCCGGTCGCGGCGGGCTGAGCCGCGTGGTTCAGCCCGCCGACTGACAGCTCAGTCCGAGAGCGCGTGCGCGATCAGCCGCTGCAGCGTCACCATGCCGTCGCGCGACAGGATCGACTCGAGGTGGCCCTGCACCGAGGCGAATCCCGCCCCGCGCATCGCATACACGTCACCGGCGGCATCCGCGGCCACCTCGGCCACGCCGATCTGAGTCGTGCCGGGCGCGACGCGGGCCGTGAACGTGTTGTAGAAGCCGATCGACGCGGGGCGCCCGAACACGTCGACGGTGCGCTGCAGGCCCTGGTGCGGCTGATCCAGCGGCACCAGCTCGATGCCCAGCGCGTCGGCGAGGATCTGGTGGCTCAAGCACACCGCCAAAAGCGGTCGCATGCTGGCGCGGCGGTGTGCCACGACCTGCTGCATGCGCCGGATGCGGGCGCTGCCCGCGTCGCGCGGATCGCCGGGGCCGGGGCCGGCCACGAGCAGGTCCGCGGCATCCAGCTGCTCGTCGGTGACCCCGTCCCACGGCACGATCACGGTGTCCAGACCCAGGTGGCGCAGCTGGTGGGCGAGCATCGTCGTGAACCGGTCCTCGGCGTCGACGACCAGCGCGCCGCGGCCGGCGAACGGGCCCGGCGTCGACGTGTCCTGCGGGTTCAGCCAGAACGCGGCCAGACGCGCATTGCGCGAGGCCAACCGCTGCGCGATCTCGGGGTCGTCGGCCAGCAGCCGGTGACCGATCGTCGGCTCGTCGTCATCGGCGGCCTCGGCCTGCACATCGCGCGGCACGGCGCCGATCGCGCCGAGCACGCCGGCGGCCTTGCCGTGCGTCTCGCTCACCTCGCCGTACGGGTCGGAGTGCCGCACCAGGGTCGCGCCCACCGGCACCCGCAGCGTGTGGTCTTCCAGGTAGGCGGTGCGGATCAGGATCGGGGCATCCAGATCGTGCGTCGGGTCGCCGGCGGTGAGCACCTCGCACGGCGTGAACAGCGCCGCCACGCCCGAGTAGTATCCGCGCGGCGTGCGCTCATGCCGGGTGATCACGGTGCATGCGTTCTGCATCGGCGACCCGGTCACGGTCGGGGCGAACATCGTCTCGCGCAGGATGTCGCGCGGGTCGAGCCGGCTGCGCCCGCGCAGCACGTACTCGGTGTGCGTGAGCCGTGACATCTCCTTCAGTCGCGGGCCGGTGATGCGCCCGCCGTCGGTGCAGACGGCGCTCATCATCTTGAGCTCTTCGTCGACGACCATGAACAGCTCTTCGGTCTCTTTCGTCGACGACAGGAACTCGCCGAGCGCGGCGACCGTCGCTCCGCCGGTGGGGTGGCGGA
Source organism: Microbacterium kribbense (assembly GCF_039537285.1). Lineage (NCBI taxonomy): Bacteria > Bacillati > Actinomycetota > Actinomycetes > Micrococcales > Microbacteriaceae > Microbacterium > Microbacterium kribbense. The sequence goes on along the minus strand of NZ_BAABAF010000003.1, from coordinate 111,423 downwards.
ACGTGCCCGAGATCGGGTTCATCGTCACGACGCCGCCGGTGGCGCTGACGTGCGCCTCGGGGCTGGCGCCGATCGCGAGACGGCCGGGGGTGCTGATCAGGAACGTCCAGTACGCGCCGCGCTCGTGCTCCAGCAGGGCGCGGAACCAGGTCAGGGCTGCGGGGGCCTCGTCACCGCCGACGCCGGCGGTGAAGTCCCGCCGGATCACGAAGTTCGCGCCCTCGCCGCGGCCGATCTCGTCGGCGATCACGGTGCGCACGATCTGCGCGTACTCGTCGTCCGGGATGTCGAAGCCGGCGTCCTGCAGCGGTACCGCGTTCTGCGGCAGTGCCGGATCCGGCAGGGCCGCGATCAGCTCGGCGCGCGGCAGCGCGAAGTGCGTGTCGACGAGCAGACACCGCAGCGGCGTGCCGTCGTCGTGGCAGGCGAAGCCGCGTTCGCGCACCTGTCGGAACGGCACGAGTGCGAGCACCTCGCGCGGAGTGCCGGCGGCATCGTGCAGCGGGATGTCGGCCAGCAGCTCGACGTCGACGACGTCGCCGGTGAGCACCTCCACGGTGCCGGACTCGCGGGCCAGCAGCGCGAACGGGCGGTCGGCGGTGCGCAGAGATGCCAGCACCTGGGCGGCGGGTGCGGTGTCGGGAGGCGGGGTCATCGCCGGCCTTTCGTGTTGGGTGGCCTCAACACGAAGACCACCACGAGGGTGGTCTGTCGTCGGGAACGCGAACACACCACCTCAGCGGGTGGGCCACCAGGAGCGGGTCGCGGACATGGCCTGAAGCTACCACATCCGCACCGGGTGCCCGCGCCGGCCGTTCGGCGTCGGTGCGGGCATCGCGGCGTAGGCTGGGCGGATGCCAGCAGTCAATCTCGGGATGCCGCCGGCGCCGGCCACCCTCGCGCCGCGGCGGCGCAGCCGGCAGATCCGGGTCGGCAAGGTCCTGGTCGGCGGCGACGCCCCGGTCAGCGTGCAGTCGATGACCACGACGCCGACCACCGATATCAACGCGACGCTGCAGCAGATCGCCGAGCTGACCGCCGCCGGCTGCGACATCGTGCGTGTCGCGGTGCCCAGCCAGGACGACGCCGATGCGCTGCCGATCATCGCGCGCAAGAGTCAGATCCCGGTGATCGCCGACATCCACTTCCAGCCCCGGTACGTGTTCGCCGCGATCGACGCCGGGTGCGGCGGCGTGCGGGTCAACCCCGGCAACATCCGCCAGTTCGACGACAAGGTCGGCGAGATCGCGAAGGCCGCGCACGATGCCGGCGTGTCGCTGCGGATCGGCGTGAACGCCGGGTCACTGGACAAGCGACTGCTGCGCAAGCACGGCACCGCGACGCCGGAGGCACTGGTCGAGAGCGCGGTGTGGGAGGCATCCCTGTTCGAGGAGCACGACTTCCACGACTTCAAGATCTCGGTCAAGCATCACGACCCGGTGACGATGGTCAAGGCCTACCGGCTGCTGGCCGAGCGCGGCGACTGGCCGCTGCATTTGGGCGTCACCGAGGCGGGCCCGGCGCTGCAGGGCACCGTGAAGTCGGCGACCGCGTTCGGCATTCTGCTGGGGGAGGGCATCGGCGACACGATCCGCGTCTCACTGTCGGCGCCGCCGGTCGAAGAGGTCAAGGTGGGCCTGGAGATCCTGCAGTCGCTCGGGCTGCGCCAGCGCACCCTCGAGATCGTGTCGTGCCCGTCGTGCGGGCGCGCGCAGGTCGACGTCTATTCGCTCGCCGATTCGGTCACCGAGGGGCTGAAGGACCTGACCGTGCCGCTGCGGGTCGCGGTGATGGGCTGCGTCGTGAACGGGCCCGGTGAGGCGCGCGAGGCGGACCTGGGCGTTGCCAGCGGCAACGGCAAAGGGCAGATCTTCGTCAAGGGTCAGGTCATCAAGACGGTGCCCGAGTCCGAGATCGTGCCGACGCTGATCGCCGAGGCGAACCGGATCGCCGCCGAGATGGGGCCGGATGCCGCGCTGGGCACGGCACAGGTGGTCACCGCCTGAACCGGCCGCGCCCCGTCACTGCAGGCAGAACTCATTGCCTTCGGGATCGCGCATCTGGTAGTACACGTCGGGCCACGGGCCCCACTGCTGGTCGATCAGCCGCACCATCGTCGCGCCGAGGGCGACGAGCCGGACCTTCTCGGCCTCCAGTCGCTCGCGGTGCGAGCCTTCGCCGTCATGGGCGACGCTGACATCGAGGTGGATGCGGCTGCGTCCGGACTTGGCGCGGTCGGCGTGGTGGAAGAACAGACGCGGGCCCTTGCCCGTGGGGTCCTCCGCAACTGCCCGTGTGGCCAGATCGGCTTCGGTCAGTCCGGCGCCGAGCAACTGCGAGCGCAACGGCTCCTCCCAGTCCGTGTGCGGGTAGCCGAACACGTCCGCCCAGAAGTGCGAGAGCGCGCTCGGATCGTCCGCGTAGTAGGTGATGTTGCCCAATGCCGCCATGATTCCTCCTTCGGGGATTTCGGGTTTCGGCAACGCTAGCGCCGGGTGCCGACATCCTGATGCGGTGTCCGAGGACCCGAGTCCGGCCACGCCCTGGACGCTCTCCGCCGCGACGCTCGTGCCGACGACGACGGCCAGGTTCGTCGCGAGCCCGGTCCGGCGTCATCGGCGACGGCGTTAGGCTTCGACTGCACATGCACCCGGGGATCGTGGCGAGCAGGGCCATGGGGCGTGGACCCGGAACGGAGGAGGCCCATGTCGGCGACGAGAGTGACGTTTCCCGCGGGAGCGGTGACCGGGCAGGCCGCCGTGGTGCGCACGGCAGGCGGCGTCGTGGTCCTGGACGTCACGCCGTTCCACCCGGTCGACCACACCTGGCCGGATCAGCCCGGCGACTGCGGCGTGCTGCGATCCGGTGACGACCGGGTGCGCGTCGTCGAGGCCGTGATGGCGGCCACCGATGCCGAGGGGACCCTGTTCGTGGGCACCGACATCCCCGTCAAGCGTGGAGCGGAGGGCTGGACCTGGCTGGTCGGGCACCGACTCGAGACCGACGCGCCGGCCTGGCTGGTGCCGGGAGCGACGGTCACCGCCGAAGTGGACGCCGTGCGTCGGGCGGCGCTGAGCCGCGGCCACTCAGCATGCCATCTCTCGTCGCTGGCGTTGGACCTCGCGCTCGCCGACCTGTGGCGCAAGGACCCGGGCACCGACCCGCTGGGCAGCCCCGACTTCGAGTCGCGGGCGAATCAGTCCAGCAGCATCCATGCCGACGGCAGCGTGGATGGGTACCGGTTGGGCAAGAGCCTGCGCAAGGCCGGGTTCGATTCGGCGGGGTTCGCCGCGTCGCTGCCCGAGCGCGCGGAGCGCATCAATGCGCAGCTGGCGGCATGGGTGGCCGTCGGCGGCACCAGCCGCATCGCGGTCGAAGGACCCACGATCACCGATCGGCGCACCTGGGAGTGCACGCTGCCCGAAGGCGAGGTCGGCTTCGCCTGCGGCGGCACGCATGTCGGCTCGCTGTCGGCGTTCTCGGCCATCACGGTCGCGCTGGATCTGTCCGACCCGCAGCTGCTGGTGATGACGACGACGGCGGTGCCGGTCTGACCTGCACCGGGGGCACGGCGCGGCGTGTGCGCAACTCAGTCGATCTGCGCCGGATCAGCCCGGTTCTGGCCCGAAACCGTCTCGGCGCGTTCAGAATGGCGGAGTTGTGAACGGCCCGCGGTCGTGCCCGCGCGTCAGTGCAGCGTGCCGCCGGGGGTGACGGCATCCACCCGCACGTCCAGCGCCGACGCGGCCGCGATCACCAGTGCCCGGGCGATCTCGACGATCGGCAGCTCGGGCTCGCGGCGAAGGGCTCGAACCCGGTCAGCAGCACTCCGGGCATCAGGCCTGGCCTCCGGCGGGTACCACCACGATCTCACCGGTCGCGATGTCGGCGCGCTGCAGCTGCAGCTCGACCGTCGACCCGGATTCGGCCTGCAGCCCCGCCACGACGACCGTCACCAGCGGCCCGGACAGCTGCACGCGCATTCCGCCGTTTCGCCGCCCCAGCACCACGCCCGCGAAGCGTCGCCCCTCGTGCCCGTGCAGCACAGCGGCTTCGACGCGGTCGATCGACGCGGAATCCAAACGTCCGGCAAGCCCGTTGCTGCGGCCCATGATCTTCGGCAGCTCCGGCAGGCTCTCGCGCGCCCACTGCGGGACCTCGCGTCCGTTGGCCGCGGCCTCGCACACGACGAGCGACCACCGGTCCACGAGCCGGCGCAGCGGTGCGGTCGTGTGCGCATAGGGCGCCGCGATGGCCGACTGCAGCGTGTCGGCGGGCGGGGCGCCGTCGAATGCCGTGTATCCGGCGCCCCGGAACAGCCGGGTCGCGGCGGCGCGGATCGCCAGCGTCTTCGGATCGTCGCCGCGCAGTCCGCGCAGGTACTCGCCGTATCCGACGCCCTCGGGCCAGGGATCTCCCAGCGCCATGGTCTGCGCGCGGAACGTCGCGATGTCGTCGGCGTCGGCCGCGGGCATCGTGCGCAGGATGCCGACGCCGGCATCGAGCATGATCTTGGCGGCCGCCATGCCGGTCAGCAGCGACACCTGCGCGTTCCAGTCCTCGATCGGCAGCGTCGCGCGCCGCGTCAATTCGTAACGGCCGCCGGTGACCTCGACCTCGATCTCGGGGGAGTTCAAGCTCGCCCCGCCGCGCTCCTGCTCGCGCTTCGCGCGCTCGGCTCCGAACCAGGGCAGCGCCGTCAGCGACTCGGGACCGGACTTCTCATCGACCGCCTTCTGAGCCTCGGCGTAGGTCCACTGCCGCCGCGAACGCATGAGCGCGCGGGTCAGCGTCACGCGCACCGGTTCGGCCCGCTCGTCGAGCTCGAAGCGCCAGACGAATGCGCGCCGGTCCTGGCCGGGGAACAAGGACGCGGCGCCCTCGCTGAGCACCCGCGGGTGCAGGGGGATCGTCCCGTCGACGGCGTACAGGGTCTCGCCCCGTGCCCGGGCTGCGGCATCCACCTGCCCTTCCGGTGCGACGAAGGCCGGCACGTCCGCGATCGCGTAGTGCAGGATGCCGCCGGTCGGCGTGCGCTGCAGGTGCAGCGCCTGGTCGAGGTCGCGCGAGCCGTCGGGGTCGATGGTCAGGAACTCGATGTCGCGCAGGTCGGCCAGGTCTTCGGCCGGCGTGATCGACACGTCGCGCCCCGCGGCCTCGGCCTCGGCCATGACCGCCGGGTCGAACCCATCGGGCAGATCGAGTTCTTGGCGCAGGGCGGACAGCGCGGCGGCGAGGGCGTCCCCCGCGGCCGCTGAAACAAGACGAGGGCGGCGACCGGTCACGTGAGTCAGTGTACGGGGGCTGTCGTCTCCGCGTCCGGTACCTGCCGCGCCGCGGCGCGCATAGTGCAGGTGGCGCACCGGGATGAACCCGTCCGAGAGGATCTCGACGGCGGCGGCCAGGGGTCTGGGCCGTCCCCGGCCAGCTCCTCGATGAAGAACGGCACGCCGTCGGCACGTGCGGCGACGGCGGCCGCGTCGACCAGGAACTCCTGCAGCAGGCGCGTCTTGCCGATGCCGGCCTCGCCGCAGCACGACGACCGTGGGTCTGCCGGTCCGCCCCCGGGCAAACGCGTCGCGCAGCAGGGCGAGCTCGTTCTCGCGCCCGACCATGCGGGCGGCGGCTGCGGAGAGCATGTCGCCATCGTGGCGTCGAAGCGCCTGTGCGGGAAGGGGTGCCCCGGCGTCGCCGCTCGGAGGGGGACCGGCACGGCCCGCCTCTAGACTGGGGGATCGTGGTGACTCGACTGTCGAAATTCTTCGTTCGCACGCTCCGTGAAGACCCCGCCGATGCGGAGGTCGCCAGCCATAAGCTGCTGGTGCGCGCGGGCTACATCCGGCGCCAGGCCGCCGGGGTGTTCGCCTGGCTGCCGCTGGGCCTGCGCGTGAAGGCGAAGATCGAGCGGGTCATCCGCGAGGAGATGGATGCCGCCGGCGCCCAGGAGGTGCACTTCCCGGCGCTGATGCCGCGCGAGCCCTACCAGGCCACCGGTCGGTGGGACGAGTACGGCGAGCTGCTGTTCCGGCTGCAAGACCGCAAGGGCGGCGACTATCTGCTCGCGCCCACGCACGAAGAGGCGTTCACGCTGCTGGTGAAGGACCTGTACTCGTCGTACAAGGACCTGCCGCTGGCGATCTACCAGATCCAGGACAAGTACCGCGATGAGGCGCGCCCGCGCGCCGGTCTGCTGCGCGGTCGCGAGTTCACGATGAAGGACGCCTATTCGTTCGACTACACCGACGCGGGGCTGGATGCCTCGTACGAGGCGCAGCGTGACGCGTACGAGCGGATCTTCCAGCGCCTGGGCCTGGAGTACGTCATCGTCAAGGCGGATGCCGGGGCCATGGGCGGCTCGCGCAGCGAGGAGTTCCTGCACCCGACGCCGGTGGGAGAGGACACCTTCGTGCGCTCGGCCGGAGGCTACGCCGCCAACGTCGAGGCGTTCACGACCCTCGCCGCCGACCCGGTGCCGCTGGAGGGGCTGCCCGAGGCGGTCGTGTTCGATTCGCCGCACACGCCCACGATCGACACGCTCGTCACGCTGGCGGGCACGGTGCTCGACGGCGAGTACACCGCCGCCGACACGTTGAAGAACGTCGTGCTGGCGCTGACGCACCAGGGCGGCGCACGCGAGCTGGTCGTGGTCGGCATCCCCGGCGACCGCGACGTGGACGAGAAGCGCGCCGAGGTGGCGTTCGCGCCGGCTGCGGTCGAGCCGGCCACCGACGAGGACTTCGCCCGCCATCCGCTGCTGACCAAGGGCTACATCGGCCCGTGGACGGCGGACGGACAGGTGCTCGGATCGGGCTCGGCCACCGGCATCCGCTATCTCGTCGACCCGCGCGTGGCCGACGGCACGCAGTGGATCACCGGTGCGAACGTCGACCAGAAGCACGCGCACTCGGTCACCGCCGGGCGCGACTTCGTCGCCGACGGCGTGGTCGAAGTCGCCACCGTGCGCGACGGCGACCCGGCGCCGGACGGCTCGGGCCCGGTGAGCCTGGCGCGCGGCATGGAGATCGGGCACGTCTTCCAGCTCGGCCGCAAGTACGCCGAGGCCCTCGGACTGAAGGTGCTCGATGAGAACGGCAAGCTGGTCACCGTCACGATGGGATCGTACGGCATCGGCGTGACCCGCATCCTCGCGATCATCGCCGAGCTGAACAACGACGACAAGGGCCTGATCTGGCCCGAGTCGGTCGCGCCGTTCGACGTGCACGTGGTGGCCACCGGCAAGGATGCGGTCGCCTTCGAGCTGGCCGAGCAGCTGTCCGCGCTGCTGCAGGATGCCGGCCTGGACGTGCTCTACGACGACCGGCCGAAGGTCTCACCGGGTGTGAAGTTCGGCGACGCCGAGCTGATCGGCGTGCCCCGCATCGTGATCGTCGGCCGCGGTGCGCCCGAGGGCATCGTCGAGCTGTGGGACCGCCGCAGCGGGGAGCGTTCGAGCGTTCCGGTCGCCGAGGCGGTGGCGCGGCTGCGCGGCTGAACGGGCGGCCCGGCGGGGGAGCAGCCGCGCCGTCATGGCGGCCGTGGGTCGATGCCGTGGCAGAGTGGGGCCATGGCTGAGAACACGATTCCGGCAGAGGTCACCGAAGCGCTGCGGGCGGCGATGAGCGCCGTCGGCATCACCGAGAACGAGGATCTGGTCGCGCGCATCCTGGTGACGGGCGTCGGTCTGGGCATGGACGACACCGACCGGCTCGACCTGAAGATCAGTTCGGCCGCGCTGACCGAGATGCGTGCCGCGTTCGACCTGTTCGCGCCCTACCGCGATGTGCTGAAGGTGACGATCTTCGGCTCGGCGCGCACCAAGCCCGACGATCCGCTGTACCGGCAGGCCCGCGATGCGGCACGCGCGCTGGCCGGGCGCGGCTGGATGGTCGTCACCGGCGCCGGCCCCGGAATAATGCAGGCCGCCGCCGAAGGCGCCGGCCTGCATCGGTCCATCGGCGTCTCGATCCGGCTGCCGTTCGAAGAGAAGCCGAACGCGGCGATCGCCGACGGGCAGAACCTCGTGTCGATGAAGTACTTCTTCACCCGCAAGCTGATGCTGATGAAGGAGTCGCACGGGTTCATCTGCGTGCCCGGCGGGTTCGGCACCCTGGACGAGATGTTCGAACTGCTGACCCTGCAGCAGACCGGCAAGGCGGAGCCGATGCCGATCGTGCTGCTGGACGAGACCGGCGGCACGTTCTGGCAGGGCCTGCGCAGCTTCGTCGACCGACACCTGGTACCCGCCGGGGTGATCAACCCCGACGACTTCGATCGCGTCCTGATCACCGATTCGGTGTCGGCGGCGATCGATGAGATCACCGGCTTCTGGCGCAACTACGACTCGCTGCGCTGGGTGCGCGATCATCTCGTGCTGCGCATCCGCACACCCCCCACCGACGCGCAGCTCGACGACCTGAACGACCGGTTCGCGCATCTGCTGACGGCAGGGCGCATCGAGCGGACCGAGCCGTTGCGCGACGAGCGCCAGGACCATGACCGACTCGACCTGCCACGACTGGTGATGCAGCTGAGTCCGTACCGGGTGGGCGGCCTGTTCCATCTCGTCGCCGCGATCAACGCGCTCGCCGACCCGCCCGCCGACCCGGCGGCCTGACCGGGCCACGGCCCGGCATATCGGCCGCCATCCAGCCGCCGCGACCTATCATGGCTCGGTGATGGGCGAGCGGGAGGGAAAGCGCTGGAGCGTCCTGCCACGCCTGGTCGCGCAGGCCCCACCTCGGGTGCTCGTGGTCGTCGGCGCACTCGTGGCCATCCTGGGCGTGCTGATCGTGTCGCGCCCCCTGACGTCGCTGCTGCTGTTGGGTCTGTACGTGGGCGCGAGCGCCGTGATCTCCGGCGTCATCGACCTGATCTCGGCGCAGCGCGGAGGGCGCAGCTGGACGCAGCTGATCGATCTGGGCTGGATCGCGATCGGCGTGCTGGTGCTGGTGTGGATCGGCCGCAGCCTCGACCTGCTGCCCGCCGCGCTGGCGGTGCTGCTGCTGCTGGGCGGCGTCGCCGCGATCGCCGAGGCGACGCTTCGTCGCCGCGCCGGCGCGCGAGTGCGGGTCAGCGCGCGGGTGCTGTCGGCCACCTGGGGGGCGGCGCAGGTCGCCTTCGGCCTGCTGTCGCTGACCTGGCCCGACGTGACGGTTCTCGTGGTCGCGGTCGTCTTCGGCGTGCGCACCCTCGTCTTCGGCGGGATGCTGCTGGTGCGCGGCATCCTCGCTCTCGATCGCCGCCCCGACCGTGGCGGCCGGCCCGAGCGCCGGCACGCGCCGCACCCGGGATGGGGGGATGCCGGGCGCTACGCGATCGTGCTGGTGCTGGTCGTGGTCACCGCGACCGGGTGGTCGCTGAACGGGTATCTGCAGAATGGCGCGCCGGTCATCGACGCGTTCTACGATCCACCGGCCGTGCTGCCGACCGGCGGGCACGGTGAGCTGATCCGCGCCGACGACTACGCCGGCAGGATTCCCGCCGGCGCGACCGTCAAGCGCATTCTCTACACGACCACCGACACCTACGGCCGGCCGGTGTCGGCCAGCGGCCTGGTGATCATCCCGGACGTGACGCTGCAGGCGCCGATGCCGATCGTGCTGTGGAATCACGGCACCACCGGCGTCGCCCGCGGCTGCGCGCCGAGCCTGAGCGACAGCTCCGCGACGAGGTGGGCGATCCCCGACCTGAACGTCGCGCTCGCGCACGGCTGGATGGTGGTCGCGCCCGACTACGCCGGACAGGGCGCGCCCGGGGTGTTCCCCTACCTGATCGGGCAGGGCGAAGCGCGCTCCGCGCTGGACGCCGTCCGCGCCGCGCAGCGGCTGCCGCACGTGTGGGCATCGGACGACGTGGTCATCTGGGGGCACTCCCAGGGCGGACACGCCGCGCTGTGGGCCAGCCAGATCGCCGCGAAGTACTCACCGGGGCTGACCGTGCTCGGCGCCGCGGCGCTGTCGCCCGCCGCCGATCCGCTGTCGCTGGCGCGCGACCTCACCGCCGGCTACGCCAGCGTGGAGCTGACCGTGCTGACGGCCTGGGTGCTCGTGCCGTACTCCGAGACCTACCCGGACATCAGGATCAACGACTACGTCTCGCCCGGTGCCCGCGCCATCGTCCGCGAGATGGCGCAGCGCTGCCCCACCGAGCCGGGGGTGATCGTCTCGGTGCTGACGGCGCTCGGCGTCTCCGAAGACCATCCGCTCTACATCGGCGACCTGACCGCCGGGGCGATGGGCCGCCGGCTCGGCGAGAACGCCGCCACCGGCAAGTGGCAGACCCCGCTGCTGATCGCCTGGGGGCAGCGCGACGAGGTGATCCCGCGCAGCGAGCAGGTCGCTTTCGTCAAGCGCCTGTGCGCCGCCGGCAACAGCGTGCAGTGGATCGAATACCCCGCGACCGGCCACCAGGCGGTGATGCTGCCGGGCTCGCCGCTGCTGCCCAAACTCATCGACTGGACCGGCGGCCTGTTCGCGCATCGGGCCGCTCCGGCCAACGAGTGCACCTGACGCTGGGGCGCGGTCGCCGCGCGTCCCATCGGGTAACGTTGTAGGGATGCCGGTGCGTGCGCCGGCGAGAGCTGAATAGGGAAGGTCACGATGGAAATCGATCTGGGACTGCTGCGTACGGTCGAGCGCGAGAAAGAGATCCCCTTCGACGAGTTGGTGCGGATCATCGAGCAGGCGATTCTGACCGCCTACGCGAAGCACACCACGACCACCGGCATCCTTCCTGACGGCGCCCGCGCCGTGCTCGACCGCAAGAGCGGCCACGTCGCCGTGTTCGTGCCGCTGCTGGACGAGGAGGGCGCGGTCATCGGCGAGGAGGAGAGCACTCCTGAGGACTTCGGCCGCATCGCAGCCTTCGCCGCCAAGCAGGTCATCAGCCAGCGGCTGCGCGACATCGCCGACGACGCCGTGCTCGGCGAGTTCCGCGGCAAGGAGGGTGACATCGTCGCCGGCGTCGTGCAGCAGGGGCCGAACCCGCGCATGGTGCACATCGACCTGGGCAGCGTCGAGGCGATCCTGCCGCCCGAGGAGCAGGTGCCCGGCGAGGACTACGCGCACGGCACCCGGATGCGCGTGTACGTCACCAGCGTCGCCAAGGGCACGAAGGGCCCGGCGATCACGGTCTCGCGCACGCACCCGGGCCTGGTGCGCAAGCTGTTCGCCCTCGAGGTGCCCGAGATCGCCTCGGGTCTGGTCGAGATCGTGTCGCTGGCCCGCGAGGCCGGCCACCGCACCAAGCTCGCCGTGCGCGGCAACGACCCGACCATCAATGCCAAGGGCGCCTGCATCGGCGAGCTGGGCCGTCGAGTGCGTGCCGTGACCGAAGAGCTCTCCGGCGAGAAGATCGACATCGTCGACTACGATCCCGAGCTCGCGACGTTCGTGGCCAACGCGCTCTCGCCCGCGAAGGTGACCTCCAGCTTCATCCTCGACGCGAACACCAAGGCCGTGCGCGCACTGGTGCCCGACTACCAGCTGTCGCTGGCCATCGGCAAGGAGGGCCAGAACGCGCGCCTGGCCGCCAAGCTGACCGGGGCGAAGATCGACATCCAGCCCGATTCGATCCTCGACGAGAACTGAACGCGGGCGCACGGCGCGCTCAGCGGCGAGGTGTAACATGGATCCTGTACGAACGTGCGTCGGATGCCGTCAGCGTTCCCTCCGGTCCACACTCTTGAGAGTCGTGGCCATCGACTCCCACCTTGTTCCTGATGAGCGTGCGACGATGCCCGGGCGGGGCGCCTGGGTGCACGACACGCGCGCGTGCATGGATGCCGCCCTGCGGCGCCGTGCCTTCGTGCGAGCATTGCGTGTGTCAGGTCCGCTTGACACGCAGACCATCGAACAGCACCTGCAGCGAAAAGGCTGAACGGCTATGGAATCAAAGTGAACGGCTCGAAATGAGTCCCGTCCGCGACTAACGGTCTGCCCTGCCTTGGGGAGACCCCAGACAGGAGAATTGTGGCTAAACCACGCGTACACGAGATCGCCGCCGAACTCGGCGTCGATAGCAAGGTCGCTCTGGCGAAGTTGAAGGAGCTCGGCGAATTCGTCAAGAGCCCGTCGTCGACCATCGAGCCTCCGGTGGCACGGAAGCTCCGCGCCGCCCTGGCCGGAGACGGCGCGGCGCCCGCCGCGGCACCGGCCAAGCCGGCCTCGCACCCCACCGGCCGCCCCGGCCCGGTGCGCCCCGCCGCGCCGGCCCCCAAGGTGCCGGCCAAAAAGGCCCCCGCCGCACAGCCGGCTGCCGCCGCCACGCCGCAGGCCGCCGCGCCCGCGGCACCCGCCGCGCCGGCACCCGCTGCGTCCGCGCCGGCGGCCCCGGCCGCGGGCACGACCGCCGGCCACACCGACGGTGCCGCGCCCGCTGCCCCCAAGCCGGGCGGCGCCCGCCCGGGCAACAACCCGTTCGCCTCGACCCAGGGCATGGGTCAGCGCCCCGCCGGCCCGCGCCCGGGCAACAACCCGTTCGCCCCTGCACAGGGCATGGGCCAGCGCCCGAACCCCGGCAACATCCCGCGCCCGCAGGCGCCGCGGCCGCAGCCGCCGCGTCCGGGTTCGCCCCGTCCCGGCGCTCCGCGTCCGGGTGGCGCGCGCACCGGCGGACCGGGCCGTCCCGGGGGTCGTCCCGGGGGCGCTCCGTTCCAGCAGCGCTCGGGTCGTCCCGGCACCGGCGGCGGCGCGGGCGGTTTCCCCGCTCGTCCGGCCGGCGGTTTCGCGGGTCGTCCCGGTGGCGGCGGTCGGGGTCGTGGCCCCGGCGGCGGCACGGCCGGCGCGTTCGGCAAGGGCGGCGGCAAGTCGAAGCAGCGCAAGTCGCGTCGGGCGAAGCGGCAGGAGTTCGAGATGCGGTCGGCGCCGGTCGTCGGCGGCGTCAACGTCCAGAAGGGCAACGGCCAGATCATCCGGATGCGCCGCGGCGCATCGATCTCGGACTTCGCCGACAAGATCGAGGCCCTGACCGGATACACGGTGCAGCCGTCGATCCTCGTGACGATCCTGTTCAACCTCGGAGAGATGGCCACCGCGACCGAGTCGCTGGACGAGGCCACCTTCGAGGTGCTCGGCGTCGAGCTGGGCTACAAGGTGCAGATGGTCTCACCCGAGGACGAGGACAAGGAGCTCCTGGAGGGCTTCGGTCTGGACCTCGAGCAGGAGCTGGCCGACGAGGACGACGGGGACCTGGAGATCCGGCCCCCGGTGGTCACCGTCATGGGTCACGTCGACCACGGCAAGACGCGGCTGCTGGACGCCATCCGGCAGACCAACGTCACGGCGGGCGAGGCCGGCGGCATCACCCAGCACATCGGCGCCTACCAGATCTGGACCGAGCACGACGGCCACGAGCGGGCCATCACGTTCATCGACACGCCGGGCCACGAGGCGTTCACCGCCATGCGCGCCCGCGGTGCCCAGGTCACCGACATCGCGATCCTGGTGGTCGCCGCCGACGACGGCATCATGCCGCAGACGGTCGAGGCGCTCAACCACGCCCAGGCCGCCGGCGTGCCGATCGTGGTCGCAGTCAACAAGATCGACAAGCCCGACGCCAACCCGGCCCGGGTGCGCCAGCAGCTGACCGAGTACGGACTGGTCGCCGAGGAGTACGGCGGGGACGTCATGTTCGTCGACGTCTCGGCGCGCGAGAACATCGGCATCCAGGATCTTCTGGATGCGGTGCTGCTGACCGCCGACGCCGGTCTGGATCTGCGCGCGAACCCCAACAAGGACGCCCGCGGTGTGGCGATCGAGGCCAAGCTCGACAAGGGCCGCGGCTCGGTGGCCACGGTGCTCATCCAGTCCGGCACGCTGCGGGTCGGCGATGCGATCGTCGCCGGCACGGCATACGGCCGGGTGCGCGCGATGATGGACGAGAACGGAGATGCCGTCGAAGAGGCGGCGCCCGCACGCCCTGTGCAGGTGCAGGGTCTGAACTCGGTGCCCCGCGCCGGTGACACCTTCCTGGTCACCGACGAGGATCGGATGGCCCGGCAGATCGCCGAGAAGCGTGAGGCGGCCGCGCGCAATGCGCAGCTGGCCAAGGCGCGCAAGCGCATCTCGCTCGAGGACTTCACGCGGGCTCTGGAGGAGGGCAAGGTAGAGTCGCTGAACCTGATCATCAAGGGTGACGTCTCCGGTGCCGTCGAGGCGCTGGAGGAGTCGCTGATGAAGATCGAGGTCGACGACACGGTCCAGCTGCGCATCCTGCACCGCGGTGTGGGTGCCGTCACCGAGTCCGACGTGGACCTGGCGACGATCGACAACGCGATCATCGTCGGCTTCAACGTCCGCCCCGACCAGAAGGCGCGCGAGCGCGCCCAGCGCGAGGGTGTGGACATCCGCTTCTACTCGGTCATCTACTCAGCGCTCGAAGACATCGAGAACTCGCTGAAGGGCATGCTCAAGCCGGAGTTCGAAGAGGTCCAGTCCGGTGTCGCCGAGATCCGCGAGGTGTTCCGCTCGTCGAAGTTCGGCAACATCGCCGGCGTCATCGTGCGCAGCGGCACCATCACCCGCAACGCCAAGGCCCGGGTCATCCGTGACGGCGTGGTCGTCGCGGACGGTCTGGCCATCGAGTCGCTGCGTCGGTTCAAGGACGATGTCACCGAGGTCCGCGAGGGCTACGAATGCGGTATCGGCCTGGGCAAGTTCAACGACATCCAGGTGGGCGACGAGGTCGAGACCACCGAGATGGTCGAGAAGCCCCGCGGTTAGCGCGGTACCCGGTCGTTGAGCGAGGCGCGCAGCGCCGAGTCGAAACGACATGAGCGTCGTTTCGACTCGCTTCGCTCGCTCAACGACCGGATCACAGGAGGAATCATGTCTTCAGAGCGCCAGGCCCGCATGGCCGACCGCATCCGCGTGCTGATCGCGCGGCGCCTCGAGAAGGGGCTGCGCGACCCGCGCCTGGGCTTCGTGACGATCACCGACGTGCGTGTGACCGGTGACCTGCAGCATGCATCGGTGTTCTACACCGTGCTGGGCAGCGAAGCAGAGCGCCGCGACTCGGCCGAGGCGCTGCGGGCGGCCACCGGCATGCTGCGCAGCGAGGTGGGCCGGCAGCTCAGCGTGCGGCTGACCCCGACGCTGGAGTTCATCGCCGACGGCATCCCCGAGAATGCGGGGCACATCGAGGACCTGCTGCGCGAAGCGCGCGAGCGCGATGCGGCCGTGGCCGGTCTCGCCTCGGGCGCGGTGTACGCCGGCGACCCCGATCCCTACGTCAAGCCCCGCGAGTTCGACGAGGTCGAGTCGGAAGAGGCCGAGTCGGAAGAGGCCGAGTCGGAAGAGGCCGAGACCGAATGACCGCACCCGAGCGGATGCGGCCGAGCAGCCGCGTCCGCTCCAGCCCGGGTGCGCGCGGCGCGCCGAACATGCACTGGCGGACATATGCGCAGGTCCGATAGCGTGTTGCGAGTCCATGTTCCGGGGCTCTTCCCACACGGGAGAGTATCGACGGCGGTGAACAGCACTGCCGGGTGACCGGGCGCCAGGCACGAAGGAGTGTCGACACATGACCAGTCTGTTCCGATCCAGAGGGCGGTCGCTGGCCGCCCTTTCCGCTGCCGCGGTGGTGTGCGCCCTGTTGTGGCCGGCCACCGCGACCGCCGCGACCTCGCCGGACGATTCGACGGCGACACCGGTTCCCACCGCCTCGCACGGCATGCTCGCCTCGTCGCTGAAGCTCGCCGGCGGACTCGACCGCATGAACGGGCGACGCTCGGTGTTCGTGCAGCTGAGCGGCCAGGGCGCCGCCGCGGCCGCCGATGCGGCCAAAGCCTCCGGCAAGAGTGCGAGCCAGCAGAAGGCCAGCGTGAAGGCGGCCAAGGCCGCCGCGAACAAGAAGTCGGCCGCCGTCGTCGCGCAGGCGCGCAAGAAGGACGGCAGGACGACCGAGCTGTGGCAGGTGGGCAATGCTCTGCCCGGGGTCGCGATCACCGCCGACGTCGCGGCGATCAAGGAACTGGCTGCGCGCAGCGATGTCGTCAAGATCACTCCGCTGGTGCCCAAGCACACGCTCAACGCGACAGGGTCGGACCTGACCCGCGCCGTCGACTCGTGGCAGCAGACGCACAGCACCGGCGCGGGCGTGAAGATCGCGATCATCGACACCGGCCTGGACTACACGCACGCCGACTTCGGCGGGCCGGGCACCGAAGCAGCCTGGCAAGCCGCGCATGAGAACAATGCCGATCCGCACTGGCGCGACACCCTGACAGAATTGGCACAGGCGAAGGTCGGCGGCGGATTCGACTTCGCCGGCGACGACTACAACGCCGACCCCACGGCCTCCGACTACCAGCCGGTGGCCCACCCCGACGCCGATCCGATCGGTTGCGGCCCGCACGGCACCCACGTCGCCGGCATCGCCGCCGGCTATGGCGAGAACGCCGACGGATCGACCTTCACCGGTGACTACGGGTCGCTGACGGCGGACGACATCGCGGCGATGAAGGTCGTGCCCGGCACCGCGCCGGCAGCGACGGTGTATCCGCTGAAGGTGTTCGGCTGCGAGGGCTCGACCGATGTCGTGATCCCGGCTCTGGACTATGCGCTGGACCCCAACGGCGATGGGAACTTCGCCGACAAGGCCGACATCGTCAATCTGTCGCTGGGCGCGGACTACGCCACCGTCGACGACCCCGAGAACGACGTCGTCAACGCCCTGGCCGCCGCCGGCGTGCTGCCGGTGATCGCGATGGGCAACAACGGCGACCTGACCGACACCGGTGGTTCTCCCGGCAATGCGGTGCGCTCGCTCGCCGTGGCCAGCTCGGTCGACGCGTTCCAGCAGCTGGACGGACTCAAGGTCGACGCTCCGGACGGCGTCGCGGGCACGGTCGCCGGGCAGTTCTCCGTCGCCTACCCGTGGTCGACGAGTGCCTCGGTCACCGGCGCGGTCGTCCCGCTGTCATCTGCCAATGCGGACGGGTGCGACCCGCTGGGCGCGGCGGATGCGGCGGCCGTCGCCGGCAAGGTGGCGTGGCTGACCTGGGACTCGACGGATGCGACCCGCCGCTGCGGCTCGGCCGGGCGGGCGGCGAACGTGAAGGCCGCCGGTGCCATCGGCGCGATCTTCACGGGCGACGTCACACCGTTCGCCGCCGGGATCACCGGCGACGCCGACATCCCGGTGTTCCAGCTGACCGAGTCGGCGACCAAGGACCTCACGCCGGCCCTGGAGGCCGGCACCCTGACGGTGACCTTCGACGGCAGCCTCGCACTGAGCGTGGATGCTGTCGACCCGGCGATCAACGACCTGCTCAGCTCGTTCTCCTCACGCGGCACGCATGGCAGCCTGGGCGTGGTCAAGCCCGATGTCACTGCCCCCGGCGACACGATCCTGTCGGCGGGCCTGGGCACCGGAACCGGCGCAGTCAACATGTCCGGCACGTCGATGGCGACACCGCACACGGCAGGCATCGCGGCACTCGTGAAGCAGGCGCATCCGGACTGGACGCCCGAGCAGATCAAGGCCGACATCATGAACACGGCCGGCCACGACCTCTACACCGGAACCGACAGAACCGGCGACGTGTACAGCCCCGCCCGGGTCGGTGCCGGCCGGATCGACGCGCTGGCGGCCGTGCAGAACTCGCTGCTGGTCTACTCGGATGACGTTCCCGGCGGCGTCTCGGCGTCGTTCGGCGTCGTCGAGGCGCCGGCGACGAAGGCGACCGTCAGCAGGACGATCGCGGTGCAGCTGCACAACACCGGTACGACCGGGGTGAGCGCGAACCTGTCCTACGCGGCCAGCAACGCCCAGCCGGGAGTCGCCTACACGGTGAGCCCGAGCAGCGTCACCGTGGCGGCGGGGGCGACCGAAACGGTGCACGTCACGATGACAGTCACGACGGCGAAGCTGCGCAACACGATCGATCCCACCATGGCCACCGACCAGTCGGGTGTGCCGCGCCAGTTCGTGGCGGACGCCTCGGGCCGGCTGATGGTCGCAGACGGATCGTCGTCCAACCCGCTCCGGCTGCCGGTGTACGGTGCGGCCAAGCCCGTCTCGCAGACGAGCACGGCCGACGTGCACAAGGGCGACACGCGTGCGCTGCGCCTGTCCGGCACCGGCGTGAGCCAGGGCGACGGCGCCACCGCATACGACTCGCTCGTGACGGTGGCAACGCTGGGGGCGACCAGCCCGCAGCTGCCCGTGTGCGGTGACAAGGTCACGCGGAACTGCACCCTCAACCAGACCGCCACCGCCGGCGACCTGAAATACGTCGGCGCGGGATCGTCGCCGACCAAGACGGGCTACGCCGACGGGTGGCTGTGGTTCTCGATCGCCACCTACGGCGACTGGGCGACGGTCGGCAACTCGACGATTCCGTACGTCGACGTCGACACGACCGGCGACGGCGTGCCCGACTACGAGGTGTACGTGCAGAACGTCGCCGGCACCGACGTGCTGGTGGCCTGGCTGATCGACCTCAGCACCGGTTCGGCGATCGATGCCGAACCGGTCAACTTCGCCTTCGGCGACGTCAACACGAACGTGTTCGACACGAACGTGCTGGCGATACCGGTGTGGCCGGCCATGATCGGCGTCACCGACACGGCGAAGTCGTTCCCGATCACCTACCAGGTGGGCACGTACAGCGCGTACGCGGTAGGCGGCACCGGCGACATCGACGATGTCGGGCCCATCTCATACGACGTGGTCACGCCGGCGATCGGCACGGGTGCTCCGCTGTACCTCGACCAGGGCGGCGCGGTCATCCCGTACACCCGCGGCACGCTGGGCGGCAACGGCAAGGGCAACGCGAAGGGCCTGCGTGATCAGGCGCTCGTGCTGCACCTGCACGGTGCCAGCGGCCATCGCGCCGAGGTCGTGAAGATCGGCGGCTGACTCCGCACACGGGCGGGCCCGGAGGGCACTCCGGGCCCGCCCGTGCGTGTGCCCTCAGCCGACGCCGGGAACATGCACGCGCGCGCCTCTGGCGGCGCCGGTGGGCAGGTGCAGCATCCCTTCGGATGCCTCGGCCAGCCCATCAGCGATCAGCGAATCGATCGCCCGGTCGCGCTGGTGCCGGTCCGGCCAGTCGGCGATCACAGCGTCCTGCCGCACGGCTCCGGCGGCGGCATCCCGCAGCTGCTTCAGCACCGCGCCACGGGCCTGCCGGTCACTGCCCGTATAGCGCGCCTGCTTGCGGCGGGCATCTCCGGTGTCGGGATACCCGGCCGCCCGCCATGCGCACGCATGCGCGATGGGGCATATGTCGCAGCGCGGGCTGCGGACCGTGCACACGACGGCGCCGAGCTCCATCGTGGCGGCGTTCATGACCGCGGCTTCGGCGTCGTCTGCGGGGAGGACGGCGGCCATCCGATCCAGGTCGCGCCGCGACGGCGGCCCGGGGTGGGCGCGGCCGTCGCACGCCCGTACCAGCACCCGACGCGTGTTCGTGTCGACGACCGGATGCCGGTCCCCGTACGCGAACACCGCGACAGCGCGCGCCGTGTAGTCGCCGATGCCGTCCAGCGCGATCAGGGCCTCGACCTGGCGCGGCACGATGCCGGCGTGCCGATCGCGGATCTGCCCGGCCGCACGGTGCAGCCGCAGCGCCCGACGCGGGTAGCCGAGGTTCGCCCACTGCCGCACGGCTTCGGCCGGCGCCTCGGCGGCCAGTGCCGCCGGGGTCGGCCATCGGGCGAGCCAGGCATCCAGGGGCCCGATCACGCGGCCGGTCGGCGTCTGCTGCAGCATGAACTCGCTCACCAGCACGCCCCAACCCCCGAAGCGCGAGTGGAAGGCGGCGCGGCGCCAGGGCAGATCCCGCGCGTGCGCACGGTACCACCGCACCAGCGGCGTGGCGAGATCGGGTTCGGGCACGGCATCCACCCTATGCGGGACGGTCTGCTCGGCTGCGTCGCCCAATAAGCTGGAGGCATGCGCCTGCCCATCACCCCCGCCAACACGCTGCTGCGCGAGCTGCGCGCCCAGCTGCGGCAGAACCACCCGGCCGGGCGCATCCTGGTGGCCGTCGACGCGCTGCCGCTGGTCGGCACCGCCGCGTTCGCCGATGAGCTCGCCGCGGTCCTCGGCGAGGACGGCACTGCCGTGTTCCGGGCATCCGCCGGCGACTTCCTGCTGCCGCCCCAGCGCCGCTCGGGCACCGACCGCGCACCGCAGTGGTTCGATGAAGAGCTCTTCCGGCGCGTGCTGGTCGACCCGTTCCGCAACGGCGTGCACACCTCCTCGACGACGGGCTTCCAACTGGCCGCCTGGGATCAGCGCCGCAACCAGGCCGCCGAGGCGCGGTGGGTCACCGGCCCCGAAGACGCCGTGCTGGTGGTGGACGGACCGTTCCTGCAGACCGCCACGCTGCGCGGCATGTGGCACTTCGCCGTGTGGCTCGAGGTGCCACAAGCGCAGTATGCGGCGCGTGCGGGCCGGTCGCCACAGGCGCCCTACCCGGACGTCGAGTTCGCGTATCTGCGCGAGCAGCCGGTGCAGCACGCCGCCGCGCTGGTGGACGTCGCCGATCCCGACCGG
The DNA here is from genome assembly GCF_039537285.1 of Microbacterium kribbense. NCBI lineage: Bacteria > Bacillati > Actinomycetota > Actinomycetes > Micrococcales > Microbacteriaceae > Microbacterium > Microbacterium kribbense. Next base: position 90,918 of record NZ_BAABAF010000003.1, on the reverse strand, counting down.
CCGGTGCAGGTGTTCCGGGACTCGTGCTGATGGGATCCGGCACCGGCATCCTGCTCGTCGACAAGCCGGCCGGGGTCACCAGCCACGATGTCGTGGCGCGGGCGCGCAAGGCCCGGGGCACGCGCAAGATCGGCCACGCCGGCACGCTGGACCCGATGGCGACCGGCCTGCTGGTGCTGGGCATCGGGCCGGCGACCCGGCTGCTGACCTACCTCGTCGGCCTCGACAAGACCTACACGGCGACCATCCGACTCGGCCAGAGCACCGACACCGACGACGCCGACGGGCAGATCACCGCCCGCACCGACGCATCCGGACTCGCCCCCGATGCGATCGCCGCGGGCGTCGCGCGCCTGACGGGCCCGATCGCGCAGGTGCCCAGCCGTGTCTCGGCGATCAGGGTGAACGGCCGGCGCGCCTATGACCTGGCCCGCGCGGGGGAGTCCGTCGAACTGGCCGCCCGCGAGGTCGTGATCTCGCGCTTCGAGGTGATCGCTGCGCGCGAACACGACGGATGCCGCGACCTCGACGTCGTCGTGGACTGCTCCAGCGGCACCTACATCCGCGCCCTGGCGCGCGATCTGGGCGCCGACCTCGGCGTGGGCGGCCACCTGATCGCGCTGCGGCGCACCCGGGTGGGTCCGTTCGCGGTCTCGGATGCGGCATCCGTGGGCGACCTCGCCGCGGCGACGCTGCGCACGCCTGCCGACGTCGCCGTGGCCGTGCTGCCCGCCCTGGCCGCCGACGCCGATCAGGCCCGCGACCTGCGCCAGGGCAAGAGGGTCGCCGGGCTCGCCTTCGACGGCCCGCACGCGGCGGCCATCGCACCGGACGGTGCGCTCATCGGCATCGTCGAGCGGCGCGGCACCGACATCAAGAGCGCCATGAACATGCCCGAGGAGCCCGCATGATCCTGTGGTTCACCCTGATCGCGGTCGCGGTGGCGGCCCTGGGCGGCGTGCTGTGCGTCGTGCTGGGCCTGGTCGGCCGACGCCCGTCCGACCTGTCGGTCGGCGTGCTCGCGCTGCTGGAGCTGCTGCTGATCGCGCAGGTCGTGATCGCGATCGTGGCGCCCTTCGCCGGCAACCCGCCCAGCGGCAGCCTGCTCGAGTACTGGGTGTATCTGGTCTCGGCGGTGCTGCTGCCGCCGGCCGGGGTGGTCTGGGCGCTGATCGAACGCAGCCGGTGGAGCACCGTGATCATGGGCGTCGCGGCCCTGGCCGTGGCCGTGATGGTGTGGCGCATGCAGGTGATCTGGACGATCCAGGGCATGTGAGCCCGCCTAAGATGAGACGGTCATGTCAACTCGTGCCCCCTCATCGCGGATGACCGGTATCGGTCGCGTCCTGGTCGTCGTCTACGGCATCCTCGCCCTGGGCGCCACTGGCCGCTCCCTCGTCCAGATCATCGAGCGCTTCCATCACGCGCCGCTCGCGTTCACGCTCTCGGCCGTCTCGGCGGTGGTGTACATCCTCGCCACGATCGCGCTGGTCCTGGCCTCGCGACACCCTCTCTGGTACCGGGTCGCGTGGGTCGCTATCTCGTTCGAGCTGGTCGGTGTGCTGGCCATCGGCACGCTCAGCCTGGTGCGCCCCGACCTGTTCCCCGAACCGACGGTGTGGTCGTTCTTCGGCATCGGCTACGTCTTCATCCCGCTCGTGCTGCCGTTCTTCGGGCTGTGGTGGCTGATCACGCATCGCCCGGCGGTGGTGCAGGCCGCGGATGCCGACTCCCCGGCGGTGACCACGCGATGATCGTCTTCGACGGTCCGGGCCAGGTGCCGGCGGGGTTCGGGCCCGGTGTCATCGCGATCGGCAAGTTCGACGGCGTGCACGCCGGGCATCGGGCGATGCTGGCCCGCGCACGGGCGGATGCCGCCTCCGGCGGCGGTGCGAAGGTCGTCGCGGTCACGTTCGACCGCAATCCGCTTGCGACGCTGCGCCCCGAGGTGTGCCCCGAAGACGTGATCGGCCTGCACCAGAAGCTGCGCCTGCTGGCGGGAACCGGCATCGATGCGACGCTGGTGCTGCGCTTCGATGCCGCGATGGCCGCCCAGAGCGCCGAGGACTTCATCGCGGACGTGCTCGTGAAGGCCCTGGCCGCCCGGACCGTGCTGGTCGGCGCCGACTTCCGGTTCGGGCATCGCGGCGCCGGCAACCCTGAGCTGCTGGCGCGGCTGGGCCGGCGGTACGGCTATCGGGTCGACGTCATCGACGAGGTCCGCGCGGACGCGTCGGAGCGTCGAGTCTCGTCGACGTGGGTGCGCGAGGCGCTGGCCGCCGGCGACATCGGGACCGCCACGATGCTGCTCGGCCGACCGCACACGGTGTGGGGTGAGGTCGTGCACGGCCGCAAGCGCGGGCGTGCGCTGGGCTTTCCGACGGCGAATCTGAGTGCCGATCTCGAGGGCTTCGTGCCCGCCGACGGCGTGTACGCGGGATGGCTGGTCGACGAGGGGCCGGCAGGTGCCCCGGGGCCCGGCATCCGGCATCCGGCGGCCATCAGCGTCGGCACGAACCCGACTTTCGACGACGTGCCGGTGCGCGTGGTCGAGGCGTATGTGCTGGACGAGACCGGGCTGGATCTGTACGGGCATCACGTCGAGGTCGAGTTCGTGCAGCGGGTGCGCGGCATGGTCGCGTTCGACGGAATCGAGGCTTTGAAGACGCAGATGGCGGAGGACGTGCGCCAGGTGCGACAATTCGTCACATGACGACCATCGATCCCGGTAGCCGCCCGCTGACGTTGCTGCGTCGCACGATTGTCACCCTGATCATCGTGGCCTTCGGGCTCGCTGCCATCGGCGGCATCATCGTGCTGCTGGGGGCGGAGCTCGGCGACACCGCGCTGCGCGTGCTCGGCACGACTGCGACGGTGGGAGCGTTCAGCATCGCGGTGCTGTGCTGCGCCGCTCTGCTGAGCCGTCCGCTGCGGGCGGTCGGCGTGGTCGGATCGATCATCGCGGTGCTCGGAGCCGGGCTGGCGGTGTGGCAGATCTGGTACGACGGCGAGTACGGTGCCGCCTGGGAGAACCTCATGAAGGTCACCTGGACGGCGATCGCCGCCACCGTCGCGCTGTCGCTGGCATCCCTGCTGCTGCTGCTGGCCGATCGGCGGCGCAGCGCGGTGCGCGTCGGACTGGCCGTCACGCTGGTGCTGATGGCCGTCGTGCTGGGCATGATCGTCTGGCTGATCTGGGCGGCCGACACCGTGGACGATCAGATCTTCCCGCGCGTGCTCGGCGTCTCGTCGATCCTCGCGGCGCTGGGCGCGGTCGTCGTGCCGGTGCTCTCGCTGCTGATGCCCGACGTGCGGCGTGCGGGGCTCAGCCGTGCCACGGTGGACCGCATCGAAGCCGAAGCGCAGCGGCGCGGCGTGACGCCTGACGAGCTGGTCGTCGGGCTGCTGCCCGCCGCGGACGGCGTGCTGGCCGCGCCGCCGGCGCAGCACGGGTCCTGACCTCGTCGCCGAGGCCGCCCGCCGCTTGCACCGCGCCCGCGCTCCTGAGGTCGCCCCTTGCCTCAGTCGCACCCACGCTGCTGAAGTCTGAGGCCATCCGCGCCGCCGCCGGCCAGTGCATTCTCGGGCCGCCGGATCGCCCGGCGGCCCAGTTCTTGGACGAGCAACCTCTGGAGCCAGGTCGTGGACGGCGGGCTCCGCCGCGGACGTCCCTTTTTCGCATCCTGAACTTCCGCCTCACGCCCTGCTGACCCTGACGTTCAGACACCAAGACGCTGTGTGGACAGGGGTTTCAGCAGCGCGTGAACGGGCGGTTCAGGGGTCGGTGAGCGCGAAGTTCGGCAGTGCGCGAGCGGGAGGTTCAGGACGCGAACGAGAGTGCCGCGTCCGCGCGGCGCGGACACTGCGCGGCGTGAATTCACTGTCCGAGGTCGGTGCCTCCCATCGCGGTGGGTGCCGCCCCGTCCGGCATGACGACGGGCGCCGTCCTGCTCGGCGTCTGGCCGGGCCGTGCGCCGTCGGCCGTCGGTGCCGTGCCATCCGGCGCGCGCCCGGCCGCGGTGCCATCCGGCGCTCGCACACCCGACGCACCGTCCGACTGCGCCGCCACCTCCGCCGGGCGTGCCGGATTGCGGATTCCGATCAGGGCGATGATGCCGCCGATCGCCATGAGCGCGGCGGTGACCACGGCTGCGCGGCGGAAGCCGTCCAGGTCGAGCACGCCCGCGGTGATGACGCCGAGGGTGGCGACCGCGATCAGGCCCGCGACGCGGGCCACGGCGTTGTTCACCGCCGATGCGATGCCGGACCGGGTCGGGTCGATCGCTCCCAGGATCGCCGCCGTCAGCGGTGCCACGGTCAGCGTCAGTCCGGCGCCGTATACGACGACGGCCGGCAGCACCTGGGTCCAATAGTTGAAGTCCTCCTGCACGGTCAGCAGAAGAGCGAGCCCGACCGCCATCACCAGCGGTCCGACCGTCATGAACAGGCGCGGCCCGATCTTGCCCGACCAGGTGCCCACGTATGAGCTGAACACGATCATGATCACTGTCGACGGCAGGCTCGCGAGCCCTGCCAGGGTCGCCGACAGCCCCGCCCCCTGCTGCAGATACACGCCCAGCACCAGGCCGTTCAGCGCCAACGCGCCGTAGACGAACGCGGTCGACAGGTTGCCTGCGGAGAAGTTGCGGATCCGGAACAGGCTCAGCGGCAGCATCGGCTGCGGGGCGGTGCGCTGGCGGATCAAGAAGCCGATCAGAGACACGACACCCCCTGCGGCCGTGGCCCAGATGGCCGGCGATGCCCAGCCGAGCCGCCCCTGCTCGATCAGGGCGAACACGGTGCCGCCCAGGCCCACGGTGCACAGCGCGGCCCCGATCCAGTCGACGGCGACGCCCGGCTCGCGGTGGTCCTTCTGGTGCAGCGCGACCAGCAGCCAGAGCGTCGCGGCGATCGGCAGCACGTTGATCAGGAACACCGCCCGCCACGAGATCAGGTCGACGAACGCGCCGCCCAGCACCGGGCCCACCAGCATCGCCGCCGTCGTGGCCCCGGTCCACGTGCCGATCGCGCGCGCCTGCGCCTTTCCCCGGAACGTCGAGGTGATCAGCGCCAGCGAACTCGGCACCAGCAGGGCACCCGCGATGCCCTGCACCCCGCGCGCGATGATCATGAAGAGCGGATCCGGTGCCGCCGCGATCGCCAGCGACGCGACCCCGAAGCCGATCAGCCCGATGCGCAGCACCACGATCCGCCCGAACACGTCGCTGAGCGACCCGGCGACCAGGATCAGGGCGCCGAGCGTGATCAGATACGCATCCACGATCCACTGCTGCGCGGCCAGCCCGCCGCCCAGTTCCCGCCCGATCGCCGGCAGCGCGACGGTCACGACGGTGCCGTCCAGGAACGACACGAACGACGCGAGGATGGCGATCCACAGCACGAGACGCTGCTGTCGCGAGGTGTCGGCCGCAGCATCCGGAATCGAATCGCCCACGGCCACACTGTAAGCCCGGAAACGCCCGGGCGGCGTGTGCGGCCGGCGTCTGGCGCACGGAGCGCCACAGTACGAATGGCCGCGGGAGGGCCGCGGATGCCGTAGAATGTGGGCGGGTGCGCAACCGGCACATCGCAGAAGCGATGCATGCCGACGACCGCGTCCGCCCCGCGTGTGTCCCGGCACCCGAGCCGCCTGCGGGGTATCGCAGCCCGAACCGGTTCGCATCGACGCATGTCGGTGCACCCGGCACCACTCTCAGGAGAAGCATGCCGACCACGGCAACCGCCGCCAAGACATCCGCTCATCGTCGGAAGTCTTCGTCCGCCCGCCACGACGACGAAGCCCCGATCATCCCGATCCTCGCCCGCAAGGTGCGCGAGGTCGAGGCGAAGGCGCAGCGTGGCAAGCTCGGCCCCACCAACCGGGTCAAGTTCCAGGTGATCGCATTCCTCGTGCGCGAGGAGCGTGCTCGCGTCAAGTCCGATGGCGAACTGGGCGACGCGGTGCGCACCGAGCTGCTGAAGCGGCTGGACGGCGTGGCCACGATCCTGGCCAAGACCGCCGCGCGCGACACGTCGCTGATCCAGCTGCTGGAGGCCGATTCGGCCACCTCGCCGGTCGCCAAGCGGATGCGCCGCGACTGGCTGCTCGAGTCCGGTGCCGATCTGCCGCCCGACGAGCTGATCATCACGGATGTCGCCCCGGTGCAGGCCACCGTCGTGCCGGCGGCCCTGGCCGAGCGCCAGGTCGTGCCGATCCAGATCGAGGCCCGCCGCGAGTCGAACCCGTTCCTGGCCCCCGACCTCGTCCTGCGGGCGGCAGCGGCCACGCCGCGCCGGCGGCTGGACAGCTGGGAGCTGATGGGCCCGCTGTACAAGGCGTTCTCCTCCGGCGCCGGCGGCAAGGCCGCCACGATGGACCTGCCCCCCGTGCCCGAGTTCGACCGGCTCTCGCCCAAGGGGCTGGAGATCATGCCGCACCAGTCCCGGTTCCTGGAGGCCGTGCGCGCCGGGCACCGGTCGTTCCTGCTGGCCGATGAGCCGGGCCTGGGCAAGACCGCGGAGTCCGTGCTGGCGGCATCCATCGCCGGCGCGTATCCGCTGCTGGCCGTCGTCCCCAACGTCGTGAAGATGAACTGGGCGCGGGAGGTGCAGCGGTGGACGCCGCAGCGCCGCGCCACCGTGATCTCCGGCGACGGTGAGGAGATCGACGCGTTCGCCGACATCTTCATCATCAACTACGAGATCCTCGACCGTCACCTGTCCTGGCTCGGCACGCTCGGGCTGAAGGGCCTGGTCGTGGATGAAGCGCACTTCATCAAGAACCTCAGCTCGCAGCGGTCGCAGAACGTGCTGGCGCTGGCATCCCGCATCCGCGAGCAGGTCGCCGACCCGCTGCTGCTGGCGCTGACCGGCACGCCGCTGATCAACGACGTCGAGGACTTCGACGCGATCTGGCGCTTCCTCGGCTGGACCACCGGCCAGAAGCCCGGCCCGGAGCTGATGGCCAAGCTCGATGCCACCGGGCTGACCCCCGCCGACAAGGCGTTCTATCCGGAGGCCCGCGACGCGGTGATCTCGATGGGGATCGTGCGGCGCAAGAAGAAGGATGTCGCCGCCGACCTGCCCGACAAGCTGATCGCCGATCTGCCGGTCGAGCTGGATGACGAGTACGGCCGCTCCATCCGCCAGGCCGAGCGCGAGCTCGGCCAGCGCCTGGCCGATCGCTACCGGCGCATCATCCAGGCCCGCGGCGACCGCGGGCTCGCGCCCGGCGAGGTGGACGACGACATCATCCGCATGGTCGCGCAGAACGAGCTCGACGAGTCCAAGGCCGCCGGCACCGGCGGGGACAACGTGTTCACGATGGTCCGCAAGATCGGCCAGGCCAAGGCGCTGCTGGCGGCGGACTACGCCGTGCAGCTGCACCGCTCGGTCGGCAAGGTCGTGTTCTTCGCCAAGCACATCGACGTGATGGATGCCGCCGAAGCCCACTTCGCGGCATCCGGCCTGAAGTCCGTGTCGATCCGAGGGGATCAGAGCACCCCCGCCCGGCAGGACGCGATCGACGCGTTCAACGGCGACCCGACGGTCGGCGTCGCGGTGTGCTCGCTGACGGCGGCCGGCGTGGGCCTGAACATGCAGGCGGCGTCGAACGTCGTGCTGGCCGAGCTGAGCTGGACTGCCGCCGAGCAGACGCAGGCCATCGACCGCGTGCACCGGATCGGGCAGGATGAGCCGGTCACGGCGTGGCGGATCATCGCCGCGCACACGATCGACACGAAGATCGCCGAGCTGATCGACTCCAAGCAGTCCCTGGCCGCGCGCGCCCTGGACGGCGAGGCCGTCGACCCGCTCTCCAGCGACTCGGTGCAGCTGTCCGCGCTGATGCACCTCACTCGGCAGGCGCTGGGCGTCGTCGACTGAGGATTGTGCTGCCTGCGGCGCCTGCGCTGGTGGTGGCGCCGGCGGCGCTGGTGGTGGCGCCGGCGGCGCCGGCGGCGCTGGTGGCGGTGGCTACTGCGCGGTCTCGCGCAGTAGGGTCGAACCAGGCAGCGTCGCCCGATACCCTTCCCCGAAATTAGGACGGCAGCATGAAGATCGGCATCCTGACCAGCGGTGGCGACTGCCCAGGCCTGAATGCGGTCATCCGCGGCGTCGTGCTGAAGGGCACGACGGCATACGGTCTGGAGTTCGTCGGCATCCGGGACGGTTGGCGCGGGGTCGTCGATGGCGACTTCTTCCCGTTGACCCGGCACGAGGTCAAGGGCCTGTCCAAGGTCGGCGGCACCATCCTGGGCACGAGCCGCACCAACCCCTACGAGGGGGTGCGCGGCGGTGCCGAGAACATCTCGAAGACCCTCTACGGTCATCACCTCGACGGCATCATCGCGATCGGCGGCGAAGGCACCCTGGCCGCGGCCGATCGTCTCTCGCACGACGGCATCAACGTGGTGGGCGTGCCCAAGACGATCGACAACGATCTGCGCGCCACCGACTACTCGTTCGGCTTCGACACCGCCGTCAACATCGCCACCGACGCGATGGACCGGCTGCGCACCACCGGTGACTCGCATCAGCGGTGCATGATCGCCGAGGTGATGGGCCGCCACGTCGGGTGGATCGCGCTGCATGCGGGCATGGCCGCGGGCGCGCACGCCATCTGCATCCCCGAGGTGCCGATGTCGATCGACGAGATCTGCGACCTGGTCACCCGGGCGCACGATCGCGGCCGCGCGCCGCTGGTGGTCGTCTCCGAGGGCTTCACGCTGACCGGCATGGCGGAGGCATACAGCGCCAAGGGTCTGGATGCCTTCAACCGGCCGAGGCTGGGCGGCATCGGCGACGTGCTGGCGCCCGAGTTGGAGCGTCGCACCGGCATCGAGACGCGCTCGACCGTGCTGGGACACATCCAGCGCGGCGGATCGCCGTCGGGCTTCGACCGGGTGCTGGCCACGCGACTGGGGCTGCACGCGGCCGACGCGGTGGTCGACGGTGCGTGGGGCCAGATGGTCGCGCTGCGCGGCACCGACATCGTGCGCGTGCCGTTCGAGGAGGCCCTCGGCGAGCTGAACACCGTCCCGCGCTACCGCTACGACGAGGCCGCCGCGCTCTTCGGCTGAGGCGTCGCTCGTTTGGGCGCTCCTGTAGATGTCAACCGGGCAGAGGGACGCACCGCCCGGCTGGCCGCCTGGCGGTGCGTCCCGGTCTCAGTACCGGTGGAATGTCGGGTTCGTACCCGCCTCGTCTGCGCCCGGGCGCTGATGGTGGTCTCATAACGGGTGGGTGGATGCTGGCCCGCCCGCCGGATCTGCGCCCGGGCACTGATGGTGGTCTCATAACGGGTGGGTGGATGCGGGTCCGCCCGCCGGATGTGCGCCCGGGCGCTGATGGTGGTCTCATAACGGGTGGGTGGATGCTGGCCCGCCCGCCGGATCTGCGCCCGGGCGCTGATGGTGGTCTCATAACGGGTGGGTGGATGCCGGTCCGCCCGCCGGATGTGCGTCCGGGCGCTGATGGTGGTCTCATAACGGGTGGGTGGATGCCGGTCCACCGATCTGACGCGAGACCGGGGCTGCCCTGGAGTCAGGCACGGCCAGGGCGCCAGCCCGCGGCGAACAGGGCCTCGGTCGTTTTGTCGATCGCCGGTTGCGCATCCGGATGAAGGTGGTGGCTCAAAATGCGCACATGGTTCCAGCCCTGGGCGCGGATGTCATCCCAGCGGTCGGCATCCTTCGCGAACTGCTGTTCGTTGAACGCATGCGTCCGGCCGTCGTGTTCGGGTGCCACGCGATATCTGCGATACGCGAGGTCGAGTCGGGCGACGAAGCGGCCATCCTGCGCGCGAAGCACGACGTTCAGCTCCGGTTCTGGCAGCCCTGCGCGGACCAGAGCAAGCCGGAGCACCGTTTCTTCGTGGGTCTCTGCGCCGATTCGAACCTCGGCAAGTGCACGACTGAGAATGCCGCCGGCGACATCCCCCGCCCGTTCGATCTCGCGGCGGAGAGCATCGATCGTGATCAGCCGGCGGCGGGGGAGCACGAGGAAGTCCGCCGCAGCGATCAGATCGTCCAGTTCCCAGAAGTGGCCGACCTGTCGCCACAGCCGCGCAGGATCGTCGATCGGCAGGCCGCGAGCATGCCATCGCGAGGGTGCACGTTCACGAAGGCGATGCCCGACGACACCCGCCCGCCGAGGTTTGGACGCCGGATGCCGCGCGGAAATGTGCAGCTCGCGGGAGTCGGCCTCGGTGAAGGGCATGGGCGCACCAAGCAGCGCAAGCCCCGTTTCGTGGCTGAAGAACTGGGTCGGCGCCAGCACCGGCGCGAATTGCGCAGCCCGCTCGAGCAGAGCTGCGTGGATCCGCTCCAACCGGACCGAGTGCGTCTCATCGTCGGGGATCGATGCCGGTTCGCTGCGCAGCGCTCGCGCGCCACGGGTGGGGATGACCAGGTCGTTCGCACGGAGCCGGGATCTCGCCACGCCGGCGGCCGACGCGCTGGCGATGGAGAACGGTCCTCGATCCAGCGGCGAGGGCAGCGGCGACGCGCGAGTCATCACACCAGTAAGCAGCACGCAACGGCGTCGGTGCGCGGTCAAGGCCAAGAATGTGGATGCAGAATCCCATGCCCCTGCCTGGGGAGGAGGCGCTGCGCACCCTGTGCGACCTTGTGTCGCGCCCTCACGCCGCGCCGCGCCAAGGTGAGACCGCTTGGTGGGGGCGGTCTCGTCTCGGGTGGGTCCGAAGGCGCGGACCCGCCGGTTGTGAGACCGCTTGGTGGGGGTGGTCTCGTCTCGGGTGGGTCGGCCGGTGCGGACCCGCCGGTTGTGAGACCGCTTGGTGGGGGGCGGTCTCGTCTCGGGTGGGGCGGCCGGTGCGGATGCCGCCGGGGGCAGGGGATGCCGCGCCTAGGCGGCGGCGACGCCGACCACCTCGAGCAGCCAGGCCAGCTCGAACGCGCGCTCGCGCCAGGCATTGTAGCGACCGCTGACGCCGCCGTGGCCGGCGGCCATCTCGCACTTGAGCAGCGCGTCGGCGCCCACTTCGCGCAGCCGCGCGATCCATTTCGCCGGCTCCACGTACAGCACCCGGGTGTCGTTGAGCGAGGTCACGGCGAGGATTCGCGGGTAGGCGGCATCCCGCACGTTCTCGTACGGCGTGTACGACTTCATGTAGGCGTACACGCCGGCGTCGTGCAGCGGGTCGCCCCACTCGTCCCATTCGATCACCGTCAGCGGCAGCGTCGGGTCGAGGATCGTCGTCAGCGCGTCCACGAACGGCACATCGGCGAGGATGCCGGCGAACAGCTCCGGTGCGAGGTTGGCCACCGCGCCCATCAGCAGGCCGCCCGCCGACCCGCCCTCGGCGACCATCCGGTCGGGCGTGGTCACGCCCGACGAGACCAGGTGCCGCGCGCAGTCCACGAAGTCGGTGAAGGTGTTGCGCTTGTGCAGCAGCTTGCCGTCCTCGTACCACTGCCGGCCCATCTCGCCGCCGCCGCGCACGTGTGCGACGGCGAACACGACGCCGCGGTCCAGCTCGCTCAGCCGCGCGACCGAGAACCCCGGCTCGATGGAGTGCTCGTACGAGCCGTAGCCGTACAGGTGCAGCGGCCGCGGCGCGCCGCCGGGGTCGCCGAACGAGCGCTTCCACACCAGCGAGATCGGCACCCGGGTGCCGTCGGCCGCGGTGGCCCACTCGCGCGACTGCCCGTAGTCGGCCGGGTCGTAGCCGCCCAGCACCGGCTGCCGCTTGCGCAGCAGCTTCGCGCCGGTCGCCAGGTCGTAGTCGTAGACGGTACCCGGCGTCACGAACGACGCATAGCCCATCCGCAGCACCGGCGGCGCCCACTCCGGGTTGCCGGCCACTCGCGCGGCATACAGGGGCTCGTCGAAGTCGAGCTCGGTCACGGCGCCGGTCGCGTAGTCGAACAGTCCGATCCGGGCCAGGCCCTCGCGCCGGTAGCCCAGCACCGCGACGTCGCGGAACGTCGACAGCCCCAGCAGCCGCACGCCGGGGCGGTGCGGGAGGACGATCTCGCGCGGCCCGGACGGGTCGGATGCCGCCACCCGCACCAGCTCGAAGTCCAGCGCATCCTGGTTGTGCAGGATGTACAGCACGTCCTGCCCGTCCACGACGGCGTGGTCGCTGTCGTACTCGACGCCCTCCACCCGCGGCCAGACCACGCGCGGCGGCTGCCGCAGGTCCGCGGCATCCACCAGCCACTCCTCGCTCGTGATCGACGAGCCGACTCCGATGACCAGGTACTTCTCGCTGCGGGTGAACCCGGCGCCCACCCAGTACTTCTCGTCCGGCTCGTAGAACAGCTTCGCGTCGTCGGCGACCGGGGTGCCCAGCTCGTGCAGCCACACCGTGTCGGGCCGCCAGGCGTCGTCGACGGTCGTGTAGACGATGAACCGGCCGTCGGGGGAGAAGGATGCCCCGGCCGACGTGCCCGGGATCTCGTCGGGCAGGTTCTGCCCGGTGCCCAGATCCCGCACCCGCAGCGTGTAGCGCTCGTCGCCCTCGACGTCGACGCCGTACAGCATCCTGGTGCCGTCGGTGCTGACCTCGAAGCTGCCCACGGCGAAGAACTCATGCCCGTCGGCCTCGACGTTCGCATCCAGCAGCACCTGCTCGCCGGGCACGTCCACGTCGGCCGACAGCTCGGGCGGCGTCCAGTCGTCGGCGGCGGCCAGCGGCGCGCGGCACTGGATGCCGTACTGCCGGCCCTCCACCGTGCGGCCGTAGTACCACCACGATCCCAGCCGGGTCGGCACCGACAGGTCGCTCTCCTGCGTGCGGCCCTTGATCTCGGCGAAGATCCGCGTGCGCAGGCCCTCCAGATGCGCAGTGCGGGCGGACGTATAGGCGTTCTCGGCCTCGAGGTGCGCGATCACCTCGGGCTCATCCTTCGCGCGCAGCCACTCATACGGGTCGGCGACGGTGTCGCCGTGATGGCGGCGCTCGGTCGGGCGGCGCGGTGCGACGGGGGCGGAGGAGGATGCCGCTGCGGCGGCGCTGTTCTCGGTCACGCCATCCACGCTAGTGCGCGCGGCTGCCGCCGCTTGAGAGTTCACACAACGGCCCGGACCGTGAGAGTATTTATTTGCCCGCGATGCCGGGACCACGTGACCTGCGAACTCTTCGTTCGTGACGCCGATGCCGTCGGCCTCCCTTGTTCCTCACCTCCCGGAAAGCAGACGGTGGAAACCGCAGCCCTGATCGTTGTGCTGGTCATTGCGCTGGCACTCTTCTTCGACTTCACCAACGGCTTCCACGACACCGCCAACGCGATGGCGACGCCGATCGCCACCGGTGCGCTCAAGCCGAAGGTCGCCGTGGGACTGGCGGCGTGTCTGAACCTGGTGGGCGCGTTCTTGTCCACCGAGGTCTCCAAGACGATCTCGCACGGGATGATCCGCGAAGACCAGATCAGCCATACCGCCTTCCTGCCGCTGATCTTCGCGGGCCTGATCGGTGCCGTCACCTGGAACATGCTCACCTGGCTGCTGGGCCTGCCCTCCAGCTCGTCGCACGCGCTGTTCGGCGGCCTGATCGGCGCCACCCTCGTGGGCGTGGGGTTCATCGGCGTCGACTTCGGCGTCGTGCTGAGCAAGATCATCCTGCCGGCGGTGATCTCACCGATAACAGCCGGGGTGATCGCCTTCCTGGTCACCCGGATGGCCTATGCCCTGACCCGGCGCTACGACGGCAAGCCGGACGGGCGCGACGGGTTCCGCTGGGGGCAGATCTTCACCTCGTCGATGGTGGCCCTCGCGCACGGCACCAACGATGCGCAGAAGACGATGGGCATCATCACCCTCACTCTGATCATGGGCGGGATGCAGGATTCCGCACACGCCGACCCGCAGGACTGGGTGCGGTTCGCGTGCGCGCTCGCGATCGGCCTGGGCACCTACGTCGGCGGCTGGCGCATCATCCGGACCCTCGGCAAGGGGCTGACCGACGTCAAGCCCGCGCAGGGGTTTGCGGCCGAGTCATCGACTGCCGCGACGATCCTCGCCTCCAGCGCGCTGGGCTTCGCGCTGTCGACCACGCAGGTCGCCTCCGGATCGGTGATCGGCTCGGGCCTGGGCCGGCGCGGATCCAAGGTGCGGTGGGGCACGGCGGGGCGCATCGCGATCGGCTGGCTGCTGACCCTGCCCGCCGCCGGCGTGGTCGGTGCCATCACGGCGCTGATCGTGCGGTGGCTCGGGCCGTGGGGGATCCTGGTGGATGCCGTCATCGCGCTGGCCGTGATCATCGCCCTGTTCAGCAGGTCGCGTCGCAACAAGGTGACCGCCGCCAACGCGATGAGCGATGTGGCCGAGTCCGGCCGCGCGATCAAGGTCAAGCGCAACCCCCCGCCCACGCGCCGCCAGCGCGCGATCATCCGCGAGCAGGAACGGCTCAAGGCCGAGGCCAAGGCGCTGCGCAAGGCCGAAGAACAGGAGCGCGAGCGCCGCCGCGCCGACGAAGCCGCCCGTGCCCGGGCCGAGAAGAAGGCCAAGGCCAAGGCCGAGGCGAAGAAGAGCTCGCACGAGAAGAAGCACGCCGATGCGGCCGAGCGCGCGCAGGCGAAGAAGTCCACGGGCAAGAAGGCGGCCGAGAAGTCCGCCGGCCAGAAGGCGCCGCACAAGCCGGCCGCGGACGAGGCGCCGCACAAGCAGGCCGCAGGCAAGAAGACGCCCAGCGGGAAGGGGCCGGGATCATGATCGACTGGATCGCGTTCCTCCAGGTGTTCGTGGCGGCGCTGATCGGCGCCGCCCTGGTCGTCGGCTTCTATGCGATCGGGGTGCGGCTGCTGGTGCGCGCCGGCCGGGTGCCGGTGGTCGCTCCCGCCGAGTTCACCGACGCGATCACCGTCATCACCGCCAAAGAGGCGGCGCGCGCCGAGAAGGCCGCGGCCAAGGCCGCGCGCAAGAGCCCGCTCAGCGAGAGCCAGAAGACCCTCGCCCGGATCGGCGCCTATGCGTCGTTCACGCTGTGCGCGCTGGCGGCGGTGGGCGGTGTGCTGCTCATCCTCTTCAACCACTGACCGACCCCTCGCTACGCTGGGGGGATGGCTGCCGCATCCGTCCGCTTCGGTTCGCATCCCCCCGCTGCGCGCACGATCGTGCATGTCAGCGATACGCACCTGCTCGGCGCCGACCGGCTCCTCGGCGGCCGTTACGACAGCACCGCGAATCTGCAGCGCACGCTCGAGGCGATCGAGCGGCTGGATGCCGCACCCGACGCGATCGTGTTCACCGGCGACCTGACCGACTTGGGCGAGCCGGACGCCTACGCGGCGCTGAAGGCGACCGTCGAGCCGTTCGCGGCCCGACTGGGCGCGCAGCTGGTCTGGGTGGCCGGCAACCACGACGAGCGGCCCGAGCTGCACCAAGGGCTCCTCGGCGGCGCGCCGACGCAGGAGCCGGTCACCGGTGTATGGGACCTCGACGGCCTCCGCCTGATCGCACTGGACACCTCGGTGCCCGGCTGGCACCACGGTGATCTCGACGATGACCAGCTGGCCTGGCTGCGCGAAGTGCTGGCTGCTCCCGCGCCGCGAGGCACGCTGCTGGCCATGCACCACCCGCCGCTGCCGAGTCATCTGCCGCTGTTCGACATCCTGGAACTGCGCCACCAGGATGCGCTGGCGCAGGCGATCGCCGGCACGGACGTCCGCGGCATCCTCGCCGGCCACCTGCACTATTGCACGCACGGCATGTTCGCCGGCGTCGAAGTGAGCGTGGCCGCGGCCACCTGCTACACGATGAACCTGGCCCGTCCGGCACAGCAGGTCAACGGCATGGACGCCGCGCAGTCGTTCCAGCTGGTGCACGTCTACGACGACACCATCACGCACGCCGTGGTGCCGGTGGTCGACGCCGAGACCGCCGACTTCTTCGACGAGGAGTGGATCGCGGCGATGGCGGCGCTTACCCCGCAGCAGCGGCTGGAGGCGTTCTCGCGCAAGCCCGGCCGGTGACCGCCGCGATGCAGACCCGGCGTCCAGCCGCGGCATCCGGTCTGGACACCGGGTACACGAGCCGGTGATCGGGATGCGGGTAGGCTCGAAGCATCCCTAGATCCGCCGTGACACACCCACAAGGAACAACACCCATGGCTTTGGACGCAACGATGCGCACTCGTACCGAGACCGATTCGATCGGCACGATGGAGATTCCGGCAGACGCCTATTGGGGCGTGCACACCGAACGGGCGCTGGAGAACTTCCCGATCGCGAAGCGGCCGATCTCGGTCTACAGCGAACTGGTGCGGGGCCTGGCCATGGTCAAGCAGGCATCGGCGCGCGCGAACCGTGAGATCGGCGCGCTCTCGCACGAGAAGGCCGACCTCATCGACCGTGCCGCGCAGCTGGTCATCGACGGCAAGTACCACGACCAGTTCGTCGTGGGCGTCATCCAGGGCGGCGCCGGCACGTCCACGAACATGAACGCGAACGAGGTCATCACCAACATCGCGCTGGAGCTGGCCGGCCGGGAGAAGGGCGACTACGCCTACCTGTCGCCGATCGACGACACCAATCGCAGCCAGTCCACCAACGACGTCTACCCGACCGCGATCAAGGTCGGCCTGTCGCTGATGCTGCGCAGCCTGCTGGATGAGCTCGAGCTGCTGCGCAAGGCGTTCCTGGCCAAGGCGGTCGAGTTCCACGACATCCTCAAGGTCGGCCGCACGCAGCTGCAGGATGCCGTGCCGATGACCCTCGGTCAGGAGTTCCACGGCTTCGCCACGACGCTCGGGTACGACCATCAACGGCTCACCGAGAACGCGAACCTGCTGTACGAGATCAACATGGGCGCGACCGCCATCGGCACCGGCATCACGACCCACAGCGACTATGCGCCGGCCGTGCTGCGCCACCTGCGCGAGATCACCGGACTGGATCTGGCCACCGCCGACGACCTGGTCGAGTCCACCAGCGACACCGGCTCGTTCATGTCGTTCTCGGCGTCGCTCAAGCGCAACGCCATCAAGCTCTCGAAGATCTGCAACGATCTGCGCCTGCTCTCATCCGGGCCGCAGGCGGGTCTGGGCGAGATCAATCTGCCCGCCGTGCAGGCCGGGTCCTCGATCATGCCCGGCAAGGTCAACCCGGTCATCCCCGAGGTCGTCAACCAGGTCGCGTTCTCGGTGGCCGGCGCCGACCTCACCGTCACGATGGCGGTCGAGGGCGGCCAGCTGCAGCTGAACGCGTTCGAACCGGTCATCGCGCACTCGATCTTCCAGTCGATCACCTGGATGCGCCAGGCGATGTGGACGCTGCGGGTGAACTGCGTGGAGGGCATCACCGCCAACCGCGAGCGCCTGGGCGCCATGGTCGGCTCGTCGGTCGGCGTGGTCACGGCGCTGACGCCGTTCATCGGCTACGCGGCCGCGGCCGCCCTGGCCAAGACGGCGCTGCTGACCGGACACAACATCGCCGACCTAGTCGTGGACGGCGGGCTGATGACCCGCGACGAGGTCATGAAGCAGATCTCGCCGGCGCGGCTGTCGGGGCTCGAGGCCGTCACCGCCGCCATCCCGATCGTGCAGCCGGTGGAGAACATCGTCACCGACCAGCGGGTCTGAGCCGACACGTCGGACCGGAGATGCCACCGGGCCCGCCGCACCGGTAGCGTGGGTGCACGGTGACCAAGCCGACCGGAGGAGCTCCATGACCAACCTTCCCGACCCCGACGCCCCGCAGCCGCAGCAGCCGGCCGCACCGGCATCTGCGCAGCCACCGCAGCCTGCCCCGCCGGCATCCGGTCAGCAGCCGCCGCCGGCGTACCCGCAGGCGTCGGCCTACGGGCAGCCGCCCGCATACGGGCAGGCTCCCGCCTACCCGCAGTCGGCGGACGGCGGCTACGGAGTGCCCGCGACGCCGCAGAACCCCGGCAAGGTGCTGGGCATCGTCGCGTTCGTGCTGGCGTTCTTCGTGCAGCTGGTCGGGCTGATCCTGGGCATCGTCGCGCTCGTGCAGAGCAAGAAGGCCGGCCAGAAGAACGGCTTCGCGGTGTGGGCGATCATCCTCAGCGCCGTGTTCATGGTGCTCGGCATCATCGCCGCGATCATCGGACTCGTGGTCTTCGCCTCATTCACCGCCGACATCACGCAGAACTGCGGGCCAGGCGGGTCGGGCTTCGTTACGGTGTGGGGCCAGCAGGTGTCCTGCTCCAACTACAGCAGCTGAGCCGCCTCTCGCACGGAAAGGGCCGGCCGCAGCCGGCCCTTTCCGTCAGTCCAGGATGCGGCAGTGCGTGGTCAGCTCGCCGATGCCGTCCACCGCGACCGTGACCGTCGATCGGTCGCGCAGGAAGATCTGCGGCTCGCGCGAATAGCCGGCGCCGCCGGGGGAGCCGGTCGAGATCAGCGTGCCCGGCAGCAGCGTCACCGACTGGGACAGGTGGGCGACCAGGGTCGACACCGGTCGGATCATCTGCCCGGTGGAGGCGTCCTGCACGGTGTGGCCGTCCACGACGGTCCAGATGTGCAGGCGCTGCGGATCGCCGACCTCGTCGGCGGTGACGGCCACCGGTCCGGTCGGGGTGAAGCCGTCGAACGACTTGCAGCGGGACCACTGCGCCTCGGAGAACTGGATGTCCCGGGCGGTGATGTCGTTGACCACGGTGTAGCCCCACACGTGGTCCAGCGCCTCGTCGGCCGAGACATCCTTCGCGGCCGTGCCGATGATCACGCCCAGCTCGGCCTCGTAGTCGACCGATTCGCTCAGCGATCGTGGCCAGGCGGTCGTGGCCTCGTGGCCGCTGAGCGAGTTCGGCCACAGCGTGAACACGGTCGGGGCGGTGTCGGCCTTCAGCCCCAACTCGTCGGAGTGGGCGGAGTAGTTCAGGCCGATCGCGATCACCGCGGGCGGGTCGATCACGGCCGAGGCATACGTCATCTTCTCCGGTGCCAGGCCGCCGGCGACCGCCGCTGCGGCATCCCGCACCCGGTCCAGCAACTCGTCGCCGCCGACGATGAGCTGCTGCAGAGTCGTGGGGCCGCCCGGCACCAGATCGGACACCAGATGCGCTCGCCCGTCGACCAGAGCCGCCAATTTCGGGTCGGAGCTGCCGGGGGCGATGAGATGGGCGAAGCGCATCCCTCCAGGCTATCGCGGGACGCTGGGAGCGCCCGGCCGCGAATATGCTGAGCGGCATGTCCTTTCCCTCGCCCCTGGCCCGCGGCTACTCCGGCCGGCCCCAGCCGGCCGCGCCGCCGGCCGCGGTGCCGTCGGTCGCGCCGGTGCCGGCGCTGCCGGCGCTTCCCTCGCGGGGGCGCCGCGCGGCGCCGTGGATCTTCGCCATGCTCGTCCTGGTGCTGCTCGCGCTGGTCGCCTACCTGCTCGACGCCCTGGGTCCGGTGGCCGCGATCGCCGGGATGCTGGTGGCGCTGATCCCGCTGGCCGCGGTGCTGCTGGCGATCCGGTTCATCGACCGGTGGGAGCCCGAACCGCGCGGCCTCGTCATCCTGGCGGTGGCGTGGGGGGCCACCGCGGCGGTGGGCATCGCGCTGGGCGTGGACTACCTGCTGACGCTGTCGACCGGCGGCGACATCACACCGCTGCATGAGACGCTGCGGGCGGTGGTCCAAGCGCCCATCGTCGAGGAGTTCGGCAAGGGCCTGGGCGTCTTCCTGATCTATCTGACCGCGCGGCGCGCCTTCGACGGCCCGGTGGACGGGATCGTCTACGGCGCCCTGGTGGGGGCGGGGTTCGCCTTCACCGAGAACATCCAGTACTTCGCGGTGGCGATGATCGAAGGCGGCACCGGCGACCTGACCACGACGTTCTTCCTGCGCGGCATCCTGTCGCCCTTCGCGCACGTCATGTTCACCAGCGTGACCGGGTTCGCGCTCGGTCTTGCCGCGCGCCGCGGCGCGAGCGCGCGCCATGCCGCCGGGCCGTGGGCGTTCGGGATGGTCGGCGCGGCGGCGCTGCATGCGCTGTGGAACGGCTCGGCGCAGTTCTTCGACTTCTTCGCGCTGTATGCGACACTGCAGGTGCCGCTGTTCGTGCTGTTCATCCTCGGCATCCTGCTGCTGCGCCGCGAGGAGCGGCGGCTGACCCGGCAGCGGCTGGGCGAGTACGTGGGCGCCGGCTGGTTCACGGCGCAGGAGGTCGACATGCTCGCCACCGGGCATGGGCGCCGGGCGGCGCTGGCCTGGGCGCGCGGGCTGCGCGGTGACCGCACCGCGGTGATGAAGGGCTTCATCGCGGATGCCACGGCCCTCGCCGCGGTGCGGCAGCGGATCGTGACCGGCCGGGATCCCGGCGCCGCCGCCGAACAACACGCGCTGCTGGCCCGCACGCTGGCCGCGCGCCAGGCGCTGTTCACCCCGTGATGCCGCACCCGCGCCACAACGCCGGGACCAAGACTCAGCGCCCGGTGCCGCGGCGATGCCTGCGTGTCAACCGAGCGCTGAGTTGATCTGAACACAGGATGGCACGTGCCCGCGGCAAGGTCAAGGGTGCCGTCCGCGTGGCTGAAATTGACCCGGAACCTGCCGTCGGGTTGGATGGAACCCATGACTGACAACCGCACCAAGCCCGAGATCGACGCCCCCGAGGGGCCGGCCCCGGCAGAGCTTGTGATCCGCGACATCACCGTCGGCGATGGCGACGTGGCGAAAGCCGGCGACACCGTGACGGTGCACTACGTCGGCGTGGAGTACGCGACCGGCGAAGAGTTCGACTCGTCGTGGAACAGCGGTCAGTCCATCCAGTTCCCGCTGCGCGGCCTGATCGCCGGCTGGCAGGATGGCATCCCGGGCATGGCCGTCGGCGGTCGCCGCGAGCTCGTGATCCCGCCGCACCTGGCCTACGGCCCGGCGGGCGGGCACTTCCTCGGCGGCAAGACCCTGATCTTCGTGATCGACCTGCTCGCGGTGGGCTGATCGCGCTCCGCACCGACCAGGAGATGCCGCGGCAGGAATGCTGCGGCATCTTTTTTTATATTCACTGGAATAGACAGCGGTAGCGCCTCGTTACATCACGCGTACCCGCCGAGAAGGCGTCCCCGAACCAGAAGGACTGATATGACCAGCACCACCGTTGCCCCCCAGATCGCAGGCTACAAGCCCGGCACCTGGGTGCTCGACCCCGCGCACAGCGAGGTCCAGTTCAGCGTGCGGCACATGATGATCTCGAAGGTGCGCGGCACCTTCGGCGTCAAGAGCGCGACGATGACGGCCCCGGAGAACCCGCTCGAGACGACCGTCGAGGCGTCCGTGGACGTCGCCTCGGTCGACACCAACGACAACGGGCGCGACAACCACCTGCGCTCGGCCGACTTCTTCGACGTGGAGAAGTACCCGACGATGGAGTTCCGCTCGACCGGCGTGCGCATCGAGGGTGAGAAGTTCCTCGTGGATGGCGACCTGACGATCAAGGACGTCACCAAGACGGTCACCTTCGACTTCGATTTCGGCGGCTTCGGCACCGACCCGTATGGCAACTACAAGGCCGGCGCGACGGCCAAGGCCGTCGTCAACCGCGAGGAGTTCGGCCTGACCTGGAACGCGGCGCTGGAGACCGGCGGCGTTCTGGTCGGCAAGGACATCACCATCGAGCTCGACCTGCAGGGCGCACTGCAGCAGGACTGAGATCGGTTCCCGGACGGGGTGGATGCTGCGGCATCCACCCCGTCCGCCGTCTCAGGGCTGCGGGTGCAGCGCGTCATAGGCGCGCAGGCGCGGGCTGGAGCGCAGAATCGTCGCGACCACCGCCATGATGATCAGTCCGCCCACCAGCGGCGGGAACCACAGCGCGAACAGCGTCGCCAGCGCACCGGCATAGAGCGCGCCGATGCGCGGACCGCCGGCGACGACCACGACGTAGATGCCCTGGAGGCGGCCGCGGATGCCGTCGGGCACGGCCGTCTGCATCATCGTCGAGCGGTAGATCGCGCTGATGTTGTCGGCCGCCCCCGAGATCGCCAGGGCGATCACCGCGAGCGTGAGCAGCACGACGTTGACGGTGTGCGGCCCGACTCCCTCCGGCGCGAACCAGCCCAGCGCGGCGGCGCCCAGCACGAGCCCGAACGCGGTGACGGCGGCGCCGTAGACGACGACGGCGCGCGCGATGCCCACGCCGTGCCGGCGCACTCGGCCGATCGGGCCCGAGAACAGGCTCGACGCGAAGGCACCTGCGGCCACGGCGGCCGTCAGCACGCCCGTGGTGACCGCGCCGCCGCCCAGCAGCACCGCGCCGATCGCGGGGAACAGGGTCAGCGGCTGCCCGAAGGTCATGGCCGTGATGTCGATCAGGTACTGCGCGCGGATGTTGGATGCGTGTCGCAGAAACCGCCATCCGTCGCGCAGCGACTGCAGGCCGGGGCGCGGCGGGGCGCCCTCGGGGCGGATGCTGGGCAGCGTCCACAGGCCGAGGAACAGCGAGGTCATCAGCACGACGTCGATCGAGTAGGTCCACCCGAAGCCGGCCACCGCGACCAGCACTCCGGCCAGGGCAGGCCCGGCCATCATCATCATCCCGACCGAGATGCCGTTCAGTGCGGATGCGGCCGGCAGCAGCTCGCGCGGGATCAGCCGCGGGATGATGGCCATCCGCGCGGCCAGCACGATCGAGTTGGCCGAGGAGTTCACGATGCTCAGCGCGTACAGCCACGCGGGCGTCTCGCCGCCGAACCAGGTCAGCAGCGCGAGCAGCAGCGTGGAGGCGAACGTGACCGATGCCGCCAGCAGCGCGACCACGCGACGGTCGAAGGCATCCGCCAGCATCCCGCCGTAGAGCCCCGCGAAGATCATCGGCACCAGGCCCGCGACGGCGATCATCGACACGGCGAAGGTGTCGCCGGTGATGGCGTACATCTGCAGCATCACCGCGACGATGGTCAGCTGACCGCCCAGTCCCGACAGGGCGGAGCCGGCCCACAGCCGGGCGAACGCAGGGGAGGCGGTCAGCGGGCGCAGGTCGATGAAGCTGGAGCGCGACAGGCCTGCCATCACCGGGCTGCCTGAGAGCGTTCTGCATCGTGCACGATCCTGAGGCTACCGGGGCGGAGGCGGCGTCGATGCGCGTGCGGTCGTGAGGTAGACTTGCGCAGTTGCCGTTAGATCGGCCGCGGATAAAGAGAGCTCACGCAGCAGGCGTCGGGCGCCGCGCAATGACGAGAAAAGGGGATCACTCTATGGCACTGGATGCAGAGGTCAAGAAGGCGATCATCGACGAGTACGCGACGCACCCGGGTGACACCGGATCCCCCGAGGTGCAGGTCGCGATGCTGACGCAGCGCATCAAGGACCTGACCGAGCACTTGAAGGAGCACAAGCACGACCATCACTCGCGTCGTGGGCTGTTCCTGCTCGTCGGTCAGCGCCGCCGTCTGCTCGGCTACCTCCAGGACATCGACATCGCACGGTATCGTGCGCTGATCGGACGCCTGGGTCTTCGCCGCTGAGCGAACCAGCGTATATCGCGCTTCTTCCGAGGGCCGCTCCAGGTGTGGGGCGGCCTTCGTCGTATCCGAGAGGCGGACCGGGAATAGTCTGTACGCCGCCGCGTTATACGAGATACATTCAAGTGCATAGATCGGGTGCCACGGCATCCGGGAAGCGGGAAAATCGATCGTGAGCGAGACCAGCACGTGGCCGGGCATGCAGTTCGGCCTGTTCTCGGTGAGTGACATCACCCAGGACCCCACCACCGGCGTCACCCCCAGTGAGGCCGAGCGCATTCAGGCGACGCTGACGATCGCCAAGCACGCCGAAGAGGTGGGGCTGGATGTCTTCGCCATCGGCGAGCACCACAACCCGCCGTTCTGGTCGTCGTCGCCGACGACGACCCTCGCCTACATCGCCGCGCAGACCGAGCGTCTGATCGTCTCGACCGCGACGACCCTGATCACCACGAACGACCCGGTCAAGATCGCCGAGGACTTCGCCGTGCTGCAGCACGTCTCGGGCGGTCGCGCCGACCTGATGCTCGGCCGCGGCAACACCGGCCCGGTCTACCCCTGGTTCGGCAAGGACATCCGCCAGGGGCTGGAACTGGCGATCGAGAACTACGCGCTGCTGCACAAGCTGTGGCGCGAGGACGTGGTGGACTTCTCGGGCAAGTTCCGCACGCCGCTGCAGGGCTTCACCTCCACCCCGCGTCCGCTGGACGGCGTTGCGCCGTTCGTCTGGCACGGCTCGATCCGCACGCCCGAGATCGCCGAGCAGGCCGCCTACTACGGCGACGGGTTCTTCGCGAACAACATCTTCTGGCCCTCCGAGCACTATCAGCGCCTGATCGAGCTGTTCCGGCAGCGGTGGGAGCACTACGGCCACGGTGCACCGTCCACGGCGATCGTGGGCCTGGGCGGCCAGGCGTTCATGCGCAAGAACTCGCAGGACGCGGTCAACGAGTTCCGGCCCTACTTCGACAACGCCCCGGTCTACGGCCACGGCCCGTCGATGGAGGACTTCACGAAGATGACGCCGCTGACCGTCGGCAGCCCGCAGCAGGTCATCGACCGTTACGCCGGGATGCGCGACCTGTTCGGCGACTACCAGCGCCAGCTGTTCCTGATCGACCACTCCGGCCTGCCGCTGAAGACCGTCCTCGAGCAGCTCGACCTGCTCGGCGGCGAAGTGGTCCCGGTGCTGCGCCGTGAGCTCGCCCAGAACCGCCCGGCCGAGGTGCCCGACGCGCCCACGCACGCCTCGCTCGTGCATGACGCCTATGGCGACGGCCCGGTGCGCCAGCCCCGGCCCAACGCCAACCGCGGCGATAACGTCACCGGCGGGTCGCCCTACCAGGACACCGAGTCCCCGGCGGGCGCGGCGTTCGGGCTGAAGGCGAGCCGATGAGCGCGCGCCGGATCGCGGTCGTCGCGGCCGGGCTGTCCACGCCGTCCTCGACGCGGATGCTGGCCGACCGGCTGGCCGCCGCCACGGTGCGGCACCTGGGCGAGAGCGACGTCGAGGCATCCATCGACGTGTTCGAGCTGCGCGACCACGCGCACGAGATCACCGACAACATGCTCACCGGGTTCGCCGCACCCGCGCTCGAATCGGTCATCAACGCCGTGGTCTCGGCCGACGCGCTGATCGTCGTGACGCCGATCTTCTCGACCAGCTATTCAGGTCTGTTCAAGTCGTTCATCGACATCATCGACAAGGAGGCCCTTGCCGGCATGCCGGTGCTGATCGGCGCGACTGCGGGCACCCCGCGGCACTCGCTGGCGATCGACTACGCCATCCGGCCGCTCTTCGCGTATCTGCACGCCGATGCCGTCTCGACCGGCGTGTTCGCAGCCTCGGCCGACTGGGGTGGTGGTGGTGACGGCGTGACGTCGCTGGCCGATCGGATCGAGAAGGGCGCCGCCGAGTTCGCCGCGGCCATCGCGCGGCGCGAGCCGGCGAGCGCCTCGGACCCGTTCGACCCGGCCAGCTATCTGGGCGGCGGCACCTCGTTCACGCAGCTGCTGGGCGGCGCCGGCCAGTAGCCCGCTGGGGCACAGGCCGGTTCAGCCGCTCTTGCGGCGGAACTCGCGCTTGTGCCCGGCCCGGCCGTGCGGCTCGTTGACCGCGCCCTGGCCGTCCAGATGCGCCGGCCCGTTGCGGTGCGCGGCGTTCTTCTTCTCGAGCGCCTCGCGGAACTTCTGCTTCATCTCGTCGGGTGCGGCATCCGAGTTCGTCTGATCGTCGCTCATGTCCCCACGATAGGCGAGGCGCGCCGCCACGGCCAGCACGACGTGCCCGGGCGCGGGGTGCCGGTCGTACGCGGGCCGGTACTGGTAGGCTTGGTCGGGTTGCCTTCGGGCACCCGCTCAATTGAACACTGAGCACATGGAGCAGGCCGGCAGGAAGCTGGTCCCCTGTGGTGGGTTCCCCTCCGGACGGAGGGTGGTCTTCTACTGGTGACCAGCGCTGGCGGCCGGCGGCGTTACGCCGTCGCGCGCTGATATCTGCCTGTTCCTGCTCCTTCGCATGACCTCGCCCGCGACACGCGCGGACGAGGATAAACAAAGAAGGAGAGACCTCTTGGAAGGTCCTGAAATCACTGCCGCCGAGGCCGTTCTCGATAACGGCCGCTTCGGCACCCGCACCGTCCGGTTCGAGACCGGACGCCTCGCCCAGCAGGCGCAGGGTGCAGTCGCCGCCTATCTGGACGACGAGACCATGCTGCTGTCGGCCACCAGCGCCGGCAAGCACCCGCGCGAAGGCTTCGACTTCTTCCCGCTGACCGTCGACGTCGAAGAGCGCTCGTACGCCGCCGGCAAGATCCCCGGCTCGTTCTTCCGCCGCGAGGGCCGCCCCTCCACCGACGCCATCCTGGTGTGCCGGCTGATCGACCGCCCGCTGCGCCCCTCCTTCGTCGAGGGTCTGCGCAACGAGGTGCAGATCGTCATCACGGTGCTCTCGATCGCGCCGGGCGAGTTCTACGACGCGCTCGCGATCAACGCGGCCTCCGCCTCGACGCAGATCTCCGGCCTGCCGTTCTCCGGCCCGATCGCCGGCGTGCGCCTGGCCTTCGTGCCCGGCCACGGCCAGCACGAGGATCAGTGGGTCGCGTTCCCGAACGCGAAGCTGCTCGAGGAGTCCGTGTTCGACCTCATCGTCGCGGGCCGGGTGCTCGAGGACGGCGACGTCGCGATCATGATGGTCGAGGCCGAGGCCACCGAGCACAGCTGGAACCTGATCAAGTCGGGCGCCACGAAGCCGTCCGAAGAGGTCGTGGCCAGCGGTCTGGAGGCCGCGAAGCCGTTCCTGAAGCAGCTGGTCGAGGCGCAGGCCAAGATCGCGGCGTCCGCGTCGAAGGAGCCCGGCGTCTACCCGGTCTTCCTGCCGTACTCGCAGCAGACCTACGACTTCGTCGCGCACCGCTCCTACGACGAGCTCGTGGGCGTCTACCAGATCGCCGACAAGATCGAGCGCCAGAACGCGGATGACGCGATCAAGGAGCGCGTCCGGGGCGAGCTGACCGCAGCCGTCGACTCGGGCGAGCTGCCGCAGATCGCCGCCTCCGAGTTCTCCGCCGCCTACAAGGGCGTCACCAAGAAGATCGTCCGCGGACGCATCCTCACCGGTGGCCACCGCATCGACGGCCGCGGGCTTGCCGACATCCGTCCGCTGGACGCCGAGGTGCAGGTCATCCCGCGCGTGCACGGCTCGGCCATCTTCCAGCGCGGTGAGACCCAGATCCTGGGTGTCACGACGCTGAACATGCTGAAGATGGAGCAGCAGATCGACTCGCTGTCGCCGGTCACGCACAAGCGCTACATCCACCACTACAACTTCCCGCCCTACTCGACCGGTGAGACCGGCCGGGTCGGCAGTCCGAAGCGCCGCGAGATCGGCCACGGATTCCTGGCCGAGCGCGCGCTCGTTCCGGTGCTGCCCTCGCGCGAGGAGTTCCCGTACGCGATCCGCCAGGTCTCGGAGGCGCTGGGCTCGAACGGCTCGACGTCGATGGGCTCGGTCTGCGCCTCCACGCTGTCGCTGCTGAACGCCGGTGTGCCGCTGCGCGCGCCGGTGGCCGGCATCGCGATGGGCCTGGTCTCGGACGAGGTCGACGGGCAGACCCGCTACGCGGCGCTGACCGACATCCTGGGCGCCGAAGACGCCCTCGGCGACATGGACTTCAAGGTCGCCGGCACCAGCGAGTTCGTCACCGCGATCCAGCTGGACACCAAGCTGGACGGCATCCCGACCTCGGTGCTGTCGGCCGCGCTGCAGCAGGCCCACGACGCGCGCATCACGATCCTGAACGTGCTGGACTCGGCGATCGACACTCCGGACGAGATGGCGCCGACCGCGCCGCGCGTGATCAGCGTGCAGATCCCGGTCGACAAGATCGGCGAGCTGATCGGCCCCAAGGGCAAGACGATCAACGCGATCCAGGACGAGACCGGCGCGCAGATCTCCATCGAGGAGGACGGCACCGTCTACATCGGCGCCGTCGACGGCCCGTCGGCCGAGGCCGCGCGTGCGCAGGTCAACGCCATCGCGAACCCCACGAACCCGGAGGTCGGGGAGCAGTTCCTGGGCACCGTCGTGAAGATCGCGGCGTTCGGCGCGTTCGTCTCGCTGCTGCCCGGCAAGGACGGCCTGCTGCACATCAGCGAGCTGCGCAAGCTGACCGGCGGCAAGCGGGTCGAGAACGTCGACGACGTGCTCTCGGTCGGCCAGAAGCTGCTCGTGCGCATCACCAAGGTCGACGACCGTGGCAAGCTGTCGCTCGAGCCCGTGCTCGAAGAGACGGCCGAGGTCGGCGCCCAGGCGCAGGAAGCCCCCGTCGAGGCCTGATCATCTGACCGGTTCACCGGCTCGGTGCGGCACCGGGTGCCCGTCCCCGTGGGGGCGGGCATTCGGCGTACCGGCGCATCCGCAGTGAGAACGGTATCGTCATCAGATCCGCGCGGCCTTGTCCCCCATATGGGGGACAAGGCCGCTTCACGCGACCAAAGTGTTACGCAATGTTTACCGACCGGTTGCCGGGGGACCGGGAGCGCCCGGGGATCTCGCCTACGCTCGGTACTACGCGCCGGGGGCGCGCGCACGGATGAATGGTCACGGATCGTATCGATTCGTGAGGGGGTGGACATGGCTGTCTTCGGCGTCGATTCGAATACCCGCGAGACCGGGGGGCCTACGGGGTCGTCACCGGCGCCCAGCCCGTCCGCAGGGCGTGGGCTGCCGCCGCACCCGTCAGCACCCATCCCCGTGCAGGGCCGGGCGGTCGGCGCGAGTGTGCGGGTGCCGCTGGGGGAGACCGGGGCGCAGATCTTCCCGCTGATGCTCGGCGGCGCGGAGTTCGGATGGAACATCGACCTGGCGGCCAGCCACGCGATTCTGGACGCCTTCGTCGAGCTCGGCGGCAACGCCGTGCACACGGCGGACAGCTACGCCGGGGGCCGCAGCGAGCACATCGTCGGCGAATGGCTGCGCGCCCGCGGCCTGCGCGACCAGATCGTCGTGGCCACCCGGGTCGGTGCCCATCCCGACAATCCGGGCCTGGGCCCGGTGAGCCTGGTGCGCGCGGTCGAGGCATCGCTGCAGCGGTTGGACACCGACCGGATCGACGTGCTGTATCTGGATGCCACATCCGGCGTCACCTCGATCGAAGACACCCTCGCCACCGCGGATTGGCTGGTCGAGACCGGCAAGGCGCGCAGCATCGGCGCGTTCGGCTTCACCGCCGAGCAGCTCGTCGAGGCGCGCATCTTGGCGTCGGCGGGCTATCCGCGCATCACGGTGCTGGATGTGCCGTACAACCTGCTGCGCCGGCAGGACTTCGACAGCGATCTGCGCCTGGTTGCCAGCGCCCAGAGCATGGCCGTGACGCCCTCGCACGCGCTCGCGCACGGCTTCCTGTCGGGCCGACACCGCTCCCGCAGCGAGGTCTCGCGGTCGACCCGGGGTGTGCAGCTGGCCGGCAGCATGAACCGTCGCGGCACCCGCACGCTGCGCGCGCTGGATGCCATCGGCACCGAACTGGGCGTGCCGCCCGCGGCCGTCGCGGTGGCCTGGCTGCTGGCCCAGCGCATCGTGGTCGCGCCGATCGTGAACGCGTTCGCGCCCGTGCACGTGCACGAGTTCGTGCAGGGCGTGGGGGTGCGGCTGAGCCGTGCCCAGCTGGCCGAGATCGCCCGCGCCGTGGACTGAGCGCGCCGGGCCCGACCCGCGGCGCCGACAACCTCGCATAGGGTGGACGTGGACCGTCGCGGCCCGCACACCCACCCCGATGAAGAGAGTCAGCGTGACGCATTACATCTACCTGGTGCGGCACGGCGAGCATCAGGATGCCGAACAGGGCGTGGTGGACGGCCCGCTGTCACCGCGCGGACGCCGGCAGGCCGAAGCCATCGCCGATCGGCTCTCGGGGCTGCCGCTGTCGGTCGTGTGGCACTCGCCGCTGGAGCGCGCGGCCGAGACGGCGCGCGTGGTCTCGGACCGGCTGCCGGCACTCGTGCCGCAGGCGTCGGCGCTGCTGTTCGACTGCGTGCCCACCGGGATGACGGCCGAGACGCCGGCCGTCTACGAGCCGTTCTTCG
This sequence comes from Microbacterium kribbense, assembly GCF_039537285.1. Taxonomy (NCBI): domain Bacteria; kingdom Bacillati; phylum Actinomycetota; class Actinomycetes; order Micrococcales; family Microbacteriaceae; genus Microbacterium; species Microbacterium kribbense. The sequence goes on along the minus strand of NZ_BAABAF010000003.1, from coordinate 60,963 downwards.
GCGCCGTCACCGAGGCCGAGATCGAGGCCGGCCGCGCCCAGATGAACGATGCCGTCAACGCATTCCTGGTGCGCAAGCCCGGCGAGGTGCACGAGCTGCTGATCACGCACAACTTCGTGATCAGCTGGTTCGTGCGCGAGATCCTGCAGATGCCGGAATGGCGCTGGATGACGCTGAACCAGGCGCACTGCGGGCTGACCGTGATCGCCCAGAAACAGGGCCGTCCGTGGTCGCTGATCACCTTCAACGACCTGGCCCACCTGCCCTTCGAGCTGCAGACCGGGCTGCCCGAGCCGCTGCCGGTCTGAACCGGGCGCGAGGCGGCGCCTGTTCAGTCCAGCGTCTTGCCGTACCAGCGCGTCGCGTTCGCGTTGTCGTTGTACGGCTCGATCGGCACGAACCCCGCGCTGGCGTACAGGCCGCCGGCGGCGGTCAGGGTGTGATGGGTGTCCAGCACGAGTTCCGCGGCGTCCCAGCCGCGGGCGTACCGCTCCAGCTCGGCCAGCAGCATCCGGCCCCAGCCGCGCCCGCGGGTGCGCGGTTGCAGGAACAGGTGCTTGACCTCGTAGCGCACGCCGGCCGGCCCGTCCGGGATGCGCCGGATGCCGCCGCATCCCGCCGCTGCGCCCTCGTCGTCGTGCAGCACCAGGAAGACGCCCGCCGGGCTCTCGAACACGGCCCGCGCCGGGTGCGCCGGGGTGTACTGGCCGGGGAAGGATGCGGCCCGCATCGCGACGTACTCGGCGAGCATCGCACGGGCCTCGGGATCGTCGACGGGGGTGGGATTGAGCGACACCATGCACCGAGCGTAGCGCTGCCCTCCGGGCCCGCTCATGCAACGTAGGCTGGAGACATGACGACACGTGTGGCCATCGTGGGAGGCACCGGCAAGCTCGGTGGCATCATCCGCGACGTGGTGGATGCCGAGCCCGGCTTCACCGTGCACGCCACGCTGTCCTCGCGCGACGACATCGGCCTGATCGACGGCGCCGACCTGGTGGTGGATGCCTCCACCCCGGCCGTCTCGATCGACGTGGTCCGCGCCGCCGTCGAGCACGGCATCAACATCGTGGTCGGCACCTCCGGCTGGTCCACCGAGCGCATCGCACTGGTCCGGCCGCTTGTGGAGGCCGCCGGCACCGGCGCCGTGTTCGTGCCGAACTTCTCGCTCGGCTCGGTGCTGGGCACCGCACTGGCCGCCGCCGCCGCACCGTTCTTCGAATCCATCGAGGTCGTCGAGGCACACCGCGACACCAAGGTCGACTCTCCCAGCGGCACCGCCGTGCGCACCGCCGAGCTGATCGCCGCCGCCCGCTCCGCCCAGGGACCGGTGCTGGCCCCGCACGTGGACCAGCGCGCGCGCGGCCAGCAGGTCGCCGGCGTCCCGGTGCACTCGCTGCGGCGCCCCGGCGTGATCGCCCGGCAGGAGGTCTTCCTCTCCGGTGCCGGCGAGTCGCTGACCATCGTGCACGACACCGTCGACCCGGCCGCGGCCTATGCCCCCGGCATCCGACTCGCCCTGACCCGCGCCGTCGCCGCGCGCGGAGTGATCGTGGGCCTGGACAGCTTCCTGGACATCGGCATCCGCACCCCCGGCGCATGAAGACTCGCATCTCGGTCGCGCTGATCGCCGCCGTCCTCATCCTCTACATCGTCGTGATCGCCCAGTGGGCGTGGCTGCTGATCACCAGCGGCAGCGCCGTGGGCGTCGCGATGGGGGCGGCGCTGGTGATGCTGCCGGTCGTCGCGGTGTGGGCCATCGGGCGCGAGCTGTGGTTCGGCGTGCGCGCCGAGCGCGTCGGCCGGCGGCTGGAGGCCGAGGGCACGCTGCCCAACGACGACGTGGCCACCCACCCGAGCGGGCGGGTGCTGCGCAGCGAGGGCGAGGCGGTCTTCCCGCGCTATCGCGACCAGGTGCAGCAGCATCCCGACGACTGGCGCGCGTGGTATCGGCTCGGCCTCGCCTACGACGCCGCCGGGGACCGACGCCGGGCACGGTCCGCGATCCGTCAGTCGCTGCGGCTGGAGGCCAAGAGCCGCACCGTCTGACGCGGCGGCAGCGCCGCCGCGACCGCGGCCTCGACGGTGGGGTGGCGGAACCGGAAGCCCGACGCGGTCAGCACCGCCGGCACCACGTGGGTGTCGGCCAGCAACAGTGCCTCGGCGGCATCGCCCAGCACGGCGCGCAGCGCCCACGCCGGTGCGCGCACCAGGTAGGGCCGGTTCATCCGCACCGCCAGCGCGAAGCCCAGGTCGTTGGCGGTGGCGCGCGCGGGCCCGCTGAGATTGACCGGACCGTCGATCTCGGCGTCGATGACGTGACGGATGGCCCGCACCTCGTCGGTCAGCGAGATCCATCCCCACGCCTGGCTGCCGCGGCCGAGGGGACCGGACAGGCCCAGCCGGGTCAGCAGCAGCAGGGGCGTCAGTACGCCGTCCGGATGGATCACCGGCGCCGTGCGCACCAGGGCCACCCGGGTCTGGGCGCCGGCGGCGAGGGCCGCCGCCTCCCATTCGCCGCACACGTCGGCCAGGAACGTCTCGCCGCGCGCGGCGTCTTCGGACAGCGCCCGGCCCGGCGCCGTGCCGTAGTACCCCACGGCCGACGCGCTGACGAAGGCGGGGGCATCCGCACCGAGGGCGCGGACCGCCTTCGCCAGTTCACGGGTGGGCAGGATCCGCGACCACAGCAGGGTGCTGCGGTAGGCGCGCGTCCACGGCAGCCGGCCGATGCTCGCGCCGTTCAGGCCCACGACCGCCTCGGCGCCGGCGAGGCGGTCGGGGTGCAGCGGGCCCGTGTCGGTGAGCCATTCCACTTCGTCGGCGGCCTGGGCGCGGCGGCGCACCAGCCGGGTCACGCGCACCCCGTCGGCGCGCAGCGACGCGACCAGCGCGCGGCCGATCAGCCCCGATGCCCCTGCGACGACGATGTGGCGGGCATCAGCCAAGCGAGGCCTCGAGGGTGATCTCGATGCCCGCCAGCGCCTGCGAGACCGGGCATCCGCTCTTGGCCTCTTCGGCGATCCGCGCGAAGTCGGCGTCGTCGATGCCGGCGACGGCGGCGTTCACGTTCAGGTGGCTGCCGGTGATCCCCACTCCGGGCGTGAAGGTGACGGATGCGGTCGCCTGCAGGCTCTGCGGCGGCGTGCCGTGCTCGGTCAGCGCGTTCGACAGCGCCATGCTGTAGCACGCCGCGTGCGCGGCGGCCATCAGCTCTTCGGGCGTCGTGACCGAATCAGAGCCCTCGCTGCGCGCCTTCCAGTCGACCGGGAACGGCCCCTGGCCGGAGCTGGCCAGGCTGACCTGGCCCGATCCCTCGAACAGACTTCCGTTCCACTGCGCGGTGGCATCGCTGGTGACACTCATGCTGTCCTCCGTTTCGGCCCGATCGTGCGGGCGCGTCTGCGGTCAGCCTAATCGGGGTGCGCGGCCGGCGCGATGGGGAGGGCGGCGGGGAGTGTCAGACGGCGACGCGGCCGCCGACGATGCCGGCGCGCTGCAGCAGCAGATACAGCTGGCAGCCCAGGCAGAACGCGAACGCGGCGTTCAGGAATGCGGCCAGGAACGCCGCCGCGGCGGCGATCGGCAGACCCCACGGCACCCCCACCGCCGACAGCACGAGTCCGACGACGCTCACCAGCAGCCCGACGCCCTGTGCGAACCGCGGCGGGCGGGCGTCCTCGAGCTCGGCCGGCGGTGCCAGCCGCGGCTGCACGAGACTGCGGTAGAGCACGCCCCACGGCGCGGTGCGCGGCCAGAGCACACTCCAGGCGAACAGCAGCGCCACCGCGAGCAGCAGCCAGAACGCCGCGCTGCCGACGCCGGCGCCGGCGGTCAGCGCCAGCAGGATCGTCACCAGCAGCAGCACCGAGGTGAAGACGGCGCCGAAGCGCGGTGCGCGCGGGTCGATGCGACGGGGGGAGTCAGACATGGGCGGGTTCTCCGATCAGCAGGTCCAGGGTGCGGTCGATCGCGCCGCGGGCGGGCACGCCGCCGAAGCGGGTGCGCACGGTGCCGGCGCCGTCGAGCACGAACACGGTGGGGGTCTGCAGGATGTGCAGTCGGGCGGCCACCTCGGGAAGGTGGGTGAGGTCGACCTCGGCGTGCCGCACGCCGTCGCGGCCGCCCGCCAGCGCGCTCAGCGACCGGCGCACCTGCGGGCATCGGGCGCACAGCTCGGTGCTGAACTGCAGCAGCGTGGCGTGCTCGCCCAGCTCGCCGACATCCAGCCCGGCCAGATCCAAGGCGTTCGGCGCGACCGTGCGCGCACGGCCGGCGGTCGCGCGCAGCACTGCGCCGATGATCGCGCCGACCGCCACGAGTGCGGCCAACAGCAGCAGTGCGGAAAGAACGGGCATGTCTCCACGTTAGCCGCGCCACGACCCGCGCCGCGAAGGATGACGTTCTGTGTCGGCTCCCGTATCGTTGCCGGTGTGAGCATCCCGACCCCGTACGAGGACCTGCTGCGCGACGTGCTCGCGCACGGCACACGCAAGGACGACCGCACCGGCACCGGCACGACCAGCGTGTTCGGCCGGCAGATCCGGTTCGATCTGGCCGACTCGTTCCCGCTGATCACGACCAAGCGGGTGCACTTCCGCTCGATCGCCTATGAGCTGCTGTGGTTCCTGCGCGGCGAGTCGAACGTGCGCTGGCTGCAGAGCAACGGCGTGACCATCTGGGACGAGTGGGCCGACGCCGACGGCGAGCTGGGCCCCGTCTACGGCGTGCAATGGCGGTCTTGGCCGACCCCGGACGGGCATCACATCGACCAGATCGCGCAGGTGATCGAGCAGATCCGCACCAGTCCCTCCTCGCGCCGGCTGATCGTGTCGGCCTGGAACCCGGCGGACATCCCCGACATGGCGCTGGCGCCGTGCCACGCGCTGTTCCAGTTCTATGTCGCCGACGGCAAGCTGTCCTGCCAGCTGTACCAGCGCAGCGCCGACCTGTTCCTCGGGGTGCCGTTCAACATCGCCTCGTACGCCCTGCTGACGCTGATGATCGCCCAGCAGACCGGGCTCGCCCCCGGCGAATTCGTCTGGACCGGCGGCGACTGCCACATCTACGACAACCACCTCGAGCAGGTGCGCGAGCAGCTGACCCGCGAGCCGTACCCGTACCCGACGCTGCAGATCGCCCGCGCGCCCGAGTCGATCTTCGACTATGCCTACGAGGACTTCGTGCTGTCGGACTACCAGCACCACCCCGCGATCCGCGGCGCGGTCGCGGTGTGAGCGGACTGCGGGCGTGAGATGACCCGGCTGGGGCTGATCTGGGCGCAGGCGCACGATCGGGTGATCGGCGCCGACGGCGGCATGCCCTGGCACGTGCCGGAGGACCTGGCTCACTTCAAGCAGATCACGCTGGGCAGCCCCGTGGTGATGGGCCGGCGCACCTGGGAGTCGTTTCCGGAGCGGTTCCGCCCGCTGCCGGGGCGGCGCAACATCGTCTTGACGCGGCGGGCCGACTGGGCGGCGGACGGCGCCGAGCGGGCCGACTCGCTCGCCGACGCGATGCGCCGCGCCCGCGACGGCGACCCGGACTGGGTCTGGATCATCGGCGGCGGCGAGCTGCTGGCGCACGCCATCGGCGGCGCCGACCGGCTGGAGGTCACCGAGCTCGATCTGGAGGTCGCCGGCGACACCCGGGCCCCGCAGGTCGACGGCTGGCAGGTGGTGGCATCCGACCCGGCCGAGCTCTGGCACACCTCGCGCACCGGCATCCGCTACCGGTTCCGGCGTCTGGAGCCCTAGCTGCCCCGCCCCGCCCCGCCCCGCCGCCCCTCATCCGGTGAGTTGCCACAAGTGGCGGGAATCATCGCCCTCAAAGTCGCCACTTCTGGCAAGTCACCGAAGAGTCATGGATGAGTCATGGATGCGTCGCGGATGGGGGGATGCCGGGGCGGGGCGCTAGCGTGGGGGCGTGGCGACGGCATTGGTGACAGGCGCGAGTTCCGGGCTCGGCGCCGAATTCGCGCGCCAGCTCGCCGACCGCGGCGCCGACCTCGTGCTGGTCGGTCGGAACCAGGACGGTCTGGACGCGGTCGCGGCGCAGGTGCGGGCGCGCTCGCGCGCCGCCGAGGTGCTCGTCGCCGACCTGCTCGACCCGACCGCGCTCGCCGCCGTCACCGCGCGCCTGACCGACCCGGCACGGCCGGTCGAGATCCTGGTCAACAACGCAGGCTTCGGGCTGCCGCTGGATTTCGAGCGCAACGACATCGACGCCGAGGTGGCGCACCTGCGGCTGCACGACGAAGTGCCGATGCGGCTCACGCACGCCGTGCTCGCACCGATGCTGGCCCGCGGACACGGCCGGATCCTGAACGTCGCGTCCATCGCCGCGTTCATGCCGCGCTCGACCTACGGCGCGGTCAAACGCTGGCTGGTCTCGTTCAGCTGCTGGGCCCACGTCACGTATGCGCCGCGCGGGGTCACGGTCACCGTGGTGTGCCCCGGCTTCGTGCACACCCGCTTCCACGAACGGCTGGGGCTGCCGCCGGGGCAGGAGGGCATCCCCGGCATGCTCTGGCTGCAGGCGCCGGACGTGGTCCGGGTGGCGCTGCGCGACCTGGCACGCGGCAAGGCGGTGTCGATCCCGTCGCTGCGGTACAAGATCGCCGCGCGGCTGCTGCCGCTGCTGCCCGACCGGCTCACCGCGCGGATCGGCCAATCCGGACGCTGACGCGGGCATGCAGGCGAACCCCGCGGGTTCGCGCGTCGCGTCGAACCGATACCCTGAGGATATGACGCACGCAGGCAATCCGTTCGGGCAGGTGATGGTCGCCCTGGTCACGCCGATGACGGCCGACGGCGAGGTCGACTGGCCCGCCGTGGCCAAGCACATGGACGACGTGATCGGCGCCGGCGCCGACAGCATCCTGGTCACCGGCACGACCGGCGAGACTAGCACCCTCACCGACCCCGAGAAGATCAAGCTGGTCGAGGTCGGCAAGGAGGTCGCCGCCGGCCGCGCCAAGATCATCACCGGCGGGGGATCGAACGAGACCGCCCACGCGATCCAGCTCTACCAGGACAGTGCGAAGGCCGGTGCCGACGGCATCCTGGTCGTCACGCCGTACTACAACAAGCCCACCCAGGCCGGCATCCTCACGCACTTCCGGATGGTCGCCGACGCCACCGACCTGCCGATGATGCTCTACGACATCCCGGGCCGCACCGGCGTGCCGATCGCCTACGAGACGATCCTGCGCCTGGCCAAGCACCCCAACATCCTGGCCATCAAAGACGCCAAGGGAAACTTCAGCGAGGTATCGCGCGTGCTCAACCAGACCGACCTGATGTACTTCTCCGGCGACGACGCCAACGTGCTGCCGCATCTGGCGATCGGTGCGACCGGTCTGGTCGGGGTCACCGCCAACATCGCCGCCCAGCCGTACCGCACGATCATCGACGCCGTCAATCGCGGTGACCTGAAGGCGGCCACCGCCGCGCACCAGAAGCTCGAGCCGCTCGTGCGCGCCGTCATGACGCACGTGCCGGGCACGGTCGCGGCCAAGTACATCCTGCACGGGCTGGGCCGCATCGGCAGCCCACGGGTGCGTCTGCCGCTGGTCGGTCCCGAGGAATGGGAGGCGGCGAAGATCGAGGACGAGCTGGCACTCGTGCGCGACGTGCCGGGCGCGGACTTCTCCAACTTCCGGCCCGATCGCAACGCCGCCGCAGGCGGGGCGCTGCCGAAGGTCTCGGGGACCACCCGATGAGCGGCGAGACGGTGGCCACGCCGCCGGCACTGCCGGCCGGCACGCTGCGCGTCATCCCGCTGGGCGGCCTGGGCGAGATCGGCCGCAACATGACCGTGTTCGAGTTCGACGGCAAGCTGCTGATCGTGGACTGCGGCGTGCTGTTCCCGGAGGAGAACCAGCCCGGCGTCGACCTGATCCTGCCCGACTTCGAGCCGATCCGGGACCGCCTCGGCGACGTCGTGGGCGTCGTGCTCACCCACGGCCACGAAGACCACATCGGCGCCGTCCCATACCTGCTCAAGCTGAAGAGCGACCTCCCGCTGATCGGCTCCGGCCTGACTCTGGCGCTGGTGGAGGCCAAGCTCAAGGAGCACCGGATCAAGCCCTACACGCTCACGGTGCGGGAGGGGCAGCGCGAGAAGATCGGCCCGTTCGACCTCGAGTTCGTGTCGGTGAACCACTCCATCCCCGACGCCCTGGCCGTCGCGATCCGCACGCCCGCGGGGCTGGTGCTGGCCACCGGCGACTTCAAGATGGACCAGCTGCCGCTGGACGGCCGCCTCACCGACCTGCGTGCCTTCGGACGGCTGGGCGAAGAGGGCGTCGACCTGTTCATGGTCGACTCCACCAACGCCGACGTGCCCGGGTTCACGGCGCTGGAGCGGTCGATCGGGCCGGTGCTGGACCAGGTCATCGGCAAGGCGCCGCGCCGGGTGATCGTGGCGAGCTTCTCCAGCCATGTGCACCGCGTGCAGCAGGTGCTGGATGCCGCGGCCGCCCACGGCCGTCGGCTGGCGTTTCTGGGCCGCAGCATGGTGCGCAACATGACCATCGCGGAAGACCTCGGCTATCTGCACGTGCCCGAGGGCGTGCTGATCGACTACAAGAAGGCCAAGGACCTGCCCGACGACGACATCGTCTACATGTCCACCGGCTCGCAGGGCGAGCCGATGGCGGTGCTGAGCCGGATGGCCAACCTCGACCACGCGATCGAGCCGGGTCCCGGCGACACCGTGATCCTGGCATCCAGCCTCATCCCGGGCAACGAGAACGCGGTCTACCGCGTGATCAACGGGCTCACCAAGCTCGGCGCGACCGTCGTGCACAAGGGCAACGCGAAGGTGCACGTCTCGGGGCACGCGGCCGCCGGCGAGCTGCTGTACTGCTACAACATCGTGCAGCCGCGCAACGTGCTGCCCATCCACGGCGAGCATCGGCATCTGCGCGCCAACGCGCAACTGGCGATCGACACCGGGGTGCCCGCCGAGCGCGCCATCCTGGGCGAGAACGGCACCGTCGTCGACCTGAAGGACGGGGTCGCGACGGTCGTCGGGCAGCTCGACCTGGGCTTCGTGTACGTGGACGGCTCCACGGTCGGCGAGATCACCGATGCCGACCTGAAGGACCGCCGCATCCTCGGCGAGGAGGGCTTCATCTCGGTCATCGTCGTGGTCGACTCGCAGACCGGCAAGGTGATCTCGGGCCCCGAGGTGCACGCGCGCGGGTTCGCCGAGGACGACGCCGTGTTCGAGGATGTCAAGCCCAAGATCGCGGCGGCTCTGGCCGAGGCGGCCGGCAACGGCGTGCGCGACACGCATGCGCTGTCGCAGATCGTGCGCCGCACGATCGGCCGGTGGGTCAGCCAGCGGCTGCGCCGCCGGCCGATGATCGTGCCGCTGGTGATAGAGGCGTAGCCGGGGGCGGTCCGAGAGCGTCGCCTTCCCGCGTGGTTTCGCGGAAGTGTCGCCACTGCGCGATAGCGTGGAGCAATGGCCAGGAGCACCACGAGCAGTCGCACGCCCGCGAAAGGGTCGGCCTCGCGTGCCCGAAAGCCGGCTCCCGCGCCCAAGCGCTACGTCGGCGAGCCCGAGAAGCCGCCGGTCGCGGTGCGGGCGTGGCTGGGCCTGGCGCACGTGGTCGGCGGACTGTTCCGGGCATTCGGACCGGAGACTCTGGAGAAGGACCAGCGCCGCGACGGCCTGCCGCTTCTGATCGTGCTGCTGGCGGTGGCCGGGGCCGTGATCGAGTGGTTCCTGATCGGCTGGGGGCCGTCGGCGACGATCAGCGCGTACTCGGTCGGCGGACTTGTCGGCCGGCTGGCGTTCCTGCTGCCGGTGCTGCTGATCCTGCTGGCCGGATGGCTGTTCCGCCACCCCGCATCCGTCAATGACAACGGCCGCATCGGCATCGGCTTCGCCCTGTTCGTGCTCTCGGTCGCCGGCTTCTGCCACGTCCTCGGCGGTCGCCCCCAACCTCAGGACGGGCTGCCCGCGCTCAGCGCGGCCGGAGGCCTGTTCGGCTGGATGATCGGTGCGCCGCTCACCTTCCTGACCGTTCCCGGCGCCGTCGTCGTGCTTGCGCTGCTGTGCGTGCTGAGTGTGCTGATCCTCACCCGCACGCCGCCGAACCGGATCGGGCGGCGCCTGGGCGACCTGTACGCGTGGATGTTCGGCGCCGAGCGCGCGGATGGCGACGACGAGGGCAGCACCGGCCCCACCGCCGTGCTGGGCGGGTCCGGCGCGAACGGCGACGACAAGCTGCCCTGGTGGCGGCGCAACAAGACAGGCCGCGAACCGGACGCCGACGGCGCCGGGCTGGACCCGGACATCACCGAACTGCTCACCCCGGGCGCCGACCACGGCGGCTTCGACCAGGCGATCGCGCCGATCACGCCGGCCGCGGAGGCGGCCACCGAGGTGATCGACCCGGCCGTGCTCGCCGGAGCCCAGCGCCGGCTCGCCGGCCACAGTGCGACCGGTCTGAGCGACGACGCCGACACCGGGCCCGTCGACGACGGCACGCTCCCCGGGCTCAGCGGCATCGGCGGCTCGGGGGACCGCACCCTGCCCTCGGCGCCGTACCGGCTGCCGTCGCCGGGCGCCCTGGTCGCCGGGGCTCCGGCAAAGACCCGGTCCGAGGCCAACGAGCACGTCGTGGCCGCCGTCACCAGCGTGCTGCAGCAGTTCCACGTCGACGCGAAGGTCACCGGCTTCTCGCGCGGGCCGACCGTCACGCAGTACGAGATCGAGGTCGGCCCCGGCGTCAAGGTCGAGCGGATCACGGCGCTGACCAACAACATCGCCTACGCCGTGGCATCCAACGAGGTCCGCATTCTGGCCCCGATCCCGGGCAAGAGCGCGATCGGGGTGGAGATCCCCAACGCCGACCGTGAGATCGTCACGCTCGGCGACGTGCTGCGCTCGCAGGCCGCTGCGAACTCGAAGCACCCGATGACCATCGGCGTCGGCAAGGACGTCGGCGGCGGGTTCGTCGTCGCCAACCTCGCCAAGATGCCGCACCTGCTGGTGGCCGGCTCCACCGGGTCGGGCAAGTCCAGCTTCGTGAACTCGATGATCACAAGCCTGCTGATGCGCGCCAAGCCGTCCGAGGTGCGCATGGTGCTGATCGACCCCAAGCGCGTCGAACTGACCAGCTATGCCGGCGTGCCGCATCTGATCACGCCCATCATCACGAACCCGAAGAAGGCCGCCGAGGCCCTGCAGTGGGTCGTCAAAGAGATGGACATGCGCTACGACGACCTCGCGTCGTTCGGGTTCCGGCACATCGACGACTTCAACAGGGCCGTCATCGCCGACGAGATCCACCTGCCGCCAGGCAGCGAGCGACAGCTCAAGCCGTACCCGTACCTGCTGGTCGTGGTCGACGAGCTCGCCGACCTGATGATGGTCGCCCCGCGCGACGTCGAGGACTCGATCGTGCGCATCACGCAGCTGGCGCGGGCCAGCGGCATCCACCTGGTCCTGGCCACGCAGCGACCCAGCGTCGACGTCGTGACCGGGCTGATCAAGGCCAACGTGCCGTCGCGACTGGCGTTCGCGGTGACCAGCGTCACCGACTCGCGCGTGATCCTGGACCAGTCCGGCGCCGACCGGCTGATCGGGCAGGGCGACGCCCTGTTCCTGCCGATGGGCGCCTCCAAGACCGTGCGGGTGCAGGGCGCCTGGGTCAGTGAGGCCGAGATCGAGCGGGTCGTCAAGCACGTCACTGCGCAGGCCCGTCCCGAGTACCGTCCCGACGTGGCGGCCGTCGTGCACAAGAAGGAGGTCGATGCCGACATCGGCGACGACCTCGACCTGCTGCTGGCGGCGGCCGAGCAGATCATCTCGACCCAGTTCGGCTCGACCTCGATGCTGCAGCGCAAGCTGCGGGTCGGCTTCGCCAAGGCCGGCCGCCTGATGGACCTGCTCGAGTCCCGCGAGATCGTCGGTCCGTCCGAGGGCTCCAAGGCCCGCGACGTGCTGGTGACCGCCGAACAGCTGCCCGAGGTGCTGGCCCACCTGCGCGGCGACGCGCCGCCCGCGCCGGCGCCGTCCGCGAACCCGCCCGAGCCGTACTCCGGCGACCCGGTCGAGCAGCAGTTCGACGGGCTGCCGGTGGTCGCATCCGACGACGGCGATGAGGATGCCTGGGGCCTGACCGGCCGGGAGTGACGGCCGCGCCGGACCCGGCGGACTGCGATACTGAAACCGTGACCGTTCCCCGTCAGCTGCCCAATGCGATCACCGTCGTGCGCATCCTGTGCGCCCCGGTCTTCCTGTGGATGCTGCTGGTCGACGGCGGCGCGAACGGGCCGCTGCGCTGGTGGGCTGCCGTGCTGTTCGCGGTGGCGATCGCCACCGACGGCATCGACGGCTATCTCGCCCGCCGCAACGACATCGTCACCGACCTCGGCAAGATCCTCGACCCGATCGCCGACAAGGCGCTCACCGGCTGCGCATTCGTCGGACTGTCGATCCTGGCCGAGCTGCCCTGGTGGATCACGGTCGTCGTGCTGGTGCGCGAGGTCGGCATCACGATCTACCGATTCATTGTGATCGGCGACCACGTGCTGGCCGCGGCCTGGATGGGCAAGTTGAAGACGGTCGCCCAGGCCGTCGCGCTGACCCTCGCCCTGCTGCCGCTGTGGACGCTCGTCGGCGAATGGGTCTGGTGGCCCACCGTCGTGATGATGACCATCGCCGTGATCCTGACCATCGCCAGCGGCATCGACTACGCCGTCAGCGAGGTCCGCGGTCGACGGAGGGCCCGGGCGTGACCGCGCTGCCCGAGGCGGTGGCGCTGCTGGAGCGTCTGGCCGACCGCGGCTGGACGATCGGCATCGCCGAGTCGCTGACCGGCGGCCTGCTGGCGGCCGCGCTGGTCGAGGTGCCCGGCGCCTCGGTGTCGCTGCGCGGCGCGGTCGTGGCCTACGCGACCGAGCTCAAGCACACCGTGCTGGGGGTGGACGCCCAGCTGCTGGCCGAGCACGGCCCGGTGCACGCCGAGGTGGCGCGGCAGATGGCCACCGGGGTGCGTGCCGTCGTCGGCCACGACGGCGTGCCTGCGGACGTGGGCATCGCGACCACCGGCATCGCCGGGCCGACCTCTCCCGACGGGCAGCCGGTGGGCACGGTGCACATCGGCGTCTCCACACCTGCCGGCACGCACGCCGTGGCGCTGCAGCTGCGCGGCGACCGGGACCGGATCCGGCGCGACGCCGTCGCGGCGGCGCTGTCGGCGGCCCTGGAAGTCATCCGATGAGATCATCGGCGCATTCGGGAACAAGACCGGTCTCGGTTCGGTTTCAATCGGCGATTCCCATACATTCCACAGCGCATGGGATTAGTGTGACCACCACAGGTGTTGTACTGTTATGCACCCGGATATCCAGGGAGTCACGGTGAGGAGGGGCCCGAAATGATCCTAGTCAGACAAGAGATCGGCGAAGTGCTGCGCGACGTCCGCCAGCAGAAGGGCCACACCCTCCGGCAGGTCGCCGGCCGCGCCAGTGTGGCGCTGGGCTACCTCAGCGAGGTCGAGCGCGGGCAGAAGGAGGCCTCCAGCGAGATTCTCGCCTCGGTCGCCGAAGCCCTGGATGTGCCTATCTCGACGATCATGCGCGAAGTGGGCGATCGCATCTCGGTGCTCGAGGGCATGCAGCCGTTCCCGGACGTCGTCCCCGACGATCTCGTCGCCGAAGTCGGCTCCGAGCTGTCGCTGCGCTGAGCGGTGCGGCGCAGCGAGTTCCATCGCGCCGTCGAGGCCGAGTTCGGCACCGCCGGCGCGGCACTGGTCGCCGACCTGACACTGCCGGGCATGGGCGAGCGCACCGCCGCGGCGGCGCTGGATGCCGGCATCGAGCCGCGCGATGTGTGGCTGGCGCTGTGCAGTGAGACCGATGTGCCCGAGTCGCGTCGCCACGGGGTAGGGCGGCTGACACCGCGCCGCTGACCTTTCGGCGACACCGCGGCGAGGTGCGGCGTGTCATCGAAGCTCTGTTCGAGATGCGCGTAGGCTCCTGCACAGAACGGGGTGCCCCAGCCGCTGTCCACAGAACAGGCCCGTCCGGCGCGTGATGTCGGAACCGGGTCCTACTGTGAACAGCGTCGAATGACACCCATGCCTTGTCGCAGCATCCGTCCCACCGGTTCGGGGCGCGACAGCCTACAGGCGACGGAAACCGCACCGAAGGAGCGCAGCATGCCCAGCACTGACAATCGCGAGAAGGCCCTCGAGTCGGCCCTCGCACAGATCGACCGGCAGTTCGGCAAAGGCTCGGTGATGCGCCTGGGCAGTGACGAGCGCGCACCGGTCGAGGTGATCCCCACCGGGTCCATCGCACTGGATGTCGCACTCGGCGTGGGCGGTCTGCCGCGCGGCCGCATCATCGAGATCTACGGACCCGAGTCGTCGGGCAAGACGACGCTGACCCTGCACGCCATCGCCAACGCGCAGCGCGCCGGCGGCATCGCGGCGTTCATCGACGCGGAGCACGCACTGGACCCCGAGTACGCCCGCAACCTGGGGGTGGACATCGACCAGCTGCTCGTGTCGCAGCCGGACACCGGCGAGCAGGCGCTGGAGATCGCCGACATGCTGATCCGCTCGGGCGCGATCGACCTGGTCGTCATCGACTCCGTCGCCGCGCTCGTGCCGCGCGCGGAGATCGAGGGCGAGATGGGTGACTCGCACGTCGGCCTGCAGGCCCGGCTCATGTCGCAGGCGCTGCGCAAGCTGACCGGTGGCCTGAGCCAGACCAAGACCACCGCGATCTTCATCAACCAGCTGCGCGAGAAGATCGGCGTGTTCTTCGGCTCGCCCGAGACCACCGCCGGCGGCAAGGCGCTGAAGTTCTACGCCTCGGTGCGCCTGGACATCCGGCGCATCGAGACGCTGAAGGACGGGACGGATGCCGTCGGCAACCGCACCCGGGTCAAGGTCGTCAAGAACAAGATGGCGCCGCCGTTCAAGCAGGCGGAGTTCGACATTCTGTACGGCACCGGGATCTCGCGCGAAGGCAGCCTGATCGACTTCGGCGTGGATCAGGGCATCGTCAAGAAGTCCGGCTCGTGGTACACCTACGACGGCGAACAGCTCGGTCAGGGCAAGGAGAACGCCCGCAACTTCCTGATCGCCAACGCCGACATCGCCGCCGACATCGAGACCAAGATCAAGGCGAAGCTGGGCATCGGCGTGCTCAAGGCGCTCGAAGAGCCCGTCGCAGACGAGCTGGCCGAGCGCCGTCCGGCGTGATCATGGTCGTGTGGACCGATGACGGGAGTGCGGGGGACGAGGCCGAGCGGCTCGCCCCCGTGATCCCCCTGTTCGGCGCGACGCGTCCGGCCCCCGCGCCGGCAGCACCCGCCCGGGCGGCTGAGCGCGCGGTCGCGGCCCACCCCGGGGCGGCGCCGGAGGCGGCTCCCGAGCGAGCATCCGAACCGTCACGGGCGCGCGCACCCCGCTCGGCGCCGGAGCCGGCGCCGAGCTGGCACTCCACCTGGGATGGCGCGGGCGCGGCCGGCATCGAGGAGGAGGAGGACGTCGACGCCGAGACCGCCACCGCGCGCGAGGCGGCCGAGGCGGCATTGCTGCGCAAGCTGCGCACCCGGCAGCTGTCGCTATCCGAAGCGCGCAGCGTGCTGATCAGCCACGACCTCGACGAGGCGGGCATCCAGGTCGTGCTCGAGCGGCTGCGCAGAAACGGCTATCTTGACGACGCCGGGCTGGCCGAGCAGCTGGTGCGCGCGGCGGTGGAGCGCAAGGGGCAGGGCCGGCAGGTCATCGCGCGCACGCTCGCGCAGCGCGGCATCCGGCGCGATGTGGCCGACGCGGCCCTGGCCGAACTACCCGACGACGATGCTGAGCGAGCGCTCGAGTTCGCCCGCAGCAAGGCTCGCGCGATGGCCCGACTGGATCGAGACACCGCGCTGCGTCGGCTCTCGAGTCAGCTCGCGCGGCGCGGTTATCCCGGGTCGGTGGCGCTGTCTGCGGCGCGCGAAGCGCTCGACGAACTGCACCTGCGCCGCTGACCTGCGCCGCTGATCCGCGCCGCTGATCCCGAAAGGCGCGGGCTGCGCGAGAGGGCAGCCAGACCTGTGCCGATCCCTCGGGGCTCAGTTGCCGCCCGTGGTCGTTCCGCGCGTGGTGCCGCTGAACTCGCCGGTCGGGAACCCGCCCGCGCCCGTGAAGCCCGCCCCGAACTGCCGGGTACGACCGCCCAGGTTCGTCAGGCTCGTCGAGGTGGTTCCGGTGCTGATCTGCTGATCCAGATCGGCAAGTACCACCACGGCGCCTTTCGACAGCCCCTTTGCGACCTCGGTGCGGGCGGCGCCGACGGCGCCGATCTGCACGACGGTGCGGGTCGGCGTGCCGTTCTTGAGCACCGTCACCGTGGCGCTGGCCCCGCTGACGGTCACTGCCGAGGTCGGTACCGTCAGCACGTCCTGGGCGGTGGACAGCGTCACCGTGGCCTGGGCGGTGGCGCCGATCCGTGGCGTGTCCGCTCCGGTGTCGACCGCGAGGGTGACCGTGTAGGACGGCGTCGAGGTCTGTGACACATTCAGCACGCCGATCGAGGCGACAGTGCCCGAATACGTCTTGGCGAATGCGGGCAGCACGATCGAGACCGACTGTCCGGTGGTCACCGAGGCGATCTTGGCCAGCGGCACGGTCGTCTGCACGGCGTAGCCGCCGGCCCCCTGCACCGTGATCGTCTCGGATGTGGATGCCGCAGCCACCGCATTTCCCGCAGCCATATCGACCGCGACCACGGTGCCTGCGATGGGACTGGTCAGGGTCGCGAAGCCGACGTTCTGCTTCGCGACCGACACGTCGGCCTCGGCCACGTCGATCTGCGCTTGGTCGGAGAGGATGTCCGCCGCCGTGATGGTGTGCGAGGTCTGCCCGGCACCGGAGGCGCCCGAACTGCCGCTGTCGATGACCGCCGCGGCCACGGTGTCGGTGGAGGCCAGCTCGACGGTGATCGTCGGGGTCGAGCGATACGTGTAGCTGGAGGTCTTCGCGTTGGGTGAGCTCGGTGCGCCCGACGTCGATGGTGTGCGGGCCGAGCTGTCGGACGAATCGGCGGCGCCCAGAGCCTTCAACAGCGCTGCCACCGCGCTGTTGAGCGCCGTCGCCTTCTTCTGCAGGGTCTGCTGCGCGGCCGCGGTGGTCTTCTGCGCGTCGAGACTGGTCGTCAGCGCGGTCTGACACGAGGCGAGCAGCTTCTGCGTTGCGGTCAGGTCGGAGCCTGATCCGGCCGCGTCGGTGGGGGTGGGGGGCGGCGTCGGCGTGGAGGTCGGGTCGCTGCCGGTGCCTGTGCCGGCGTCGAGAGAGCCATCGGGGTTCAGCGTGGCTGTCAGGAACGGACCGCAGACGGTCTGCGCGGTGGCCGTTGCCGACGACGAGTCCTGTTCATCGCTGGTCGCCACGCGGAACTGTGCGAGCAGCGCCGTCTGCGCGGCCGTGACCGCGTGCTGCGCCGAGAGCACGGCGGGACTGGTCGGGGTTGTGCTCGACCCGGTTGTGCTCTGGTCGGTCGCGCCGGATCCGGTCGACCCGGGTGCTCCGGAGCCGGTCGCCTGCGATCCAGTCGAACCCGACCCGGTTGAATCCGACTTCGAGGTCGACGCGCCGCCGCCGCCGCGTGATCCTGTCGATCCGGACCCGGACGACGTGCCGGACCCATGCGCGTAGGTCGCCGACCCGGTGGATGCCGTGCTCGCGGTGCCGCTGGCCTGTGACGCCAGATCCTCCTGGAGCTGCTGCTGCGCGCTCGCCAGGGTGTCTTGGGCCGACGTGACCGCTGCCTTCAGCGTGTCGGTGTTCAGCGTTGCCAGCTTCGCGCCGGCGGTGACCTTGGCGCCCAGCTTCACCAGCACGTCGGCCACGGTGCCCGAGACCTGGAAGGCAGCCGAGACGCTGTCCTGAGAGGAGATCTGGCCGGTCAGCGCCAGCGTCTGCGAGACATGGCCCATCTGCGCGGTGGCCGTGCGGTACTGCGCGTCGCCGCCGCGGGTCGCCGCGAACACGGCGCCACCGCCGCCCGCGATCACCAGCACGGCGACGGTGCCGCCGGCGATGATCTTTCCTCTGCAGGTCGCGAGTGCCCGCATGATGCCGCCCCACGCGCGTCGGGCGGCAGAGGGTGTGCTGTCAGCCATTGACGACACCCTGATCGCTCGCGGCGGAATGAGCGTACAGCGCCCCGCCGGTCTGGCCGGCGCCGGTCTGACCGGTGCCGGACCCGCTGCCTGAGCCACCTCCGCCGCCGAAGCCGCGGCCGCCGAAGCCGCCACCGAACCCGCTCGTGCAGGTGCCGGACGAGTTCGGCGCCGATAGCGTCAGCGCTGTCGCGTCATATCCGCCGGTCGTGTCGGCCTTGCCCAGCGCGGTCACGCACTGTCCGACGATGATGTCGGAGGCCGAGCCGGTGACGGTGGCCGTGATGGTGGTGGTCGAGTCGACCTTGACGGTGCTGGTCGAGGTCGTGCCGTTCTGTTCTGTGGTCTGCACGGTCAGCGCGCTGGATGTCGTCGCGGTCACCTTGCCGCCGGCGATGCTGCCGAACCCGCCGGCACCGCCCGAGCCGTAGCGGGGCGCTCCGGTGGGGGCGCCGGAGGGCCGGGTGCGCGGTGTGGCCGACCCGGTGCCGTCAGACGGCGCCGCGGTCGCTCGCCCGGCACCTCGGCGGTCGCCGAACCCGCTCGTGCACGTCCCGTCGCTGGCGGCCGCGGTGACCGTGACGCTGGTCGCGACAGCCGCGCCCTTGGCGGTGATGGCGAACACGCAGTCGCCGACCTTCACCGCAGACGCGGCGACCTTCTCGGTCTTGCGGATCGTCGTGGAGGTCGTGTAGCGCACGGCGGTCTGCTCACTGGTGCTCTGCAGCTGCAGCACGCCGTCCTGCGCGGCGGCGATCAGCCCCGAGATGCCCGCGCGAGCCTGACCGCCCGCATACCCCTGCTGCTGGGCCTGGCTGGTCGCCGATGGGGTGGGTGTGGTCGCAGACGCCGTGCCCGAGCACGCGGCGAGCACGAGTAGGGTCGCGGCTCCGCCGGCGACTGCCCCGATCAGGCGCAGCGGGCGGCGGCGCAGGGATCCGGCTGGGAAGGAGAGAATACGCATGATGGGTCCGTTCTGTCACTCGCTGCGAAGCGCGTCGATGGGGGTGAGGCGTGCGGCACGCGCCGCAGGGTAGACGCCGAAGATGAGACCGATCGCCACCGCGACGACCAGGGCCAGGATGATGGTGGGCACCGAGGCGATCACCGAAGTGCCGATCAGTGCCGGCAGGATCCAGGTGGCGACCACCCCGACGATCACGCCGAGGATGCCGCCGCCCAGGCCCAGGATCGCCGCCTCGACCAGGAATTGCCTGCGGATGGCCCCCGGTGGCGCGCCGAGGGCCTTGCGCAGTCCGATCTCGCGGGTGCGCTCGGTGACCGAGACCAGCATGATGTTCATCACGCCGATGCCGCCCACCAGCAGCGACAGGGCGGCGACGCCGGTCAGTAGCACGGTCAGCGTCTGATAGATCGCGGTGGCGGTCGAGACCAGGGCGGCCTGGCTCGACACCGTGAAGTCGGCGTTCGCGGCGGTGGTGATCGCGTGCAGGTTCAGCAGCGTCGCGGTGATCTCTTGGTCGGCTGCCGACAGCACGGTGTCGGAGGCAGCCTTGACGTAGATCGTCGACACATTGTCGGAGCCGGTACCGCCCATCACGGTGTTCGCCGCTGTGGTCATCGGGATCACGGCGAGGTCGTCGAGGTTCGTGGCCGAACTGGAGCCGGCCGCTGCGAGCACGCCGATGATCTGGAACTGGGTGCCCGAGATGGTCACCGACTGGCCGACCACGGCCGAGGTGCCGAACAGCTCATCGGCCGTGGTCGAGCCGAGCACCACCACGTGAGCGTTCTGGTCATACTGCGCCTGGGTGAAGAACGTGCCGACCTGAAGGGTGCGCGAGCGCACCTTCGGCCATGCGGTCGTGGTGGCCGTCACCGTCGTGGTCCAGTTCGTGGTGCCCGCCTGCAGCGCCAGCGGCGAGTCCTTCTCGGGAGCGACGGACTGCACATCGGGCGCGGTCACACTCGAGTCGAGCGCCTGAGCGTCAGAGACGGTCAGCGTCGCGGCCGACCCGAAGCCGCCGCGCACGCCACCGGTCGTGGTGCTGGAGCCGGGTGAGACGATCAGCAGGTTGCTGCCCAGCGAGGTGATCTGCGCACTGACATCCTGTTGCGTGCCCAGCCCCAGCCCCACAGTGACCACCACCGCGGCGATGCCGACCAGGATGCCCAGCACGGTCAGCAACGATCGCAGTGTGTGCGTGCGGATCGCGTGCCATGACGTGGCGAAGGTCTCGGTCCAGTTCATGCCGCCACCGCCTTCACCGGTGCGTCGGCCGTGATCTGGCCGTCGCGGACGGTGACGATCCGCCGGGCGCGCTGGGCGACCTCCAGTTCGTGGGTGATCAGCACGATGGTGCGACCGCTGTCGTTCAACTGGTCGAAGAGGTCGAGCACCTCCTTGGTGGAGGCGGAGTCGAGATTCCCGGTGGGCTCGTCGGCGAGGATCATCGTCGGATCGGATGCCAGTGCCCGGGCCACGGCGACCCGCTGCTGCTGCCCGCCGGAGAGCTCACCGGGACGGTTCTCGAGCCGATCGCGCAGGCCGACCCGTTCCAGCGCCAACTCGGCTTGCTGGCGCCGCACGGACTTGTCGACCTTGCCGTAGATCATCGGCAGCTCGACGTTGCGCCAGGCGGACAGCGAGGTCAGCAGATTGAACTGCTGGAACACGAATCCGATGCGGTGGTTGCGCACCCGGGCCAGTTCGGCTTCGCTGAGTTGCTCCACGTCATCCCCGCCGAGGCGATACGAGCCCGTGGTGAGCACGTCGAGGCAGCCCAGGATGTTCATCAGTGTCGATTTGCCGGATCCGGAAGGGCCCATGATCGCCAGATACTCACCGCTCTGCACGCGCAGGTCGATGCCGCGCAGTGCCTCGAATTCGATCTGCCCGGACGAGTAGGTCTTGCGGGCGGCGGTCAGTTCGATGACCGGGGTGGGCTCGTCCATCAGTTGCCTCCCTGCGTGCCGCGCTGGCCGCCCGTGTAGCTGCCGCCGTTCGTGAAGCCACCGGTGCCGCCGGTCCCTGTGCCACCGGCCCCTGTGCCGCCGCGGAATCCTCCGCCTCCCGAGAATCCGCCGAACCCCCGGTCGGGGGTGCCGGTCTGACCGGTATGCGTGCTGGTGCGCGGGGTGAAGGATGCGACGACCACGGTCGTTCCCTCCTTGATGCCCGAGGTGATCTCGGTGTACCCGCCGGCGGTCTCGCCGACCTTCACGGTGACAGTGGTGTGCGTGCCATCGCTGCCGACGACCTGCACCGTGCTGGTGGAGCCGGTGGTCGTCACCGCCGCGGACGGCACCGCGAGCACATCGGTGCGGCGCTGATAGACGATGGCCGCGGTCAGTGACACCCCGTCGAACAGGCCCTTGCCGGTGCCGGTGACGGCGATCGTCACCGGGTAGGCGGCGGCGCCCGACGTCGTGGAGGGCAGATCGCCGACCTGACTGACGGTGCCGAAATACGCGGTGCCGTCGGTGTCGGTCAGATCAACCTGGTCGCCGACGGCGACGTTGGTGATGTCGGTCTCGCCGACCGAGACGCTCAGCGTCCACGAGTCGGTGCTGACCAGGGTGAAGTCAGCGGAGTGGGTGCTGGATGAGGCCGCAGCCGATCCGTTGGCCGATGCGGCGCCGCCGCCCGAGCCGGTGCCCGCACCGGTGCTGGCGTTCGCACTGCCCGAGCCGGCTGCGGACGTCCCCGAGATCTTGTCTCCGGTGGCGATCGTCACCGCCGTGATCAGGCCCGCCGCCGGTGCCGTCAGGGTGGCGTCCGACATCGCGGTCTGCGCGTCGGTCACAGCGGCGGCGGCCACGTCGACGGCGGCCGATGCCGCGCTGACCCGCGCGACGTCGGCGGCCGTGCCGCCGTTCGCACTCTCAGCCGATGACAGCGTCGCCTGGGCCTGTGCGAGCGTGGCCTTCGCCTGCAGCAGCGCTGCGTTCAGCTGCAGCGTGTCGACCTTCGCGAGCGTCTGGCCCTTCTTCACGGTCGCCCCCGTCTTCACGGCGACGTCGGTGACGGTGCCGGCGACCGCGAAGCTCACGCTGTCCTGCACGGTCGGTGCCACGGTCCCCGTGCCCGCCACGGTCTTCTGCAGCGTCTGCAGGCTGGCGGTCGCAGTGCGGTAGATGGTCGCCGCCGAGGTGCTCTGGCCCGGCAGCAGAAAGCCGAACGTCCAGATCGACAGCACCACGGCGGCCGCCACCGCGGTGGCCACCGTCACCAGGGTCCAGCGCGGTACGCGGCTCAGGAACGTGGGAGCGCTCATCTCGTTCGGGTCTCCTGTCTTCGACCGCGCGGGCCGGGTGCTGGTCAATCGGGTCGAGGTAACGGTAGAAGCCGTTCTCCTGCGCTCGTTCTCGACCCGTGATGAGTCGGCTATGAATGTCGCGGCTCGCCGGCCGATCGCCGAGGCACGGCATCCGACCCGCCGCCGGCCGGCGGATCGTAGAATGTGACAATCATGTCTTCCCCATCTTCTGCGCCGACCCTGATCGCACCGTCTCCTGCTGCACGGGACGCGGACGGGCGCGCACGCACGTATGAAGTGCGCACGTTCGGCTGTCAGATGAACGTGCACGATTCCGAGCGGCTGGCGGGGTCGCTCGAGAGCGCCGGATACGTCCGCGCCGCCGAGGACGCGGACCCCGACGTGATCGTGATCAACACGTGCGCCGTCCGCGACAACGCGGCCGGCAAGCTGTACGGCACGCTGGGGTACCTGAAGAGCCGCAAGGACAAGCACGACGGCATGCAGATCGCCGTCGGCGGGTGCCTGGCCCAGATGGACAAGCAGGCCGTGCTGGACAAGGCCCCCTGGGTCGACGTGGTCTTCGGCACGCACAACATGGGCTCGCTGCCGAGCCTGCTCGAGCGCGCCCGACACAACGGCGAGGCGGAGCTGGAGATCCTCGAGTCGCTCGAGGTGTTCCCCTCGACGCTGCCGACCAAGCGGGAGAGCACCTACAGCGGCTGGGTGTCGATCTCGGTGGGCTGCAACAATACCTGCACGTTCTGCATCGTGCCGAGCCTGCGCGGCAAGGAGAAGGACCGTCGTCCCGGCGACATCCTCAGCGAGATGCGGCTGCTCGTGGATGACGGCGCCGTCGAGGTCACCCTGCTCGGCCAGAACGTGAACTCCTACGGCGTCGAGTTCGGCGACCGGCAGGCGTTCGCGGGGCTGCTGCGCGCGGCCGGGCAGATCGAGGGGCTGGAGCGCGTGCGGTTCACCAGTCCGCATCCGGCCGCCTTCACCGACGACGTCATCGACGCGATGGCCGAGACCCCCAACGTGATGCACCAGCTGCACATGCCGCTGCAGTCCGGCAGCGACCGGGTGCTGCGCGCGATGCGCCGCTCGTACCGCAGCGCGCGCTTCCTCGGCATCCTGGACCGGGTGCGCGCGAAGATGCCGGATGCGGCCATCACGACCGACGTCATCGTGGGCTTCCCCGGCGAGACCGAAGAGGACTTCCAAGACACCCTGCGCGTGGTCGAGCAGGCGCGGTTCGCCAGCGCCTTCACGTTCCAGTACTCGATCCGCGAGGGCACGCCCGCCGCGACGATGCCCGACCAGGTGCCCAA
The DNA here is from genome assembly GCF_039537285.1 of Microbacterium kribbense. Lineage (NCBI taxonomy): Bacteria > Bacillati > Actinomycetota > Actinomycetes > Micrococcales > Microbacteriaceae > Microbacterium > Microbacterium kribbense. The sequence goes on along the minus strand of NZ_BAABAF010000003.1, from coordinate 37,262 downwards.
AGAGGTGGTGCAGGAGCGCTATGACCGCCTGCTGGCCCTGCAGGACCGGATCAGCCTGGAGGAGAACGAGAAGCAGGTCGGCCGCAAGGTCGAGGTGCTGGTCTCCACCGGTGAGGGCAAGAAGGATGCCGCCACGCACCGCCTCACCGGCCGCGCCCGCGATAACCGGCTCGTGCACTTCGAGCTTCCGGCCGGCTCGCCGCGGCCGCGCCCGGGCGACATGGTCACCGTCGTGATCACGCACGCGGCACCGTTCCACCTTCTCGCCGACTCGCCCGACGGCGCGCCGTTGCAGATCCGACGCACCCGCGCCGGCGACGCATGGGACCGCGACCAGGCCGCCTCGTGCGCCGCACCCGCCCCGCGCACCGGCGGCGCGGTGTCGCTGGGTCTGCCGAGAATCGGCGTCCCGGCGGGTCATTGAGCGAGACCCCTTCGTCAGCGGCCCGCCCGGGCGGCGAAGTGCGGCCGGCGGGCTCTGCGCGCCCGCCGGCGCTGTGGGCCGTGGTCGGCGCCACCGGCACCGGCAAGACCGAGCTGTCGCTGAACCTGGCCCAGGCGCTGGTCGCCGCCGGTCGACCGGCCGAGATCGTCAACGCCGACGCGATGCAGCTGTATCGGGGGATGGACATCGGCACCGCCAAGCTGCCGCAGAGCCGGCGCCGCGGCGTCGCGCACCACCTGTTCGACGTGCTCGCGGTCACCGATGACGCCGCCGTCGCCTGGTATCAGGATTGCGCGCGCGCGGCGATCGCACAGATCCACGCGCGCGGTGCCGACGCGATCCTCGTCGGCGGCTCCGGACTGTATGTGTCCGGCGTCCTCTACGACTTCCGCTTCCCGCCGCGCGACGATGCGGTGCGAGCAGAGCTCGAGGCCGAGCTCGACCGACACGGCCCGGCCGTGCTGTTCGCCCGGCTGCGCGAGACGGACCCCGCCACCGCGGCACGCATCGACCCCCGCAACGCGCGCCGCATCGTGCGCGCACTCGAGGTGCTCGCGCAGGGCCGGGCCACGCACGGCGCGGCATTGCCCGACGAGCCGGTGCTGTGGCATCCCCGTACCCGCGTCGTCGGCGTGCACGTCGACCGTGCCGAGCTCGTGACGCGGTTGGACGAGCGCGTCGAGCAGATGTGGCGGGACGGACTCCTCGACGAGGTGGAGCGGCTGCGCGAACAGGGCCTGGAGCGCGGGACGACCGCGCCGCGCGCGATCGGCTACGCGCAGGCGCTCGCGCAGCTGCGCGGCGACGAAAGCGAAGCCGAGGCGGTCGCCGAGACCCAGGCGCTGACCCGCCGCTATGCGCGCCGGCAGGTGTCGTGGTTCAAGCGATACCCGGGCATCGAGTGGGTCGCGCCGGGCGCGGATGCCGCTGCCGTGGCGGCCGGCCGGCCATCCGGCCGCCCGTGACCGGCCGCTCGTGACCGGTGACGCGCCGCAGGGAGGCGCGATGTCGACGGCACGGGCCATGATGACGTCATGACGACGATCTTCTACACGGCATCCAGCCTGGACGGGTTCATCGCGACGTCGCAGCACGGGCTGGACTGGCTGCTGCGCCGGGACGTCGATCCCGACGGGCCGATGGGGTACGCCGCATTCGCCCGGTCTGTCGGTGCGCTCGTGATGGGCGCCGCGACGTACGAGTGGCTGCTCGCCCACGACGCGGGGTGGGCATACGCGCAGCCCACCTGGGTGCTCACGCACCGGCCCCTGCCCGCACGGCCGGGTGCCGACGTGCGCGTCGCACACGGCGACGTGCGCGCCGTGCACGAGCAGATGACCGCGGCGGCCGGGGACCGTGATCTGTGGGTGGTCGGCGGGGGAGACGTCGCCAGGCAGTTCGCGGTGGCCGGGCTTCTGGACGAGATCTGGGTGCAGTTCGCCCCCGTGACGCTGGGCGCCGGCATCCCGTTCCTGCCGCTCGCACTGGAGCTGGCGCTGCTCCAGACGGCCCGCAATCGTGAGTTCCTGTGCGGTCGGTACCGTGTGGTCGGCGTGCCGGGCACGCCGGACCCAGTCGGTGCCGAGGACACGTGAGAGCATCGGCCCGCCGTGCGGTGCCCGCCGGCGTGCGGGCCGACCGGGGAAACGGCGGGAGTCCGCGACCCTAGGATGAAGGGGATGCCTACCTCACTCGCGTTCACCAAAGGCCACGGCACCGGCAACGACTTCGTCGTCGTGGCCGACGCAGACGGCGACCTGGCGCTCACCGACGATCAGGTGGCGGCCCTGTGCGACCGCCACTTCGGTGTCGGCGGCGACGGACTGCTGCGCGTCGTGCGCTCACGCGCCCTCGACGAGGGGCAGGATGCCGCAGCCGCCGGCGCCGAGTGGTTCATGGACTACCGCAACGCGGACGGCTCCGCCGCCGAGATGTGCGGCAACGGCATCCGAGTGTATCTGCACTATCTGCTCAGCACGGGGCTCGCACAGCTCGACGCCGCCGGCGCGATCGGCATCGGCACGCGCAACGGCGTGCTGCGCATGACCCGCAGCGACCTCGGCTACGAGGTCGACCTCGGCCCGTTCCGGGTCGACGACGGTGACGTGCTCGTCCGTGCACGCGGGCTGGATGTCGCGCGCCCCGGCCAGAACGTGGACGTGGGCAACCCGCATGTCGTGGTAGCCGTCTCGTCCGTCGCCGAACTGAGCGGGCTCGACCTGCACGTCGCGCCGATCCTCGACCCGCCGCCGTCGGCCGGCGCCAACGTCGAATTCGTAGTGCCCGCCGACCCGCTGGTGACCGACGGCGTCGGCGCGATCCGCATGCGCGTGTTCGAGCGCGGCGTGGGTGCGACGCTCAGCTGCGGCACGGGGGTTGCGGCATCCGCCCTCGCGGTGCGGGCGTGGGCCGGCCGCCAGGCCCCCGACCGCTGGATCGTCGATGTGCCGGGCGGGCGACTGGGCGTGCGCGTGCAGGACGGCCACGTCTTCCTGTCGGGGCCGGCCGCGCTCGTCTATTCAGGCACGATCACCCTCGCCTGACCGCGCGGCGACCCGGCTGGAGCAGGCCGGTCAGGGCAGCGTGATCGCTGCCGTGGCCGGCGTGCCGTGCCGGCGCACCTTCAGCACCCGGTAGCCGCGCCCGGTGGCCGCGCGATGCACCGAGTAGGTGTGGTCCAGCGTCGCCGACAGCCAGCGCTGCAGCGAGTCGGAGCCGAGGTTGCGCTGCACCACGAACCATCCGTCGCTGCTGGGATCCAGGCGCGGGATCCACCGCAGCAGCATGTCGTGCAGCTCGCTCTTGCCCACTCGGATCGGAGGATTGGAGCGGATGCTGCGGAACACGATGTCGCCGGGCACCTCGTCCGGGGTGACCGCCTGGATGTTGTCCAGGTCCAGCGCGGCGGCGTTGCGCCGCACCAGATCCAGCGCGCGCTGGTTCACGTCGACCGCCCACACCGTCGCGTGCGGCGACTGCATCGCGACCGTCAGCGCGATCGGACCCCACCCGCAGCCCAGGTCGAGGATGTTCCCGCCCGGTGGGGGCGGCGGCGTGTCGGCCAGAAGCACGTGGGTGCCGGCATCCATCCGATCCGGACTGAACACCCCACCGGCTGTGACGACCTCGACCTCACGGCCGGCCAGGACAACCCGGATGGTGCGCAGATTCTCTGCGCTGGCAGGGGACGCGGTGAAGTAATGATCGCTGTCCATGATTTTTGAGCGTAGCGGAGCCGGGCCCGCTGCGCGGGATAGAGTTTTATGAATGGATGCGACCACGCCCGAACCCGCAGGTCCTGCCGCTGTGGACCCGGTGGACAGGGTGCTCGCGAACGCGCAGTCCCACTCCGGAGTGCGGCTTTTCGGTGCAGCCCAGGCGCTGCAGGACGACGCCACCGCCACCGGCGCCGACACGGACGGCGAGCAGTGGGACCGCCAGGAGCGCGCCGCGCTGCGCCGGGTGGGCGGACTGTCCACCGAGCTGCAGGACGTCACCGAGGTCGAGTACCGGCAGCTGCGGTTGGAGAACGTCGTGCTCGTGGGCGTGCACCCGCAGGGCGCCACCGAAGACGCCGAGAACTCGCTGCGCGAGCTCGCCGCGCTCGCCGAGACGGCAGGAGCGGTCGTGCTCGACGGGCTGCTGCAGCGCCGCCCGCACCCCGACCCGGCGACCTACGTCGGCCGCGGCAAGGCGCAGGAGCTGCGCGACACGGTCGCCGCCCTCGGTGCCGACACCGTGATCGCCGACACCGAGCTCGCCCCGAGCCAGCGTCGTGCGCTGGAGGATGTCGTGAAGGTCAAGGTCATCGACCGGACCACCGTCATCCTCGACATCTTCAGCCAGCACGCCAAGAGCCGCGAGGGCAAGGCGCAGGTCGAGCTCGCCCAGCTCGAATACCTGCTGCCGCGGCTGCGCGGCTGGGGTGACTCGATGAGCCGGCAGGCCGGCGGCCAAGTCGGCGCCGGCGGGGCCGGCATGGGCTCGCGCGGCCCCGGTGAGACCAAGATCGAACTCGACCGCCGCCGCATCCGCACCCGGATGGCGCAGCTGCGCCGCCACATCAAGGAGTTCGGCCCGGCCCGCGAGTCCAAGCGCGCCGAGCGCAAGCGCCACTCGATCCCGTCGGTCGCGATCGCCGGCTACACCAACGCCGGCAAGTCGAGCCTGCTCAACCGCCTCACCAGCGCCGGCGTGCTGGTCGAGAACGCCCTGTTCGCGACGCTGGATGCCACGGTGCGGCGCAGCGAGGCCGCCGACGGGCGGGTCTACACGCTCACCGACACGGTCGGCTTCGTGCGCAACCTGCCGCACCAGCTGGTCGAGGCGTTCCGCTCCACGCTCGAAGAGGTCGCCGACGCCGACGTCATCGTGCACGTCGTCGACGCCGCTCATCCCGATCCGGCGGCGCAGCTGGCCACCGTGCGCGACGTGATCGGCGACGTCGGCGGGCGCGACATCCGCGAACTCGTCGTCTTCAACAAGGCCGACCTGGTCGACGACAACACCCGACTGGTGCTGCGGGGGCTGGAGCCGGCCGCGCTGTTCGTCTCCTCGCGCACGGGCGAGGGCATCGACGCGCTGCGCACCGCGATCGAGCGGGCGCTGCCGCTGCCGGCGGTGGAGATCACCGCGCTGGTGCCGTATGACCGCGGCGACCTCGTCTCGGCCGTGCACGAGAGCGGGATGCTGCTGACCGAGCGGCACGAGCCGGGCGGCACGCTGCTGCACGCCCACGTCGGACGCCATCTGGCCGCCCAGCTGGCGCCGTACGCGATCAGTCCAGATCAAGCGGCGCAACCCCGGCGGGACTGAACCCGAACACGGCGCCCAGGAAGGCCAGCTCCTTCTCCAGCGCGTCGGCGACGGTCTCGGCGCGCCGGAACCCGTGCGACTCACCCGGGTACAGCACGTATGCGTGCGGGATGTGCTGCGCAGCCAGGGCGTCGCGGATCGCCTCGGCCTGCGACGGCGGCACCACCGGGTCGTCGGCGCCCTGCAGCAGCAGCACCGGCACCCCGAACCGCTCGGGGTGCGACAGCGGCGACCGCTGCGCGTAGAGCTCCTCGGCCTCTGGCAGCGGTCCGATCAGCCCGTCCAGATAGCGGGCCTCGAAGTCGTGCGTCTCGGCCTGCAGCATGCGCGCGTCGCCGACCCCGTACCGCGAGATCCCGGCCGCGAACACGTCCGTGCCGGTCAGGGCGCCGAGCACCGTCCAGCCGCCGGCCGAGCCGCCCTCGATCGCCAGGCGTGCGGGGTCGGCCCGGCCCTCGGCGGCGAGGCCGGCCGCCGCGGCGGCGACGTCGTCGACGTCGACCACGCCCCACTGACCACGCAGCCGCTCGCGGTAGGCGCGCCCGTATCCGGTCGACCCGCCGTAGTTCACGTCGAGCACGCCGATGCCGCGGCTCGTGAAGAAGGCGGTCTTCGCCGCGGCCGCGGGGGCGGTGTGCGAGGTGGGCCCGCCGTGCACGAACACGACATAGGGAGGCAGCTCGCCGGCCGGGGCGGTGGTCTCGGGGCTCGTGGGCGGATAGTCGAACGCGTGCACCGGTCCGTGCGGCCCGGCGAAGGTCACCGCGCGCGGCCGCGGGGTCCACTCCGGGCCCCAGCCCGCCGCGTCGGCAGTCACCCGCTCGGCGTGGCCGGGCCGGTCCACGTCCACCAGCCACACCGCGGGCGGGCCGTCCAGGCCCGCCGCGGTCAGCAGCACGCGGGTGCCGCGGGCGTCTTCGATCGACACGTTCGCGGTCGCGTCCAGCGGCAGCGCGCGGTCCGAGCCGGTCGCCGGATCGAGCACGACGACCTGGTCGGCGCCGTTGGTGCGCACCGCGACGATGCGACCGTCGGCCAGCGGCTGGAACCAGCGGGTGCCCAGCACCCAGATCGGTCCGCCGGTGTCGGCGTCGGCCGGCGCCACGACGTGGGCGGCCGAGCCGAGCGCGACCCGCCACAGGTTCCACCGGCCGGTGGGGTCATCTGCATAGAGCAGCTCGTCGGCACCCACCCAGACCGGCTGCACGGCGGCGGTCTGGCCGCCCGCGATCGTGATGGCGTCGGCGACCGCCCCCGCGCCGAGCCGGCCCACCCGCAGCCGGGTGCGGTCCCACGGCATGTCGGGGTGATCCCAGGCGATCCAGGCCAGGCGCGTGCCGTCGGCCGACAGCGCCGGATGCGCGACGAAGTCGCTGCCAGCGGCCAGTGAGAGCACGGTGGACTCATCGCCCAGCACGATCTCGACGATGTCACGGGTCGGCACGGCGGCGCCGGTGTGCGTCTCGCGCACGGCGAGCAGCCGCCCCTGCTGCCAGCTCAGGCCGCCGTAGCGCTGTCCGGCGTCCGGGGGTGTCAGCCGGCGCGGGGCAGAGCCCACGGGCAGCTCCCACACGCACTGGTCGGTGCGCTCCACGAAGAACAGCCGGCCGTCGGGCGCGGCCGCCCACGCGCCGCCGCCGTACTCGTGCACGCGCGAGCCGACGTTCCAGGGTGCCGGCAGCAGCACGCCGCGGCGGCGCGAGAGCACCGTCATCCGCCCGCCCTCGGCGGGCACGGACTCACCCCACCAGATGTCGTCGCCGACGAACCGCGCGCCGTCGCGGCGCGGAGCGGCCGACGCGGCCACCGCAGCGGTGATCGGGGAGGGCCAGGTGCCGTAGCGAAGGGTCTGAGGCATGCCTCCACGCTAGCCGGTGGCCTGTGCCCCGTGGCCGCGGCGGATCAGACCGCGCGCAGCACTGCGACGAGCTTGCCCAGCACGACGGCGTCGTCGCCGAGGATCGGCTCGAACGCCGAGTTGCGCGGCAGCAGCCAGGTGTGCCCGTCGCGCTGGCGGAACGTCTTCACGGTCGCCTCGCCGTCGAGCATCGCGGCGACGATGTCGCCGTTCTCGGCGGTGGCCTGCGACCGGATGACGACCCAGTCGCCGTCGCAGATCGCGGCGTCGATCATCGACTCGCCCTGCACCTTCAGCATGAACAGCTCGCCCTTGCCCACCAGTTGACGGGGCAGGGGGAAGATCTCCTCGACCTGCTGCTCGGCCGTGATCGGCACGCCGGCGGCGATGTGCCCGACCAGCGGCACCAGCGCCGCGTCGCCGAGAGTGGGCGCCGAGTCGGCGGGGTTCTCGCCGGAGATGCCCGGCAGGTCGATCAGCACCTCCATGGCGCGCGTCTTGCCGGCATCGCGGCGCAGGTAGCCGCTCAGCTCGAGCTGGTTCAGCTGATGCGTGACGCTGGACAGGGACTTCAGCTGCACCGCATCGCCGATCTCGCGCATGCTCGGCGGATAGCCGTACCGCGCGATGGAGCGCTGGATGACCTCGAGGATCGCCATCTGCCGATCGCTCAGGCTCTTGCGCCGGCGGGTCCGACGCACCGCCGGCTCGGCCGCCGTGGACTCGTGCGTTGCCTCGCTCATGTCAGCTCCCTGTGTTCTGGCCCGGCCTGGTCGCCGGTGCAGCTTCTTCGAATGTCGGAGGTTGGTGATGGGGTGTCCCTATCGAAACGGTATCCGGTTGAAGACCGGATCGACGGCATCCGCCTCGCGTGTCGCCTTCGATCCGATTCGCACACGGAGACCTGTTGACAGTCTATACAATCGAAGCTAGATTCGGAATGAAGATTCGGATCGGGTGCTCCCGCCCGAGCGTCCGATCCGAATCTGTCCACACCCAGGAGGAGCCATGACCACCATCGCGATGGCATCGACAGCACGCACGACGACGCACCTGCGCCTGACGGTCCGCGGTCGACGGGTGCTGGCCGGTCTGGTGGCGCTGCCCCTTGCCGCCGCCATCTTCGTCGCCGTGCTCGGCGGCGGGTCGGCGCTGGCCTCGCGCGATGCGGGGGCGCCCTCCGGCAGCTTCTCGACCGTGACCGTCGTCGCTGGCGATTCGCTGTGGTCGATCGCGCAGCGCGTGGCACCGGGCGCCGACCCGCGCGACGTGGTGGACGCGATCGTGAGCCTGAACGCCCTCGAAGGTGCCGTGCTCGTCCCCGGCGAGAAGCTGGCGCTGCCCGTCGAGTACGCCCCGGCCGGCTGAGCCGCCGCAGCGCTCTACGATGGGAGGGGTGAGACCCCGGTTAGAAGACCTGCCCATCCGCGATGATCTGCGCGGCATGACTCCGTACGGCGCGCCGCAGGCGCCGCTGCCGGTCGCACTGAACGTCAACGAGAACACGCATCCGGTTCCCAAAGACGTCGCGGACGACATCCTGGACGCCGTGGCCATTGCGCTGCGCGACGTCAATCGCTATCCCGACCGCGAGTTCACACTGCTGCGCGAGGGCTTCGCCGACTACCTGGGGCACGGCCTGAGCGCCGACCAGATCTGGGCCGGCAACGGGTCGAATGAAGTGCTCCAGCACCTGCTGCAGGCCTTCGCCGGCCCGGGGCGGACGGTGTTCGGATTCGCACCGACCTACTCGATGTATCCGCTGCTGACCCGCAGCACCGGCGGCACCTGGGTCGCGGGGGAGCGGGGCGTGGACTTCACCCTGACCGCCGAGTCCGCGGCCGCCCAAGTGGCCGCGGCCCGGCCGGATGTCGTGATGCTGTGCGCACCGAACAACCCCACCGGCACCCCGCTGCCGATCGACGTCATCGAGGCCGTGTACGCGGCATCCGAGGGAATCGTGATCGTCGACGAGGCCTACTTCGAGTTCGCGCCGGCGGGTGAGCGCTCGGCGCTCACCCTGCTGCCCGGCCGCGAGCGGATGGTGGTCTCGCGCACGATGAGCAAGGCGTTCGCATTCGCCGGCGCCCGGGTCGGCTACCTCGCCGCCGACCCGGCCCTGATCGATGCACTGCGGCTGGTACGGCTGCCCTATCACCTCAGCGCACTCACGCAGGCCGCCGCATCCGCGGCACTGCGGCACGCGCCGACCATGCTGGCCGCCGTGGCCGACATCGTCGGCCAGCGTGATCGCATCTCGGCCACGCTGGCGGCGCTGGGCTACCGACCCTACGAGTCGTGGAGCAACTTCGTGCTGTTCTCCGGCGTCGAAGACCCCGCGGCGACGTGGCAGGCCCTGTACGAGCGCGGCGTGCTGATCCGCGACATCGGGCTGCCGCGCAGCCTGCGGGTCACCGCCGGCACGGAGGAGGAGACCAGCGCGTTCCTGGATGCCCTGGCCTCGCTAGACTCGGCATCATGACCACCGCCGGATCCCGCGTCGCGTCGCGCACCCGCACCACCAGCGAGTCGGCGGTCGAGCTCGAACTCGACCTGGACGGCACGGGCGTGGGACGGATCGACACCAGCGTCCCGTTCTTCGATCACCTGCTGACCGCATTCGCCAAGCACTCCCTGACCGACCTGACGGTGCGCGCCTCCGGTGACACCGACATCGACGTGCACCACACCGTCGAAGACATCTCCATCGTGCTCGGTCAGGCCATAGGCGCGGCGCTGGGCGACAAGAGCGGCATCTCCCGCTACGGCGACGCGCTGGTGCCGCTGGACGAGGCGCTCGCGCAGGCCGTCGTCGACATCAGCGGCCGCCCCTACCTGGTGCACGACGGCGAGCCGGCCGGGTTCGAGCTGCACCTGATCGGCGGCCACTTCACCGGGTCGCTGGTGCGCCACTCGTTCGAGGCGATCGCCTTCCATGCGGGGCTCACCACGCACGTGCGCGTGATCTCGGGTCGCGACCCGCACCACATCGCCGAGGCCGAGTTCAAGGCGTTCGCCCGGGCGTTCCGTCAGGCCAAGGCGTTCGACGCGCAGGTGGTCGGCATTCCCAGCACCAAGGGAGCGCTGTGACCGACAGGCCGCTGGTCGCGGTACTGGACTACGGGTCCGGCAATGTGCACTCGGCGGTCAAGGCGCTGGCCGCCGCCGGCGCCGACGCGCGGCTGACCGCCGACCGCGGCCTGGTGATGGATGCCGACGGCCTGGTGGTCCCCGGTGTCGGCGCGTTCGCCGCCGTCATGGGCGCGCTGCGCGCGAGCCGCGGCGACGAGCTGATCGACCGGCGCCTGGCCGGAGGCCGGGCGGTGCTGGGCATCTGCGTGGGCATGCAGATCTTGTTCGAGCGCGGGCTCGAGCGCGACGTCGACACCGAGGGGCTGGGCGAGTGGCCCGGTACGATCACCGAGCTGGATGCCCCGGTGCTGCCGCACATGGGCTGGAACACCGTGCAGCCCGACCCGAACAGCCGGCTGTTCGCAGGAATCGAAGCCGAGCGCTTCTACTTCGTGCATTCCTTCGCCGCCACCGCGTGGAACCTGGACGTGCACGAGCCGTTCGCCCCGGCGGCGCTGACCTGGTGCAGCTATGGCGGACCGTTCCTGGCGGCGGTGGAGAATGGGCCGCTGTCGGCGACCCAGTTCCACCCCGAGAAGTCGGGGGCGGCCGGCATCAGGCTGCTCGCCAATTGGATCGGCGGGCTCGGCGGGGCTAGTCTGGGACCTTGTGCCCAGTGAATTCGCAGCCACCCCCGACCTGATCCTGCTTCCCGCCGTCGATGTCGCCGACGGCAAGGCCGTGCGCCTCACCCAGGGCGTGGCCGGCAGCGAGACCGATTACGGCGATCCGGTGGATGCGGCCATGGAGTGGGTGCGTCAGGGTGCGACGTGGATCCACCTCGTCGACCTGGACGCCGCATTCGGGCGCGGCAACAACACCGCGACGCTGCGCAAGGTCATCAAACAGGCCCGCGGCGTGAACGTCGAGCTCTCTGGTGGCATCCGCGACGACGCGACGCTGGAGGCGGCGCTGGAGTCCGGCGCCACCCGCATCAACCTCGGCACGGCAGCGCTGGAGAACCCGGAGTGGGCGGCCAACGTGATCGGCCGCTACGGCGACGCGATCGCCGTCGGCCTCGACGTGCGCGGCACGACCCTGGCCGCACGCGGCTGGACCCGCGAGGGCGGCGACCTGTGGACGGTGCTGGACCGCCTGGAAGACGCCGGCTGCAGCCGCTACGTGGTCACCGACGTCACCAAGGACGGCACGCTGCGCGGACCGAACCTCGAGCTGCTGCGCGAGCTCGCCGAGCGCACCGACAAGCCCATCGTCGCCTCCGGCGGCGTGTCGAGCCTGGACGACATCAGCGCCCTGCGCGAGCTGGTGCCGCTGGGGGTGGAAGGTGCGATCGTCGGCAAGGCCCTGTATGCCGGCGCGTTCACGCTGGCAGAGGCGCTGGATGTCGCCCGAGAGTGATTCCTGCGGCCACGATGCGCACGCCGCCGACTCGGCCGGCGTGCCGTGGGCAGGCCGCAGCTTCCGGCCCAATCCGCACACCGGCGACGCAGGGGAGGCCGATCCGGCCCTGCTGGCCGCGCTGAACGCGTTCCACGACGGCACCGGCGACCAGGTCGCGATCATCGACGCCTACCGACGGGCTCGGCTGCTGATCCCGCTGGTCACGCACAAGGGCGAGGACGGCATCGGCCCGACCGGCCTGCACGTGGACAAGACCCACGAGCTGTCCATCGTCACCGTCGCCGCTCCCGACGGCCGCCGCGTGCTGCCGGTGTTCAGCTCGGTCCAGGCGGTGGGCAGCTGGGATGCCACGGCGCGCCCGGTGCCGGCCGACGGCATCCGCACGGCACTGGCCGCCGCCGACGACGACACCGATCTGATCGTGCTCGACCCCGGCTCGCCCACCGAATACGTGCTGCGCCGTCCGGCGGTATGGGCCATCGCGCAGCAGATCCCGTGGGAGCCCGGTCCGCAGAACCCCGACGTGTTCACGGCGCTGCAGGAGAGCGTGGCCCGGGAGCTGAGCGTGCTCGACCTGCAGGTGGCCTCCGGCGATCCGCAGGCGCGTCTGCGCGGACCCGAGCTGCTGGTGCGGCTGAGTCTGGTCGACGGGCTGGATCAGCCGACCCTGGACGCCCTGCTCGCGCGGCTCGCCAAGCGCTGGGCGGCCGACGACCGCATCGCCACGCTGGTCGACTCGCTCAGCGTCAAGCTCACCCGCTGACGCGGGCGCCTCACGAGACCGGGCCGGTCCACTTCTCGCCCGGACCCTTGCCGATCGGGTCGGGGACGACGGATGCCTCGCGGAAGGCGAGCTGCAGCGAACGCAGGCCGTCACGCAGGGAGCGGGCGTGCACGTCGCTGATCTCGGGGGCGCCGGCGGTGATCAACCCGGCCAGGGCATTGATGAGCTTGCGGCCCTCGTCAAGGTCCAGCTGGGTGCCCGGGTCGTCGGCCAGACCGACTTTGACGGCGGCAGCGCTCATCAGGTGCACCGCGGTGGTCGTGATCACTTCGACCGCAGGAACGTCCGCGATGTCGCGGGTGGCCGATTCGGCCCGGCGCTGCTGTTCCGCCCAGCGCTCCTGGCGCGCGGAGTCCTCGTCGAATGCATCCGGAATCGTGTTCACATCACTCTCTCTGCTAGACTTTGCAGGTTCCGGAGCAATCTTGCTTCGGACGGAAAGTGGATCACATCCCACCCGCGCTTGCCGTTCCAGGCTACCGGGTCATTGCACTCCGCCGCGTCGCGGCAGACAGGGTGCACAAGCCGGTGCCGGGCGCATCGTGCGGGTGGAGTGGATCGGCTCTCCGGTCACCATATCCGCATGAAAGAGGAGTTCCGCATCAGCGATCCCCGCACCAACGAGCGCATCCGTGTCAACGAGGTCCGGCTCGTCGGGCCCAACGGTGAGCAGGTCGGTGTCGTCGCCATCCAGGTGGCGCAGCGTCTTGCACAGGAGGCCGACCTCGACCTGGTCGAGGTCTCACCCAACTCGAAGCCGCCCGTGGTCAAGATCATGGACTACGGCAAGTACAAGTACGAAGCCGCACAGAAGGCCAAGGAAGCACGCCGCAACCAGGCCAACACGATCCTCAAAGAGGTTCGGTTCCGGCTGAAGATCGAGGCGCACGACTACACGACCAAGCTCAAGCGCGCCGAGGGCTTCCTCAAGACCGGCGACAAGGTCAAGGCGATGATCCTGTTCCGTGGCCGCGAGCAGTCCCGCCCTGAACTGGGTGTGCGTCTGCTCAAGCGCTTCGCGGAGGATGTCGCCGAGTTCGGCGACGTCGAGTCCAGCCCGCGCATCGACGGCCGCAACATGGTCATGGTGATCGCACCGCACAAGAACAAGTCCGAGGTCAAGACCGAGCAGAACGCTCAGCGCGCCGCCCACAAGCAGGCGGTCCGCGAAGCGCGCAGCACCGCAGGTGCATCGGCCTCGACCGCCGCGGAACACGCCGAATAGGCCCCACTCGCTCCCGCACCGCGGGCTGACCATTCCCGCCTCGCGGGATGCACAACGAAGGAAGAGAAATGCCGAAGCAGAAGACTCACTCGGGCGCCAAGAAGCGCTTCAAGGTCACCGGAAGCGGAAAGATCATGAAGCAGCAGTCCGGCATGCGCCACAACCTCGAGGTGAAGTCGAGCCGTCGCACCCGCCGGCTGAACACCGACGAGACCATCGCGCCGGCCGACATGAAGAACGTCAAGAAGCTTCTCGGCCGCTGACGACACGCAGATTAGGAACACAACGAAATGGCTAGAGTAAAGCGGGCCGTCAACGCCCACAAGAAGCGTCGCGTCATCCTGGAGCGGGCATCCGGCTACCGCGGGCAGCGTTCGCGCCTGTACCGCAAGGCCAAGGAGCAGGTCACCCACTCGCTGGTCTACGCGTACCGTGACCGCCGCAAGCGCAAGGGTGACTTCCGCCGCCTGTGGATCCAGCGCATCAACGCGGCCAGCCGTCAGAACGGCATGACCTACAACCGTCTGATGCAGGGTCTGCGTCTGGCCGAGATCCAGGTCGACCGGCGCATGCTCGCCGAATTGGCCGTCAGCGACGGGGCGGCATTCGCCGCGCTGGTCGCCGCCGCCAAGAAGGCGCTGCCCGAGAATGTGAACGCACCCCAGGCGTGAGCTGAACTTCTGCGGAACGGGCGTCCCCATCAGGGGGGCGCCCGTTCGGCGTCTCGGCCCGGGCCCATAGACTGGGCGCGTGTTGGAGAATCCTCGCTCTGCGCGGGTGCGCGCCGTCGCCAAACTCGCCAAGCGGCGCACCCGGGATGAGACCGGACTGTTCCTGCTGGAGGGGCCGCAGGCGGTTCGTGAAGCGCTCGCCTGGCGTCCCGACGGGATCGTCGAGCTGTACGTCACGCCGACCGCCGCCGCCAAGCATCCCGATCTGCAGCGGGGCGCGGTCGATGCCGGTCTGACCTGGGAGTTCACCACCGAGCAGGTTCTGGACGCGATGGCCGACACCGTCACGCCGCAGGGCGTGCTCGCCGTCGCCCGCCAGTTTCCGACCGGGGTGCGGGACGTCTTCGCCGTCGCGCCGCGGCTGATCGCGATCTGCGCGGAGGTGCGCGACCCGGGCAATCTCGGCACGATCATCCGCGCCGCCGATGCGGCCGGGGCCGATGCCGTGATCCTGACCGGCCGCACCGTCGACCCGTATCACCCGAAGGTGGTGCGCTCGACCACCGGGTCGCTGTTCCACGTGCCGATCTCGCTCGGCGGCGACGTGGCGGATGTCGTGACCGCCGCCCGCTCCGCGGGCTTGCGCGTGATCGCCGCCGATGTGAAGGGCGACGACCTGCTGGCGGCGCGTGAGTCCGGCATCCTCGCCCAGCCGACAGCCTGGCTGTTCGGCAATGAGGCCCGCGGGCTCGACGACGAGGTGCTGGCCCTGGCCGACGCGGCACTGCGACTGCCGATCTACGGCAGCGCCGAGTCGCTGAACCTGGCCACCGCCGCCAGCGTCTGCCTGTACGAGTCCGCCTTCGCGCAGCGCGCCGCCTGACCCGCCCCGCCCCGCCCCGCCCCGCCCTCGCCCGCCCCCGCCCCCGCCCCGCCCCCCGCCGAGGCGGTCCCTTTCCCGCCGAGGTGGTGCGCCACCTTCTCGGCGAAGGACGCGCCTTCTCGGCGGGGGATGCGCCTTCTCGGCGTAGGACGCGCCTTCTCGGAGCGGAGGTCGAACACGATTGGGTTACAGATGGGTGTTCAAGTCGCGATATTCCCAGCCGTTTCTTAAGGTGGAACGATGACCAATCCCGATGACGCGGCTCCGCAGACGTCGAACATCTCCGTCCGCCGCGGCGACCCGCTGGTCGTGGTCGAGAACGTGCAGAAGCACTACGGCGAATTCCAGGCCCTGAAAGACATCGATCTGACCGTGCACCGCGGCGAGGTCGTCGTGGTCATCGGGCCGTCCGGCTCGGGCAAGTCGACGCTGTGCCGCACCATCAACCGGCTCGAGACCATCACCAGCGGCGTGATCACCATCGACGGCAAGGAGCTGCCCAAGGAGGGCAAGGCCCTGGCCGCGCTGCGCAGCGACGTCGGCATGGTGTTCCAGTCGTTCAACCTGTTCTCGCACCTGACGATCCTCGACAACGTCACCCTCGGCCCCATCAAGGTCCGCAAGATGAAGAAGGCGGATGCCGTCGCCGAGGCGCGCACGCTGCTGGAGCGGGTCGGGGTCGGCCAGCAGGCCGACAAGCTGCCCGGGCAGCTCAGCGGCGGCCAGCAGCAGCGCGTGGCCATCGCCCGCGCCCTCGCGATGAACCCGAAGGTGATGCTCTTCGACGAGCCCACCAGCGCCCTGGACCCCGAGATGATCAACGAGGTGCTCGACGTCATGGTGGGGCTGGCGCAGGAGGGCATGACCATGATCGTGGTCACCCACGAGATGGGCTTCGCCCGCAAGGCCGCCGACCGCGTCGTGTTCATGGCCGACGGACAGATCGTCGAAGAGGCGAGCCCGGAGGACTTCTTCGAGCGCCCGAAGTCGGATCGCGCCAAGGACTTCCTGTCCAAGCTGCTCACACACTGAGCACCGGACCGCCACCAAGACCCCCCTCATAAAGGAGAAATCACATGCGAAAAACACGCATCATCGCAGGCCTGAGCGTCGCCGCGGCAGCCCTTCTGGCCCTCACCGCGTGCAACAGCGGCACGCCCGGCACCCCCGGCGGCGACGCCGCGGCCTCCACCCCGTGGACGGTCGCCAGCGGCGTCACGGTCGACAACAGCCCGACGTTCACGCGCATCCAGAAGGCCGACAAGGTCACGATCGGCGTCAAGGAGGACCAGCCGGGCCTGGGCTACCTCGACACGACGACCAACAAGCGCAGCGGATTCGACGTCGACATCGCCCGCTGGATGGCGGCATCCCTCGGCTACGGCGCGGACAAGATCGACTTCAAGCCGATCGCCTCGGCCAACCGCGAGTCGTCCATCGTCAACGGTGACATCGACTTCTATGTCGGCACCTACTCGATCACCGACAAGCGCAAGGAGCAGATCGCCTTCGCCGGCCCGTACTTCATCACCGGCCAGGGCCTGCTGGTGGCCAAGGACAACACCACCATCACCGGCAAGGACTCGCTGACGGCCAGCGACGTCGTGTGCTCGGCCACCGGCTCCACCTCGATCCAGCGGATCAAGGACGAGACCCCGGCCAAGACCAAGGAGTACGACACCTACTCGACCTGTGTGCAGGACCTGCTGCAGGGACAGGTCGATGCCGTCACCACCGACGAGGCGATCCTCCTCGGCTACGCCGCGCAGGACCCCGACCACCTCAAGACCGTCGGCGACGTCTTCAGCGAGGAGCGCTACGGCATCGGCCTGGCCAAGGACGACGCGGGCCTGCAGGCCTTCTTCAACAACGTCCTGACCTCCGGTCACGACGTGTGGCAGAAGATCTTCGACAACAACCTGGGCGCCTCCGGCGTCAAGGGCACGCAGCCCGAGGTCGACCCGGTCGGCTGACCGAGCCCCGGCGGGGGCGCGGCTGCGCCGCCGCCGGCATCCCCGTATCCGCGACGAAGAGAGGCGGCCCGATAGTGGGCATCTCGACCCTGCTGCCGTTCTGGTGGGATGCGATCGTCGGCACCCTGATCCTGTTCGGCGGTGGCGGCATCCTCGCCCTGGTGCTCGGGTTCATCGTCGGCGCCGCGCGCGTCTCGCCGATCCCGATCGCCCGTGCGGCCGGCGCCGTGTACGTGAACTGGATCCGCAACACGCCGCTGACGCTGGTGATGTTCTTCTTCGCGTTCGCGATGCCGATCCTGCTGGGCGCGCGGGTCGACTCGATCATGCTGGCCACGCTCGCCCTGGGCATCTACACCGCCACCTACGTCGCCGAGACCATCCGCTCCGGGGTCAACACGGTTCCGGTCGGGCAGGCCGAAGCGGCCCGCGCCCTGGGCCTGGGATTCGGGCAGGTGATGGGCCTGGTCGTGCTGCCGCAGGCCTTCCGCTCGGTCGTTCCGCCGATGATGAGCGTGTTCATCGCGCTGCTGAAGAACACCACCGTGGCGGCGGGCTTCTCGGTGCTCAACCTCGGCTCGGTCACCGCCTACCTCAGTGAGCACCGCGAGGCCGGCAAGGGTGACAACCTCCTGGTCACGATGATGTCCGGCGAGAACCAGCTGCTGACACTGCTGCTGATCGCGGCGATCTTCGTGGTGCTGGTGCTGCTGCTGGCATGGCTGCAACGGGTGCTCGAGACGAAGTGGAAGGTGCAGCGATGAGTTCCGTGCTCTATGACGTTCCCGGCCCCCGCGCACGGCTGCGCAACCGCATCTTCGGCACGGTCACCGTCCTAGTCGTGCTGGCCGTGATCGCCCTCGTGGTCTGGCGGCTGTTCGCCACCGGCCAGTTCACGGCGCAGAAGTGGTCGATCTTCACCTACTCCGGGCCGTGGATGCTGCTGCTGAACGGGTTGGGCAAGACCCTGTCGGCGTTCATCGTCGCCGGCATCGGCGCGCTCATCCTGGGCTTCATCCTCGCCGTCGGGCGCCTCTCCGACCACGCCTGGGTGCGCGTGCCGGTCGGCTGGATCGTCGAGATCCTGCGGGCCATCCCGGTGCTGATCTTCATGATGCTGATGTATTACGGCCTGCCCGTGGTCGGCGTCAAGATGGACCCGTACTACGCCGTGGTCATCGCCCTGATCGTCTACAACGGCTCGGTGCTCGCCGAGGCCATGCGCGCCGGCGTCGAGTCGCTGCCGCGCGGGCAGGGCGAGGCCGGCTATGCGATCGGCCTGCGCAAGAACGCCGTGATGCGCCTGATCCTCATGCCGCAGGCGATCCGCGCCATGATGCCGATCATCATCTCGCAGCTGGTCGTGGCGCTGAAGGACACGGCGCTGGGCTTCATCATCACCTACCCCGAGCTGCTGTACGTCATCAAGCTGCTGGGCAACCAGGTGCCGTTCGGATCCCCGCTGGTGCCGGCGGCGATCATCGGCGGCACGATCTATGTCGTGCTGTGCCTGATCCTGTCCTACGTCGCCTACCGGGTCGAGAAGAGCACGCGCCGCTCGCCGCGGGTGGCCGCACCGCCGCCCGGCGAGGGCGGGGAGCCGGTGACGATGACGGAGGCCATCGCCACGCGCCGGTAGACTCGGTTCTCGTGTCCGACGAGCGCTCCCAGATCACCCCAGAGGCGGTGGATGCCGCGGTTCAGGCCGCACTGGCAGCCATCGCGGCCGCATCCGATACCACGCAGCTGAAGGCGGCCCGCGCCGCGCATGCCGCGGAGGGGTCACCGCTGGCGCGGCTGAACTCGCGGATGCGCGAGGTCGCCCCCGAGCACAAGGCGCAGTTCGGCAAGCTGATCGGCGCCGGTCGCGGCCAGGTCGCAAAGGCGCTGGGCGCTCGCGAGGCCGAGCTCGAGGCCGTCGAGACCGCCGCGCGGCTGGAGGCGGAGCGGGTGGATGTCACG
Organism: Microbacterium kribbense; assembly: GCF_039537285.1. Taxonomy (NCBI): domain Bacteria; kingdom Bacillati; phylum Actinomycetota; class Actinomycetes; order Micrococcales; family Microbacteriaceae; genus Microbacterium; species Microbacterium kribbense. The sequence continues at coordinate 18,152 of NZ_BAABAF010000003.1, read as the reverse complement.
GCCGTCGCCGCCCGCGCGCGCGTCGGGGCGCGGCATCCGCTCACGCTGCTGCAGGAGCAGATCGGCGAGATCTTCATCGGGATGGGCTGGGAGGTCGCCGAAGGCCCCGAGCTCGAGCACGAGTGGTACAACTTCGACGCGCTGAACCTCGACGAGGACCACCCGGCACGGCAGATGCAGGACACCTTCTACGTCGACCCGGTGGCCCGGCACCTCGTGATGCGCACGCAGACCAGCCCGGTGCAGATGCGGTCGATGCTGACCCGCGAGCTGCCGATCTACATCGTCTCGCCCGGCCGGGTGTTCCGCACCGACGAGTACGACGCCACCCACCTGCCGGTGTTCACGCAGGTCGAGGGGCTCGTGATCGATCGGGGCATCACGATGGCGCACCTGAAGGGCACGCTGGACCACCTGGCCCGGCAGCTGTTCGGCAGCGCCGCGAAGACGCGGCTGCGCACGAACTACTTCCCGTTCACCGAGCCGTCGGCCGAGTTCGACCTGTGGCATCCTACCTTCAAGGGCGGTGCCCGCTGGATCGAGTGGGGTGGCTGCGGCATGGTCAATCCCAACGTGCTGCGTGCGGCCGGCATCGACCCCGAGGTGTACTCGGGGTTCGCGTTCGGCATCGGCGTCGAGCGCGCCCTGATGTTCCGCAGCGATGTGCAGGACATGCGCGACATGGCTGAGGGCGATATCCGGTTCAGCGAGCAGTTCGGGATGGTGGTCTGATGCGCGTCCCGCTCTCGTGGCTGCGTGAATATGTCGACGTGGCGCCGGATGTCACCCCCGAGGACGTGCTGGCGTCCCTCGTGGCGGTCGGGTTCGAAGAAGAGGACGTGCACCGCTTCGAGATCTCCGGCCCCGTCGTGGTCGGCCAGGTGCTCTCGCTCGTGCCCGAGCCGCAGACCAACGGCAAGACGATCAACTGGTGCCAGGTCGACGTCGGCGAGGCGAACGGGGGAGTGCGCGGCATCGTCTGCGGCGCGCACAACTTCGCTGCCTTCGACAAGGTCGTCGTGACGCTGCCCGGATCGGTGCTGCCCGGCCCGTTCCCGATCGCCGCGCGCAAGACCTATGGCCACGTCTCGGACGGCATGATCGCCTCGGCGCGCGAATTGGGCCTGGGCGACGAGCACGACGGCATCCTGCGGCTGGCCGACCTCGGCATCGACGCGCCGGTGGGCGCGGACGCCATCGCGCTGCTGGGACTGGACGACGTGGCCGTCGAGATCAACGTGACCCCCGACCGCGGTTATGCGCTGTCGATGCGGGGTGTCGCCCGCGAGTACGCGCACGCCACCGGGGCGGCGTTCCGCGACCCGGGGGACCGCCCCTGGGGCGAGCTGGGCCAGCCCGAAGGCGGCTTCGCCGTCGCGGTGGCCGACGACGCGCCCATCCGCGGCAACGTCGGCGCCAGCGAGTTCGTGGTCCGCGTCGTGCGCGGCGTCGACCCGTCCGCGCCGACGCCCCCGTGGATGATCGCGCGCCTGGTGCTGGCCGGCATCCGCTCCCTCTCGGTGCTGGTCGACATCACCAACTACGTGATGCTCGAACTGGGCAACCCGGTCCACGGCTACGACCTCGACAAGCTCTCCGGCGGCATCACCGTGCGCCGCGCCCGACCCGGCGAGAAGCTGACCACGCTGGACGATCAGGTGCGCACGCTGGACGAGCAGGACCTGCTGATCACCGACGACTCCGGCCCGATCGGCCTGGCCGGCGTGATGGGCGGCGCGGCCACCGAGATCAGCGCGTCCACCCGCAACGTGCTCATCGAGGCGGCGACCTTCGACCCGGTGACGATCGCGCGCAGCGCACGCCGGCACAAGCTGCCCAGCGAGGCATCCCGCCGCTTCGAGCGGGGCGTCGACCCGGCCATCCCGTTCATCGCTGCCCGGCGCGTGGCCGACCTGATGGTCGAGCTGGCGGGAGGCACGCTGGATGCCGAGGTCGGCGGCGCGCTGTTCACCGCCCACCACCAGGACGGCATCTTCCTGCCCAAGGAGTTCGTCCCGGGCCTTGTCGGCGTGGACTACACGGCCGATGAGATCACCGGCGCATTGGAGATGATCGGCTGCGACGTGGCCGATGTCGAGGGGTTCCGTGCCGGCGGACCGCAGTGGGCGGTCACCCCGCCGTCCTGGCGGCCCGACCTGACCGACAAGTGGACCCTGGCCGAAGAGGTCGCGCGCATCCACGGCCTGGACCGGGTGCCGTCGGTGCTGCCGACGCCGCCGTCCGGCAGCGGCTGGACCGCCGAGCAGCTGGGACGCCGCCGCGTCGCGAATGCGCTGGCCGCCGCCGGCTTGGTCGAGACGCCGTCGTTCCCGTTCACGACCCAGGCCCAGAACGACCTGCACGGCTCGGCCACCGGGCGGTCGCTGCCCGGCGTGCGGCTGGCCAATCCGCTGGACGGCAACGCGCCCTTCCTGCGCCGGTCGCTGATCCCCGGCCTGCTGCAGGTCGCGCACCGCAACGCGGCACGCGGGTTCACGAACCTGGCGCTGTTCGAGGCCGGCGCGGTGTTCCTGCCCGAACCGGGCGTGGCCTACGGCACCGACTTCGTGCCGCCGCTGGCACAGCGTCCCGACGACGACGTGCTGGCCGCGCTGAACGCCGCGCTGCCGCCGCAGCCGCGGCATGTCGCGGTGCTGCTGGCCGGCGACGCCGTGGCCAAGGCGCCCGGGCAGACGGCGGTGCCGGTGTCGCTGGCCGACGCGCTGCATGCCGTCGCCACGATCGCCGCCGCCGCCGGCGCACGCATCGACGTGATCCAGTCCGAGCGCGCCGCCCTGCACCCAGGGCGCACCGGGGTGCTGACGGCCGCCGGCCACGAGGTCGGCTATGTCGGCGAGCTGCTGCCGGCCGTGACCGCGGGCGCCGACCTGCACGGGCGCGTGTACGTGGCCGAGCTCGACCTCGACGCGGTGCTGGATGCCCGCACCCCCGTGGTCGCGGCATCCCTGTCCACGCACACCCCCGCGACGCAGGACGTCTCGCTGGTGGTGCCGGCCGGGGTGCCGGCGAGCGACGTCCGCCAGGCGCTGGTGGACGGCTGCGGCGCGCTGCTGGAGTCGCTGCATCTGGTCGACGACTATCGCGGGCCGGGCCTGGCGGAGGGGACGAAGAGCCTCACCTTCGGGCTGCTGTTCCGCGCCGCCGGCAGGACGCTGACCGCCGCGGAGGCCACCGACGCCAAGCTGCAGGGCGTCGAGGTGGCGGCCGAGCGGTTCGGCGCCACGATCCGCGACTGATGACGCCACCGAGCCCGCCGTCGGTCCCCGCGCTGCAGGTGCGCGGTCTCGCCAAGCGCTTCGGCCAGAAGCAGGCGGTCGCCGGCATCGACCTCGATGTGCCCTCGGGCTCGTTCTACGGGCTGGTCGGACCCAACGGCGCCGGCAAGACCACGACCCTGTCGATGGCCACCGGACTGCTGCGCCCCGACGCGGGGCAGGTACTCGTGCACGGCACCGACGTGTGGGCGCACCCGGTGCGGGCCAAGCGCATCATCGGCAACCTCGCCGACGGCGTGCGGCTGTTCGACCGGCTCACCGGCGCGCAGCTGCTCACCTACACGGCGATGATGTTCGGCATCCCGCGTGGCCAGATCGCTCAGCGCACCGCCGACCTGCTCGCGATGATGGACCTGGGCGAGGCCGCCGGCACGATCGTCGCCGACTACTCCGCCGGCATGACGAAGAAGATCGCGCTGGCGTGCGCGCTGGTGCACGCACCCCGGCTTCTCGTGCTCGACGAGCCGTTCGAATCGGTCGATCCCGTCTCGGCCGCGAACATCGAGGACGTGCTGCGCGGCTACACCGCCTCGGGCGGCTCGGTCATCGTGTCGAGCCACTCGATGGACCTCGTCCAGCGCATGTGCGACCACGTCGCCGTCCTCGCCGCGGGCCGGGTCCTGGCAGCCGGCACCGTCGACCAGGTGCGCGCGGGCCAGAGTCTGCAGGACCGGTTCATCTCGCTGGTGGGTGGCCGGCACACCTCCGGGGGACCGGAATGGTTGCGACAGTTCTGACGCTGCGCTACCGCATCCTGGCCAACACCCTCACCCGCAACGTGTGGCAGCTGGTCGGATTCGTGCTCGGCATGTTCTGGGCCGCATGCGCGCTGGTCGCCGTTCTCGTGGGCTTCATCGCCCTGGCCATCTGGGAGGGGGCTCCCGAGGCGCGGCTCGTCGCCGTCGCAGGAGGGTCGCTGCTCGTGCTGGGCTGGGTGATCGGGCCCGTGCTGATCGCGGGCTCCGACATGACGGTGGATGCCGGCCGGCTGGCGCCGTTCCCGCTCTCCCGGCGTCAGACGATGCTCGCCCTGGCCGGCATCGGACTCACCGGCGTGCCCGGAATCGCCACCTCGGCCGCCGCGCTGAGCACCATCGTGCTGTGGGCGCGCTGGCCGGTGGCGGCCGTGGTCGGCCTGGTCGGCGCGGTCCTCGGGGTGCTCACGTGCGTTCTGGCCGGCCGGCTCGCCACCACCTGGTCGGCGGGCCTGGGCTCGAAACGCCGTGGCCGTGAGATCGTCGGCACGGTGCTGCTGGCCCTGCTCGTGCTGACCGGGCCGACCATCACCGGCGTGGCGACGCTGCTGGATGCCGCCGGCGGAGTCGGCGACCGGGTGGCCGGCGTCGTCGCGGTGCTCGGCTGGACGCCGCTCGGCGCAGCATGGGCGGCGCCGGCGGATCTGGCCGCGCCGAGCGGCGCCGGGTGGCTGCCCGCGATGGCCCGGCTGGCCATCGCGGCGGCGAGTGTGATCGTGCTCTGGCTCGCGTGGTCGCGCGCGCTGGACGGCGTGACGGACTCGCCCGCGCGGCGCACGGCGCGCAGTGCTCGCGCGCGCTCACTGGGCTGGTTCGGGCGCGTGCCCACGGGTGATGTCGGCGCCACTTGGGCGCGCGCGCTCACTGCCTGGCTGCGCGATCCGCGCTACCTGCGCCAGCTGCTGTTCGTTCCGCTGCTGCCGATCGTGTTCCTGGTGGGGCAGGGCGTCGACGGACCGCTGTTCGCGTCCTCGGCGGTCGCGGTCGCCCTTCTGCAGGGGATCGCCGGCTACAGCGACGTCTCGTATGACGGGACCGCGTTCGGCACGGTGCTGGCCACCGGCATCCGGGGGAGCCACGACCGGCTCGGTCGGCTCCTGGGCGCCGCATGCATCGGCGTGCCCGCGGTGCTGGCCGTGGGCGCGGTGACTCTGGCGATCGCCGGCGACGCACACCGGGCACCGGCCGTGTTCGGCGCCGCGCTCGCGCTGCTGCTGTCCGGCTATGCCGTCTCGGCCGTGGCCTCGGCGCTGCTGGTCGTGCCGGTTCCGGCGCCCGGTGACAGCCCGTTCCGCAGGGTGCCCGGGCAGACGATGGCAAGCGGCCTGCTCGTGTTCGTCGTGATGGCGGCGATGCTCGTGCTGGCCGCGCCCGCGCTCGTGCTCGCCCTGATCGGCGCACTGGCCGATCTCACGCTGGTCTCGTGGCTCTCGCTTGCCGTCGCGGTCGTGGTCGGGGTCGCGGCGATCGCCGTCGGCGTGGTCGTCGGCGGGCGCCTCCTCGATCGCACCGGTCCCGACCTGCTGCAGCGCATCAAGGCGTTCCCCACCCGGTGACCCGGCGCCCCCCCCGACGCCGGGCTGGCGTAGCGTGGTGCCATGTCTGAGGTCGTCTCGCTCCCGCAGCCCGATTCATCCGAACCGCTCGAGGTCTATGTGGCCCGCCCCGACGGCGCGCGGCGCGGCGGCCTGATCGTCATCCACGAGATCTGGGGGCTGACCGACCACATCCGCGACGTCGCCGACCGCTTCGCCGCGCAGGGCTGGCTGGTCGCCGCCCCCGACATCCTCACGCATGCCGGCGTCACTCCGGCCGCCGGCACTGAGCTGTTCGCGCTGATGAACGACCCCGACGAGAAGGTGCGGGTGGCCGCCCAGCCGCGCATGCGCGACGCGCTCGCCGAGGCCCACGATCCCGGCTACGCCGCGTGGGCGCTGCGGGCGCTGCGCACTGCGGTGGACTGGCTCGCCGCCCAGCCCGGCGCCGGTGGCCGGCTGGCCGCGACCGGCTACTGCTTCGGCGGCACGTACACGTTCCTGCTGGCGGCATCCGATGACCGCATCCGTGCCGCGGCACCCTTCTACGGCGCGGCACCCGACACCGCCCGCATCGCCGCGATCGAGGCACCGGTGCTCGCCTTCTACGGGGGCCAGGACGCCACATTGATGAAGGCGCTGCCGACCGTGCGCGAGCAGATGGCCGCCGCCGAGGTGGACTTCACCCCCGTGGTCTACCCGGACGCGCACCACGCGTTCTTCAACGACACCGGCAGCCGCTACGACGCGGATGCCGCCGCCGACGCCTGGGCGAAGGTCACGGTCTTCCTCGCCGACGCCGTCGCATGAGCCGGGTCCTCCTCCTCGGCGGCACGGGCTGGCTCGGCTCCCGCATCGCGGAGCGCTTCGTCGCCGCCGGCGCGGACGTCACGTGCCTGGCCCGCGGCGTCCGTCCCGCCCCGGCCGGCACCCGTCCGGTCGCCGCCGACCGCACCCGCCCCGGCGCCTACACGGGGCTGACCCGCACCGAATGGGACAAGGTCGTCGACGTGACCAGCGATGCCCATTCCGCCGCCGACGCGGTCGCCGCGCTCGGCGACACGGCCCGGCACTGGACGTTCGTGTCGACCGTCTCGGTCTACGCCGACGACACCGTCGTCGGCGCCGACGAGTCCGCCGAGCTGGTCGAGCCCGACCCCGAGGCGTCCGAACTGGACTACCCGCAGGCCAAGGCCGCGGCCGAGGCCAGCGTGCGGGCCGGGGTCGGCCCGCGCGCGGCCATCATCCGCCCCGGCCTGATCGTCGGTCCCGGCGACCCGTCTGACCGCTTCGGCTACTGGGTGGGGCGGTTCGCGTCCGCCGGCGCCGAGCCGGTGCTGGTGCCGGATGCGGCCGGGCGGGACGCATCCGTCATCGATGTCGACGACCTGGCCGACTTCATCCACGCCGCCGGGGCGGACGGCTGGGTCGGCACCGCCAACGCGGTCGGCGACCCGGTGCCGCTGGACGACGTGCTCGCCGCCGCCCGCGCGGTCGCCGGGCACACCGGCCCCACACTCGTCGCCGGCGACGAGTGGCTGACCGAGCACTCGGTCGCGTACTGGGCGGGGCCGCGCTCGCTGCCGCTGTGGATGCCGCGGGAGATGGTCGGGTTCGCCACGCGCAGCAACGCCGTCTTCCACGCCCGCGGCGGCCGCCTGCGCCCGCTCGCGGCGACGCTGCAGCGCACTCTCGACGACGAGCGCGCGCGGGGACTGCGGCGGGATCGCCGCGCCGGGCTGACCCGCGCCGAGGAGCGCGAGCTGCTGCGCGCGCTGGCGTAACAGATTTGCGGATGCCCGGGCTTCGGCGATATCGTCGGGCCATGCCCGCATCGAACCTTCAGTCGCTCGTTCTGAGCCTCGGTTCCGCGCGCCGCCGTCTGGGCGACCGCCGACGCTAGGCGACCCCGCGCGCCCCTCCGCGCCGTGGTGTCGCCGCTGTTCCCGGCTGTGCCAACCCAGAAACTAAGGTAGAAGAATGACCTATTCGGTCGCCGTCTCCGGCGCCTCCGGCTATGCGGGAGGCGAGATCCTGCGCATCCTCGCCGCCCACCCCGACGTGCACATCCGCACCGTCACGGCGCACTCCAGCGCCGGCCAGCCGCTGCTGGCGCACCAGCCGCACCTGCGCAGTCTGTCGCACTTGACGCTGCAGCAGACCACGCCCGAGATCCTCGCCGGCCACGACATCGTGTTCCTGGCGCTGCCGCACGGCCAGTCCGGGCAGTACACCGACGCCCTGGGCGACACTCCGCTGGTGATCGACGCCGGCGCGGACCACCGCCTGGTCAGCCAGGCGGACTGGGACGTGTTCTACGGCGGCGCCTTCCACGAGCCGTGGGCCTACGGCGTGCCCGAGCTCCCGGTCGCCGGCGGCACGCAGCGGGACCGGCTGGTCGGGGCTTCCCGCATCGCCGCCCCCGGCTGCAACGCGTCGACGGTGAGCCTGAGCCTGGCACCCGGCGTCGCCGCGGGCGTGATCGACGCCACCGACATCGTCAGCGTGCTGGCGGTCGGCCCCTCGGGTGCCGGCAAGAGCCTGAAGACGCACCTGCTCGGCAGTGAGATCCTGGGCTCCGCCAACCCGTACTCGGTCGGCGGCGTGCACCGGCACATCCCCGAGATCCGGCAGGCGCTGACCGCGGCCGGCGGCACCGACGTGCGCGTCTCGTTCACGCCCGTGATCGTGCCGATGGCCCGTGGCATCCTCGCCACCAGCTCGGCCCGCATCGCCGTCGGCGCCACCGACGCGCAGATCCGCGCCGCGTGGGAGCAGGCCTACGGCGACGAGACGTTCGTGCACGTGCTGCCCGAGGGGGTCTACCCGCGCACCGCCGATGTCATCGGCGCCAACACCGCGCTGATGGGCCTGCACATCGACCGCAGCACCGACCGGGTGACCGTGGTCACCGCGGTCGACAACCTCGTCAAGGGGACCGCCGGCGCCGCCGTGCAGTCCATGAACATCGCGCTCGGCCTGCCCGAAGACCGCGCCCTCACCGTGAACGGAGTCGCGCCGTGACCGTCACCGCACCGAAGGGGTTCGAGGCGGCCGGCGTCGCCGCCGGGCTCAAGTCCACCGGCAAGCCCGACGTGGCGGTGGTCGTCAACCGCGGCCCGCTCAAGGTCGGCGCGGCGGTGTTCACCGGCAACCGGGCCAAGGCCAACCCGATCCTGTGGTCGGAGCAGGCCATCGGCGACGGCGTCGTCGAGGCGATCGTGCTCAACTCGGGCGGGGCGAACTGCTTCACCGGCGCATTCGGCTTCCAGACCACGCACGCCACCGCCGAGAAGGCCGCCGAGCTGCTGGGCGTCAGCTCGGGCGACGTCGTCGTGTGCTCGACGGGCCTGATCGGCTCGGGCGACGAGGTCTTCCGCGCCAAGGTGCTCGACGGCGTCGAGAAGGGCGTCGCAGCCCTGTCCGCCGACGGCGGGCAGGACGCCGCCGCGGCCATCATGACCACCGACACGGTCAGCAAGACGGCGGTGCACCACGGCGACGGCTGGACGATCGGCGCAATGGCCAAGGGCGCCGGGATGCTGGCGCCCGGGCTGGCCACGATGCTCGTGGTGATCACCACCGACGCGGTGCTTCAGGCCGCGCAGGCCGACGCCGCGCTGCGGGCGGCGACGCGCACGAGCTTCGACCGGCTCGACTCCGACGGCTGCATGTCGACCAACGACCAGGTCACGCTGCTGGTCAGCGGGGCCTCCGGGCGCACCCCCGACCCCGCGGCGTTCGCGGCGGCGCTGGCGCAGGTGTGCGGCGAACTGGCCCGCAAGCTGCAGGGCGACGCCGAGGGCGCCAGCCACGACATCACGATCGAGGTCGCGCACGCGGCATCCGAATCCGACGCCGTCGAGGTGGGCCGCTCGGTCGCACGCAACAACCTGTTCAAGACGGCGATCTTCGGCAACGACCCCAACTGGGGGCGCGTGCTGGCGGCGATCGGCACGACGCAGGCCGCGTTCGACCCGTACGACACGGATGTCTGGATGAACGGCGTGCGGGTGTGCACCGCGGGAGGACCGGACGCCCCGCGCGAGCAGGTCGACCTGACCCCGCGCGCCACGCACGTGCTGATCGATCTCAAGTCGGGGCCGGCCACCGCCACGATCCTGACCAACGACCTCACGCACGACTACGTCCACGAGAACAGCGCCTATTCGTCATGACCCAGACCCGCATCCAGGACACCGACCCCGCACTCGCCTCGGCGAAGGCCGAGACGCTGATCGAGTCGCTGCCGTGGCTGCGCCGCTTCCGCGACCAGATCGTCGTGATCAAGTACGGCGGCAACGCCATGGTCTCCGAGGAGCTGCAGGATGCCTTCGCCGCCGACATCGCCTATCTGCGCTATGTCGGGGTGCGGCCGGTGGTCGTCCACGGCGGCGGGCCGCAGATCTCGGCGATGCTGGACCGGCTCGCGATCCCCAGCGAGTTCAAGGGCGGCTACCGGGTCACCTCCACCGAGGCGATCTCGGTGGTGCGGATGGTGCTGACCGGGCAGATCAACCCGCAGCTGGTCGGCAAGATCAACGCGCACGGCCCGATCGCGACCGGCCTGTCCGGCGAGGACGCCGGCCTGTTCGGCGGCCGCCGCCGGGGTGTGGTCATCGACGGCGTCGAGCATGACCTGGGCCGGGTGGGCAACGTCGTCCAGGTCGACCCGCGGCCGATCCTGGACCACCTGGCGGCCGGGCGCATCCCGGTCGTCTCCTCGATCGCGCCCGACCTGGACAACCCCGGTCATTCCCTGAACGTGAACGCCGACGCCGCCGCCGCGGCGCTGGCGGTCGCGCTGCCGGCGGTCAAGCTCATCATCCTCACCGACGTCGCGGGGCTCTACGCCGACTGGCCGAACCGGCAGTCGCTGGTCTCGCACCTGACCGTCGCCGAGCTGGACGCGATGCTGCCGACGCTCGAGTCGGGCATGATCCCGAAGATGCGCGCGTGCCTGGACTCGGTGCGCGGCGGCGTCGAGACGGCGGCCATCATCGACGGCCGGGTGCCGCATTCGGTGCTGGTGGAGATCCTCACCGAGGACGGAATCGGAACGGAAGTGGTGGCGCAATGACGACGGGGCAGACAGTGACGACGGGCGCAGCGGCGACGGGATCGGGCGCGGCGACGTGGCAGCGTGACGCCTCCCGCGACCTGCTCAACGTCGGCGGCCGGCTGGCGCTGCTGGTGCGCGGCGAGGGCTCGCACGTGTGGGACGCCGACGGCACCCGCTATCTGGACTTCCTCGGCGGCATCGCCGTGAACTGCCTCGGGCACGCGCATCCGGTGTTCGTCGCGGCCGTCGCCTCCCAGGCGCAGACCCTCGCGCACGTGTCGAACTACTTCGCCACCCCGCCGCAGCTCGAGCTGGCCGCCCGCCTGAAGCGCCTGGCCGGCGCCGGCGACGACGCGCACGTGTTCTTCGCCAACTCCGGCTCCGAGGCCAACGAGACGGCGATCAAGCTGGCCCGGCTGCACGCCAATCAGACCGGCAAGAGGATGATCCTCAGCCTCGAGCACGCGTTCCACGGCCGCACCCTGGGGTCGCTGTCGCTGACGCCCAAGCCGCTGTACCAGGATGCCTTCCGCCCGCTGCTGCCGGATGTCGGCTACATCGAGCCGACGATCTCGGCGCTGGAGGCGGACGTCGACGACACCGTCGCGGCGCTGTTCGTCGAGCCGATCCAGGGCGAGGCCGGCGTCGTGCCGCTGCCGGACGGATTCCTGCGGCGCGCCCGCGAGTTGACCGCGGCGCACGGCGCGCTGCTGATCGTCGACGAGGTGCAGACCGGCGTCGGGCGCACCGGCAGCTGGTTCGCGTTCCAGCGCGAGGGCATCGTGCCCGACGCGATGACGCTGGCCAAGGGCATCGCCGCCGGCTTCCCGCTGGGCGCGATGATCACCTTCGGCGACCACGACCTGTTCTACCCGGGCACGCACAACTCCACCTTCGGCGGCAATCCGCTGGCCACCGCCGTCGGCAACGCCGTGCTGGCCGAGATCGAGGACGCCGACCTGCTGGCCAACGTCACGGCGCGCGGCGCGCAGCTGCGCGCCGCGGTCGAGGGCCTGCCGCTGGTGGCCGGCACCCGCGGCGAAGGCCTGCTGATCGGCATCATGCTGACCGCATCGGTGGCCGGCGCCGTGCGCGCCGCGGCGCAGGAGCGCGGCCTGATCATCAATGCCCCCACCGACGACGTGATCCGGATCGCGCCCGCCTACACGATCGGCGACGCCGAGATCGACGAATTCACCACCCTGTTCGCGGCGGCCCTTTCCGCAGTCGCCGCATCCGACCCGAAAGAAGCCGCATGACCCGCCACCTGCTGCGCGACGATGATCTGACCCCGGCCGAGCAGGCCGAGATCCTCGACCTCGCCCTCGAGCTCAAGGCCGACCGCTGGTCGCTGCGGCCGCTGGCCGGTCCGCAGACCGTCGCGGTGATCTTCGACAAGTCCTCCACCCGCACGCGGGTGTCATTCGCCGTCGGCATCGCCGACCTGGGCGGCATCCCGCTGATCATCTCCACCGCCAACAGCCAGCTCGGCGGCAAGGAGACCCCGGCCGACACCGCCCGCGTCATGGAGCGCCAGGTCGCCGCCATCGTGTGGCGCACCTACGCCCAGGCGGGGCTGGAGGAGATGGCCCGCGGCACCCGGGTGCCGGTCGTGAACGCGCTCAGCGACGACTTCCACCCGTGCCAGCTGCTGGCCGACCTGCTCACGATCCGCGAGCACAAGGGCGAGCTGAAGGGTCTGACCCTCGCGTTCTTCGGCGACGGCCGCTCGAACATGGCGCACTCGTACATGCTGGCCTGCGTGACCGCCGGCATGCACGTGCGGGTCGCCGCGCCGGAGAACTACACGCCGCGGGCGGATGTCGTCGCCGACGCCGAGCGCCGCGCCGCCGAGACCGGCGGATCGCTGACGCTGTTCACCGACGGCGACCAGGCCGCGGCCGGCGCCGACGTGATCGTCACCGACACGTGGGTGTCGATGGGCAAGGAGGAGGAGAAGCTCGAGCGGATCCGCGACCTGGGCGCCTACAAGGTGACCCCCGACACGATGAGCCAGGCCGACCGCGACGCGATCTTCATCCACTGCCTGCCCGCCGATCGCGGCTACGAGGTCGACGCCGCGGTCATCGACGGACCGCAGTCGGTGGTGTGGGACGAGGCGGAGAACCGACTGCACGCACAGAAGGCGCTGCTGGTCTGGCTGCTGCGCCAGAACGGCACCGCCGCGCAGGTGGCGGCATGACCGGCCGGCACGGCACCAACGAGGGCGCGCTGTGGGGCGCCCGCTTCGCGACCGGCCCGGCACCCGAGCTCGCCGAGCTGAGCCGCTCGACGCAGTTCGACTGGGTGCTCGCCCCCTATGACATCGCCGGTTCCCGCGCGCACGCCGCAGCGCTGCACGCCGCCGGGTACCTCACCGACGAGCAGCTGCAGGGCATGCGCGCCGCACTGGACGAACTGGACGCGGATGTCGCCTCCGGCGCCTTCACCGCCGCGCCCGCCGACGAGGACGTGCACGGGGCGCTCGAGCGCGGCCTGATCGAGCGCGCCGGAGCAGAGCTGGGCGGACGCCTGCGCGCCGGCCGCAGCCGCAACGACCAGATCGCGACCCTGGTGCGGCTGTACCTGCTCGACCACGCCCGCATCATCACCCACGGCATCCTGCGTCTGGTCGACGCGATCGTCGCGCAGGCCGAGGCCCACCCGGGCGCCATCATGCCGGGCCGCACCCACCTGCAATCGGCCCAGCCGATCCTGCTGGCCCACCACCTGCAGGCGCACGGCTGGCCGCTCGTGCGCGATCTGGAGCGGCTGCGCGACTGGTCGGCCCGGGCGCGGGTCTCGCCGTACGGCGGGGGAGCGCTCGCCGGGTCGAGCCTGGGTCTGGACCCCGCCCTGGTGGCCCGCGAGCTGGGCCTGGACCGGCCGTCCGAGAACTCGCTGGACGGCACCGCGGCCCGCGACGTGGTCGCTGAGTTCGCCTTCATCTCCGCGCAGATCGGCGTGGACCTGTCCCGCTTCGCGGAAGACATCATCCTATGGAACACGCGCGAGTTCGGCTTCGTCACGCTCGATGACGGCTACTCGACCGGCTCGAGCATCATGCCGCAGAAGAAGAACCCCGACATCGCCGAGCTCGCGCGCGGCAAGGCCGGCCGGGTCATCGGCAACCTCACCGGGCTGATGGCGACGCTGAAGGGGCTGCCGATCGCCTACAACCGCGATCTGCAGGAGGACAAGGAGCCGGTCTTCGACTCGGTGCGCACCCTCGAGGCCCTGCTGCCGGCCTTCGCCGGCATGGTCGCGACGATGCGCTTCGACACCGAGCGGATGGCGCTGCTGGCGCCGCAGGGTTTCTCGCTGGCGACCGACGTCGCGGACTGGCTGGTGCGCCAGGGCGTGCCCTTCCGCGACGCGCACGAGATCTCCGGCGCCCTGGTGCGGGCCTGCGAGGCACGGGGTATCGGACTGGAAGATGCCTCGGACGAGCTGCTCGTGGAGGTCTCGGCGCACCTGCAGCCGGCGGTGCGCGACGTGCTGACGATCGAAGGATCCGTCGCCAGCCGCGACGGCGCCGGCGGCACCGCTCCGGTGCGGGTGGCCGAGCAACGGGCCGAACTGGTGGCACGCGCCCAGGCCGCCGCGCGTGCGCTCGGGGTCTAGCGCCGGCACGCACTCGAGCTTATAACTTTCATATCATCAGATAAACACTGATATACCTGGAACATCAGTGATAGTCTCATATCATGACCGCTGCCATGATCGTCGACATCGTCGGCTCCCGTCGCCTCCGCGATCGGGCCACGGCCCAGCACGCGCTCGATGAGGCCCTCGCAGGCCTGGCGGCGGACCTGCCGGTCGCGACCGTGCCGCTGCACCCGATCGTCGGCGACGAGATGCAGGGCGTGTATCCGGACCTCGATGCGGCGCTGAGCGCATCGCTGCTGCTGCAGCTGACGCTGCCCGACCTCGTGCAGTGCCGCTTCGGCATCGGCCTGGGGGAGGTGGGCATGGTGCCTTCGGCCGCCGGCGGCATCTCGGACGGACCGGGCTGGTGGGCCGCCCGCGCCGCGATCGACACCGTCGAAGCGCTCGCGCAGCGCACCGTGCGGTCCGCGCGCGTGCGGGTCGCGGCATCCGACGACCGCCCCGACGACCAGATCACCGACGAACCCGGCGATCCGCAGGCGGCGGCCGTGCGCCGCGCGAACGCCTACCTGCTCGCGCGCGATGAACTGATCGCGGCGATGAGCGAGCGCACCCGGCGCCTGACCCGGGGCCGTTGCCTGGGGGCCACCCAGGCGGCCCTGGCCGCTGCCGAGGGGATCACCCAGTCGGCGGTCTCGCAGGCGCTGTCGGCCGGCGGCTCGGCGGCCGTCGTGGCGGGCTACCGGCTGCTGCGCGGCGCCTGAGGTGGGGGCCGCAGTCGCGCCGGGTCGCCGGCCGTGGCCTCGTCGGCCATGGTCAGCCGATCGCCAGGCGCAGCAGCACGCCGACGGCGCACGACCACAGCAGGCTCGTCATGGTGCCGATGATGAACCGCTCGCGCGCCTCTGCCGCGGCCAGCTCCGAGAATCGGCCGACGCTCTTGACGGCCACGATGACCGCGATCGCGGCCGGGTAGCCGGTCAGGATGGACAGCACCGCCGCCAGCCGCTCCAGGTAGCCGATCACGGTGCCGCCGCGCATCAGAGTGCGGGTCGCGCCGGTTGCGGCATCCGGCTCCGTCGCCGTCAGCACGATGCCGCCGTCATCCGTCTCGCGCACCCGGTCGCCGGCGGCGATCTGCAGCACGTGCCGGGTCAGCGGATTGCCGCCGAGCACCGCCGCGGTGATCCCGAGGATCGCCACGAGCACCCCCATCAGGGACGGGACCCGCACCGGCGCGATCGCCGCGATCAACAGGGCGAGCACGACCAGGCCGGCCGCCACCGACAGCCGCGTGGTCGCCGGTCGACGCAGCGAGATGACGATCAGCACCAGCACCACGCATAGCACCAGAAACAGGCAGATCGACCAGATCGCGACGAGCAGCACGTCCGCTCCGGGTGACAGGGTCATGCTCGGCAGTCTGCCACGTGGTGCCGACGCGGGGCATCCGATCGCCGCTGATACCCTGAAACACGTGTCTGAAACCGCACTGAGCGCGACCGCCCCCGCCAACGATCCGACGTTCGACGGCGTCTGGGACGAGATCGTGTGGCGCGGGCTCGTGCACGTGTCCACCGATGCCGACGCGCTGCGCGAACTGCTGAACGGCGACCCGATCACGTACTACTGCGGCTTCGACCCGACGGCGCCGAGTCTGCACCTGGGCAACCTGGTGCAGCTGCTGCTGCTGCGCCGGCTGCAGCTGGCCGGACACCGCCCGCTCGGCCTGGTCGGCGGGTCCACCGGTCTGATCGGCGACCCCCGGCCCACCGCCGAGCGCACGCTGAACACGAAAGAGACCGTCGGCGAATGGGTGCAGCGGCTGCGCGGGCAGGTCGAGCGCTACCTGGACTTCACGGGCGACAACGCGGCGCGCATGGTCAACAACCTGGACTGGACGGCGCCGCTGTCGGCGATCGATTTCCTGCGCGAGATCGGCAAGCACTATCGGGTCGGCACGATGCTGAAGAAGGATGCCGTCGCGGCGCGCCTGAACTCGGATGCCGGCATCAGCTACACCGAGTTCAGCTACCAGATCCTGCAGGGCCTGGACTTCCTCGAGCTGTACCGCCAGTACGACTGCCTGCTGCAGACCGGTGGCAGTGACCAGTGGGGCAACCTGACCAGCGGCACCGACCTGATCCGCCGAGTCGAAGGCGCCACCGCGCACGCGATCGGCACGCCGCTGATCACCAACAGCGACGGCACGAAGTTCGGCAAGAGCGAGGGCAACGCCATCTGGCTCGACCCCGAGATGTGCAGCCCCTACCGGATGTACCAGTTCTGGCTCGGCACCGCCGACGACGACGTGATCCAGCGTCTGAAAGTGTTCACGTTCCTGACCCGCGCCGAGATCGAGCACTACGAACAGCTCGTCCGGGCCGAGCCGTTCCGCCGTGCGGCGCAGAAGCGCCTGGCCGTGGAGGTCAGCACCACGGTGCATGGCAGCGAGGTCACCGCGGCCGTGGTCGCGGCATCCGACGCGCTGTTCGGCAGCGGCGACCTGACGGCTCTGGATGCCGGCACGCTGCGCAGCGCGCTGGAAGAGCTGCCGCACATCGAGGCGATCTCACCGATCGGCGTCGTGCAGGCGCTGGTCGACACCGGACTGGTCGCCAGTCTCGGCGAGGCGCGGCGGGCCATCGCGCAGGGCGGGGTCGCGCTCGACGGGGTGCGCGTGGCCGACGAGGGGGTGCTGGCCACCGGGGCGCTGCCGGGTGGGGTCTCGGTGCTGCGGCGCGGCAAGAAGACCCTCGCCGGCGTGTTCGTCACCGGATAGCCTGTGCCGTTCACCGCCAGTCACGCCGTCCTCGCGCTGCCGTTCATCAGAACGCCGCTGCTGCCGGCGGCGATCGCGGTGGGGGCGATGGCGCCCGACCTGCCGCTGTTCCTGCGGGGCACACCGCTGAACTACGACCTCACGCATACGAACATCGCCGTCAGCGCGACGCTCGCCCTGGCGCTGCTGGTGCTCTGGTACGCGCTGCTGCGCCCGGCCGTGCGCGGGCTCTCGCCGCACTGGCTGGCGGCGCGGCTGCCCGCCGAATGGGACCGGATGCCACCGCTGCCGCGCCGCGCGCGACGATGGGTGTGGCTCGCCGTGTCGCTGGTGCTCGGTGTGATCTCGCACGTCGCGTGGGATGCGTTCACGCACGACGGACGCGGGGGAGTGCGCCTGGTCCCCGCCCTGGACCGGCCGTGGGGCCCGCTGACCGGCTACAAGTGGCTGCAGCACGGCTCCAGCGCGCTCGGCCTGCTGGTGCTCGCGACCTTCGCGGCGGTATGGCTGGCGCGCCGCCGGCCCGTCGCCGCGGTGACGGGGGTGCTGCCGACGTGGCTGCGATGGGCGGGATGGCTCGCGCTGGCGCCGATCCTGGTGACCGCGTGGGCGATCGGCTTCGCGGCACACGGCCCCTTCACCGCGGGCTACACGCCGCAGCACCTGGCCTACCAGGCGCTTCCGCCCGCCTGCGCGGTCTGGGCGGCCGTCATGGTGGCGCTGTGCGTCGTCGATCGTGTCGTCCGGGTCCGTGCTCATGACCGGGCACCTGCAGGGCAAAACGCCCCCTGACCGGGCAGACACGCCCGGGCTGCGGGCCCGATTGGACGAGCCTGCCGCGGTACACGTAAAGTAATACCTGTTCGCCCCACAGGGGCAGCGGAGGGCCGGAAGGCCCCGCCCCCTCAAGCAGCGGACGATCCCCTTCCTTCCTTTCCACCTCAGGGTGGTCATCCAGTCTTCTGGGTGTAGGATGGGGAACCCAGCCTTACGGCGTGTCGGTAGACGCGCCCGACAGGTGGGGTATGGTTGTGAGGTTGCCCTGTGATGATGGCCGGTTGTTGTGGTCTTAGTTGTGGGTGCGTCTGGTCCTTGAGAACTCAACAGCGTGCA
>NZ_BAABAF010000002.1:0-313044 GCF_039537285.1 Microbacterium kribbense | reverse complement strand
GCCGGATCAACGCCCAGTCCTCCAAAGTGATCACTCTCCCATCGTCGAGTGTTCACTTTTCAACCGCCGGAACTGTCCAGTTTTCGAGCGCCGCCGACAAATCGGAGGGCACGGGTCGGCGCGGAGCCGTGCGACCGTTGCGGGCAGCGATGCCAGCCCGTGGCTCCCGGAGTCGTGTCCGCGGACAAGATTCGTCGGGTGTGTGTCGGCCGCGAACGCATCGATCACTGCCTGCTCAACGACGAACGCCGTCGTTTCTCGTGGATGCAAGTTCACCAGGCGATCACGGTCCGACCCCACACGTGGAATTCCCGCATGCGCACCACGTTCGATGCTGAAGCAGACGCCGCCTACATCTACCTGGTCCCCGAGATCGAGCCGGGCCGCGCGGTGCGGAACGTCCTGATCGAGAGCCCACACGATCGCTGATCGTCCTGGACTTCGACCGCGACGACATTCTCCGCGGAGTCGAGGCTCTGCAGGCGAGCCACTTGCTGGACGTGACACTCATTACGGGCGCCGAACGAATCGACCTGTAGAACGGTGGCTGATGCTGCGCGGCTGGTCCTTACCCAAGAGAGCGATGTACCCACCTCGTGCCCGCAAGGACTGCTCGACGATCGAGCATCAGGTGCGAGGAGACCTTCGCGAAGAGCTGCGGCGCAGTCAGTTTGTTCTCGCGGCGAGGGCAACGGCGTGTCCGCCGCACGAGCTGCACATTAAACGATTCTCATTTTCGGTCTATGATGGTGCCGATGACGCTGTTTCGAATGTCATCTGGGGATGGCTGGCGCCGGTGCGAGTCCGTGCGGTCGAAGGAGTGTTCATGTTCCGTTCGCTAGTGTCAGTGTTCGCCGTAGGAGTCGTTGTCATGTCGGCGCTGGGGGTGGCTCCCGCGCCCGCGTTCGAGAGCAGCGATCTGGGGACTGCGGCAGTGGGGTCGGCGGTACGCAGTGCGGCGACACCGGCCAGCCTCGCGACGACTGCGGCCGACTGGGACCGTGACGGGATCGGCGACGTGATCGGTTCTGATACTGGCGGCCGCTTGTGGCTATACCCCGGTAACGGTACTGGCCGGTTCAAGCCGCGCGTGCAACTGGGAACGGGCTGGTCTGGATACGACCAGATCCGACCATCTGGCGACTTCGACGGGGACGGGATCACCGACCTGATTGCACGCGGTGTCGGCAGCCACGAGTTGTGGCTGTACCCGGGCGACGGGTCTGGGAAGTTCAAGCCTCGCGTGCGGATCGGCACCGGCTGGGGCGGATTCACCCAGATCTTCTCGCCCGGCGACTGGGACGGCGATGGCGCGAACGACATCCTGGCGCTGCGCAAGTCTGACGGGAAGTTGATTCTCTACAGCGGAACGAACACCGGAAAGGTGCACTCCGGCCGTCAGGTGGGCACCGGATGGAGCCAGGTCACGTCCCTTATTCCCACCGGGGACTTCGACGCGGACGGTCAGGTCGATTTCATCGGCCGCTACAGCTCCGGCCTGCTGCGCCTGTACCGCGCCAACGGGTCAGGCGGTTTCACTACGACCCAATACATCGGCACCGGCTTCGGGGGCTTTACCTCCACGATTGGCGTCGGCGACTTCTCCGGTGACGGATACCCTGACGTGCTGGGCCGCAACAGCCGCGGAGACCTGTTCATGTATCGCGGGAACGGCTGGCGCGGGCACCCATGGATCGCCCCGTATCCGAAGATCGGCACGAGCTGGAACAGCATCACGATGTCGGACCAGACCGTCTCGGCGCCGGCCCCGCAACCCTCGGGAACAATGACCGGACGCCAACTGCTGAACTCGCTCAAGGTCGGATCCGAGTCGAACTCGGGTTACAACCGTGACTACTTCAAGCATTGGATAGACGCGAACCACGACTGCCAAGACACCCGCGCCGAAGTCCTGATCGCGAAGAGTCGCACCCGGGTGACGTTCTCCACCTCCTCGAACGGGTGCGTCGTCAAGACCGGGAACTGGCTGTCACCGTTCGATAACAGGACATGGACTGCCGCATCAGACGTGGACATCGACCACATGGTTCCGCTCGCTGAAGCGTGGGGATCGGGCGCACGCTACTGGACCGCCGCGAAACGCCAAGCGTACGCGAACGATCTCGGCTACACGTACTCGCTTCAGCCGATGACTGACAACTTGAACCAGTCCAAGGGCGCTCAAGATCCGGCACAGTGGATGCCACCGGTAGCGAAGTGCAGCTACGCAATCCAATGGGTGGCAATCAAATACCGATGGGCGCTGACCATCGACACCGCAGAACGCACCGCGCTAAGCGGACTGCTGGACGGTTCCTGCGGGCAAGCGAGCATCAAAACGCCGCCGCGCGCATAATGCCCCCACCGGGCTTGCCACCCGAGCGCACGGTATCGAGGAGAACGACTCGCGCGCTCCAGGTCGTCCCGGCGACTATGAAGCCGGCCCCTGCTCCTCGGGTCGTGCGAGCTGGTCCAGCATCTGGAACGGGTCCCACGGCAGCTTCTCTGAGATAACGAAGGCCAGCATCGGTGACGGCAAACTTCTCAGGGCCGACTCGGCTTGCCGAAGAAGATGCCCGGCCGGCATCGGTACCTCAGCCACCGCGACCTGTTGACGCTGGCGTACGCGTCCGGCAAGCGCGCACCGCTGGTGCTGACGCTCGGATACTGCGGACTGCGCTGGGGCGAAGCGATCGCACTCCGGGTGAAGAACCTCGACGTCGCGAATCAGAGGCTGTACGTCGAGGAGAACGTCGTCGAGGTTGCGGGCACGATGCATCACGGCACGCCGAAGTCGCACAAGGTGCGAGCCGTCCCTGTACCGTCCTTCTTGATGGACATGCTCGTCCGGGAGACCGCGAGCCGAACTGGCGAGGATCTCGTCTTCCCCGGCCGCGACGGCGGGTACATGCACCGGACGCGCGCGAGCGCCGGATCGAAGTCGTGGTTCAAGACGGCGCTGCGCGAAGCCCACCTGGAGCCGATGACGCTGCATGAGCTCCGCCACACGGCCGCATCCCTCGCCGTGCAGTCCGGCGCCAACGTGAAGGCGATCCAGCGGATACTGGGCCACAGCTCCGCAGCGATGACGCTCGACGTGTACTCGGACCTGTTCGAGAACGACCTCGATACGCTCTCGAAGCGCCTCAACGACGCTGCGCTGAACTCGTTCGTCCCGAGCGCATTCGGGGCGGAGGTGCCCGTCGCTCGCCCAGGGATCGAGTAACAGGCACGTCAAGCTGACCGTTCCGCCCACGCGACACTCCATGGTCTCCCAGCGACCGCGCTGGGAACCTCGACTGAAGAGTGTTCCACTTTCTGGTATGTTCCATATTATGCGGAACAGTAGTCAATACGGAACGCTGGACCTCGTTGACCGCTTCATGCAAGCACTCCGCACCCTTGTACCTCTGGGGGTGCTCAACCGTGTCCGGTACGAAGACTCGGCACAAGACCGTCGTTGGGATGCCGTAGTCCAGTGGGACGTCGGCACATCCTCGGTCACGCTGGGCATTGAGGCGAAGGTCGGTTCCGTGCGCGCGCGTCCCCCGCTTCCCAGAGCGGCAGGTTCCGGGGTTATCCCCGTCTTGGTCTCGACGTTCATTTCGAAGCCGGCGCGCCGTGATCTAGAAGATCTGGGCTGGTCGTACTGGGATACGACCGGGAACACGCTGATCCAAGCCGAATCCCCCTTCATCGCCGTCCGCCTGGAGGGTGAGGAGAAGGACCCTAACCCAGAGCCCCAGTCGCCGACGCGGCTGAAGTCACTCAAAGGCCGGACGGCCTCGGAGGTGATCGTCAGCCTGTTGCGGAGCCCCGGTGGCCGTGTTGCCTCGCTGCGGGACCTTGCCCGGGGGTCAGGCCTTCCGCTCGGCACGATCAGCCGGGTCGTGTCACTGCTCCGGGACGAGAACCTGTTGGAGCCGACTGGCGGGGGTCCGATCGTCTTGAGCGACCGACTCCAAGTCGCTCGCCGGTGGGCAGACGACTACAGCTTCGTCAAGACGTTCCGCGCCCAACGGTACTACTCGCTGAGTGGACCGGATCTGGCACTGGCGAGGATCGCCGAATCGGGCCTGTCCTACGCCGTCACCGGGGTGCGAGCCGCACAGGACCGGCTCGGCCAGTCCGGCTTGACAGCGGGCCTGCCCTCCTCGGAGACCTGGCTCTACGTCTCCGACCGTGAAGCCATCGAGCGCATCGCCGATCTCGCCGTAGATTCACGCGAGGGACAGATCGTCGTCGCGGAGTGCGACTTCCTCTCGCGCGAGCTGCCACGATCCTCTGGCGGACTCAAATACGTCACCCCGTGGCGGATCGTCGGAGATCTGCTCTCGGCGGGCGGTCGGTTGGCGAGCGTCGGCGGACAGGTCGCCACCGATCTCGTTCGGAGCCAGCCATGAGTACCGAAAATGCCGCGCCCGAGTATGTCGTCGCACGGCGCGCGCTCCTCGATATGCTCGAGCTTCTCGAACCTCAAAGGGGTGGTCTGGTTCTCGTCGGCGCACAGGCGGTGTATCTGCGGGCTCCCGCCGAAGATGCCCAGCGCGCGAGCTACACCACTGACGGCGACCTTGCGATCGACCCGGACCTGCTCTCCGACAACCCCGACATCAGCAAAGTGTTGATCGACGCCGGCTACGGCCTCGGCCCGAATCCTGGGGCATTCGTCGCGCCGAACGGCGTCGAGATCGACCTGATGGTCCCCGAGGGCGCGCTTCCCGCATCCACTCGTCGAAGCGCGCCACTCACCGGCCAGAGCCGCTTCACGGCACGTCGCACGCCCGGTCTCGAGCTTGCGGTCATCGACGCGGATGTGCTGCCCATCACCGCCCTCGACGACGCCGATGACCGATCCATCGACCTTCGCGTCGCGGGCCCCGCAGCCCTCGCGGTTGCGAAGCTCATCAAGCTCGAGGAGAGACTGAGCGGCCCGAGACCGGACCGGGTCATCTCGAAGGATGCCAGCGATCTGCTCCGGTTGTTCCGCTACTGCGATGCCCGCGCTATTGGCCGGCGTTTGGCGGAGCTCTCGCCAGTGAATACCCTCGCCGACGTGATCAGCCGCGCTGTTGAATTCCTGCGCGCGGACACATCCCGCACTCGGAGCGCGGTCGCCGCGCTCGCTGTCGATGACCGGTCTCCGGCTGAGACTGAACGGCAGGTCGCGGCCGCCGTCCAAGAGTTGAGCCGACGCCTCTTGTCCGCCTTTGACGAAGGCGGAGCGCCCAGCAGCCCAGCGTGATCCGGACGCCTCGCGAAAGCGGAGTCTTCCAGAATTCTTCCAGAATGACCCGATTCGGGTGCCGACGAGGCCTCGAAACCCTTGAAAACACGCGGATTCTCGCGGAAGAAGTATGGCGGAGACGGAGGGATTTGAACCCTCGGTTCCCTATTGGGAACTCCACCTTAGCAGGGTGGTGCACTAGGCCGGACTATGCGACGTCTCCACGCGTTCGACCCGAGGGCGCGAACGCATTTGTCCATGATAACCGGTCCGCCGACGGGCGACGAACCGCCTGGGGCCGGCGCGGTCGCGGCGGAGGCGTGCCCCGCCGCGACCGCACGTCATCAGGTCAGTGCGCGCCGCGAGCCCTCCGGAGTACGGGCGACGGCGATGATGCCGACGAGGAGCACTGCCGCCCAGAACACTGCGACCAGCCACAGCGAGCCGCCCGCCACCAGGAGCAGACCGCTGACGATCATCGGCGTGAACCCCGCCCCGAGGGTCGACGCCCCCTGGTAGGCCAGTGATGCACCGGTGTAGCGCACGCGGGTCGGGAACTGCTCCGCGATGAACGCGCCGATCGGTCCGTACAGCAGGCCCTGGATCACTCCGTTGCCGATCACGTCGGCGGTCGCGAAGCCCCATACCGTGCCGCTGCTGAGCAGCAGCAGCAGCGGATAGACCGCCACCACGCCGAGCACGCCGCCGGCGATCAGCACCTTCTTGCGCCCGACCCGATCGCTCAGCCGGGCCGAGGCGAAGGTGACGACCAGCGTGACGACGGCGCCGAGTGCCTTCCAGTTGAGCACTTCGGTGCGATCGGCGCCGGCCTCGACCGAGGCGGCGACACCCCACACCGTCACGATGCCCTGGCAGCAGTAGAAGCTCATGGTGGCCAGCAGGGCCAGTACCACGGCGCGCCAGTGGTGCGTGAGCACCTCCAGCAGCGGCAGCTTGCGCTTTTCGCTCGACCGCTCCAGCTTCTGGAACAGCGGCGATTCCGAGATGCGCAGCCGGATGATGAGCCCGACCACGATCAAGACGGAACTGAGCAGGAACGGGATGCGCCAGCCCCACACGAGGAACTGCTGACCGGCGACCGCCGACATCAGCGAGACGACCAGCCTCGCCAGAATCGCGCCGGCAGGTCCGCCCGCATTCGCGAACGACGTCGCGAACCCGCGCTTGCGCTGCGGAGCGTGCTCCATCGCCATCAGCGCCGCACCGCCCCACTCGCCGCCGACCGCGAACCCCTGGATCAGGCGCACGCAGATCAGGATCATGGGCGCCACCACACCGATCTGCGCGGTCGTGGGCAGCAGCCCCACCACCGTGGTGGCCGCGCCCATCATGAGCATCGACAGCACGAGCATCTTCTTGCGGCCGATGCGATCGCCGAAGTGCCCGAAGATGACGCCGCCCAGCGGCCGGGCGACATATCCCACCGCAAGGGTCGCGAATGAGGCGAAGATCGCCACCGGCTCGGGCATCTGGGTGAAGAAGACGTGACCGAACACCACCGCGGACGCGACCGCATAGAGGATGAAGTCGTAGTACTCGATGGCCGTGCCGATGAAGCTCGACGCCAGGATCCTGCGCATCTGGGGGGTGTTCAGCGAATTGACCACCACCGTGCGGGTGTCGGTCGCGTCGAGCAGCTCCTGCTGCTGGCGGCGCTTGGTTGTTGCGGTCACGATTCCTCCTCGAATCGACGTACAGACCGCCCGGTGCGGGCGGTGGGATCGGTGGCGCGCCGTCAGACCGGCGCGGGAACGGGATGCAGACTGATGACGTCCAGGTCGTCGGGGAGGATGAACTCGCCGTCGAACTGGTCGGCGCCGGCGCGCCACACCGCCTCGGGGGCCGTGCCGGGCACGAGGTGGTGCAGAGCAAGACGCCGTGCACCGGCCTCGGTCGCGATCCGGGCGGCATCGCGCACCGAGGTGTGCGACTTGTAGTGGTGGTCGCGCGAGGCCCGTGAGCCCTCGTCGTCGCGACCGGCATACTGCCGCTCGACGAAGTCGAAGTCGATCGCCTCGTGCAGCAGCAGATCGGTGTCGCGCGCCAGCCGCACCATGTTCGCCGTGGGCGCGGTGTCGCCCGAGATCGTGACCGAGCCGGATGCCGTCTCGAATCGGAAGCCGAACGCCGGCGCGATCGGAGGGTGCTCGACGAGCACCGCGGTCACCGTCACCAGCTCGTCCCGATAGATCTCGAACGGTTCCATCGGCGGCGTCGGGTTGTCGTTGGGGTGGTAGCCGGATGCCGCGGGGACGACGATGTCCTCCGCCGCGAACAGATCCCTCGGGCTGGGCCGCAGCCCGTCCAGGACTCGGTCGTTCAGGTCTGTCGCGTGCGCGGCCACCAGCGTCTCGAACATCCGCCGGGTACCCGGCGTCGGGCAGTGCGGGGCGACCGGATGCGGCGGCACGACCGCCCGCGACGAGACCGGCGGCAGCATGCCACGGTCGCCGGGGCCGAGCACGCGGACGGGTCCGCCGGTGCGGCCGACCATCTCGTACAGACCGAAGATCGCCAGACTCGCCAGGTCGATCGTATGATCCGAGTGCAGGTGCGTGAGGAAGACCATCCGAAGGTTCTGCATGCCCAGGCCCGCCTCGTTGAGGCGCCGGCCCACCCCGTGGCCGCAATCGACCAAGTAGAACACGTCCCCGACGGCGATGGCCGTGGCGATACCGGTGCGTCGGATCGGCTGCCCGGAGCCCCACCACCGCGGGCCGCCCGCCGTGCCGAGCGTGATCACGCGCAACCCGAGTTCGGTGTCGGCCATCGTTTCTTCCCTTCGGTGCGTCCTCGCGCAGATGTCGCGCTCGTTTCGCCTGAGCACTGTCCAACTCTGAGCGCAAAAACGTAATATGAAAAGTCAATTGTTCTGAACGAGTTGATCAAGGATGCTGATGCAAGACGTGACACTGCGCCAGATGCAGTACTTCGTCGCGGTCGTCGATCACGGGTCCGTCACTGCGGCCGCCAAGGCGCAGCACATCTCGCAGGGTGCCCTGTCGACGGCGGTCGGTCAGCTCGAGAAGGCACTCGATGCCGACCTGCTGATCCGTACGCGGTCCAAGCGAGTCGTGCCCACACCCCACGGCTACCTGTTCGCCGCGCACGCCCGGCGGGTGCTCGATTCCGTCGGCGAGGCGCTGGATGTCGTGGCCGACAGCGTCAGCACACTGACCGGCGTGCTCCGCGTCGGCTGCAGCTTCACGCTCTCGCCCCGGCTGATGCCCGAGCTGATCAGCCGTTTCGATCGGGAATATCCGGATGTCGAGGTCGACTTCTCCGAAGGGTCGGCGCACGACATCCAGGAGCAGGTGCGCCTGGGCCGGCTCGACCTCGGCCTCGTCTACAGCCTGCAGGCCGACGACGACCTGCGCCAGGACCACCTCGCCGACGTCCGGCTGCACCTGGCTGTGCCGGCGGCGCACCCGCTCGCCGCCCGGGCCTCGGTGGACGTCGCCGACTTCATCGACCAGGACGCGATCCTGCTCAACGTGCCACCGACCGTCGAGCGGCTGACCGAACAGTTGCGCGCGACGGGCCACACGCCGCGCATCCGCTACACCAGCGGCAACATCCAGACCATTTACTCGCTCGTCGCCCGCGGGTACGGATACTCGCTCATCAACAGTCCCCCGGCCACCAACGACACCTACGACGGCCTCGAGGTACGGTTCGTCCCCATCCGCGACACCGTCGAGACGAATTCGATCGTCGCCGTCACCGCCGGCCATCACCCCGCGCCGCGCCGCGTGCGCGCCGCGATCGAGGTCCTGACCGGAATCTGAGGCGGGAATACGGCATCCGTCCGATGCCGGAGGACTACCTTAGCGCGCAGCGTGGAGGGTGCATTGAAGGAGACATCATGACCATGCACCCCGCAATCGGCTACGCGATCGTGACCCAGGAGATCCAGGAGCGCGTCCGCGACGCCGAGCGCCGCCGATTCCTGAAGGAGCACCCCGACCAGATCGTCCGCCGCGCTCCGGGCCGGTGGATGCGGCTCGTGCGCCGCATCCTCCCGTTCCGCGCATCGCCGCGGTCGCACCAGGCGCCGTGCGAGACCGCGACCGCGCGCTGACCGTCGACCGTCCGCCGGTCGTCCGACGGCGGATCCGACCGGGCGATGTCCGTGGTGGCTGGCACCATGGAAGCATGTCCTTCACCGCAGACGCGCCCACGAGCGCGGTGCGCATGGTCGGTCGCGACGACGAGCTCGCCCGCCTTGACGCCGCGTTCGAGCGGGCGTCGGCGGGCGAGCCGTCCGCCGTCGTCGTCGCGGGCGAGGCGGGCATCGGCAAATCCCGCCTGCTGCGCGAGTTCGCCGCGTCGCTCTCGGCGCGGGCCGATGTCGCGATTGGCCGGTGTCTCGACCTCGGCGGCACCCCGGTCGCCTACGGCGCGATCCTCGGCCTGCTGCGCGCCCTCGCCGCGCAGCGCGGCGCCGAGCGGGTATGGGATGCCGCCGGCCCCGGCCGCGCCGCGCTTCAGGTCGTGATGCCCGAACTCGGCGCTTCCGATGAGACGGCCGCATCCGCGTCCCTGGACCCACCTGCCCAGACCAGCCCCGAGCGCCTGCGGGAGGCGTTCGTCACGGCCGTCGAGACGCTCGCCGAGACGCGCCCCCTCATGCTGATGATCGAGGACCTGCATTGGGCCGACGGTGGAACCCTCACCCTGCTGTCGTTCCTGCTGCGGGTGGTCACCCGCGGCAAGCTGCTGGTCGTCCTGGCCTGGCGCAGCGACGAGGGCGGGCGCAGCGATCCGGTGCGCCTGCTTCTCGGCGAGGCCGAGCGCGCCCACCTGCTCGAACGCATCACGCTGGACCGGCTGGATGCGGCATCCGTCCGCGCCCTGGTGTCGGCGCTGGCGACCACCGACGACGAGGACATCCTGTACAGCCTCGCGCAGCGCGCCGAAGGCATCCCGTTCTTCGTCGAAGAGCTCTCGCGCTGCGCGACCGGCACGCTGCCCGACACGCTGCGCGATGTCCTGCTCGCCCGCTACGAGCAGCTGGGTGAAGATGCCGCGGCCATCGTGCGCGTCGCCTCCGCGTCCGACTCGCCCCTCGAGCACGAGACGCTCACGGCACTGAGCGGATTCGACGGGCAGCGGCTGAACGACGGCATCCGCGAGGCGATGCGCAGCGGCATCCTCGTCGTCGAAGACGACCGCTACGCGTTCCGGCACGCGCTGCTGCGCGAGGCCGTCCACGCCGAACTGCTGCCCGGCGAGCGCGCGACGCTGCATCGTGCGTATGCCGAGCATCTTCAGGCGCTCGCCGACGCCGATCCCGGCCGCGATCTGCACGCCGCCCTGGCCCACCACTGGCAGCTCGCACACGACCGGCGCCGCGCGCTCATCGCGGCGACCGCCGCGATGTGGTCGGCGAAGGCGCGCTACGCGTTCTCGACCGCCGCGCGCTTCGGCCGACTGGTCCTGGAGCTGTGGGATCAGGTCGACGACGCCGAGACCGCGGCGGGCACCGATCGGATCACCCTGATGCTGCGGATCGGTTCGATCCTGCGCAACGCCGGCGACAGCGAGCGCGCGCTGGCCGTCGTCGACTACGCCCTCATCGAGGCCCGCGAGTCGGGCGCCGCCGTCTCGCTGCGTGTCCGGCTGCTGCGCGACAAGGCCGCGTACCTGGTCAATCTGGGGCGCCCCGGCGCCGCCGAGTTCCTCGCCGAGGCGCTGGAGCTCATGGACGGGCAGGTGGAGGACGATGCGCTCAGCGCTCTCGTGCTCTGCCAGTTCGCCGGCCGGCTGATGGTCGCCGGGCACGTCGACGACGCGATCGACGCGGCCACCCGGGCGTGGGACTGCGCCGTGCGCGCCGGCGACCAGGAGCAGATGTCGGTCGCCCGCAACCTCCGCGGCACCTCACGGGCGCATCGGGGCGATGTCGCCGGCGCCTTCGAGGACTACGCCGTCGCGCGTGAGCACGCACGCGACCCCGCCGCCCTGCTGCACTACCAGGTGAACTACTCCGACATGCTGTCCGTGATCGGGCGGTACCGCGAGGCGGTGACCGTCGCCGAGGAGGGTCTCGCGCAGGCACGGGCGATGGGCATCGAGCGCACGTCGGGTTCGCTGATGATCCAGAACACGGTCGAGGCGCTGCTCGAGCTCGGCGAGATCGAGCGCGTCGATGCGCTGCTCGCGCGCGACCTCGAGCTGCGCACCTTCCCGGTGTTCCGCATGTACACGACGACGTCGCGCGTGCGCGCGCTCGCCTGGCACGGCGAGCAGTCCCGTGCCGCGGCGCTGCTGCGCGAGCAGCGCGGCGCGCTGGATGCCGTGGCGGTCAGCGAGCGCCAGGTCTGGTACTACGGCCTGCAGGCACGGCTGGCGATCGCGCAGGCCGCCGACGATCCGGCATCCGCCCTCGCCGTCGTAGCCGAGATGCTCGACGACGACGGGCCGCGGACCGCCCACCAGGTGCGCATCCTGCTCGAGGCCGGCGCGATCATCGCGACGCTGCGCGCACGATCGGCCGATGTCACCGACGCCGTCGCGCGGGTGCGCGCGGCGTGGTCGGCGGTTCCCGAGACGCTGCGTCCGCCCGCATGGGCGCGGATCCTGGATGCCTTGCTGACACCCGGCGCCGACGCACTGGCAGAAGCCGTCGCATGCGCCGACGGCGGCGACGTGCCGGCGACGTTCCGCGTCATCACCCGCCTGGAGCGGGCCCGGGCTCTGGTCGCCGCCGGCCGGCGGTCGGATGCCGCCGCCACGCTCGCCGAGGCGGCCGGATTCGCCGAGGCGCTGCGGCACGAGCCGCTGCGTCGCGACGTCGCCGCGTTCGCCGCGGCGTCCGGGCTCACCAGCGGGGCGCCGGGCTCCGCTGCGTCGCCGCTGGCAGACCTCACGGCGCGGGAGCGCCAGGTGCTCGGGCTGCTCGCCGAGGGGCTGAGCAACGGCGAGATCGCGAAGCGCCTGTTCATCAGCATCAAGACCGTGAGCGTGCACGTGTCGGCGATCCTGCGCAAGCTCGGCGTCACCAGCCGGACCGAGGCGGCCGTGGTCGCGACCCGCCAGACCGGATAGCACGGGGCCCGGCCGATCCGGTGCGGAGGGTGTGGGATTCGAACCCACGGGACATTGCTGCCCACTGGTTTTCAAGACCAGGTCCATCGGCCGCTCGGACAACCCTCCCGACGGTTTCCCGTCAGGGAATCGAGTCTAGCGGTGTCGCTCCGGCCCGCTGCGCGCCCGGGCGGCCCGCTCAGCGACCGAGCGCGGTGAGCACGATCGCGGCGCCGCCCTCTTCGACCGAGAGCGTCGTCTCATCGGCCGCATCCCGCACCTCTTGCGGGCCCTGCGCCATCGCCACGGCTCGGCCGCCGCCGTCGCGCGCCCACTCGAACATGCCCAGATCGTTGCGCCCGTCGCCGATGACCAGCACGTCCGCCCGGTCGATGCCGAGCCAGCCGCGCACGAGCTCGAGCCCGCTGGCCTTGTCCACGCCCCTCGGCGCGATGTCCAGCCAGGCCGTCCATCCGATCGCGTACGACACCTCGTTCAGCCCGATCCGGTGCACCAGGTCGACGAAGTCCTGCTCAGTGTGCCCCGGCGAGACCACCACGACGCGCGAGACCTCCTGCGCGCCCAGCTGCTCGAACGGCACGCGCTGCGCCTCGGCCAGGTTCCAGTCATCCATCGCATCGGTGTACAGTCGCCGGCCGTCGGCGAGCTCGACCATGTAGCGCGCGTCGCCGACGTTCTCGTGCAGCAGCGTGAGCACCTGCGCCGGGTCGAACGTCTCGGTATGGAACCGCCGATACGCCGGGATGCCGCCCTCGGACCGCTTCATGATCACGGCGCCGTTCGAGCACACCACGTACTCCGGGCTCAGATCCAGCGCCGCAAGCACCGCCCGCGTGCCCTCCCAGCTGCGCCCGGTGGCCAGCAGCACCTCGTGGCCGGCCGACTGCGCCTGAGCGGCGGCGTCGAACATGCCGGGGCTGAGCGTCTCGTCCTGCAGCAGCACGGTGCCGTCGATATCCAGCCCGATCAGCATCCGCGTCCCCGCGCCCGCGGCGGTGCGGGCGGCCTGCACGTCCGATTCGGCGGCCGTCACGCCACCGGCTCCAGCACCGACAGGCCCAGGTACGGCCGCAGCACCTCGGGGACGGCGACCGAGCCGTCGGCCCGCTGATGCGTCTCGAGGATCGCCACGATCCACCGGGTCGTGGCGAGCGTGCCGTTCAGGGTCGCCACGTACGCGGTCTTGCCGCCGTCGGGCCGGTACCGGGTGTCGAGCCGGCGCGCCTGGAACGTCGTGCAGTTCGAGGTCGAGGTCAGTTCGCGATACGCCTGCTGGGTGGGCACCCACGCTTCGATGTCGTACTTGCGCGCGGCCGACGAGCCCAGGTCGCCGGCGGCCACATCGATCACGCGGTAGGCCAGGCCGAGATCCTGCAGCATCGCCTCCTGCATCGCCACCAGACGCAGGTGCTCGGCGGCAGCGTCGGCCGGCGTCGTGTAGACGAACATCTCGAGCTTGTTGAACTGGTGCACGCGGATGATGCCGCGGGTGTCCTTGCCGTACGAACCGGCCTCGCTGCGATAGCACGTCGACCAGCCCGCATAGCGCTTGGCGCCCGCGTCCAGGTCGAGGATCTCGCCCATGTGGTATCCGGCCAGCGGCACCTCGCTGGTGCCGACCAGGTAGAGGTCCTGCTTCTCGAGCCGGTACACCTCGTCGGAGTGCTGGCCGAGGAACCCGGTGCCCGCCATCACCTCAGGCCGCACCAGCGTCGGCGGGATCATCGGCACGAACCCGGCCTCGACCGCCCGCTGCAGCGCCAGCGACATCAGCGCGTACTCCAGGCGCGCGCCGACCCCCTTCAGAAAGTAGAACCGGCTGCCCGACACCTTGGTGCCGCGCTCCATGTCGATCGCATCCAGCAGCTCGCCGATCTCGAGGTGATCGCGGGGCGTGAACTCGAACGTCGGCACCTGACCGTGCGTGCGCAGCGTGACGAAGTTCTCCTCGCCACCGCCGGGCACCTCATCGAGCACGATGTTCTCGATCTGCGACAGCGCCTCGTGCGCGCGCTCCTCGGCCTCGGCCACGGCCTGCTGAGCCGCCTTCACGCGCGCCGACAGATCCTTTGCCGCGGCGACCAGCGCCGCCTTCTCGTCCCGACCGGCTGCGGCGACCTTCTTGCCGTGCGCGTTCTGCTCGGCGCGCAGCTGCTCGAACGCCGTCAGCGCAGCACGGCGGCGGGCATCGGCATCCAGCGCCGCATCGACGATCGCGGTCGACTCGCCCCGCTTGACCTGGGAGCGCTTGACCAGTTCGGGCTGCTCGCGCAGGATGACGGGATCGATCATCTGTCAAGTCTAGCCAAGGCCCGCCGGCCGGTATCGTGGGGCCATGACGGACGACGGCGACCAGGGCAAGCGCGCCGCCCTCGTGTACAACCCCACCAAGGTCGACAAGGCAGGGCTGCGCGGCCTCGTCGAGAAGGCGTCACGGCAGGCCGGCTGGGGCGCCCCCCTGTTCTATGAGACCACGCCCGAAGATCTGGGGCAGGATGCCACGACCCGCGCGCTGCGCGAGGGGGCCGGCGCGGTGCTCGTGGCCGGCGGCGACGGCACCGTGCGCGCCGTCGCCGAGGCGCTGGCCGAAAGCCGCGTGCCCCTGACGATCGTGCCCAGTGGCACCGGCAACCTGCTGGCCCGCAACCTCGACCTGCCGCTGACCGACCCGGCGGCGATGGTCCGCGCGACCTTCGAGGGCGACATCCACCCGATCGACGTCGGCATGGCGCAGGTGGTGCGCGCCGACGGCAGCACGGAAGAGCATGCGTTCGTGGTGATGGCCGGAATCGGGCTGGATGCCGCGATGATCGCCAACACCAACGACCAGCTGAAGAAGACGGTCGGCTGGGTCGCCTATGTCGACGGCGCGGCGCGGTCGCTCCCGCGCGCCAAGCCGTTCCGGGTCGTGTACCAGCTCGACGAGCATCGGCTGCACTCGGCGAAGGTGCAGAGCGTGCTGTTCGCCAACTGCGGTGCGCTGCCGGCGGGCATCGAGCTGATCCCGGACGCGTCGATCGCGGACGGGCTGCTGGATGTGGCCGTCATCCAGCCGACCGGCTGGTTCGGCTGGATCGGGGTGTGGCGCAAGGTGTGGTGGGACAACACCGTGCTGCGCCGTTCCCGCGCCGGGCGGCGCATCGTCGCACGGCGCCGGGACTCGTCGATCCGGTACCTGCGCGGCACGTCCATCGAGACGGCCCCCGAGACCGTGCAGCCCATCGAGCTGGACGGCGACGAGTTCGGCGAGGTGGTGCGTCTGCGCTGCCGCATCCTTCCCGGGGCGCTGCTGACCGCCGTGCCGCACGGCCACGACGTGCGCGCGATCTGACCCGAACCGCCCGGCCGGAATAGCCCGGGCCCTGCCGGAGGTTGTCCCCTGTGATGAGCACTTCACCTGCGCTGTCCGTCCTCGACCTCGTGCCGGTTCGCACCGGCCAGACCAGCGCGCAGGCGGTGACCGCCTCCCTCGCCCTCGCGCAGCGCGCCGACGCGCTGGGCCTGCGCCGCTACTGGTTCGCCGAGCATCACAACATGCCCGCCGTCGCCTCGACCACGCCGCCGGTGCTCACCGCCGCGGCGGCAGCGGTCACCCGCCGCATCCGGCTCGGCTCGGGCGGGGTCATGCTGCCCAACCATGCACCCCTCATCGTCGCCGAGCAGTTCGCGGCGCTGGAGGCCCTCGCCCCCGGCCGCATCGATCTGGGCATCGGCCGCGCCCCCGGCAGCGACCCGGTGATCACGCAGCTGCTGCGCATGTCGGGCACCACCAGCGACGTCGAGCGATTCCCTGAGCATGTCGCCGACATCCGCAAGCTGCTGTCCGAATCGGGCGCCAGCCTGCAGTTCACCAATGGCCACACCTACGACGTGCACGCGACTCCGGCCGCCTCCGGCGCACCGCAGATCTGGCTTCTCGGCTCGAGCAACTACTCGGCGCAGCTGGCGGCGGCCCAGGGCCTGCCGTATGTGTTCGCGAACCACTTCGCCGGCGAGGGGCTCGAGCGGGCGCTCGAGCTGTACCGCACCCAGTATCAGCCGAGCCCCGAGCACCCCGAGCCGGTCACCTTCCTGACCGCGAACGTGATCGCGGCGCCGACCGCCGCCGAGGCCGAGGAGCGCGCGCTCCCCCAGCTGCGGATGATGGCACGGCTGCGCACGAACCGTCCGCTGATCGCGCTCGAGACGATCGAGCAGGCCAAGGCCGGGGCATCCGATTTCGACACCCTCGCCGACACCATCATGCAGGCCGCCCGGTCCAAGTGGCTCGTCGGCACCGGCGCCGAGGTCGCGGCGGAGCTCGTCGCATTCGCCGCCCGGTGGCAGGTCGACGAGGTGATGCTCTCACCGGTGGCGGGCGCCTACGAGACCGAGCCGATGGATGCCTCGCCCGGCCGCACACAGACCCTCGAGCTGGTCACCGCGGCACTGAGCTGAGGCGCCGCAGCGCCGGGGGGTCACTCGTCGGGTTCGCCCGACACCAGGCCGCGCAGCCAGTCGCGCGCCTCGATGAACACCTCGTCGGCGTAGCGGTCGGGATAGTGCACGATCGCGTGGTCGGCGCGCGGGTACGAGCCCAGGAACACGACCTTCGGGCTGAACCGGCGCAGGCCCAGCAGCGCATCGGCCATCCGCTCGTCCTTGAGGTGCCCGTCGGCGTCGATCACGAACCGGTAGCGACCCAGCTCGTCGCCGATGGGCCGCGACGCCAGCAGCGAGAGGTTGATGCCGCGGGTGGCGAACTGCTCGAGCAGATCCAGCAGCGCGCCCGGGCGGTCCACCGGCAGCTCGACGATCAGGGACGTCTTGTCGGCGCCGGTGGGCTCGGGCGGCACGACGGTGCGGCTGACCAGCACGAACCGGGTGATCGCGTTCGGGTTGTCGCCGATGTCCTCGGCGAGCAGCTCGAACTCGTGGTGATCCAGCAGCGCGGGCGGCGCGATCGCGGCATCGGCGGCGGTGGTGCCGTCGAGCATCTCCAGGGCCGCGGCGACGTTGCTCGACGACGGCAGGTGCGCGTGCGTGGGCAGCTGCGACCCCAGCCACCGCAGCGACTGACCGTACGCGACCGGGTGCGCCGCGATCAGCGACACGTCGGCCAGGCGGGTGCCGGGCCGGCCCACCAGCACGAACTGCACCGGAACCAGGTACTCGCCCACGATGCGCAGCCCGGGCATGGTCGCCAGCGCGTCCTGCGTCGTGCTCACCCCGCCGTCCACCGAGTTCTCGATCGCGATCATCGCGGCATCCGATCGCCCTTCGACCACGTCCGACAGCGCCTCGGGCACGTTGCGCACCGTCCGCCAGATCTGGCCGCGGGCCTCGGGCACCTGGGCCAGGGCCGCCTCGGTGAATGTGCCGGCCGGTCCGAGGTAGCTGTAGGAACGGCGCGCAGGCGGAGTGTCGGCGCCGCCGCCGGTGGGATGGGTGGCGGATGTCGCGGCGTTCGAAGTCACGGTGACAGCCTAATCGTGACGCGAGACTGCCGTGCAGGCGCCGTTCGGGGCAGACTGGGGGGATGAGCCGTGCCGGAACCCCCGCCCAGGAATCTGATCTCATCAGCATCGACGAGGTGATCAACGCCTACTACGACCTGCAGCCCGACCCGGCCGTACCCGCGCAGCGGGTGGCCTTCGGCACCAGCGGACACCGCGGTTCGTCGTTGTCGCGCAGCTTCAACGAGAACCACATCCTCGCCACGACGCAGGCGATCGTCGACTACCGCACCGCACAGGGCATCGCCGGGCCGCTGTTCCTCGGCCGCGACACGCACGGGCTGTCCCGGCCGGCCGAGCGCACCGCGATCGAGGTGCTGGTGGCCGGCGGCGTGGACGTGCGCATCGATTCGCGCGACTCGTGGGTTCCCACGCCCGCGCTCAGCCACGCCATCCTGACCTACAACAAGGGGCGGGTCGCCGATGACCCGGCGCGCGCGGACGGCATCGTGGTCACCCCCAGCCACAACCCGCCCGCCGACGGCGGCTTCAAGTACAACCCGCCGAACGGGGGGCCCGCCGACACCGATGCGACCGCCTGGATCGCCGACCGCGCCAACGCGCTGATCGCCGCCGGCGTCGACCAGATCAGGCGCACCCCGTTCGCCGACATCGACTCCGACACGCTGGGCCGCTACGACTTCCGGCAGGCCTACGTCGAAGACCTGCGCAACATCATCGACGTCGACGCGATCCGCAAGGCGGGCGTGCGTATCGGCGCCGACCCGCTCGGCGGCGCGTCGGTGGACTACTGGGCGCTGATCGGCGAGCACTACGGGCTGGACCTGACCGTGGTCAACCCCGAGGTCGATCCGACCTGGCGGTTCATGACGCTGGACTGGGACGAGAAGATCCGGATGGACCCGTCGTCGCCGTCGGCGATGGCGGCCCTGGTGGCGCGCCGGGACGAGTACGACCTGCTCACCGGCAACGACGCCGACTCCGACCGGCACGGCATCGTCACGCCCGACGCCGGTCTGATGAACCCGAACCACTACCTGGCCGTCGCGATCGACTACCTGTATTCGCACCGGCCGGACTGGCCGGCCACCGCCGCCGTCGGCAAGACGCTGGTCTCGTCGATGATCATCGACAAGGTGGCAGCGTCGCTGGGCCGTGCGCTGCTGGAGGTGCCGGTGGGCTTCAAGTGGTTCGTGCCTGGGCTGCTGGACGGCTCGGTCGCCTTCGGCGGCGAGGAGTCGGCTGGGGCATCCTTCCTGCGGATGGACGGCACCGTGTGGACGACCGACAAGGACGGCATCCTGCTGTGCCTGCTGGCCGCCGAGATCCTGGCGGTGACGGGGCAGACGCCGTCGCAGCGGTATGCCGAGCTGGCCGAGCAGTTCGGCGCATCGGCCTATCAGCGGGTGGATGCCGCCGCCAGCCCCGAGCAGAAGGCGGCGCTGGCGAAGCTGTCGCCCGATGCCGTGACGGCGACCGAGCTGGCCGGCGAACCGATCACCGCGAAGCTGTCGCATGCGCCCGGCAACGGCGCGCCGATCGGCGGACTGAAGGTGCAGACCGAGCACGCCTGGTTCGCGGCGCGCCCATCCGGCACGGAGGACGTCTACAAGCTGTACGCCGAGAGCCTGCGCGGCCCCGAGCACCTCGCCCAGGTGCAGGCCGAGGCGCGCACCGTGGTCGACACCGCGCTCGGCGGCTGACCCGCGCCGCCTCTCGCCTCGCGTCGCCGCGCCGAGAGGCGCGTTCTGCGCCGAGAAGGTGCGTTTTTCGTCGAGAAGGTGCGTTTTCGTCGAGAAGGTTGGGCACCTTCTCGGCGCGCGAAGGCCGTCCTCGGCGGCGCGGTTTCAAGGGCGGGTTGCGCAGCGGCGCGCCAGCGCTGTCCCGGCGGCGCGCAGCCAGTGCGCGGGTGCAGACTGCGCGGGCTCGGCGCCGCCGGCCAGATCGGTCAGCGAGATGGATGCCGTGAACGCGCGGGTATCGGCATCCGGCGCCACCCGACCGGCCACGAGCGCGACCGGCACCCCGGCGGATCGGGCCAGCTCAGCCACGTGCGCGGGCGCCTTGCCCGCCGACGACTGACCGTCGAAGGATCCCTCGCCGGTCACGACGAGATCGGCGCCGGCGAGGGCGCCGCGCAGTCCGATCAGGTCGGCGATCGCGCTCGCGCCGGGCACCGACAGTGCGCCCCACGACTGCAGCGCGAAGCCGGTTCCCCCGGCGGCACCCGCTCCCGGCGCGTCGGGATCGGCATCCGGCATCGCAGCCCGCAGCACCCGCGCGAAGCGGGTCAGCGCAGCGTCGGCCGCGGCGATATCGCCGGCCGCGAAGCCCTTCTGCGGCCCGAACACCACGGCCGCCCCGTGCGGGCCGAGCAGGGGGTTCGTCACGTCCGAGAGAACCACCGCGCCGCCATCCGGCAGCGCGCGCAAGCGCGAGAGATCGGCCGTCACGATGCCGGCCAGCCCGCGCGCTCCCGGGGCGAGCGCACGGCCCTCAGCATCCACGAATCGCGCGCCCAGCGCGCGGAGCATTCCGCTACCGCCGTCGGTCGAGGCGCTGGAGCCGATGCCGAGGATTAGCCGCGCGACGCCGCGATCGATCGCCGCGGCGATCGCCTGGCCGAAACCGGCGGTGTGCGCGTTCCAAGCCGGGCGCCGCTCGCCGAGCAGCTCGATGCCCGAGGTCGCGGCGAGCTCGACGACGGCGGTGCCGCCGGGGACATCCGTCGCGGCAGGCAGCAGGAGCCAGGCCGCGTCGTGCACCCGGTCGTCGGGGCCGGTCACCGAAACCGGCATGCGCCGCGCACCGGGCACCGCGGCTGCGAAGGCATCGAGTGTCCCCTCGCCACCGTCGGCCATCGGCCGCGCGATGATCTCGGCCTCCGGGTCGACGTCGCGGTACCCGGCGGCGAGCGCCGCGCACGCGTCGCGGGCGCTGATCGAGCCTTTGAAGCTGTCGGGCGCGAGAACGACGGTGGTCACAGCCGGAGTCTAGGCGCCGGCATGCGAACGTGCCCGCACCGGGCAGAATGAGGTGAATGATCGAAACTCGAGCAGCCGCACGCCCGGTGCGCGGTGGGGCCCGCTCGAGCCCGCAGAGGAGCGAGATGACCTGGCTTGTCACCGGCGGCGCCGGCTATATCGGCGCACACATCGTCCGCGCGCTGGCGGCAGCCGGTATGAACCCGGTCGTCCTGGACGATCTCTCCAGCGGGCACGACGGCTTCGTCCCCGGCGGAGTGCCGCTGGTGCGGGGCAGCATCCTGGACCGCCCGCTGATCGAACGCACGCTGCGCGAGCACCGCGCCGAGGGGGTCATCCACGTCGCCGGTTTCAAGTACGCGGGCGTCTCGGTGCAGCGTCCGCTGCACACCTACGCGCAGAACGTGACCGGCACCCGGCTCGTGCTCGAGGCGATGGCGGCGGCGGATGTCGCGCACCTGGTGTTCTCGTCGTCGGCGGCGGTGTTCGGCACGCCGGACGTCGCGCTGGTCACGGAAGACACCCCCAAGCACCCGACCTCGCCGTACGGCCAGTCCAAGCTCATCGGCGAATGGCTGATCGGCGACCAGGGCGTGGCGACGGCCGGGTCGGAGCATCCGCTGCGGCATACCTCGCTGCGCTACTTCAACGTGGTCGGATCCGGCGACCCCGCAGTGTACGACTCGAGCCCGCACAACCTGTTCCCGCTGGTGTTCGAGGCGCTGCTGGCCGGCAAGACGCCGCAGATCTTCGGCGACGACTACGACACCCCCGACGGCACGAATCTGCGCGACTACGTGCACGTGGCCGATATCGCCGCCGCGCACGTCGTGGCCGCGCAGCGGCTGTCGTCGGGCGCACCGATCGAGCCGGCGTACAACCTCGGGTCGCAGAACGGGCTGAGTGTGCGCGAGATCATGGATGCCATGGCCCGCGTCACCGGCATCGAGTTCACGCCGGTGGTCGGCCCGCGCAGGCCGGGCGACCCCGATCGGATCGTCGCGACCGGGGAACTGGCC
Organism: Microbacterium kribbense; assembly: GCF_039537285.1. NCBI lineage: Bacteria > Bacillati > Actinomycetota > Actinomycetes > Micrococcales > Microbacteriaceae > Microbacterium > Microbacterium kribbense. The sequence continues at coordinate 291,287 of NZ_BAABAF010000002.1, read as the reverse complement.
GCACGCGACCTGGACTGGACCAACCGATACACCGTCGACGAGATGGTCCGCAGCGGGTGGGAGGCGCGGCGGCGCGCCGTCGCCTGAGCCGCCCGGCGGCGTCCCGAGAAGGTGCGTTGCCCGCCGAGAAGGCGTGTTCTCGCCCGAGAAGGTGCGTTCTTCGCCGAAAAGGTGCGTTCTTCGCCGAGAAGGTGCCCCACATCCTCGGCGCACAAACGACCACTTCGGCGCAGGATGCACCTTCTCGACGCACCAGGGACCTTCTCGGCGCACAAACGACCGCCTCAGCGCACAAAGCACCTTGTCGACGCGGGATGCACCACCTGGGCGCAGGATGCACCGCCTCGCGAGCGGGGTCAGGGGGCGGGGGGCGGGGCTGTGCTGGCGCGCACCACCAACTGCGCCGGAACCACCTCGGCGCGGCGCGGGTCGCCCTCGATCGCGCCGACCAGCGCCGCGACGGCGTGCCGGCCCAGGGCGTCGAAGTCCTGACGGACCGTCGTCAGCGGCGGACGATACTCCGCGGCATCCGCCACGTCATCGAAGCCCACGACGCTGACATCCTCGGGCACCCGGCGACCGGCATCCGCCAGCGCCCGCAGCAGGCCGAGCGCCATCTGATCGTTGGCGGCGAACACGGCCGTCACGCCCGGATCGGCGGCCAGCACCGCTCCAATGCGGTGACCGGATGCCGCGGTCCAGTCGCCGCGCAGCACCTCGGGCGCATGCGCCCCGGCGTCGGCGAGCGCGCCGCGCCAGCCGCGTTCGCGCTCGTGGGCGGCGAACGACCCGACCGGCCCCGCAAGGTGACGAACCGTCTGATGGCCCAGCGCCAGCAGGTGTGCCACGGCGGAACGCGCGCTGTCCGCGTGCGCGGTCTGGACGACGGCGAAGCGATCATCGCCCGGTGAGTCCACCACGACCAGCCGCAGCCCGACCGGCGCGACCCGGCCGCGCACTCGCTCGGTCGCCTCGTTGAGCACGATCGCCCCATCCACGCCCTGATCGAGCAGGCGGTCGAACGCGTCATCGATGCGGCCTGACTTCCCCAGCCTCACCACCACGACGGCGTAGCCGCGCGCCGCGGCGGCGTCGGCGACGGCCTGCAGCATCCGCGAATTGCCGACCGAGGCGAGCGTGGCCGCCACCAGACCGATCGTCTGGGTGCGACCGGTGCGCAGCGCGCGCGCCGCGCGGTGCGGACGGTACCCGAGCTCGGCCATCGCCGTCTCGACCCGGCTCCGGGTGGCGGCATCGACCCGAGGGCTGGCGTTGACCACTCGCGAGACGGTCTGCCCGGACACGCCCGCCCGGGCCGCGACATCCGCCATCGACACGCGCCGCCCCGTCCTGTCCACCGCACGCCCCTCCCGAGCTCCACCGGTCCCGCGCCAGAACTCCGTCGATCCAGCACATGTTGACGATAACACGGTGCCTTGCTAGCGTGTGATCGTCAACATGGAGGAGTTCTGCACATGCCCCTGGACATTCCCGACGCCCCGGTCGCCCTCGGCGCCGGCGTCGTCAAGCGGCCGAGTCGGCTGGCCGACGGCCGCGAGCTGATCTACTACGACGACCCCGACACGACCCTCGGCAGCGGGCGCGCCGTCGATGCGCGCGTGCTCGATGAGCGCCCCGAGACGGCCACGATGCGCCAGGACGTGCTCACCGGTGACTGGATCTCGGTGGCCGCCGCCCGGCAGAGTCGCGCCTTCCTGCCGCCCGCCGAGCTCGACCCGCTCGCCCCGCAGACGTCGACGAATCCGTCCGAGGTCCCGTCGCGGTACGACGTCGCGGTATTCGAGAACCGCTCCCCCTCGTTCGGCCCCGCACTGGCCGAGGCGCACCGCGGCGCACCCGCCGCCGCCGACCCGCCCGAAGACCTCACCGATCTGGCCAGGCCCGGCCTCGGCCGCACGCGCACGAGCGTCGGTCGCTGCGAGGTCGTGTGCTTCAGCCCCGAGCTGACCGGATCGTTCGGCACCCAGACCGAGACCCGCGCCCGCACCGTGATCGAGGCGTGGGCCGACCGCACGGCCGCCCTGTCGGCGCTGCCGGGTGTCGAGCAGGTGTTCCCGTTCGAGAACCGCGGCGAGGCGATCGGTGTGACACTCGGCCACCCGCACGGCCAGATCTACGCCTACCCCTACATCACGCCGCGGACGCAGCGCACGCTGGAGGGCATCGCCCACACCTCCCCGACGCTGTTCCAGGACATCCTCGACTTCGAGCGGGCCGGGCAGCGGGTCGTGCTCGAAGGCCTGCGCTGGACGGCGTTCGTCCCATTCGCCGCCCGCTGGCCGCTCGAGGTGCACCTGATGCCGCACCGGCACGTCGCCGACTTCGCCGAGACCACCGACGCCGAGCGCACCGAGCTCGCGCGCCTCTATCTGCTGCTGCTGCGCGGGGTCGACACCCTGTACGACACCCCGACCCCTTACATCGCCGCGTGGCATCAGGCGCCGGTGCACGTCGCGCGCGATTCGTACCGCCTGCACCTCGAGCTGACGAGCCCGCGCCGCGGGGCCGGCAAGCTCAAATACCTCGCCGGATCCGAGGCGGCGATGGGCGCATGGATCGGCGACATCCCGCCCGAGACGAGCGCGGCACGGCTGCGCGAGGCACTCGAGCAGGCGTCGGTATGACGCCGGATGCCGCCGCCCGCGCGCTGTTCGCCGAGATGTCCGACAGCCCCGCGGCAGGCGAATGGTCGGCCCCCGGCCGGGTGAACCTGATCGGCGAGCACACCGACTACAACGACGGCTTCGTGCTGCCGTTCGCCATCGACCACCGCACGCACGCCGTGGCCGGCACGAACGGAAGCGCTGACATCCGAGTGGAATCGACCTTCGCGGACGCCCGGGTGGTCGTCCACCTGGACGATCTCGACCGGATGTTCCCCACCACCGGGCAGCTCGCCGTGCCCGAGTGGGCGGCCTATCCGCTCGGCGTCGCCTGGGCGCTGCGCCGCGCGACGGACGCGCCGCAAATCGGCGTCGACATCGCGATCGCCTCCGACGTCCCGGTCGGGGCGGGACTGTCGTCGTCGGCGGCGATCGAGGGAGCCGTGGCATCCGCGCTCAACGACGTGTGGGGCCTCGGCCTCGACTCGGTCGCCCTGGCCCGCATCGGCCGCCGCGCCGAGAACGAGGCCGTCGGCGCGCCGACCGGGATCATGGACCAGATGGCATCGATGCTCGGCCGCGCCGACGCCGCGATCTTCCTGGACTGCCGGTCGCTGCACACCGAGGTCATCGATCTGGGCTTCGCCGCCGCGGGCCTCGAGGTCGTCGTGATCGACACGGGCACCGCGCACGCGCACGCCACCGGCGGCTATCGCGACCGCCGCGACGCGTGCGAGCGCGGCGCGGCGGCCCTGGGCGTCGCCGCGCTGCGGGATCTGTCGGCCCCCGACCTCGCGCGCGCCGAGCGGGCGATGGATGCCACCACCTTCCGCCGCGTGCGCCACGTCGTCACCGAGAACCAGCGGGTGCTCGACACCGTGCAGACCCTCCGCGCGCAGGGACCCGCCGCGATCGGTCCGCTCCTGGACGCCTCGCACGCGTCGATGCGCGACGACTTCGAGATCTCCACCCCCGAGCTCGACACCGCCGTCGCCGCCGCACGGGCCGCCGGCGCGATCGGCGCGCGGATGACCGGCGGCGGCTTCGGCGGCGCGGCGATAGCGCTGACCCCGCACGACCGAGTCGACGAGGTCGCGCTGGCAGCGGCATCCACGTTCGACGAGGCCGGGTACGCCCCGCCGCACGTGTTCACCGTCACGCCGTCGGGCGGCTCCCGCCGCGACGCGTGACCCGCCCGGTCGTACCCGCCGCGACGCGTGACCCGCCCGGTCGTACCCGCCGCGACGTCCGCCCCGCCTGGTCGTACCCGTCGCGACGTCCGCCCCGCCCCTCGCCCCAGCCGAGGAGATCTGCCCAGGCGAGGACCGAATCGGGCGAAACCCTCCTCATTTCGACGAATCTCCTCGCCTCAGGCGCGGACGCACCGGCAAGAGGACGCACCGTCAGCGCGGACGCACCCGCAACCGGGGACGCACCGTCAGCGCGGATGCCCGCGGGGCCTACTGCGCGCCGCCGCTCATCGCGATCAGGCCCTCGATCTGCTCGCGGGTGATCGGAACGCCGGGGAAGCCGACGAGCCGTGCGACCGGGAACGACGCCATCATCTTCTGCATGCCCTCGTCGCCCATCGCGCCCGCCGCGTCGCCGCCCATCCCGGCCAGCAGCCCCGCCATCGCCTGCTGCACGACCGGACCCGCCACCGGATCGGCCATCAGCTCGCCCACCGACGACTCCATGCTCAGCGGCACCGACATGGCGTCGCCGGCGACGGCCACGGTCGCCGTCGAACGGATGTCCCGACTGGATGCCGCGACCGCGACGGTGTAGTCGCCGCCTTCGACGACCCAGCGGTCGACGCGGATGTCCCAGTAGGCGAGGTCGGTGCGGCGCACGCGCAGCTGTACCGACCGGGTCTGGCCGGGCTGCAGCTCGACCGACGCGAACGCCTTGAGCTCGCGCGGCGCGCGCTCGAGGCCCGAGCCGGGCAGCGACGTGTAGACCTGCACGACCTCGCGGCCGGCCACCGCACCGGTGTTGGTCACCGGCACCGTGACCAGCACGTCGCCGGATCCGTCCACGATCGCCGCGGCATCCCCGTACCGGAACGTCGTGTACGACAGCCCGTGCCCGAACGGGTAGGCGACCTCCAGTCCGCGGGCGTCGTACCAGCGGTAGCCGACCAGAATGCCCTCGCCGTAGCGGACATGACCGAATTCACCCGGGAAGTTGCCGAACGACGGGTTGTCCGACAGCCGCAGCGGAATCGTCTCGGTGAGCTTGCCGGACGGGTTCACGGCACCGTGGAGCACGTCGGCGGTGGCCGAGCCGCCGGCCTGGCCGAGCAGCCAGCCCTCGACGATCGCCGGCACGCGATCGCGGAACGGCAGCGCCACGACCGACCCGTTCGAGAGCACCACGACCGCGTTCGAGTTGGCTGCCAGCACCGCGTCCAGCAGCTCGAGCTGCGCCGCGGGCAGGTCGATGTGCTCGCGGTCGTACCCTTCCGACTCCGCTGTGGCGGGAAGCCCCAGGAACACGACGGCGACGTCGGCAGCGGCTGCCGCGGCCACCGCGTCGGCCGTCAATGCCGCCGCATCGCCGGACCCGTCGAGGGTGAACCCGGGTGCGTATGCCGCATCCGGGGCGACCTGTCGGATCGCGTCCAGCGCCGTGTCGAGCCGGGTCGGGTTGATCAGCGACGAGCCGGCCCCCTGGTACCGCGGGGTCTGCGCGAACGCGCCGACCACGGCGAGGGTCTGCTCGGGCCGCAGCGGCAGGAGGCCGCCCTCGTTGCGCAGCAGCACGATCGACCGGGCCGCCGCCTCGCGGGCCAGCGCGTGGTGGGCGTCCACATCCAGCGGGCCGGCGACGGCCGGGCGCGACTGGGTCTTGCGCACCAGGTCGAGCACTCGGCCGGCGGCGACATCCAGCGCCCGCTCATCGAGCGTGCCGTCCTGCACCGTCGCGGCCAGCTGGGCGTCGGTGCGACCGCCGCTGGCCGGCATCTCCAGGTCGAGTCCGGCCGTCAGCCCGGCGACCCTGTCGTTGACGGCACCCCAGTCCGAGACCACGAGCCCTTCGAAGCCCCACTCGTCGCGCAGCACCTGCGTCAGCAGCCACGGGTCCTCGGACGCATACACGCCGTTGATCCGGTTGTACGAGCACATCACGGTCCACGGCTGGGCGTCCTCGACGACGCGCTGGAAGCCGCGCAGATAGATCTCCCGCAGCGGCCGGGCATCCACGTCCGACGAGATGCGCATCCGGTCGAACTCCTGATTGTTCGCGGCGAAGTGCTTCAGTGACGCGCCGACACCCTGCGACTGGATGCCGCGGACCAGGCCCGCCCCCATCACCCCCGAGACGATCGGGTCCTCGGAGAAGTACTCGAAGTTGCGGCCGCACAGCGGCGAGCGCTTGATGTTGATGCCCGGGCCGAGGATCACCGCGACGTCCTCGATCGCCGACTCGACGCCGAGCGCCGCGCCGACGCGCTCGGCCAGCTCGGGGTCGAACGACGCGCCCAGACCGACCGCGGGCGGGAAGCACGTGGCCGGCACGCTGTCGGCGATGCCCAGATGGTCGCTGGCGCCCGTCTGCTTGCGCAGCCCGTGCGGCCCGTCGGTGAGCATGATCGACGGGATGCCGGCATCCGGCACCGCCTTCGTGGTCCAGAAGTCGGCGCCCGAGGTCAGCGACGCCTTCTGCGGCACGGTCAGTCCGGAAACGTCGGCGGGGATGGTATCGGTCATGTCACTCAGCGGCCGCTGCCCGTCGCGACGAAGGTGTTCTTGGTCATCGGCGCGGCGGCGGGTTTCGTCGCAGGAGGAAAGTCGGACGGCTGTGTCATCGGGGTCATTCTTGTCGGATTCGAAGGTGCTCGGCGTTGGGCACGAAAAAACCTTACGGCATTATGTTTTAAAAATCAAGCGCGGTTCGGTTTATCGTGGAGGCATGTCGAACACCGAATCCAGGCGGCGGGGCTCGTACGCCAAAGGGATCGCCAAGCGCGAAGAGATCCTCACCCGGGCGCTGGAGGTCATCGCACGGGAAGGGTACGGCGGCGCGTCGGTGAAAGAGCTCGCGGCCGCCGTCGGGTTGAGTCAGGCCGGGCTGCTGCACTACTTCGACTCGAAGGAAGAGCTGTTCACCGCGATCCTGCGCAAGCGCGACGACACCGACGCGGCACAGTTCGGCCCTATCGACGCCATGACGCCGCTCGATATCACCGCGGTGCGCACGGGGTTCCTGGGCGTCATCCGGCACAACAGCGAGGTTCCCGGTCTCGTCGAACTGTTCTCGCGCATGGCGGCCGACGCGGCCGCGCCGCAGCATCCGGCGCACGATTTCTTCCTCGAGCGCGGGCGGACCCTGCGCAAGCTGTTCATCGACGTCATCGCCCCTGCGCAATCCACCGGCGACCTGTCGCCCGGGATCGACCCCGACACGCTCGCCCGGGTGCTGCAGGCGGTGGCGGACGGCCTGCAGCTGCAGTGGCTGCTGGAGCCCGACATCGACATGGCGGCCATCGTCGGCGCCCTGTTCACCGCCCTGCAGACGACTCCGACGGATACGGCGGTCCGGACAGCGCGGGGATGACCTCGCGGTGTAACAGCGGGGCCCCGCTGCGGTCGGCTCAGAGCAGCGGCCGCACCGAGGCGTAGGCGTCGGCGACGTCACGGACCGGGACGTCGTAGACCCGCGCGACACCGCGCCCGTCGTGGCGCGGCCAGCCGGGATCGCCGCCGGAGACGAACGCCACGGCGGCGGCGTGCACCTGGTCGGCGAGCGCCTGCGGCGGGTTCGGACCCGCCAGGGGGTCGATCGCCGGGCCGTCGAGGCAGTCGAAGAAGAAGGGCACGTCGAGGCAGTGCTCCGCGAAGCCGAAGTGACCCGACGGCCACGCGAACCGGTACAGCCAGGTCGGCGCGCTCCCCCGGTGGGCGGCGATGCCCGGCACGGTGGTGCGGAACATCCGGTCGCTCACCAGGCGCCCGGCCAGGCGCGCCTTGCCCTTGGCCGCGACGTCGGCGTTCGCGGCGAGGTACCCGCGCAGGGCGGCGGCCGGCAGGCCCAGCTTGCCCAGCAGCAGTCGGCGCGGCACCCAGCGCAGCTTCTTCTCGGCGCCGGTCATCACCATCGTGAACTCGTCGTCGGCGGCGCCGACCACGAGGGGCTTGTCGGCACCGACGCCGGCCTGCAGCGAGTCGCGCGTCGGCTGGAGAATCAGATCGCCGTCGACGACCGGGCCGAGCGGCAGGCCCTGGTCGAGGACCGCGGCGAGCCCTGCGGCATCGAGCTCGGTCGCCTTCTTCTGCAGTTCGAGCACCCGCTCTTCGGACAGCGACGACAGCCCGGCGCGAGTCGGCGCCACGCCGCCTGATCCGGCCAGCGCGCGTCCGAATGCCTCGGCCCGCGCCGCCGCCACGTCGGCGAACGCCGCAGACATCGCGTACACCCGGCTGAACAGGTGCTGCGCCGCGGACATGCCCAGCAGCGTCAGCACCGCGCCGCCGCCCGCGGACTGCCCCGCGATCGTCACCTGCGAGCGGTCGCCACCGAACGCGCCGATGTTCTGCTGCACCCACTCCAGCGCGAGCAGCCAGTCGCGCACGCCGCGGTTGGACGGGGCATCCTCGATCCAGCCGAAGCCGTCGAAGCCCAGCCGATACGACAGCGTCACCGTCACGACGCCGTCGCGGTTGAAGTTGCGTCCGTCATACCAGGGGCTCGCCGGCGACCCGGAGAAGTAGCCGCCGCCGTGGATCCAGACCAGCACCGGCAGCCCCTGGGCATCGGGGTCGGGGGTGAACACGTTGACGGTGAGCGTGCACTGGCCGGGGATGCTCGGTTCGGGGATGAGCGTGATGCCCGGATCGCCGCGCTGCGCGGTGGCGCCGAAGGCCAGGGCATCGCGCACGCCGTCCCACGGCGCCTTCGGGACGGGGGCGGCGAACCGCCGCCGCCCGACCGGGGCCTCGGCGAACGGGATGCCGAGGAACGCCGCCGATCGCCGCGCGCCGCCGGTCCCCGTGGTGGGGCGCCAGCATCCGCGCACCCGGCCGGCCGTCGTGGCCACCTCGACGCAGTCGATCTCGGCCGGCTGCTCGGTCATGGCGTTCCGCCGTCTGACACGCGCTCGTCGGACAGCACGGCCTGCGGCATCCGCGCCCGCATCACGGCGATCGCCTCGGGGTTGTCGTCCACCAGCACGGCGTGGCGGCCCAGCGCCGCGGCGACTGCGCCGGTCGTGCCGCTGCCGGCGAAGAAGTCGAGCACCCGGTCTCCTTCTCGACTGGATGCCTGGATGATGCGTCGCAGGATGCCCTCCGGCTTCTGGGTGGGATAGCCGGTCCGCTCCGGCCCGCTGGTCGGGACGATGGTGTGCCACCAGACGTCGGTGGGCAGCTTGCCCCGTGCCGCCTTCTCGGGCGTCACCAGACCCGGCGCCATGTACGGCTCGCGGTCGACGGCGGACGAATCGAACCAGTAGCGCTGCGGGTCCTTCACGTACACCAGGATCGTCTCGTGCTTGGTCGGCCAGCGCCGGCGCGCCTTCGCCCCGTAGTCATACGCCCAGATCAACTCGTTGAGGAAGTGATCCCGCCCGAACAGCGCATCCATCAGCACCTTGGCGTAGTGCGCCTCGCGGAAGTCCAGGTGCAGATACAACGTGCCGTCGGAAGCCAGCAGCCGCCACGCCTGCAGCAGCCGCGGCTGCAGAAAGCCCCAGTAGTCGTCGAACCGGTCGTCGTACACCCGCAGCTCGCCGCGCAGCCGCTCGTACTCGCGCCCGCGGAACCCCGCCGTGCGCCGCCCGGGCACGGCGACCGCGGCATCCGCAGCGGCGGGTCGCCGCCGCATCCGGCCGGTGTTGAACGGCGGGTCGAGGTAGATCAGGGTGAACGACTCGTCGGGCAAGCCCGCCGTCACCGCGAGGTTGTCGCCGTGGTGGATGCGGATGGTTCCGGGCGTCGTCACGGCACCCGGTGCAGCCAGGCGTCGGTGGCGAACTTCGACTGCACCAGTGCCTCGGCTTCGGCATATTCCGCATCGGCGATATGACTCGGCGTCGCGCCGTACAGGTTCGTGAACGTCTCGATGAACCGCGCGATGATCGCCTCGCGCGACAGTCCGGTCTGGCTGCGCAGCGGGTCGACGCGCTTGGCGGCCGACGCCGTGCCCTTGTCGCTGAGCTTCTCGCGGCCGATGCGCAGCACCTCGGTCATCACCTGGCCGTCCATGTCATAGCTGAGCGTCGCGTGGTGCAGCACGCCGCCGTTGGCCAGCCGCTTCTGCGCGGCCCCGCCGATCTTGCCGCTGGGCCCGACGATGTCGTTCAGCGGCTGGTAGCTCGCGTCGATGCCGAGCGAACGCAGCGCCTGCAGCACCCAGTCATCCAGGAATGCATAGGAGTCGGCGAACGTCATGCCGGCCACCAGCGACGCAGGCACGTAGAGCGAGTACGTCACGATGGAGCCTGCCGCCATCAGCATCGCGCCGCCGCCGGAGATCCGTCGCACGACGTCGAAGCCGTGCTTACGGGCGCCGTCCGGGTCGACCTCGTTGCGCAGCGACTGGAACGATCCGATCACGACGGCCGACTCATCCCACTCCCACATCCGCAGCGTCGGGTTGCGGCGCCCGTCGCCGACGCGGGTCGTGAGCACCTCGTCCAGGGCGAGGTTCATCCGCGGCGAGACCGGCTTGTCGTGGATGATCTCCCAGCTGAAATCGCCCCACCCGGGTGCGGTCACCAGTGCCCGGCGCACGGCGGTGCCCACCGACTCCGGGGTGAAGCCCAGCAGCGCGGCGCCTTCGGGCAGCGCGGCGCGCACGGCGGCGGCGATGGCTGCGGAGTCGGCCGTGGCCGGCATCCCGTTCACGGCGGCGTCGATGTCCGCCAGTGCATCGTCGGGTTCGAGGAAGAAATCACCCGCCAGGTGGAAGTCGGCGATCAGTCCGTCGCGCACGTTCAGATCGACGACGACGAGCTTTCCACCGGGGACCTTGTACTCACCGTGCATGTTCACAGCCTACGGCCCGGTAGGATGGGGAATGCGGTCATACCGCAGCGTCGTCGACACGCTTCCGACCGGGACATCCGCTCCCGCTCCCGGCTTCTTCTCGCACGGCGAACCGATGCGCACATCTGCGCCGTCGCCCACCCGCCCATCCGTGCCACTGTGCACGCGTGTGCTCATTCTGAAAGCAACCCCATGTCTTCCTTCCTTTCTCTCGGCGTGCCCGAGAACCTCGCCGCGGTACTCGAAGCCGACGGCAAGACCGAGGCGTTCGCCATCCAGCGCGACACGCTTCCGGACTCCCTCGCCGGCCGCGACGTGCTCGGCCGCGGCCGCACCGGCAGCGGCAAGACCATCGCGTTCGCCCTGCCGCTGGTGGCACGCCTGGCCGCCGCCCGCACGTCGCGCCGCCCCGGCCGCCCCCGCGGCCTGGTCCTGGCGCCCACCCGCGAATTGGCCAGCCAGATCGCGGCGACCATCAAGCCGCTCGGCGATGCCGCCGGCCTCTCGGTCACGACGATCTTCGGCGGCGTCAGCCAGCGCCCGCAGGAGCAGGCGCTCGCGCGCGGCGTCGACATCGTGGTGGCCTGCCCCGGGCGCCTCGAGGACCTGATGAAGCAGCGCATCATCGACCTCGGCGCCGTCGAGATCGCGGTGCTCGACGAGGCCGACCACATGGCCGACCTGGGGTTCCTGCCCGGCGTCACCCGGATCCTCGCCGCGACTCCCGCAAACGGGCAGCGGATGATGTTCAGCGCGACGCTGGACCACGGCATCGACAAGCTCGTGCAGCGCTTCCTGCACCATGCGGTCCGGCACGAGGTCGACGAGTCGTCGGTGCCGCAGGGCACGCTGACGCACCGCGTGTTCGTGGTGCCCGGAACCGACGAGAAGACGGCGCTGGTGCGCCACCTCGCCTCCGGCCAGGGCCGGCGGATCATGTTCACCCGCACGAAGCACCAGGCCAAGAAGCTGGCCAAGCAGCTGACCGCGTCGGGCATCCCGGCCGTCGACCTGCACGGCAACCTGTCGCAGAACGCCCGCGAGCGCAATCTCGCCGCGTTCAACGCGGAACCGGATGCCGGTGGGGTGCGCGTGCTGGTCGCGACGGACGTCGCCGCCCGCGGCGTGCACGTGGACCACGTCGAGCTGGTCGTGCACGTGGACCCGCCGGTCGAACACAAGGCGTACCTGCACCGCTCGGGCCGCACCGCCCGTGCCGGCGACTCGGGCACCGTGGTCACGGTCGCCCTCGACAGCCAGCGCCGCGACGTGACCGACCTGCTGCGCAAAGCGCACATCCGGGCCGAGCTGGAGAGTGTCGCGGCCGCCGGTCCCCAGGTCACCGAGCTGGTCGGTGAGCCGGCGCCCTACGTCAAGCCCGCACCGGCGGCACCGCAGCAGGTCTCGCAGCCCGGGCGCGGCGCCGGCGGGCGCTCCCGCGGCGGGCAGTCGCGCAGCGGTCGCGGCGGGCAGCAGGCCCGCGACGGGCAGGATGCCGCGTCCCGCACCGCCCGCCAGGGCGGCCCGGCGCGCTCGCGCCGCGGCGGTCAGGGCGGCCAGGGCGGCGCACCCCGCACCGCGGCGGCCCCTCAGGCCGGCCGCGACGTATCGGGCCGGCCGACCATCGGCGCCCGGATGGGCAGCGCACGCGGTCCGCGCCGCGCGTCGCACCCGGGTCGCTGAGCCTCCGGGCGCGGCTCAGTCGCGAGCGGGGTACCGCGCGTCCAGCCACGCCAGCACATCGGCGCGCACTTCGGCCTGCATGGTCTCGTTGAACAGCTCGTGCCGGGCATCCGGATAGACCAGCGTCGTGACGTCGGTCAGCTTCGACCGGGTGCGGTACTCGGCAGCCAGCTTGTGCACGCTGCGCGGACCGCCCACCGGGTCGTCGCGGCCAACGATCAGCAGCAGCGGCAGGTCGCGGCCGAGGTCCGCGCGCGGCCGCCCGAGCAGCCGGGCTGCGTCGAGAGTGCCGAACAGCTTGCGCAGCGGCGTCTCGACCGTGAGCGGGTCGGCATGGAACTGCTGTGCGACGCGCGGATCGATTGAGAGCCATTCCAATCCGGTGGCATCCTTCGTCTTCCACTTCGCATTCAGGTCGCCGGCGTTCAGCGACCCGGGCATGCGCAGCGCCGAGCCGGACAGGATGAGCCCGTCATAGGCTTCGGGATGCTGGTTCACCAGGATCTGCGCCAGGAACGACCCCCACGAGTGCCCGAGGATCACCAGCGGCAGTCCCGGGTGCTCGGCGCGGATGAGCTGGGTGAACTGCCAGCAGGCCGCGACCGCGGCCCGGTGCCCGCCGGGGCCGAGGCGGCCGAGTCTGCTCGCATCGCCCCCGTGCTGCCGCATGCCGGTGCGCCCGTGGCCGCGGTGGTCGTCGGCATACACCGTGTAACCGGCGGCCGTCAGCGCCGCGATCAGCGCCCCATAGCGGCCGGCGTGCTCGCCGACGCCGTGCAGCAGCTGGATCACGGCCCGGGGTGCGGATGAGGCGGGATGCACGTCGTAGACGATGGCGATGCCGTGTGCGTCGGTGAACTCGGGCATGCGCAGAGCCTACCGCCGGGTTCCGGCGGCGATCCGACTTTTACTTAGCCAGACTAATAAGGTAGGCTAATTATTCTTATGGTCGCAGCGCACGAGGTTCCCGTTCCGGACGAGAACGCCGGCACTGCGCGCGACCTGCGGATGGCCACCTTCCGCCTCAGCCGCCGGCTGCGCAGCGAGCGCGGACTGGACACGATGACCGACGCCCAGTTCGCGGTGCTGGCCACACTCAAGGGCCACGGACCGCACACCCTGGGCGAGCTCGCCGAGCGCGAGCACGTCACGGCCCCGTCGATGAACCGCACCGTGAACTGCCTGGAGGAGCCCGGCTTCGTCACCCGCACGCCCGACGAGTCCGACCGGCGGAAGGTCATCATCGACATCACGCCGGCGGGGCGCACACTGGTGACCGAGACCGTGCGCCGTCGCGACCTGTGGCTGGCCGCAGTCGTCGCGGACCTGTCCCCCGCCCAGCGCAAGACGCTGGCCGATGCCGCCGCACTGATGAGCGAGGTGGCCGCCGGATGAAGGCCATGTTCCGCTCCCTCGGCCTGTTCAACTATCGCGTCTGGTTCATCGGCGCACTCATCTCGAACATCGGCGGCTGGATGCAGTCCACCGCACAGGACTGGGTGGTGCTGACCGAGCTGACGCACAACGACGCCACCGCGATGGGCGTGACGATGGCGCTGCAGTTCGGCCCGCCGCTGGTGCTGGTGAGCATCACCGGCTGGGTCGCCGACCACTTCGACCGGCGCAAGCTGCTCATGGTGACCCAGACCACGCTGGGCCTGCTGGCGGTCACCGTCGGCGTGCTGCTGCTCACGCACGTGATGACGCTGCCGATGATGTGGATGTTCGCCGGATTCTTCGGCATCGCCAACGCGTTCGACAGCCCGGCCCGCCAGGCGTTCGTCTCCGACGTCGTCTCACGCGAGAACGCCTCGAACGCGGTCGCACTGAACTCGGCATCCTTCAACATGGCGCGCCTGATCGGGCCGGCCGTGGGCGGCGTGCTGATCGTGCTGGTGGGCACCGGCTGGATGTTCATCATCAACGCGGCCACCTTCGCCGCGATGCTGATCGCACTGTCGATGATGCGCACCGGCGAGCTGCAGCCGCGGGTGAAGACGACCACCGCGGCGCGCATCGCGGACGGGTTCCGGTACGTGGCGCGCCGGCCGGACCTGGTGGTGCTGTTCGTGATGGTGTTCCTGGTCGGCGCGTTCGGCATGAACTTCGCCATCTTCGCCTCGACGATGGCACTGGAGTTCGGGTTGAAGGCCGACGGGTATGGCACGCTCAGCTCGATGCTCGCGGTCGGCTCGCTCGCCGGCGCGCTGATGGCGGCCCGGCGGGACACGGCCCGCATGCGCGTCGTGATCGTCGCGACCGGCGGCTTCGGAGTGGCCTCGCTGGTGTCGTCGATGATGCCGGAGTACTGGCTGTACGGGGCGACCGTCGTCTTCGTCGGCTTCTCGACGGTGTCGATGCTGACCACTGCCAACGGCTATGTGCAGACCACCACGGACGCGCAGCTGCGCGGGCGCGTGCTGGCCTTGTACATGGCGGTGCTGATGGGCTCGACTCCGGTCGGCGCGCCGATCGTCGGCTGGGTGGCCACCGTGTTCGGGCCCCGCACGGCGATCCAGGTCGGCGCGGTCGCGGGCCTCGTGTCCTGCGTGATCGGATCGATCTGGATGATCAACTCGGGCCGCCTGCACCGGCACGAGACGAGCCGGTTCCGGCTCACGATCGACGAGACCCGGCCGATCCGCATCGTCGAACACGTGCCCGAGGAGTTCAGCGACGAGGTCGCTCAGACGATGCCGATCCCGCTGCCGAACCTCGACGGCGACGTGCCCGTGCGGCGCAAGCGCCGCATCCGCGGCTCGCGCGCCTGAGCCGATGCTGACCCCCGTCGACATCGGCGTGCGGATCTTCGCGCACCATCTGGCCCGCACCGGGCGGCAGCCCGATGCCCGCCCCGAGGTCGACACGGCGACGCTGCGGCAGCGCCGTCCGCACCTGGCCGCGGTCGAGATCACCGACGCGGCGATCGCCGGCCCGCATGGCGGCGTGCCGGCACGGCAGTACCGGATGCCGGGGCAGGATGCCCGCAGCGCGCTGGTATGGCTGCACGGCGGCGCGTTCGTCAGCGGCGATCTGGACATGCCGGAATCGAACTGGGTGGCGCTGGAGCTGGCCGCGCACGGCATCCCGGTGCTGGCGGTGGACTATCGCAAGGCGCTGCGCGGAGTGCGGCATCCGGTGCCCTCCGACGACATCCGTGCGGCCTGGCTGCACGCGACCGCACATGCGGACGAGCTGTTCGGGGTGGATGCCGCACGCGTGCATCTGGGCGGGGCCAGCGCCGGTGGCGCCATCGTCGCCGGCGTGACGCTGCGGACGCGCGACGAGGACGGCCCGGCACCGGCATCCCTGCTGCTGGCGTACCCGATGCTGCATCCGTACCTGCCGCCGACGACGGCGGCGACCCTCGCGCTGACCAAGAAGCTGCCGGCACGAATGCGGTTCCGACCCTCGATCGTGCGGGCCTTCGCGAAGCACTATGCCGGCCGCGCCGGTGTGCGCGACCCGTACGCGTTCCCCGGGGTCGCCGATGACCTGCACGACTGGCCGCCGACCTACATCCTGGTGGCGATGATCGACGAGCTGCGCGCGTCCGGCGACCTGTTCGCGCAGCAGCTGCGCGCGGCCGGAGCCAGCATCGTGCTGTTCGCCGAGCGCAGCGCGACGCACGGGCACCTGAACTACCCCGAGGCCGCCTCGGCCCAGCGCAGCATCACACGCCTGGCCGAATGGATCGACGCACACTGAGCAGACGCACACTGAGCAGACGCGCACTGAGCAGACGACTGCGCCCTCACTCCGCGGATGCCGCAGCCAGCCGGGACGACGCGGTGGTCATGTGCACGGCCATCGCCGAGGCGGCGGCATCCTCGTCACCGGCCACAACGGCGGTACAGATGATCTCGTGCTCGGCGAGGGCAGTCGCTGCCTCGGCACCGCCGCGCACGGCGCGGTCGGCATAGACCTGCAGCAGCGCCCGCACCACGTGCAGCTGGTCGACCAGGGTGGCGTTGCCGGCGATCTCGGCCAGCACGTCGTGGAATGCCAGATCGGCCCGGGCGAAGGCCTTCAGGTCGCCGACCGTGGCGCGCATCCGCTCGAGGTGACCCGCGAGCGCCGCGCCCGTCGCGCCGTCCGCCCGGCCCGCCGCGAGCCGGGCGACGTAGATCTCCAGGCCCGAGCGCAACTCGAGGAGTTCGGCGGTGTTGCGCTCGCCGATCAGCAGCCCCCAGCGCAGCGTCTGCGGCAGCAGCTCGCTCGCCTGACCGCGCAGATAGGTGCCCGACCCGGGGCGCACGTCCACGATCCCGAGGATCTCCAGCGCCGCCAGCGCCTCGCGCACCGCCGACCGACCGACACCGAGGGTCAGGGCCAGCTGCCGCTCGGGCGGCAGCCGGGTGCCGGGTGCGATCGACCCGCCGGTGAACAGATCGAGCAGGCGGCGGGCGACCTCCGAGACCGGCGAGCCCGCCGGCAGCGCACCCAAGGCGGCGGTGATCTCGGCGGCACGGTCGCCGGGGTATGCGGGCACGCCATCAATCTACCGCGGACGCGCCGCAGAGTCTTGCAATCGGTCAACCGGTTCGACAAAATGAAGAGTGTGATCGGCCTCGGCACCTATGCGTTCTTCTGGCAGCACTCCGACCGGGTGCCCGACCCGCTGAGCCTGACCGGCGCGTTCGAGGCCACCCGTGCACTCGGGGTCGACCTGTTCCAGATCTGCGACTACGCCCCGCTGACCGCGATGTCAGACGCCGAGCTGCGCGATGCCGCCGCTGCCGCCCGCGACCTCGGCCTGACCATCGAACTGGGCACGAAGGGCGTCGAGCCCGCGCACCTGGCCCGGTTCCTGGACCTGGCCGGCATCTTCGACGCAGCGCTGGTGCGCAGCATGATCTACTCCGAGGCATCCCGGCCCGCCCTGCAGCAGGCCGAGCGCTGGCTGCGCGCCGCGCTGCCCGGCTACCGGGCGGCCGGCGTCACGCTCGCGCTCGAGACCTATGAACAGCTGGCCACCGCCGATCTGGCGGGCCTGGTCGAACGCATCGACAGCCCGCAGCTGGGCATCTGCCTCGACCCCGGCAACGTCGTGGCCCGGCTCGAGTCACCCCGCGACTGCGTCGACCAGGCCGCACCGCTCGTGCGCAGCGTGCACGCCAAGGACTTCGCGTTCGCGCGGCAGCCCGGCTGGGTCGGCTTCACCTACGGCGGCGCGCCGATGGGCACGGGCCTGCACGACTACCCGCACCTGCTTGCCGCGGTGCGCCCGCGCGAACGCGGCATCAACGAGATCGTCGAGCACTGGCTGAGCTGGCAGACCGACGCGCAGACCACCATCCAGGCTGAGCGGGACTGGACCCGCACGGCCATCGACTACCTGAGGAGCACGACATGAGCACCACCGCCGACACCTACACGATCGCCGTCATCGGTGCGGGCGGAAAGATGGGCATGCGCGTGTCGAACAACCTCGCGCGCACCGCCCACCGGGTGGCCTACGTCGAGAACTCGCCCGCCGGCCGGCAGCGCACGACCGACGCCGGCCGCAGCCTCACCGATGCGGCCCCCGCCGTCGCCGACGCCGACATCGTCGTGTTCGCCGTCCCCGACCTGTCGCTGGCACAGGTCACCGCCGACCTGGTGCCGCAGATGCGATCGGGCGCGATCGCGCTGACGCTGGACCCGGCGGCGGCCTACGCGGGCCTGCTCACCGACCGCGACGACGTGATCCGCGCGGTGGCGCACCCGTGCCATCCGTCGATCTTCCTGCAGCGCACGACCCCAGAAGAGTACGCCGACACGTTCGGCGGCATCGCGGCCCCGCAGGACTCGATCGCGGCGATCGAATCGGATGACCCGGCCAAGAAGGCGATCCTCGACGCGACCGTGCGGGCGATCTACGCCCCGATCATCGACGTGCACTACGTCACGATCAAGCAGCTCGCCCAGCTCGAGCCGACCCTGGTCGAAACGGTCGCGTGCATGATCGGCGGCCTGCTGAACGAGGCGCTCGACGAGGCCGTGCACACGATGGGGGTGCCCGAGGCCGCGGCCCGCAGCATCTTGTACGGGCACACCCAGGTGGCGCTGGCCAACGGTCTGCGCGGCGACAACCCGTTCAGCGACGCATGCCTGATCGCGATGGACTACGGTCGCGAGAGCATCATCAAAGAGGATTGGAAGAAGATCTTCCGCGACGACGAGCTCGACAAGAACCTGGCGCGGATGCTGCACCTGGACCACATCGAGCGTTGAGAGGGCGACATGGGCATGCTGGAGGGCAAGACGGCGCTGGTCACCGGTTCGGGCAGCGGCATCGGCCGGGCGGTGGCCGCGCGGTTCGCGCGCGAAGGCGCACGGGTCGTGATCGCGGACCGGGATGCGGATGCCGCCGCCGGCACCGCCGCCGCGATCGGCGCCGCGGCGCGGGCCGTGGCCGTGGACATCGCGGACGAGGAGTCGGTGGCGGCGGCGTTCGCCGCGTGCGAAGCGGACGGATGGGCACCGGACGTGGTCGTGGCCAACGCCGGCGTACAGCTGTTCGGCCAGGACGCGAAGGCCGCCGACCTCGATCTGGCGGTGTGGCGGCGCACCCTCGACATCAACCTGACCGGCACGTTCCTCACGGTCAAGCACGCCGTCCGGTCGATGCTCACGCACGGGCGCGGCGGGTCGATCATCCTCACCGGCAGCCCGACGGGGCTGAACGGCGAAGGCGCAGACTTCACGGCGTACAGCACGACCAAGGCGGGCATCCACGGCCTGGCGCGTACCGTGGCGGCGGCATATGCCGACCGCGGCATCCGGGTCAACACCGTGGTGCCGGCCTATACCGAGACGTCGCTGGTGAGCACGATCTCGTCCGATCCCGCCGACCGCGCGGCGATCATCGGGCGCATTCCGCTGGGCCGGGCGGGGGCACCCCGCGACGTCGAGGGGATCATGGTGTTCCTGGCATCCGACGACGGCGCGTTCGCGACCGGGTCGCTGTTCGCCGTCGACGGCGGAATGTCGACGCTCTGAGATGGGCGGACGGGCGCCCCGATGAGCTGGCTTGCCGACCACCCCCTATGGCGCGGCGGCCATTGGTCGTTCGAGCTGCGCGGCGATGAGATCGCCGATCTGGCCTTCGGCGGCCGGCCCGTGCTGCGCAGCATCCGGGCGGTGGCGCGCGATGAGGACTGGCACACGCCGACGATGGTGGTGGATGCCGTCGACGACGCCACGCCGGGGCGGCTGGCGCTGCAGCTGCGCTCCGACGGCTTCGGCGCCGATCTGCGCGGCACGCTCGTGGTGGTCGCCGCGGCGGACGCCTTCGAAGTCGAGCTCGAGCTGCGGGCGCACGACGAGTTCTGGACCAACCGCACCGGCCTGGTCGTGCTGCACCCGCCGCACCTGGCCGGCTCGCCGCTGGCGGTGACGCATCCGGACGGGACAGTGCAGCACACCGCCTTTCCGCAGCAGATCAGCCCGCATCAGCCGGCGTACGAGATCGCCGGGCTGCGTTGGCAGGATGCCGGCACCGAGGTCGCACTGCGCCTGGGCGGCGACGTGTTCGAGATGGAAGACCAGCGCAACTGGACGGACGCCTCGTTCAAGACCTACAACCGCCCGCTCGCCCTGCCGTTCCCGTACCGACTGGCGACGGGCGAGGTCATCGCGCAGACGCTGCAGGTGCGGGCTCGCGCGCGCGCTGCGGCGGCGGCACCGGCGGGCCCGGACGCGCGGATCACGCTCGCTGCCGGCGGCACGTTCCCGGCACTGGGCGTCGGGGCGGCGACCGCGCCGGACCCGGCCCCCGCGTTCGACGTGGGCACCGGGCCGGTGCTCGTCGAGCTCGACCTGCGCACGCCGAACTGGCCGGCGGCGCTGCGCCGCGCGGCCGACGCGGCGAGACAGCTCGACGTGCGGTTCGTGCTCGGCGGGTCCGGCGCCGCGGCGGGCGCACCCGGCGGCGCGCTCGGCGACGGCGTGCGCGCGCTGACCGGGCTGCCGGTGGTGCGCGTCGCGGCGTTCCAGCCCGACGGCCCGGCGCAGCACGTCTCGGACCACGACGCGACCGATGCTCTGCGCGCGGCGCTGGATGCCGCAGGGCTGGACATCCCGGTGGTCGGCGGAGCCCGGTCGCACTTCACCGAGCTGAACCGCGAGCACGACCGCTTGCCACGTGATCTGGCTGGCATCGTGTTCAGCATGACGCCGCTGTTCCACAGCACCGCGACGGAGCAGCTCGTCGAGGCCGTCGCGATCCAGCGGCTGGTGGCACAGCAGGCGGTCTCCCTTGCCGGCGGCGTTGCGGTGCATGTCGGCCCGGTGACCCTGCGTGCGCACTTCAACGACGTGGCGACCACTCCCCCGCCCTCCTCCGGCGCCACCGACCTGGCGGAGGGGTACGGCACGGCGCTGATCGACGCGGACGACGAGCGCTACGACGCGCCCGAACTGGCGGCGTGGACCATCGCGAGCGCCGCGGCCCTGGCGGTGCCGGGGGTGGCCACCGTGACCTACTTCGAGCAGTGGGGGCCGCGGGGTCCGGTGCGCGCCGACGGGAGTGCACGGCCGGTCGCCGCGGCCCTGGCCGCGCTCGGCGCGCTGCGGGGGGCGGCGCTGCTGCACGGCGACAGCCCGGACGGGCTGGTCTGGGCCGTCGGCGGTGTCTCGAGGGAGGGCGCGACCACCGTGCTGGCCGCCAATCTCGACCGGATCGAGCGCACCCTGACGGTGGTCACGCCCACCGGCGAGGCATCCGTCGTCCTGGCGCCGGGCGGGTGGCGGCAGGTCGGGGACTGATCACTCGATTCGCGTGATGCGCAACGCCAATGCCTGCCCCGCGGGCAGGTCCAGCGGCGGCCCGGCGCGATCGTACGCGTCATTGGCTGCCACCTCCGTCAGCGTGAATCGACGCCCCGCAGAGGTGATGGTCATGTGCCACGTGTCGATCAGATCGACGTCAAATGCGTCGCCGACCATGAGCCGCTCACCGAGCGGACCCTGGGGCAGTCGGAACGACCACTGTTCCGGCGCGGACCGCCCGAAGTACTGCAGGTACTGCCGTCGCGGTGCCCCCGCCACGAACGCCGGGTCGTCCCACTTGTCGATCGGGTCGAGCCCGTCCACGACGAGGCCATCGAGAATATCGCGCAGGAATCCGAGCCTCGCAGGGGCCTCACCGTGCAGCGAGCCACCGGCGACCACGTGCAGGCTGCCATCGTTGCGGGAGAGGCTCTCACCGTGCGAGGCATAGCAGCCCGACACAGCGGCCACCCAGAACCGGTGCACGAGTTGGCGCCCGCTTATCGCGCCCCAGCGCTCCGGGATGTCGCCCTCGTATTTGATCTCGTCGAGGATGACCGGCTTTCCCCAGACATCTCGATAAAGCGAGGCACGACCAAAATCGACGGTGGCGGAGCCATTCTGCACAGACGCATGGGTGACCCAGTCCTGATTGTTGTCATACAGTTCGATCCAGTTGTGGATGGAGCGGACGTGTGCGGAAGGATCGAGCTGGGCCAGGAGTGCACCGACCCGATGCCACCGCCCAGGACGTCGACCCAGCTGATCGAATTCATTGCACAGCGACCACCACACATTGGGGTAGGCAGACAGTCGCGCGACCAGATAACGCAGGTATACGTCGTCTTCGGCGGCGCTGAGTTGGTTGAGTCCGAAGTGCCCGCGATCGTATGCGTTGAAGATGAGGACATCTGCTTGAATGCCATGCGCCCCGAGCAATTCGACTGCGGCATCCAGCTGACGGAAGAATGGAATGCTCGGGGCTGACACATCCCACTCTCCGCCGTCCCGTGCAAACGGCATCAGCGTTGGCTCATGCTCGACATAACCCCCCGCCTGCGGAAAGATCAGGAAGCGCAGCTTATTGAACCCCGCCCCGGCGATGGCGGCGACAGTCTCCCTGCGCACAGGCTCATCCTGATGCAGCCAGTTGTAGACAGTGGTGCCGACCGGGCGGAACGGTGTGCCATCGGCATGCGCGAAGTGGAATCGGTGCGCAACGCGGACGGCGCCACGCATCGCACTCGCGAGCACGGTGAACGCACCAGACGCCGAGCGAATCCCCGCACGTTCGGCTTCGGTGCGCCACGTCCACGTTCCGACGAGCTCAGGCAGGAACCGCACACGATAGGTTGTCTCGCCGTCCCAGAACCCCGGTACGACCACCGCGTGGGTCCCATGGCAGAACCGCACCAGGACCGGCGGCACATTGTCGACGGGAAGCGCATACGTGCCGCCGAACGTGAGTTCCACAATGCAGTGCTGCTGTTCGGTCATGGTTCTCGACACGCCGGCTCAGCGCCAGTCGTGCTCGGCAGCGAAGCCGAGTTCTCGTACGATCTTGCGCGTGGACATCAGGGACTCGAACTCGCCCAGGTCGTCGGCGATCGGCACGCCTGGAAACCAGCGCTCGGCGAGCACACGAGACGAGGTGGCGGTGCCCGAGGTCGGCGAAGCCACGTTGTAGACACGATAACCCGGCGTCGCAGCGGCCAGTGCCAGGGCGACCGCGTGCGCGCCATCTCGCGCGTCGACCCACGAGCCGATCAGGTCACGACGATAGTCCGGCTCACCGGCACGGCCGAAGGTGCCGTACTCGTCCGCGCCGACGATGTTGGTGAAGCGCAGCGCGGTGACCGAGGTGTCCGCAGACCAGTGTGCGAACTGGGCGGCGATGGCTTCCTCCGCGACCTTGCCGAGGCCATACGTGTTGTACGCGCGGGTCCACGTCTCGTCCACCGGCAGCCGCGGCGGCGCGACATCAAAGGGGAAGCCCATCGCGGTGATGCTGGAGGCGAGGACGATGGTTCGGATGCCGGCTCGGTAAGCGCCGAACAGCGCGTTGAACGAGACCAGCATGTTGTTCTGGAAGGTGGCCGCATCGGGGATCAGGCCGTTCACCGGGACGGCCGCCAGATGCACAAGCGCGTCCAGTCCACCGTGTCGGGCGGTCACGCCGAGCAGAGCGTCGAGCGCCTGGCCGTAATCGGTCAGTTCGACGCGAGTAAAGCCAGGACCCGCCGAGCCGGCGAGGTCGAAGCCGACGACGTCGTGTCCGTCCTCCCGTAGCCGCTCAATGGTCGCCCTCCCGAGCTTGCCTTCGCTGCCGGTCACACCGATGTGCATGGTGCCTTCTCTCCGCATCGAGGCGTCGCTGTACGTGTGTGCATAATCATTCTATAGTGAAAGATGTTTACATGGGAGGTCGAATGCCGACGGTCAGCGCTGTGCGCATCGAGCATCACCGTGAGGCCGTGGGCATCGACGAGCGCACGCCCCGCCTGAGCTGGGTGATCAGCAACGCACCTGCATCGTGGACGCAGACCGGCTACCGGATAGTCGCCCGAGGCGTGGACGGCGTCCAGCTTGTCCACGAAACGGCCTCCGACGACCAGATCCTTGTCGACTGGCCGTTCCGCCCCCTCCGCTCGCGCGAACGCCTGTACGTGTCCGTGCAGGTGCGAGGCCCGGATGGCGAATGGTCACCCACCGCACCGGAGACCGTCGTAGAGGCCGGGCTGCATGCCACCGACTGGCAGGCCTGGCCGATCGGGGCGACTTGGAACGAGGATCCGGATGCCGACGACCGACGGGCCGCGCTGGTCCGACGCGAGGTGGTCATTCGGGACGGACTCGTCTCGGCCCGCCTGTATGCGAGCGCGCACGGCCTCTACGAAGCGGAGATAAATGGACAACGCGTCGGCGACGATGCCCTCTCGCCAGGGTGGACCGTCTACCACGCGCGATTGCGGTATTACACCTACGACGTCACCGACCTGCTCAGACCGGGCCTGAACGCGATCGGGGCGTGGCTGGGTGACGGCTGGTATCGCGGCCGCCTGGGTTGGCGGACGGCATTTCGCAATATCTGGGGCGATGACCTTTCATTCCTCGGTCAGCTCGAGCTGTCCTACGCAGACGGCTCCCGCGAAGTCATCCCCACCGATGCCAGCTGGCGCGTGGGCCCGAGCCCGATCTTGCGCAGCGGGATCTATGACGGCGAGGACTATGACGCTCGAGCCGAACAGCCGGGCTGGAGCAGCCCTGGCTTCGACGATTCGGGGTGGGAAGGTGTGCAGCTGCGTCACCGCGACCGATCGACCCTGGTGGCGCCGACCTCACCGCCGGTGCGGTGCACGCAGGAGCTGCGCCCGGTCCGACTGCTGACCACGCCCTCCGGCCGGCGCGTCATCGATTTCGGCCAGAACCTGGTAGGACGAATCAGGATCACCGTTGTCGGAGCCGCGGGACGGACCGTCACGTTGCGCACGGCCGAGGTATTGCAGGATGGCGAGGTCTATACGCGTCCACTGCGCGGCGCGCGCTCCACCGACAGCTACACTCTCGCCGGACGCGCCGAAGGCGAGACCTGGGAGCCGCGGTTCACTTTCCACGGATTCCGCTTCGTCGAGGTGACCGGGTGGCCGGGAGACCTGGACGCCGCCACCGCTGCGGGTGATCTGGTGGCGCGTGTCTACCACAGCGACTTGGAGCGCACCGGCTGGTTCGAATGCTCCGACCTCGGGCTGAACCGCCTCCACGAGAACGTGGTGTGGAGCATGCGCGGCAACTTCGTAGACATCCCGATGGACTGCCCGCAACGAGACGAGAGGGTCGGCTGGACAGGTGACATCCAGGTGTTCGGGCCCACGGCGAGCTTCTTGTTCGACGTGTCAGGGATGTTGTCGGGATGGTTGCGCGACGTCGCCATCGAACAGCTCCCGGACGGGACCGTCCCTTGGTACGTGCCCGTGATTCCCGCCCATCAGATGTGGACGCCGATCCGACCGGGTGCCGCCTGGGGTGACGTCGCCACACTGCTGCCGTGGACGATCTTCGAGCGCTACGGAGACACCGACGTACTGCGAGCACAGTTCGACTCCGCTCGGGGCTGGGTCGATCTGATCGAACGCCTGGCTGGGCCCGGACGACTCTGGGCGACGGGCTTTCAGCTCGGTGACTGGCTCGATCCTGCTGCCCCACCGCAGGATCCGGCAGGCGGCCGGACCGACCGGCACCTGGTGGCCACGGCATACTTCGCGCACTCCGCGCGCACCGTCGCCAGGATGGCCGAGCGCATCGGACGAGCTGACGACGCCGCTCGCTACAAGGCGCTGGCCGCCGAGGTGCGCGCGGCATTCGCGACCGCCTACATCGGCGCGGACGGGATCATGACCAGCGATGCGCAGACTGCGTACGCTCTGGCGCTGTCCTTCGACCTGATCCCCGATCCCGCGCGCCGACGCATCGCCGCCGATCGCCTCGCAGGGCTCGTCGCCGAAGCGGGCAATCGGATCGCCACCGGATTCGTCGGCACGCCGTTGATAGCCGGGGCCTTGAGCGAGAGCGGGCATACCTCCAGCGTGTACGACCTGCTGCTGCAGCGGGAATGTCCCTCCTGGCTGTACCAAGTCGACATGGGCGCGACGACGATGTGGGAGCGCTGGGACGCCATGCTCCCGGACGGCACCGTCAACCCGGGGACGATGACCTCGTTCAACCACTACGCGCTGGGCGCGATCGCAGACTGGCTGCACGGTACCGTCGCCGGCATCGCCGGGGCCGAGCCGGGCTTTCGATGCATCCGCTTCGCGCCACGCCCCGGCGGCGGCCTCACGCACGCAGCGGCACGCCACCGCACGCCGTTCGGCGACGCGGCGATCGCATGGACGATCCGCGGCGACATGCTGCACGTCGAACTGACGGTCCCCGTCGGTGCGCGTGGCATTCTGGAGCTTGACGGACACGTGCCCGAGTCGATCGGGCCGGGCACCCATACCAGAGTCGTGAGCCGGACTGCACCGCCCGACTGATGCCGCCAACGAACGGAGTACCCGGATTGTCCATGATCCGCTACACGCGCCCCTACGACGCACAGGTCCGCCTGATGACCAAGATCGCGCGGATGTACCACGAGCGCGGTATCCGTCAGGCCGACATCGCATCGGCGTTGAGTATCTCGCAGGCCAAGGTCTCTCGGCTGCTCAAGCGCGCCGAATCCGTCGGCATCGTGCGCACCACCGTCACCGTCGCCCCGGGGGTG
Organism: Microbacterium kribbense; assembly: GCF_039537285.1. Taxonomy (NCBI): domain Bacteria; kingdom Bacillati; phylum Actinomycetota; class Actinomycetes; order Micrococcales; family Microbacteriaceae; genus Microbacterium; species Microbacterium kribbense. Next base: position 264,975 of record NZ_BAABAF010000002.1, on the reverse strand, counting down.
TACTCCGAGTTGGAAGAGCAGGTCGAGGCCGCCTATGGCATCGCCGAGGCGGTCGTCGTCGACGTCGGGCCCGATGCCGACGAGGCGGAGACGATCGCATCCATCGGTGCCGGCGCAGCGGCCTACCTCGAGGCCACGCTGGGCGGCAGCGACCGCATCGGCGTCTCGTCCTGGAGTCAGACCATCCTGGCGATGGTCGATCGGATGCGCCCGCTCACCGTGCGCGGGGCGACCGAGGTGGTGCAGCTGCTGGGCGGCGTCGGTGCGCCCGAATCGCAGAGCCACTCGAACCGGATCCTCACCGAGTTGGCGCGGATGCTGGGCGCCGAGCCGATCTACGTGCAGGCCCCCGGCGTGGTGGCGGGACGGGAGATTCGGGACAGCCTGTTGCGCGATCCCTCCATGCATGAGGTCACCCGGCATTGGCGTGAGCTGACGATGGCCATCATGGGTATCGGCAACATCGAGCCGTCCAATGTGCTGGCCACCAGCGGCAACGCGTTCTCCAGCGCGGAGCGCCGCCCCCTGTTGGACGCCGGTGCGGTTGGCGACATCTGCCACCGCATCTACTGCGCTGATGGAACCCTCGTCCGCGGGGCCATCGATGACCGGATCATCGCGATTCCGGTCGACGACCTGATGCGCATTCCCCGCCGTGTCGGCATCGCCGGTGGCTCGCGCAAGTATGACGCGATCCATGGTGCCCTGCGCGGCGGCTGGGTGACGACCCTGATCACCGATCTGCGCACCGCCGAGCATCTCGCCCACCGCGGCGCGGCCGATTGAACGGCTCAGCCAGCGACCAACCGGCGCAGCCGCTCGATGCCAGGCACCAGACTGGACAGCACCGGCACATCCACATTCGCCGCATCGGCCGCGCTGGCCATCGACGCTTGCGCGAGCACGATGACGTCCGACTCCCCTGCCGCACGCTCGATGGCCGCGGCAACGACGCGGTCGTGTGCGGCGCGGTCTCCGCTGGAGACGGCGGCGAAGGCACCGTCGATGACCTCGCTGCGGATCTGGGGGGAGGTCCCTGCCAGCGCCGCCCGTTCGCGGATCAGGGCGGCAGTCGGCGTGCACGTGGTGGCGAGTGTGGCCAGTACCGTGATCCGCGGACCGATGCGCACGGCCGCGTCTGCCATCGCCTCATCGATCCGGTAGACCGGGATTCCGGCATCCGCCGCCAGCGGTGCTGCATACTGCGATATCGACGAGCACGTCAGCATGACCAGATCCGCCCCGCCGGCCTTCGCGGCGTGCACCAGATCATGCAGGCGTTGCGGGATGGATCCGGCGCGCTGCTCGTCGCCGAGGTCGGCGACGATCCTGTCGTCCAGGTAGTTGACGGCGACAGCATCCGGCAGCAGCCGTCCCGCCAGTGCCATCACCGGCGGAATCACAACTGCTCCGGTGTGCACAAAAGCGATCCGCATCATTTCATCCCTTCAGCGAGCCGGCGGCCAGGCCGGCCATGATCTTCTTGTTCAAGAACACGAACACGATCAGCAGTGCGATCACGTTGATGCTGATTGCGGCGAACAGCGGCCCGTACTGGGTGCTTCCATACTGATCGTTCAAGCTCAATAGGCCAACCTGGATCGTCGCCAGCGACGGGTTCGTGGTGAACGTCAGCGCGACCAGCAGGTCGTTCCACACGCTGAAGAATTCGACAAGGGCGACGGTGAGGATGGCGTTGCGCATCAATGGCAACCCGATCGCGAAGAACGAGCGCAGGGGACTGCAGCCGTCCATCGTCGCGGCTTCGAAGATCTCTCGCGGCACGGTCCGGAAATATGCGGCCATCAAGAACGTGGCCAGCGGCAGCCCGTCTGCGGTGTAGGTGATGATCAACGGCCACAGCGAGTCGGTAAGGCCGATCTTGAAGTACGCGATGAACAGCGGAACGAGGATCATCTGTCCCGGCACCATGATGCCGCCGAGGATCAGCATCAGCGTCGTGCCGCGGCCCTTCCAGATCATGATCTCCAGCGCATACCCGGCAGCAACGCCGAGCAGCACGATCAGTGCGACTGAGGGGATGGTCACCAGGATGCTGTTGCGGTAGTTCACCGCGACATTGCCACGGAACAGGGCTTCGTAGTAATTGCTGAAGTCCAACGCGTGCGGAAGGGACCAGGTGGGGGTCGAGAGGAACTCGGTCTGCGACTTGAACGAGCCCATGATCACCCAGAACTGCGGGTAGAGCACGATCACCAGCAGCACGGCGACAAGGATCCAAACAGGTAGGCGGCGCAGCGTGCGACGGACGGCTCGGTGCCCCGTTCCGGTCGGGCGGCCGGACGTCCTGCGCGTGCCCGGACGCGTCTGGATGAGGGTCTGCGTGGCGGTCATCTCAATCCTCCGCCCGCCGTCTCGACGATCGGAAGATCGCGAGAGTGAACACGAGACACAGCAGCGTCAGCACCAGCGCGATGGTGGACCCGTAGCCGTATTCGGCGTACTCGAACGCCGTCCGGAACATATACAGCGTCAGGGGCGAGGTGGTCGTCCCCGGACCGCCGTTGTTCAAGGCCAGCAGGCTGTCGAACACCTTGAGCGTGGCGTTGAAGCTGAAGATGATCGACGAGATCAGGATGGGCAGTGACAATGGGATGACGATGTGCCGGACCAGGCGGATCCCGCTGGCACCGTCCAGGCGAGCCGACTCGATGATCTCATCGGGTATGTCGAGCAGGCCGGTGTAGAGCAGGATCGCGTAGAAGCCCATCGAGCTCCAGTACGTCATGACCAGCGCCACGCCCATCGTGCCTACCGTGTTGGCGAGGAACTCGACACTGTTCCCGCCGAAGAAGTTGATGATGTCGTTGACCGGACCCTGGTTCTCGCCCACCGATACCAGGCTGCGGAACAGCAACGCGACGGCGACCGTGGGCAGCACCATCGGGAAGAACACCGCCGTGCGGATGAATGCCGAGCCCTTGCGGAGCACGAACACATACAGCAGGGCAAGCAGATAGCCCAGGACAATCTGGCCCACGGTGGCGAGGATCGCGAAGATGATGCTGACCCACAGCGACTGGATCGCCGCCGGATCCTTCACAAAGTGGTCGAAGTTCGCGATTCCGACGAAGGTGAAGCCGCGTAGCGTGTTGCCTTGAAAAAACGACAATCCGAGCGACCACGCAACTGGAACGAGCTTGATCAGCACGTAGATGGTCAGTGTCGGCGCGAGCAGGATGATGATCGTCTTGCGATCACCGAACACGCGGTTCATGGAGCCTCCCGGCGTCGGTCGGCCCGGACCCTTGCGGGCTCGGGCCGACCGCGTTCTGCTGCCTGTCTGGTCAACGCTTACTTGTTGGCATCGATGCTGGTCTGCAGCTGCGACATGTAATCCTGCGCGGACATCTGGCCGGTCACCAGCAGCGACACGTTCGACTGTGCCAGCGCAGTCGACTTGCCGTCCATCAGCGCCTCGAACCACAGGACGGTCTGCTGGATGCTGGCGACCTTTTCCTGCACCATCTTGGTGGCCACCGGGATACTGGTGACCGGTGTGTTCACCTTGAAGCCCGAGACGACACCGGCATCCTGCAGTGCCTGAGAACCGTAGTTCGTGACGATGCACTTGAGCCATGCGGCGACCTTGGGGCCGTAGGACTTGGGGTTCATCGCCATGGCGGCACCAGCGTTGGCCGCCCACTGATCGATACTCCCGGCACCGCCGGTGACCGCGGGGAACGGCATCAATCCCACATTGTCGGCGCCGATGGTGTCCTGGCTGGCGTCGTTGATGTTGCTCAGCAGCCACGAGCCGTCGTATTTCATTGCGGCTTTGCCAGTGAGGAACGCATTGTTCGCCGCAGCACCGTCATTGGAGATGAACCCCTCGCCGAAGTAGCCGTCCTTGGCCATCGTCTGCACTGCCGCGGCCGCTTTGACGAAGTCGGCATCGGTGAGTTTGGCGGTGCCGGCCTGCACGTTCTTCATGGCGTCGGGACCAACGTTTCGGAAGATGTACATGCCGATCAGTCTGGTGACCGGCCAGGCATCCTTGCCATCCATCGCGAACGGCGTATACCCGGCATCCTTGATCTTCGCGGAATCGGCGAGCAGTTCGTCGAAGGTGGTCGGCACGGGCAAGCCCAGCTTGCTGAAGATCGCCTTGTTGTACCAAATCCCCTCAATGTTGTACTGGTAGGGCAGTGAAACCATCTGGCCGTACACCGAGTCGACGGTGGATGCGGCAGCGGGCAGGATGCCATCCCATGCGCCCAGATCGGTGAGCGCCTTCTTGTAGTCCAGCACCAGACCGGCCTTGCCGAGGTCGCCGTCTGGGCGCACCATCGCGGTGCCGGCGATGAAATGCGCGGGCAGTGCGCCCTGGCTGGCGAGCAGCGTGATCTTCTGGACCGTGTCGGCCTGCGCGACGGTCTGGTGCTCAAGTGGGAGTGCGGTGTTCTCCGCCTTGCACGAGCCGGCAGCCAGTGCGTCCAGTTCTTTGGCAAGAGTGGGATTCTCATTCGCTGTCAGCACCGTGAACTTTGCAGGGTCCGTGCCTCCCGCAGCACCAGACGTGGAACCGGGAGTCGACGAGCCCGCCGAACACGCAGCCAGCGGGACGAGAGTGATGAGCGCGATACCGGCAGCGAACATGCCGCGGTGTGTTCGACGTGAGTACATAACGTCCTCCTTGACGAGGGTGAAGTGGGGGGATTGCAGAACCTCTTGGGAGTGACACTAGACACGATTTCGGAGTGTGTCAACAATCAGTAGTGAAATAATATTCATTGCAGTTGCCTTGTTCGATGCATAGACTGCAAATTCATGCAGGGCTGGTATTTTTTGCAGCCTTCATCCGCGAGACTGATCGACGACTCCGAGAGGAAGCCCCATGTCGACGAATACCACGCTCCCCGAGAGTCGGCGACTGCGCCCACTGAACGCTGACAGCGCACGCTGGGGTCGTGGATTCTGGCGCGAGGTGCAAGAGCGTACCTTCCGCACCACCATCCCCCAGATCTGGGACTCGCTGTCCAACCCCGAGATCAGTCCCGGCCTACGCAACTTCCAGATTGCGGCGGGGCTTGAAGAGGGTGAACACGATGGTCCGCCCTTCATGGACGGCGACTTCTACAAGTGGTTGGAAGCAGCGATCGCGCAGCTCGAGTTGGACCCCCAACCGTGGCTCGTTGAGACCGTGGAGCGGGTGGCATCGCTGATCGCGTCGATCCAACGCACCGATGGCTATCTGCACACGGCCACACTGATCTCGGCGCGCTATCATCACGATGCCGCCGAACTCGCCGACCGATTCCACTTCGAGACATACAATCTCGGTCACCTGATCACCGCGGGCGTACGCCACTTCGAAGTCACCGGTACCACCACTCTGCTGGATGTCGCCCGCCGCGCGGCCGGTTTCCTAGAGATCCTGGCTGGCGAAAAGCCGGTCGAGCTGGCCCGAAGTGCGATCTGCCCTTCGCACTACATGGCGGTCATCGAGCTGTACCGTGCGACCGGCGAGGCGCGATGGCTGCGGCTGGCCGAGGCATTCGTGCGGCTGCGCGACGACTTCGCTGGCGGCGACGACAACCAGGATCGGCTCCCTGTGCGCGAGCAGCGGGTGGCGGCCGGGCATGCGGTGCGTGCCAACTACCTCTACGCGGGACTCGCCGATCTCGTCGCCGAGACCGGCGACGCCGAACTGCAGGACGTCCTGGGTGGGCTCTGGCAGGACGTGGTCGACACCAAGCTCTATGTCACCGGCGGCTGCGGCGCACTCTATGACGGAGCTTCGCCCGACGGATATCCGTGGCAGGAGGAGATCAGCCGGGTCCACCAGGCTTACGGTCGCGCGTATCAGCTGCCGCAGACCACGGCGCACAACGAGTCCTGCGCACACATCGGCATGATCCTGTGGAGTGAGCGGATGTTGACACTGACCGGTGACGCCCGGTTCGCGGACGTCATCGAGCGGATCGCTTACAACAGCCTGTTGGCCGGCATCGGGCTGGATGGCGACGACTATCTGTACACGAACCCGCTGCGGCAGGTGCGCGAACTGCCCTATCCGCTGCGGCGCCCCGGCGACACCGGACAGCATCCGACCCCGCCGCCGCCGGCCTCCGACGCGCGCGCGCGGCAGCCATACCTGAGCTGCTTCTGCTGCCCACCCAACACGGCGCGCACGCTGGCCCGGTTCCACGAGCGGACGGCATCGCTGGGCGCGGACGGACTGTATGTGCATCTGTACGGCGGCAGTGATCTCGACGTGACCGATAGCGCCGGGCAGCACCTGTCGCTTCGCGAAGACAGCGACTACCCGTGGGACGAGCGAATCGTGTTCACCGTCGTCGCAGCCGCCGGGGCGATGCCGCTGCACGTGCGTATCCCAGACTGGACGAGCGGCGCGACGGTGACCGTCAACGGCGAGAGCGTACCGGTGTCGACGCCCGGCCACTACACCGGCATCGAACGGTCTTGGACCGTCGGAGATGTGGTGGAGATCATCCTGCCAATGCCGCCTCGGGTGCTGCGCGGGCACCGACTGGCCGAAGAGATCACCAACCAGGTCGCCGTGCAGCGCGGTCCCGTCGTGTACTGCTTGGAGAGCGCCGATCTTCCTGACGACGTCCTGCTGGAACAGGCCGCTTTGCGTCGCGGCATCCAGCTGCGACCGGTGCCGACCGAGATCGGCGGCCACCGGATGATCACGCTGGAAGCCGAATTGACGGTTCTGCCCAGCGCTACCGGATCTGCCCTCTACGACGATCTGGACGCCGCGCCGCTGCGTAGCGTCCATGCCCGACTGATCCCCTACTATGCCTGGGGCAACCGCGGGGCGGGCGAGATGTCCGTCTGGCTGCCGCTGGTCTGGTGAGGACCGGCGACATGAGCGCACAGCACGTCATCGCGACCTACCTCATCGAGACCTCCCTCCCACTGCAGCACGCAGCCGAGGTGCTCGCCGGCGAGCAATCCACCGGAACGTTCGTGCGGGTTCAGCGCGAGTCCGACGGCATCCGTGCGCGCTTCGCCGCGCAGGTGGAAAGCATCGAGGACCTGCCTCTGACGGGTGCCCGCGCGTTGCCGGGCACCGTGGGCGACCCGGCGCTGCGTCACCGGGCTCGACTCCGGCTGCGCTTCCCCCTCGACAACTTCGGTCCATCCATACCGAACCTGCTGGCAGCGGTGGCCGGCAACCTGTTCGAGATCAAGGAGCTCGCCGCGATCAAGCTCGTCGACCTGGACCTGCCACCCGCCTTCGCGGACCGCTATGCCGGACCGCAGTTCGGCATAGCCGGCACCCGTGAGCTGATGAGCAGGCCAGATGGGGCGATGCTCGGCACGATCATCAAGCCGAGCATCGGCTTGTCCCCCGACGAACTCGGCGAGCTGGTCGGCGAGCTCGCCGCGGCCGGGGTCGATTTCATCAAGGACGATGAACTGCAGGGCAACGGTCCGTCTGCGCCGCTGCACGAACGGGTGCGCGCCGTGATGCCGGTGCTCGAGCGCCATGCGGACCGCACCGGGGTCAAACCGATGTACGCATTCAACATCACCGACGACATCGATAGGCTCGAAGCCAATCATGACCTCGTCGTCGCAGCCGGCGGCACCTGCGTCATGGTGTGTGTGAACATGGTGGGGCTGGCTGGGCTGGAGTTCCTGCGTCGCCGTGCGCAGGTGCCCATCCATGGTCATCGCGCCATGTTCGGTGCCATCAGCCGCTCGGACCAGGTCGGGATCGGATTCCGGGCGTGGCAGAAACTCGTGCGGCTCTGCGGTGCCGACCACCTGCACACCAACGGGATCAGCAACAAATTCTACGAAACGGATGCTCAAGTGCTCGACTCGATCGCGGCGGTGCGTATGCCACTGCTGGGTCTGAACTCAACGGTGCCCGTGCTGTCGTCCGGGCAGTGGGGTGGGCTGGCACACGCCACATTCGCAGCGACGGGGACCACCGACCTGCTGGTGCTGGCCGGCGGCGGCATCCACGGCCACCCGGACGGCGCCGGAGCAGGTGTGGCGAGCATGCGTGACGCCTGGGAGTCCGCGGCGGCGGGCGAGGACGTACAGATGGCGCTACGCCGTTCGGCACCGCTGCGCCGGGCGGCGGAGCTGTTCGGCCCGGTCCGTGTCTGACGCTCAGGTCGCCTTCTACGGCGACGACTTCACCGGCAGTGTCGACGCACTGCTGCAGTTCGTGCGAAGCGGCTTGACCGGACAGCTGTTCGTCGGGCTGCCGCCCGGCGATGCCCTCCGACAGGCCGCGGACGAATGCGATGTGATCGGCATTGCCGGAATCTCGCGGTCGCTGGGCACTGCCGAACTGGACGCCGAGGTGCGTCCGGTGCTCGAAGCACTGGCAGCACTGCATCCGGCGGTGGTTCAGTACAAGGCGTGCTCCACGGCCGATTCGGCGCCGTCCGTCGGCAGCCTCGGGCGGGTCATCGAGATAGCTCGGGATGTCTTCGGCAGCAGGCCGGTGCCGCTGCTGTTCGCCCAGCCCGACTTCGGTCGATACACCGCATTCGGACACCATTTCGCAGCTGAGGGCGGTCGCATCTATCGACTCGATCGCCAACCCACTATGTCGAACCACCCTACGACGCCGATGACCGAGTCCGATCTCGCCCTACACCTGGCCCGACAGACGTCACTGCCCATCGGAGGAATTTCATTCACGGAGTACACTTCTGCCCACGCGCTCACCGAACGGTTGCGCGACGCATCAGAGGCCGGCGTGGTACTCGACGCCCTCGACGGTGCCCAGGTGGCGCTGGTCGGCCACGCCGTGGCAGGGCTGCCTGCGACAGCCTTCGCGATCGGTTCCGGCGGGCTCAGCCTCGGCTTGGGCCAAGCATCCCCCAGATCGACACAGCCGGGTGCTCGGGGCACGATCACGCGACTGACGACGCCGGGGGCTGTGCTGGTGGTTTCGGGCAGCCGATCCGCCCAGACGCGACGCCAGGCGGACGCCGCTGCTCGTGCCGGCTGGCACGTCGAGCCGCTCAGACTGCCAGCCGATGAGGCAAGTCTGGAGCGTGTCGCCGCGGTGCTACGGTCAGGCACGAGCGTGGTGCTGACGTCGGATGATGCCGATGTCCCTGCTGCCGGCACCCTGATGGCGATAGCCACAGCTGCGGCCGCGTTCGTCGACGAGGCGGTGCGCCGTGCCGGTGTTCGCCGCGTGATCGTATGCGGCGGCGATGCCTCCAGCAGGATCACCCGCCTGCTCGGCGTGGAGTCGCTTTCGATTGCAGCGAACCCGTGGGGCAATGTCGTGCTGCTGCGCGCAGGTTGCGCCGACCCTCAGCTGGATGGCCTGGAACTGCTTCTCAAGGGCGGCCAGGTCGGCGCGCAAGACCTGTTCGACAAGGTACGCACGCTCGGGTCCTGACGGCATGTGTGATCAGCCCAGCCGGACCGACCACGTAGTGCGCTCTCGCGGAACCCGATAACGTTCCGGAAGCGCCGGGCCGACCGAGGCCGAGCCGATGCCCTGCTGACGGTGATCGAGGTTCAGCCAGACCCGGCCCGAGTCGACCAACTGGACCGGATGCATCGCCCGCTCCAGGTCGAGAGAGCGCCACCGTCGTGCCGTGAAGTCGACTGTCGGTCGGCCCTGCACGCCCAGTGTGGGCATACCCGCGCCGCGGATCTGCAGGGCCCGGGTCTGCACGTGATTGCCATTCTCCTGCGGCACCGGGTAGGGCGTCTGCAGATCGTCGATGCGACGGGTGAAGCGACCGATCCGCGACCCTTCATACGAATCGACGTAGGTTTCACCGGGTCCGCGACCGAACCACTCCACCTCGTCCATCCCGCCGGGCAGGGCGAACAGCAGACCGAGCCGGGGCACCCAGATGTCGCGATGGCGGTACGGCGTGTTCTCCCACGGACCGACGAAGTCAGCGACTGTCTCCAGCACGACGCCATCGCCGTCTGCGCGCCAGCACATCGACCAGGCCACACCGTGCGGATGCGCGCTGGGACCGGTGCGCCCAGTCACCCGCAGCCAACCATCACCCGCTTCAGCCTCATCGATGCGATCCACCATCCGGCCCATCCCGGTCGACGCCCACACCGATGCGATGTCGTTGAGATCGCCTTGACCGTGGTCATTCTCGGTGGGCGCCCGATACAAGTCCAGCCATGGCCCGTCCAAGTCCAGATCGCCCAGCCGCCGCAGCCTCAAGGTATGCGGGTCGAAGCGCGCCGCACCGACCCTGAGTTCGGCCGAGCCACTGACGCGGCTCCCCCCGCACACCGGGGCGAGGTGTGCAGACGGTGAGCGCGTCGCAATGGTGGCCTGTCCCCAGGCCACGACGTGCCCGGTCGGCGCCCAGGCTGCGTCAGCTGCGAGCGCCGCCTGCACCGTGAGCACCACTTCACCGAGTGGGAATTGGTCAATCACCGGCATCGGCACCACAACGGTCTCTCCTGGGGCCACCGCCGGCACCTCGAGCGCCCCCTGCCCGCGGGCATACCCGTCCACCTCAACCCGCCAGGTGAACGCGAGATCGGCAGTGCTGCCATCATGCCGGCCGTTGCGCACGCGCACCCGACCTGCCACCATGTCGATCTGCAATGGCGCATAAGCCTTCGCCAACTCGACGATGCCTGGGGTGGGCGTGCGGTCCGCGAAGATCAATCCGTGCAGGCTGAACCGACCGCCACGCGGTTCATAATCTGCCACGTCATCACCATGCATCACGTACGGTCGACCATGGGCATCCCGAGCGTTGAACCCGTGGTCGATCCATTCCCACACGAAGCCGCCGCAGATCCGCTCATACGCGGTCATGATCCGCCAATAGTCCGACAGCGACCCCGGGCCGTTGCCCATCGCGTGCGCGTATTCCACGAGCAGGAACGGCAGCGCCCGACGACGCTCGTCCTCAGCATCCGTCACCCCGTCCGGGCGTGTCTCGTCACGGCGGCCGATCGCGTCCAGCTCCTCCAGCGACGGGTACATCAGCGAGTAGAAGTCCGAGTCCCGGTACGACGGATCCCGCTCATAGAGCACCGGACGCGAGGGGTCTCGTTCGGTCAGGTACGTGCGCATGTCGCCGAACGTCTTGCCGGTGCCGCTCTCATTCGCCATCGACCAGATCACGATGCTCGGGTGGTTCTTGTCGCGCTCGACGGTGCGCACCAGTCGGTCCAGCAGCGCATCGCGCCACGCGGGCTCGTCTGGCGGGTTGCCCTCCCACCCGGTGAAGATGAAGCCGTGCGTCTCCAGGTCACACTCCTCGACCACCCACAGCCCGTATTCGTCGCAGAGCCGCAGAAACTCCGGGTGCGGTGGATAGTGGCTGGTGCGCACTGCGTCGATGTTGGCGCGCTTCATCAGCAGGACGTCTCGGAGCATCGTCTCGCGGTCGAGGGTGCGTCCGGTATCGGGATGGTGCTCGTGGCGGTTCACCCCTCGGAAGGTCAGCGGAGTGCCGTTGGCATGAAGCGCACCGCCGACCACCTCGATACGGCGGAATCCGATCGCCAGCTCGATCACCTCCCCCGGCGAGCGCAACGTACCTCGGTACAGCCTGGGCGAATGCGCACTCCACGGCTCCACCGGGATGGTCATCACCTCGCCGGCGGCCATCCGAATACCGAGTTCGGGTACCTCTACGATCGACGCGATCGACGCGTCGACGCGCAGGGTGCCGCATCCGGTCTGCGCATCGTAGTCGGCGTGCACGAAGTGGTCGTCGATGGCGTCGGCAGGGCGCTCGAGCAGCTCGACGTCACGGAAGATGCCCGGCAGCCACCACATATCCTGGTCTTCGAGATAGGTGCCCGCCGACCACCGGTGCACCCGCACCGCCAGCACGTTGCGTCCGGGCCGCAGCGGAGCGTCGAACTCGAACGGCAGCCGGCTGCCGGTCGACCAGCCCAGCTCGGCTCCGTTCAGCCACACCTTCGCGCACGAGTCCACGCCCTGGAAGCGCAGCACCGCGTGCGCCCAGCCATCCGGTGCATCAAAGGCGAGCCGATAGTCGCCCGTGGGATTGTCGGAACCCACTCGCGGAGGGTCCAGCGGAATGGGGTACGACGTGTTCGTATACAGCGGCCCTTCCGACGTGCCGCGCATCGAGCGCGCGGGTCCGCCGGCCAGCGGCGTGAACGGCTCGAGCACCCAGTGCGACGGCACGGGCATCCGGTCCCAGTCACTATCGTCGAATTCGTCGGTCTGAAACGCAGTGCCGGTGCCTGCTGCGGTGGGTGAGAGGCGGAAGCGCCAGGTGCCGTTGAGGCTCATCGTCCGTGCGTCGCCCGGCGCCTGTGCACGGGACGCGCGACATCCGGCGCCCGGTGCGGTGCTCTGCCAGTAGTCGCTCATGCCGGACTTTCCTCGCTGTCGTCGATCGGGGTCGGGGCGGACGGCAACGCCTCCAGACGCTGCCAGAACTCGTCGGGGACACGCAGCGCGACCAGCTTGTCTAATTGGCCCAGCCGGGCCGACGAGGAGACACCGACCACGGTCGTGTGTACATTCGGTGCACGCAGGGCGAACTGGAGTGCCGCCGCCGGGAGCGTGATGCGATATTCGCCGCAGAGGGCTTCGACCCGCCGCACCCACTGCTGCAGTGCAGCAGGCGCTGGGCGATAGGCGTATGACGCTCCGGCACCGGAACCGCGGGCCAGGATGCCCGCCCCGAACGGAGCGGCGTTGAACACGCGCATCCCGGCTCGGGCCGCCCGCGCGAACAGCGGCCCTGCGCTGCGGTCGACCAGGGTATATCGGTTGTGGACCAGGACCGCGTCGAAGATGCCGGTGCCGACGTATCGGGCGACCAGAGGGACCGGACCTGCGGCGATGCCGATTCCGCCTGCGACGCCTTCCTCACGCAACTCGACCAGGGCTTGGACCGCACCGCCTTGCGCCATCGCGTCGGCGAAGGTGATCGAGTAGGGGTCGTGCAGGTGCAGCACCGGTACGCGGTCCACACCGAGCCGGCGCAGGCTCTCCTCGACGGAGCGAAACACCCGATCGCGATCGAGTGCTCCGGTCCGCGGGTCTGCATCCACCTTGGTGATCACCCGTCCGGCCGCGTCGGGGCCGAGGTCGCGCAGGGCGATTCCCAACACCGCCTCGGATCGGCCGACCGAGTATGCGTTCGAGGTGTCCACCGCCGCGTACCGGCTGGTCAATAGCGCACGGGCGGTGGTGACCGCGACGGCTTCTCCGGCCGAACCCGGCACCGTGGCGCGGCCGAGTCCCGAGGTGCCGAGGGCGAGCCGGTCATCGCGGAGCGCAGCTGGGATGTCCGAGTCCATGCGGGGTCCGTTCCATTGCGATGCGGGGTTCTCTGGCCCGCATATTCATTCTACAATGAATTAGGTTTCAATCGTACTGACTGTGGACAGGCCCAGCAACGTTGCGACGCCTCCCACATCCTCCTCACTCCCGATGCGGTCATGGTGGCCGCGGACGCACACGAGGTCGGTGCCCTGTTGCGGGCGGCGACTGCGACTCGGACGCCGCGTCCGACACCGTTATCGGAGTCAGTGCCGCATTCGCAACACTGGCCGCGCGCGCCGGGGTGCGGTTGGTCGTCCCGGATGGAATCGAGTCAGTCTGCTGTGGCACGCCGTGGAGTTCAAAGGGCATGCACCCGCCGGTCGCCGGCAAGCAGGTGCACCCCGCTCACCCGGTCGTCGACGCCCGGACCACCAGCTCGGGCTGGAACATGACGTGCGCGGGTCCGCCGGTCTGATCCGTCGCGCCGACCAGCAGATCGACGGCCGTCGCACCGATCAGCGCCGCCGGCTGGCGCACCGAGCTCAGCGGCACCACCGCGGCTGTCGCAAAGTCGATGTCGTCGTAGCCGATCAGCGCGATGTCGTCCGGCACCCGCACGGCGCCCGTCATGACGAAGCCCTGGATGAGTCCGAGCGCGAGCAGATCGTTGGCCGCGAAGATCGCCTGCGGGCGGCTGGATGCCAGGCGTCCGGCGATGCGCTCGGCCGCGCGCCTGCCCTCCAGCACCGACAGCGCCGCGGTCCCGACGAATTCGAGGGTCGCATCCGGCACCGCCGCGACCGCCTGCTGCACCCCCTCCAGTCGATCGGTCACCTGGCGGATCGAGGCGGGGCCGCCGACGAACGCGATGCGCCGACGCCCGATGCTCAGCAGGTGCTCCCCCGCCAGCCGTCCGCCGTCGACATCGTCCACCGCCACCGACGGCACGGCGGCGTCTGGAGATTCGCGGTCCACGAGCACCACCGGGATGCCCCGCTGCTGCAGCTGCCGCAGCCGCGGGAGGTCGTCACCGGCGGAGGCGAGCAGCATCCCGAACACGCGCTGCTGCTCGAACAGGTCGATCGCGGCGCGCTCGCGCTCGGGCTTCTCGTCACTGCCGACGACGAAGACAGACAAGCCGTGCTCGGCGGCGCGCTCCTCGGCGCCGCGGGCCAGGTCGGCGAAGAACGGGTTGCGCAGATCCAGCACCAGCAGGCCGATGGCCCGGCTGCGACCGGCACGCAGCTGGCGCGCGGCGTCGTTGCGCACGAAACCCAGCCGCGCGATGACGTCGTGCACGCGTGCCACCGTGGCCGCCGACACCTTCTCGGGCCGGTTCAAGACGTTCGAGACCGTGCCCACCGAGACGCCGGCCGCCTCGGCCACATCGCGCACGCTCACCGCCATGGCAGTCCCCTCGTCGTCACGGCGAGCCTAGGCCGTCGGCTGCGCGACCCACGCGGCAGTGAAACGGTGCGCTCCTGCGCCGACCTGCTCGACCCGGCCGCCCGGCAGCACCACCTCGCCGGCCAGGCCGTCGGGCAGGTGCACGTCGAGTGTGAAGCGCCCGTCCTCGACGCGCCACGATGACTCGATCGTGCCGGCCGCCGCGTCATACGAGCAGCTCGCCCAGGTGATGCCCGGTCCCGGCACCGGCTGGATGCGCACCCGTGCGTATCCCGGCTCGACCGGCCGGATGCCGCCGACGACCTGGTAGATCCAGTCGGCGACCGCGCCGAGCGCGTAGTGGTTGAAGCTCGTCATGTCGCCGGGGTTGATCGTTCCGTCCGGCAGCATCGAGTCCCACCGCTCCCAGACCGTGGTCGCCCCCATCGTCACCGGGTAGAGCCAGGACGGGCACTCGCGCTCCAGCAGCAGACGGTAGGCCTCGTCGATGTGGCCGGTCTCGGACAGCGCCCAGGTCACGAACGGCGTGCCGGCGAATCCGGTGGTCACCCGGAAGCCGCTCGCGCGCACCAGCTGGGCCAGGCGCTGCCCCGCGGCATCCCGATCAGCGTCATCGAGCAGGCCGAAGCAGATCGCCAGCGCATACACCGTGGCGCAGTCCGAGCGCACCCGTCCGCCGGCGACGTAGTGCGCGGTGAACGCCCGCCGCGTGCGCTCGGTCAGCGCCGCCCACCGGGTCGCGTCGTCGGTCTCGCCCAGGATGCGCGCGGCCTCGGCCGCGAATGACGCACTGCGGAACAGGCACGCGGTGGCCACCACGGCTGGGTCCGCCTTGGCCGCGGCCGGCTGGTCCGGCGGCGCATCCGGGTCGAGCCAGTCGCCGAATTGAAAGCCCTGGTCCCACAGCCCACCAGGCGACAGCGCGCGCTCGACTGATTCCAGGTGCAGCACCATCGCCGGGTAATGCCTGGCCAGACGCGCACGGTCGCCGTAGGCGGTCCACAGCGCCTGCGGCACCCAGACCGCCGCGTCGCCCCAGATCGCCGTCGCGCCCAGCTCGCCGAACGCGAAATCCTCGCCGAAGTGCGCATACTTGAGCACGTTCGGCACGACCGCCGGCACGACCTGCTTCGGTGCGTGCGCGACCTCGGCGTGCAGATCGCGCAGCCAGTTGTCGAGAAAGTCGGCCGTGTCGAACTGGAACGACGCGGATGCCGCGTATGCGGCAATGTCGCCGGTCCAGCCGAGCCGCTCGTCGCGCTGCGGGCAGTCGGTCGGCACGCTGAGGAAGTTGCCCTTCTGCCCCCACACCGAGTTCGAGACAAGCTGGCCCACCAGCGGTTCGGAGCACTCGAAGCGGCCGGTACGGCGCATCGCGGAGTGCACCACCACGGCCTCGATGTCGCCTTCGGTCAGCTCGCCCGGCCAGCCGGTGACCTCGATGTACCGGAAGCCGTGGAACGTGAACGTCGGCTCGAACGCGTCGACGTCCCCGGACAGGACGAACACGTCGGTCGCGTCGGCTCCGCGCAGCGGGCGGGTGCCCAGCTCGTCGTGCTCGAGCACCTCGGCGTGCCGGATCGCGACCGCCTCTCCTGCCGTGCCCTGCACGGTGAACCGCGTCCAGCCGACCAGGTTCTGTCCGAAGTCGACGAGCAGGCGGCCCCGGGGCGACGTCCAGATGCGCTGCGGGCGCAGCACCTCGTGGCGGGTCACCGGCGGGGCGGTCTGGGCGACGAGGGTGCTGCGGTCCACCTCGACGGCGCGCACCGGCAGCTCCCGTCCGGCTGCGGACCGCATCCGGGCGTCGATGGTCTGACCGTCATAGAGCGAGTTGCGGGTGATCTCGGATGCCTCGGCCCGCCAACCGTCGTCGGTGCCGAAGCGCTGCACGGCGCCGTCGGCGTAGCTGATCTCGAGCACCGCGCACACGGCGATCTCGTCGCCGTAGTTCGCGTCGGCGCTCTCGAAGCCGAGACTGCCCCGGTACCAGCCGTTGCCCAGCAGCAGTTCGATCTCGACGTCACGGCCCGCCGCGCGCACCTGCTCGGTGACATCGTGGTGCTGCACGTTCAGGCGCCATTCGTACGAGGTCCATCCGGGGTCCAGCACCGACGTCGACGCGAGTGCGCCGCCGATGCGCGCCTCGTAGACGCCGTGGGCGGTGGCGTGCAGGGTGGCCGACTGGACGTTCGCGGCATCCTGATCCAGTGCGACCGCCTTATGGAACCGGGGTGCGACGACACGTGCGGCATCGGCCGCGATGAAGGCCGCGCCCGCCAGCGTTGTGGTCGGTGTGTGCTGCGTGGTTGGGAGCATCGGGTCCTGCACTTCCTCGTCGGGTCCGGCGGAATCCTGCGATGATATCCGACTGACTGAAACGGATCATTCCGACGCTCACCGCAGGACCCACGCGTGCTTGACAGAGCGGAGGAGATCAGCATACGTTCATGTTGAAACGATTCACAATTTAGCGAGAAGACGCACTGTCGCACCGGCGCATCCCGCCGGTGAAGAAGGAAACGCATCATGACCACGCTGTCCTCCGATATCCTCGCCGCGCTGCAGAGCCAGGCCGTCGAGCTGCCCAGCTGGGCATTCGGCAACTCGGGCACCCGGTTCAAGGTGTTCGCCACGCGGGGCACCCCGCGCGACCCGTTCGAGAAGGTCGCCGACGCCGCCCAGGTGCACAGGTTCACCGGGCTGGCCCCCACCGTCGCGCTGCATATCCCGTGGGACCGGGTCGACGACTACGGCGCGCTGCGCCGGCATGCCGAAGACCTCGGCGTGCGGCTGGGCACGATCAACTCGAACACGTTTCAGGACGATGACTACAAGTTCGGCGCGCTCACGCACGAGGACGACACGATCCGCCGCAAGGCCATCGACCACCACCTCGCCTGCATCGACGTGATGGATGCGACCGGCTCGCGCGACCTGAAGATCTGGCTCGCCGAGGGCTCGAACTACCCGGGGCAGAACGACATGCGCGCCCGCCAGGACCGCCTGCACGACTCGCTCGCGACGATCTATGCGCGGCTGGGCGCCGACCAGCGCCTGGTGCTGGAGTACAAGTTGTTCGAGCCGTCGTTCTACCACACCGACGTGCCCGACTGGGGCACCGCCTACGTGCAGACCGCCGCGCTCGGCGACCGTGCGATGGTGTGCCTGGACACCGGTCACCACGCCCCGGGCACCAACATCGAGTTCATCGTGATGCAGCTGCTGCGTCTGGGCAAGCTCGGCTCGTTCGACTTCAACTCGCGCTTCTATGCCGACGACGACCTGATCGTGGGTGCGGCCGACCCGTTCCAGCTGTTCCGGATCCTGTCCGAGGTGATCCGCGGCGGCGGATTGAACAGCCCTGGCGTCGCGTTCATGCTCGATCAGTGCCACAACCTCGAGGCGAAGATCCCCGGCCAGATCCGCTCCGTGCTCAACGTGCAGGAGATGACCGCCCGCGCGCTGCTGATCGACCGCGAGGCACTCGCGGCGGCGCAGCGCGCGAACGACGTGCTGGCGGCCAACGCGATCGTGATGGACGCGTTCTACACCGACGTGCGCCCCGCCCTGGCGCAGTGGCGCGAGTCGCGCGGGCTCGCCGCCGACCCGATGGCCGCCTATGCGGCATCCGGCTACCAGGGGCAGATCGAAGCCGACCGCGTGGGCGGCGTGCAGGCGGGATGGGGCGCATGAGCGTGGCAGGCCACACCGTCGCCGAGCTGATCGCGCGCAGCAATCGCCTGGGCGCCGACCCGGCGAACACGAACTACGCCGGCGGCAACACGTCGGCCAAGGGCACCGGTATCGATCCGGTGACCGGGCAGAGCGTCGACCTGCTCTGGGTGAAGGGCTCCGGCGGCGACCTGGGCACCCTGAGGCCCGAGGGTCTCGCGGTGCTGCGACTGGACCGCGTGCGCGCGCTGCGCGCGGTCTACCCGGGCGTGGACCGCGAGGACGAGATGGTCGCCGCGTTCGACTACTGCCGGCACGGCACCGGCGGAGCCGCCCCCTCGATCGACACCGCGATGCATGCGCTGGTGGATGCCGCCCACGTCGACCACCTGCACCCCGATGCCGGCATCGCGATCGCCACGGCCGCCGACGGCGCGGTCCTGACGCCGCAGATCTTCGGCGCCAAGGTCGTGTGGGTGCCGTGGCGCCGGCCCGGATTCCAGCTGGGTCTGGACATCGCCGCGATCAAGGACACGCACCCGGAGGCCGTGGGGTGCATCCTCGGCGGGCACGGCATCACCGCGTGGGGTGAGAGCTCGGCGCAGGCCGAGCAGAACTCCTCTTGGATCATCGCGACGGCGGCCGCATACCTGCACACGCACGGCGTGGCCGCCCCGTTCGGAGGAGTTCGGCACGGGTTCGACGCGCTCCCCGACGCCGAGCGGCGCGCGAAGGCGGCAGCTCTGGCCCCGACCATCCGCGGCCTGGCCTCGACCGACAAGCCGATGGTCGGCCACTTCACCGACGCCCCCGCGGTGCTCGAGTTCCTCGCATCCGAGAAGGCGCCCGCGCTGGCGGCGCTGGGCACCAGCTGCCCCGACCACTTTCTGCGCACCAAGGTGCGGCCGATGCTACTCGACCTGCCCGCAGACGCCACGATCGAGGCATCCGTCGCCCGACTGCAGGAGCTGCACGAGGCCTACCGCGCCGACTATCGGGCGTACTACGACGCGCACGCCGATGCCGACTCGCCCGCGATGCGCGGCGCCGACCCGCTCATCGTGCTCGTGCCGGGGGTGGGGATGTTCAGCTACGGCGCGAACAAGCAGACCGCGCGCGTGGCCGGCGAGTTCTATCTGAACGCGATCAACGTGATGCGCGGGGCCGAGTCGGTCTCGACCTACCGCCCGATCTCGGATGCCGAGAAGTTCCGCATCGAGTACTGGGCGCTCGAAGAGGCGAAGCTGCAGCGGATGCCGAAGCCGAAGTCGCACCAGGGTCGGATCGCGTTCGTCACCGGCGCCGCATCGGGCATCGGCAAGGCGATCGCCGCGCGGCTGGCCGCCGAGGGCGCGTGCGTCGTGGTCGCCGACCTCGACCTCGGCAAGGCCCAGGACGTGGCATCCGAGCTCGGCTCGACCGATGTCGCGATCGGCGTGGCATGCAACGTCGCCGACGCGGCGGCCGTGCGGGCCGCGATCGACGCCACGGTGCTCGCATTCGGCGGGATCGACCTGGTGGTCAACAACGCCGGGCTGTCGTTGTCCAAGCCCTTGCTGGAGACGACCGAGGCGGACTGGGACCTGCAGCACGACGTGATGGCCAAGGGCTCGTTCCTGGTGTCGAAGGCGGCGGCCCCCGCCCTGATCGCCCAGCAGATGGGCGGGGACATCATCTACATCTCGTCGAAGAACAGCGTGTTCGCGGGCCCGAACAACATCGCCTACTCGGCGACCAAGGCCGACCAGGCCCACCAGGTGCGGCTGCTGGCGGTCGAGCTCGGTGAGCACGGTGTGCGCGTGAACGGCATCAATCCGGACGGCGTCGTGCGCGGCTCGGGCATCTTCGCGGGCGGGTGGGGCGCACAGCGTGCCGCCACCTACGGCGTCAAGGAAGAGGACCTGGGCCAGTTCTACGCGAACCGGACGATCCTGAAGCGCGAGGTGGTGCCGGCGAACGTCGCCGACGCCGTGTTCGTGCTGACCGGACCGGAGCTCAGCCGCACCACCGGCGTGCACATCCCCGTCGACTCCGGCGTCGCGGCCGCCTTCCTGCGATGAGCGCGGGCGCGGTCGCCGCCATCGACCTCGGCGCCACGAGCGGGCGGGTGATGATCGGCCACGTCGGCGACGGCCTGTTGCAA
This sequence comes from Microbacterium kribbense, assembly GCF_039537285.1. NCBI lineage: Bacteria > Bacillati > Actinomycetota > Actinomycetes > Micrococcales > Microbacteriaceae > Microbacterium > Microbacterium kribbense. Next base: position 244,528 of record NZ_BAABAF010000002.1, on the reverse strand, counting down.
CTGGAACCGATCGCCCGATTCGCCAATGATCCCGTGCAGGCCGGCGACGGCCTGCACATCGACATCCTGCGGATGTACGGCGCGGCGCTGGCGGGGCTGCGCGACGCGTTCCGCGCCGAGCCCCGACTCGCCTCGATCGGGGTGGACTCGTGGGCCGTGGACTACGGGCTGCTGCGAGACGGCAGCCTGGTGGGCAACCCGTTCCACTATCGCGATCCGCGGTCCGCACACGGGGTGGCGTCGGTGCATGCACGGATGCCCCACGCCGCCCTGTACGCCCGCAATGGGCTGCAGTTCCTGCCGTTCACGACGCTGTACCAGCTGGCCGCCGAGCCCGCCGCCCGCCTCGCCTTCGCCGACACCGTGCTGCTGATCCCCGATCTCATCGGATTCTGGCTCACCGGCAACGCCCGCGCCGAGCGCACCAACGCATCGACCACGGGGCTGCTGCGCGCAGGTGCGTGGGATGACGGTCTGGCGGAGCTCCTGGGCCTTCCACAGGGTATCCTGCCGTCACTGATCGCACCGGGTGAGGCGCTGGGGATGCTGCAGCCGGCCGTCGCGGCGGCCGTCTGCGGCGATGCGCCGGTCGTGGCAGTCGGGTCGCACGACACGGCATCCGCGGTCGTCGCCGTTCCCATGGCCGACCCGACGCGGGCCGCGTACATCTCCTGCGGCACGTGGGGGCTGGTGGGCATCGAGCTGGATGCGCCGGTGATGACGGATGCCGCCAGGACCGCCGCCTTCACCAACGAGGGCGGCGTCGACGGGCGCGTGCGGTTCCTGCACAACGTCACCGGCCTGTGGCTGCTGAGTGAATCGGTGCGTGCCTGGGAAGCGCACGACGGTCGGCCGATCGACCTGCCCGCGCTGCTGACGCAGGCAGCTGCCGTCACCGGCCCGACCCCGCTGTTCGACGCGAACGATCAGACCCTGTCGACGCCCGGTGACATGCCTGCACGCATCGCAGTGCTGCTGCAGCACGGCGGGCACCCGGTGCCGGCGGACCGTGCGACCATGGTCCGAACGATCATCGAGAGCATCGCTCAGGCCTTCGCCGACGCCGTGCACACCGTGGCGCGCGTGACGGGACGGACGTTGCAGGTCGTGCACATCGTGGGCGGCGGCTCACTGAACGCACTGCTGTGCCAGGCCACCGCCGACCGGGCGCAGTTGCCGGTATCGGCGGGCCCGGTCGAAGCGACGGCGCTGGGGAACGTGCTCGTACAGGCACGCACCGCCGGTGCCGTCAGCGGGTCGCTCGAGGCGCTGCGCGACCTCGTCGCGCGCACGCAGCGACTGACACTGTTCCGGCCGGGCCCGTCCTGACCGAGTCGGAAGCCTCCTGTTCCTTCTGATCGGGTTCGCGTGGGGGCTCACGAGCGGATTTGCCATTCCCGCCGCGCCCGCGTCGGCGCCCCGCGCCGCTGACCGACCCGCGCCTCCTGGGCGGTCAGCGACGGGCAGCGGCAGTCAGGGGGTTCCCCTGGCGCGGTACTCGCCGGGGGTCATGCCGGTCTGCGCTTTGAACACCCGGGTGAAGCCGGACGGATCCTCGAAGCCCCACCGTGCCCCGATCGAGGCGACGGGCCGGGTCCTCAACGCGGGATCGAGCAGGTCGGCCCGGCACCGCTGGATCCGGCGCTGCCGGATCCAGCCGCTGGGCGTGACGTCCTGCTCGGCGAACAGCTTCTGCAGGTACCGAATCGACACGTGCTGCGAGAGCGCGACGTCGTCGACGGTCAGGCAGGGGTCGCACAGGTGCTCGTCGATCCATGCGGTCGCCGCGGCGACGACCGTGGATGCACCCGGCACTCTGCCCGTGTCGCTGAACCGCTGGCTGAGCGTCGCACCGACCAGGTCCACGATGGCATCGACCGCACGAGGCGTCGGATCGGCCCCTCCCGCACACATCTGCGCCCCCAGCTGCGTCAGCAGCGACGACGTCAGCGACCCCAGTCCGCGACGCCCGGATATCCGTTCTGCCGTCAACTCCCGCACCTGTCCGGGCAGCAGACCCAGCCGATCCCGTGGGATCACGAGGATGAACATCTGGTAGAGATCGGGCACGTGCAGCGTATACGGCCTCGTCGTGTCATAGATCGCGAGGTCCCCGGGGGTCAAGGCAGCCTCGCGCCCGTCTTGGCACAGCACGCAGTACCCGCGCAGCTGCAACCCGAACTTGTACACTCCGGGGTCGGACAGGGCGATGGACGCACGGTCGCGCCAGACAGTGACCGGAGAACCACCGACCTCTGTGGCCATGACGGCACCCAGGTCCTGCGAGCGGAGGAGGCCCTGGTACCCACCCGTGCACCGCGCCTCCACCTGCAACGGGACATACGCCGCATCCACCGCCTCACGCCACGCGTCGAACCGGTCCGAAGGATCGATCGCTGCCGTGTCGAAGACCTGCACATCCTGCCCGATCACGCTCATCGCCGAGCCTCCTCGCCCGCCGCACCCGACCGACCCCCCCTCGGTGCCAGGCGCTGGTACCCAGTTCACCACATCATGGACGGATTGCGCACCGAAAAGGGCGCGCTGTGGACACGGCTGGGCGCCCCACGCCGATGCCCACAATGCGCACGCGGACGACGATGTTCCCAACACAGGACACAAGGGAGTACCTATTCCCCACCCGACGTGCACCGGCACGGCCGCCGACACCAACGCAGACGGCCACCCGAACCGGCGCACATTCCCCGCTCCGGTGCCACCGCGTCCGTACACCGTCGTCCGCGACCGCTCCGAGCACACTCCGAAGGAGACGCCATGACCACTCTGCTGGAAGACATCCAGGCCCCCGCCGGTAGCGGTCGCCCGATCACAGACCCGGCCACGGGAGAGGAGATCGGTCGCACGCCGACGGCGACGGTCGACGACCTGGACAAGGCCATCGCGGCGGCTCGGGCCGCCCAACCCGGCTGGACCGCCCTCGGCGACGCCACACGCGTCGAACTCATGAACAAGGCCGCCGACGCCATCGAGCAGTACGCCGAAGAACTCGCCGTGCTCTTGTCCCGCGAACAGGGCAAACCCCTGAACGGCCCGAACGCCCGATTCGAGGTCGGCGCATGCGTCGCGTGGCTGCGTGCGGCCACTGTGCCCGACGTCTCTCCGCAGATCGTGATCGACGACGGCGAGACGCGTGCCGAGGTCCACTATCAGCCCCTGGGCGTGGTCGGCGCCATCGGTCCGTGGAACTGGCCGATGATGATCGCCATCTGGCAGATCGCCCCGAACCTGCGGATGGGCAACACGATCGTCGTCAAACCCAGCGAGTTCACCCCGCTGTCGGTCCTCGGCCTGGTGCACGTGCTGAACACGGCGCTCCCCGACGGCGTCCTCATCGCCGTGGCAGGGGGCCGCGACGTCGGCGAAGCCATGGCCGCCCACACCGGCATCGACAAGATCATGTTCACGGGATCGATCCCGACCGGTCAGGCGATCATCCGTTCCTCGGCCGACACAGTCAAACGGGTCACCATGGAGCTGGGAGGCAATGACGCCGGGATCGTGCTGGATGACGCCGACCCAGCGGAGATCGCCCAGAAACTGTTCTGGGGCGCCTTCATCAACACCGGCCAGACCTGCGCCGCGCTGAAGCGGCTGTATGTGCCGGACGGGCTGTACGACGCCGTCTGCGACGAGCTCACCGAGGTCGCCCGCGCCGTCCCGATGGGGGTGGGCCTGTCCGAGGAGAACCTGCTGGGCCCCGTGCAGAACCGCAAGCAGTACGACATCGTCTCCTCTCTCGTGGAGGACGCCCGCACCTCCGGCGCCCGCATCCTCGTGGGCGGTGACCCCGATCCGGACGCCGCCGGCAATTTCTATCCGACGACCCTGGTCGCCGACATCGACAACGACAACCCCCTGGTCGCCAAGGAGCAGTTCGGACCGGCTCTCCCCATCATCCGCTACACGAACCTCGAGCAGGCCATCGAGTGGGCCAACGGACTGGATGTCGGCCTCGGCGCTTCCGTGTGGTCCTCCTCACCGAAGCGGGCGCGCGACGTCGCGCTGCGGCTGCACGCGGGCACCGTGTGGGTCAACGAGCACGGGACCATCGACCCCCGCGTTCCGTTCGGCGGAGCGAAGGGGTCCGGCTACGGTGTTGAGTTCGGGCGCGAGGGCCTGCTCGAGTGCGCACAGGCCGTCTCCGTCAAGGGTCCGGCGGGATCGTTCACCGAGGAGGAATCATGAGTGCCGTCAACCCCCCAGCCGCCGACCTCTCCGCCGTGGGATCCGCCCGGCAGGAGCGCCTGCACGGCACTCTGGGCGTCGCGGGTATCGTCTTCATGGTCGTCGCGGCCTCTTCTCCGCTGACCGTGGTGGGCGGGGGTGTCCCGGTCGCCCTGGCCATCGGCAACGGCCCCGGTGTTCCCGCCGCATACCTGCTGGTGGCGGTCATCCTCCTGCTGTTCTCCGTGGGATACAGCCTGATGAGCCGACACGTCACGAACACCGGTGCGTTCTACTCGTACATCACCCGCGGCATCAGCAAGCCGGCCGGACTGGGCGCCGCCTTCGTCGCGCTCGTCTCATACACGACGATCCAACTGGCCGTGTACGGACTGTTCGGCGCGACACTGTCGGGTCTGCTGGCCTCGTGGGGCGTGCCGAACATCCCCTGGTGGCTGTGCGCCGTGGCCGCCCTGGCCGTGGTCGCTGTGCTCGGCTACCGCAACATCGACCTCAGCGTGAAGGTGCTGGGCGTGCTGATGCTGTGCGAAGTGGCGATCATCACGATCGTGTGCGTGGCAGTGCTGGCCCGGGGCGGGGCTGACGGCGTCTCCCTCACCTCGTTCACCCCGTCCGCGTTCTTCAGCGGCAGTCCGGGCATCGGCGTCATGTTCGCCATCGCCTCGTTCATGGGCTTCGAGGCCACCGCGATCTACAGCGAAGAGGCACGCGACGCCAAGCGCACCGTCCCCATCGCCACCTACGTCGCGGTGATCCTGATCGGCGTGTTCTACGCGTTCGCCTCCTGGGCGATGGTCATCGCGTACGGTTCCGGCAAGGTCGTGGCCGCCGCACAGGAGAACACGGCCGGTCTGACGTTCGCCACCGCGCAGACGTACGTGGGCACGTGGGCCGAAGTCACCATGAACATCCTGATGGTGACAAGCCTGTTCGCCGTGCTGCTGGCCTTCCACAACGCGATCGCCCGGTACCTGTTCTCGCTGGGCCGGGAGCATGTGGTCTCGGAGCGCTTCGGCCGTTCGCACACCAAGTACGGATCCCCGCACTTCGGATCGCTGACCCAGACCGTGTCGGCCCTGATCATCATCGCGATCTTCGCGCTGGCGGGTCTGGACCCCGTCGCGGCCGTGTTCGCGTGGATGTCGGGCCTTGCGACCCTCGGCCTGATCGCCCTGATGGCGCTGACCTCGGCCGGCGTGATCGTCTTCTTCCGCCGAAGCCGCCTGGACACCAGACCCTGGAACACCGTCATCGCCCCCGCACTGGGTCTGGCGGGCCTTCTCTTCCTCCTGGTGCTGGTCGTATGGAACTTCACGACGCTGATCGGTGGGTCGATGGGTCTGGCGATCACGTTCGAGGCGATCATCGTGGTGGCCTTCGTGCTCGGGTACGTCCTGGCCGCCCGATGGAAGACCTCACGACCCGACACTTACGCACAGCTGGGAAGCTTCACGGGCTGACACCCGACGAAAGGACTGCACATCATGACCGCCTCCGACACACCGGCGTCCACCGTCGTCGCACAGACGCACCCGCTGGATCGCCTGACTGAGACGGAGATCGAAGCCGCCCGCCAGATCCTCGTCGATGTGGGACTGGTCACCGACGACACGCGATTCGCCTACCTCGGCCTCGACGAGCCCGACAAACAGGACGTCCTCGCCTTCGATCCCGCAAGCCCCCCAGACCGTCGAGTACGTGCATTCCTCGTCGACCTTCCCTCGAGCCGTACCCAGGACGTCGTGGCGTCATTGACGACCCGACGGATCGTCCGAGAACGAACACTTGGCGAGAACGACGGGCAGCCGCCCGTGCTGTTGGATGACTTCGAGAGCGTCGACGACATCGTCAAGGCCGACCCGCGGTGGCGTGAGGCCATCGCGCGGCGCGGTGTGACCGACGTCGATCTCGTGTGCACGTGTCCCCTCTCGGCGGGCACCTACGGCATCCCGGGTGAAGAAGGGCGGCGGATGCTGCGGGTGCTGTCGTTCCTGCAGCACCGCAAGGAGGACCACCCCTGGGCGCATCCGATCGACGGCGTCGTCGCCTACATCGACCTGACTCGCAAGACCGTCATCGAGGTCATCGACGACACCGTCATGCCCATCCCCGACGAGGAGGGCAACTTCGACGACCCCGAAGCCACCGGCCCGGCGCGCACCTCGCTGCGCCCCATCCACATCACCCAACCCGAAGGCCCTTCGTTCCGGGTCGACGGCAACGTCGTGGAGTGGGAGAACTGGCGGTTCCGGGTCGGCTTCGACGCCCGCGAGGGGCTCGTGCTGCACCAGTTGTCGTTCGACGACCGCGGTCGCCGCCGGCCGATCATCTATCGGGCCTCGGTCGCCGAGATGGTCGTCCCCTACGGCGACCCGAGCCCGGTGCGGTTCTGGCAGAACTACTTCGACGCCGGTGAATACCTCATGGGCAAGTGGACCAACTCGCTCGTCCTGGGCTGCGACTGCCTCGGCGAGATCCACTACTTCGACGGGTGGGTCGCCGATGACAACGGCCATCCACAGCAGATCGCGAACGCCATCTGCCTGCACGAAGAGGACTTCGGCGTGCTGTGGAAGCACACCGACATCTACACCGGTTCCGCCGAGACCCGCCGTGCGCGGCGGCTGGTGATCTCGTTCTTCATCACCGTGGGCAACTACGACTACGGCTTCTACTGGTACCTGTATCTGGACGGCACCATCCAGCTGGAGTGCAAGGCCACCGGCATCCTGTTCACCTCCGCATACCCGGGTGACGGGTATCCGTGGGCGAGCCAGGTCGCGCCGGGTCTGGGAGCGCCCTACCATCAGCATCTGTTCAGCGCGCGCCTGGACATGATGGTCGACGGTGTCGAGAACGCCGTCGATGAGCTCGACGCCGTCCGGGTGCCCGCAGGGCCCGACAACCCGTACGGCAACGCGTTCACGCGACGTGCGACACGCCTGCATCGGGAGTCCGAGGGGCAGCGCCTGGCCGACAAGGCCGCGGGCCGCGTCTGGCAGATCGGCAGCTCCGAGTCCGTCAACCGGGTTGGCCGGCCCACCTCGTATGTCCTGTATCCGCAGGGCGAGCCCCTGCTGATGGCCGATGATGAGGCATCCATCGCCCGCCGGGCCCGGTTCGCGACGAAGGACCTGTGGGTGACCCGCTACGCGCCGGACGAGCGCTACGCGGCGGGCGACTTCGTCAATCAGCAGCCGGGGCTCGTGGGCCTGCCCGCGTTCGCCGCACAGGACCGCGACATCGACGGTCAGGACATCGTCGTGTGGCACACGTTCGGGCTCGCACACTTCCCCCGACCGGAGGACTGGCCGATCATGCCCGTGGATACCTGCGGCTTCACCCTGAAGCCCAACGGGTTCTTCGACCGCAACCCCACCCTCGACGTGCCCGCCTCGCCCGAGCAGCACGCCGGGCATGGCGAGCACGGTGGCCATGACGCACAGTGTGCGCACTGCTGATCGATGCCGATCGCTGCGGAGAACGGCTGAGCATCACTGATCGGTGATGCCGATGACGAGGAGACGATGATGTGATGCCCTTCAGGAGGCCGGCATCGATCCCGCATCCACGTCTCTGAAGGTCGCGGTGCTGGGGGCCGAGCCCTGGACCACTCAGCTGCGCGATCAGATCGAGCAGCGCTTGAACATCGATGCCGTCGACATTTACGGCCTCAGCGAGGTCATGGGGCCGGGGGTGGCCAACGAATGCGTGGAGACCAAGGACGGCCCGCACATCTGGGAGGACCACTTCCTGCCCGAGACCATCGACAGCACCACCGGTGCCCCCATGGCCGACGGCGAACTGGGCGAGCTGGTGTTCACATCCCTGACCAAAGAGGCCTTCCCCGTCATCCGCTACCGCACCCACGACCTCACCCGGCTGCTGCCTGGCACCGCCCGCCCCGGCATGCGCAGGATGCAGAAGGTCACCGGTCGCGATGACGACATGATCATCCTGCGCGGCGTGAACCTGTTCCCGACCCAGATCGAAGAGCTCGTGCTGGGCATCGAGGCCCTCACCCCGCACTTCATCCTCGAGCTCACCAAGAACGGGCACCTGGATGCGATGACGATCCGGATCGAGCGCGACCCCGCCCTGGACGTCGGGGTGTGCGAAGCGGCCGCCGTCGTCCTCAAGCAGCGCGTGAAGGGACGTATCGGCACCACCGTCGACATCCATCTCGAAGAACCCGGCAGCCTCCCCCGCAGCCAGGGCAAGTACCAGCGCGTCTACGACCTGCGCTGACACCACGCCGCCTCACCGATCCGCGCGTGAGCGACGCAGGCCCGGCACATGACCGGTGCCCGAACGGACGGCGCGCTGGGTCTGTGGGTTCTGACCGAGGCGGTGTGCGGCTGGGAGCGCGCCGGGATGCCGGTGCTGGCCGGCCCGGTCGAGGCGACGGCCCTGGGCAACATCCTGGTGCAAGCGCGTGCGGCCGGGTTCGTCTCGGGCTCGCTGGAATCGCTGCGCGACCTCGTCGCCCGCACGCACGCGCCGCGCCGGTTCGATCCTCGAAGTTGAGACCCGTGATCACGGGCTACCCCTCGATCGGCCACTCGGCGATCGACTACCGGCCAATCGGCTCGAGGCGCACCAGCCGCGGCGGACCCGCGAACAGGCCCGCCAGTCCGGGCACCGCCCCCGCCGGACTCGCCCGGAAGTCGCGGTACGCCTGCTCGGCCTGCCATGAGTCCCATTCCTCATAGAGCAGCCACGATGCGGGGTCATCGCGATCGACAAGCCAGTCCAGCCGCACGCATCCGTCGAAAGCGCGGGATGTCTCCAGCATCGCCTCGAACGCCGGCTTCGCCTCCGCGAGCCGATCAGCGTCGACCCGGAACTCCACGATCGCCACGTGTGCCATCAGTTCTCCCCTCCAGGCTGCTGACGTGTGGCCGCTGCTGCACCACCGCTGTCTCGCGGCCGTGCGCCCAGCCAACCACCACCACCCGGATCTGATCGGCATCCCTGCCGCCCTGCGGAAGCGAGCAAGCGCGAACTCCCGGCGCGCGACGCGCTCGAGGACATAGGCTCGGGATCGTGAGCGGGTCGATGAGGCTGCGCGCGGCCATGGCCGGAATCGCCGCGGTCGTGCTCGGCGCGGGCGTCGGCGAGCTGACCGCCGCCGCGTTCGCGCCCTCGTCGAGCCCCGTGACGGTCGTCGGCGGCGCACTCATCGATGTCGCCCCCGGATGGGCGAAAGAGACGGCGATCAGACTGTTCGGTGCGGCCGACAAGATGGCGCTCGTGGTCGGGATCGTGATCGTGCTGCTCGCGATCGCGGCGGGCATCGGCATCCTCGAGTCGTGGACGCCGAGCATCGGCGCGGTCCTGTGCGGGGCGCTCGGTGTCGCCGGCATCGTCGCGGCCGTGACGCGGGCCGATGCCGGGGGCCTGGCCTGGGCGCCCTCGGCCGTCGCCGGCGGCCTCGCCGCGTTCACGATCGGGCCGCTGGTGCGCCGAGCCGGCGGGGCGATGGCGGCGCACGGCGCACGAACGGCCGCCACACGCCCGACTGACGACCGCCCTGTGCGAGACCGTCCGGCCGAGCCTTCGCGGCGGCGCTTCTTCGCCTGGACGGCGGCGACCGCACTGGTCGGCGTGGCCGCCGCCGCGGGCGGCGCGCTGCTGCAGACCGGCACCCGCGCGGCCGGCGCGGCCCGCGCCGCACTGCGCCTGCCCACACCGGCTGCACCTGCCGCACCCATCCCCGCCGCGGCAGCGCTGCACATCCCCGGGCTCGCACCGCTGATCACGCCGAACGGGCAGTTCTACCGTGTCGACACGGCCCTGCTGGTGCCGCAGGTCGATCCCGGATCGTGGTCGCTGCGCATCCACGGCATGGTCGACCATCCGCTCACGCTGACCTGGACCGAGCTGTTGGCGCTCCCGCTCGAAGAGAGCTACACGACGCTCGCCTGCGTCTCCAACGAGGTCGGCGGCAGCCTGATCGGCACCGCGAAGTGGCTCGGCTATCCGATCCGCCACCTGCTCGCCCAGGCCCGTCCTCGCGCCGGTGCCGACATGGTGCTGTCGAGGTCGGTGGACGGGTTCACCGCATCCACCCCGCTGGAGGTGCTCACCGACGATCGCCACGCGATCCTCGCGGTCGGCATGAACGACGCGCCGCTGCCGATGGTGCACGGCTTTCCGGTGCGGATGGTGGTGCCGGGGCTGTACGGCTACGTCTCGGCGACGAAGTGGGTGGTCGATCTGGAGGTCACCCGGTTCGACCGGGCCACCGCATACTGGACGACCCAGGGGTGGGCGCCGCGTGGCCCGATCAAGCTGGAATCGCGCATCGACGTGCCTCGCACCGGCACCGTGCACGCCGGCGAATCCGTGATCGCCGGCGTCGCGTGGCAGCAGCACACCGGTGTCGCGAAGGTCGAGGTCTCGGTCGACGGCGGCCCGTGGGTCGCGGCGCAGCTGGCCCCGGCGATCTCGGCCGACACCTGGGTGCAGTGGCACCTGCCGTGGTATGCCGACCACGGCGATCACGTCATCCGCTGCCGCGCCACCAGCGCCTCCGGCGAGGTGCAGACCTCACGACAGGCATCGCCGGTGCCCGACGGTGCATCGGGCTGGCCCGAGACCACGGTGCACGTGGCGTGAAGCCGATCGCGGATCCCGCGTCGACGCCGAGTAGCCGCCGGGTGCCCGCCGCGCGAGCACCCGGCGAGGCGTTCAGCCCTCCAGCACGAGCTTGAGCTGCTCGATCGCCCAGTCCAGCTCGGTGGCGCGAATGGTCAGCGGCGGCGCGATCCGGATGGTCTGACCGTGGGTGTCCTTGACCAGCACGCCGCGCGCCAGCAGCTTCAGCGCGATCTCGCGCCCCGTGCCCAGCGCCGGCTCGATGTCGACGCCGGCCCACAGGCCCGCCGCGCGCACCTCGGTGACGCCGTGGCCGATCAGCTCGTCCAGCCGTGTCTTCAGGTGCTCGCCGAGGGTCGCGGCGCGCTTTTGGAACTCGCCGGTCTGCAGCAGCTGCACGACGCGGAGTCCGACGGCCGCGGCGACCGGGTTGCCGCCGAACGTCGAGCCGTGCTCGCCGGGTGCGAACACACCCAGCACGTCGCGGTCGCCGGCCACGGCCGACACCGGCAGGATGCCGCCGCCCAGCGCCTTGCCCAGCAGGTACAGGTCGGGCACGACGTCTTCGCGATCGCACGCGAACGTGGTGCCGGTGCGGCCCAGGCCCGACTGGATCTCGTCGGCGACCATCAGCACGTTGTTCTTCGTGCACAGCTCGCGCACGGCCCGCAGGTAGCCGGCCGGCGGGATGATCACACCGGCCTCGCCCTGGATCGGCTCGATCAGCACGGCCGCGGTGTTCTCGTCGATGGCTGCCTCGATGGCCGCGGCATCCCCATACGGCACCGAGATGAACCCGGGCGTGAACGGCCCGAACCCGTCGCGCGCGGTCGCATCGTCGCTGAAGCCGACGATCGTCGTGGTGCGGCCGTGGAAGTTGCCCTTCGCGACGATGATGGTCGCGGCATCCGCCGGCACGCCCTTGACCCGGTACGCCCACGCGCGCGCCGTCTTGATGCCGGTCTCGACGGCCTCGGCGCCGGTGTTCATCGGCAGCACCAGATCCTTGCCGCACAGCTGCGCGAGCGCCGTGGCGAAGGCGCCGAGCTGGTCGTTGTGGAACGCCCGGCTGGTCAGCGTGAGCCGCCCGATCTGGTCGACGGCGGCCTTGACCAGGTCGGGATGCCGGTGCCCGAAGTTCAGCGCCGAATAGGCCGAGAGCAGGTCGAGATAGCGCTTGCCCTCGACGTCGGTCACCCATACGCCCTCGCCGGTGGCCACGACCACCGGCAGCGGCTCGTAGTTGTGCGCGAGATGCTCATCCTCGTCGTGGATGATGCGCACCGCTTCGGTGTCCAGACTCGTCGCCATGCTCATGACCGACCTCCTCGCAGTTCCAGCGTGCAGCACTTGATGCCGCCCCCGCCGAGCAGCAGCTCGGACAGGTCGACGTGCACCGGGTGGTATCCGCGCTCGCGCAGCAGTGCGTCGAAGCCGGTCGCGCGCGGTGAGATGAAGACGTTGCGGCCGTCGCTGGCCGCATTGATGCCGAACACGGCGCCGTCGGCTTCGGGCACGACGATCGCGTCGGGGTAGCGCTCGGCGAGCACCGCGCGGCTGGCATCGTCGAACGCCGAGGGCAGATAGGCGATGTTGGCCTTCTCCACACCGCCGGGGCCCTGCACCGGATCGAGCACGCAGATCGCGGTGTCGAGGTGGTAGAAGCTCGGGTTCACCAGTTTGAGCGAGACGACCTCGCGGCCGAAGACCTTGGCGATCTCGGCGTGGCTGGCGACGTCGGAGCGGAATCCGTAGCCGGCCAGAATGGTCTCCCCCACCAGCAGGATGTCGCCCTCGCCCTCCTGGATCGCGGTCGGCCGGACGACGTCGAAGCCGTTGGCGGCGAACCAGTCCATGAACGGCTGCTCTTCGCCGCGGCGCTGCGCGACGCTGAAGCGCACGCCCAGCGCGGTGCCGTCGATGATGAACCCGCCGTTGGCCGTGTAGACCATGTCGGGCAGACCCTCGACCGGGTCGATCAGCTCGACCTCATGGCCCAGCGCCAGGTACGTGTCGTACAGCGTCTGCCACTGCTGCACGGCCTTGGCGGTGTCCGTGGGCACGGCCTGATGCATCCACGGGTTGATCTCATAGCTGACCGTGAAGTAGCCCGGTCGGCACATCAGGTACCGACGGTGCTGCTGGATGCGGTCGGATGTCACGGCCGGTGCGGTCGCGGGCGCTGCGGCCTCGCGGGCAGCGGTGTTCTGCAGGGACAATTTCGCTCCTCACTGAGTGTGGATGGCGGACGCTGTCCTCGGGCTCGGCGGCACTTCAACTCACGTGGTGGGCGAGGAAGAGGCGACACGAGCACGCCTGGTTTCATTATCCCACCGGCCGCCCCGTTCATGCTCAGCAGACGGTCAGTTCATGGCAAGCGGGTCGATGCGACGCCCCGATCGGTGACCGGCGAGCACAGTGGCCGCACCCGCAGCGTCGCGATCTCGAACGGACGCAGCGTCAGCCGGGCGACCCCGTCGCGCACCGGCACGGTCTCACCCGGCCGCTCGAGCAGGTCGGCGCGCACGACCTCGCCCGCCGGCAGGGTGAGGGATGCCGCCGCCCGACCGCCGCGGGATTCATAGACCCGCACGACCAGGTCACCGGACCGATCGTCGGCGAGCTTGACCGCGCTGACGATGACGGCCGGGTTCGCCGAGACCACCAGCGGCGCGACCTCGGCCCCGGATGCGACCTGCACGGGTGCGGTCAGGCGCGACGCAGCCTCCGTCGCGCCGGCGGCATCCGTGCCCACCACCAGGCCGAAGCGCATCCGCTGGGCGCCCTGGTCGGTGCGCGGATCGGGGTAGCGCGGCGCGCGCAGCATCGAGAACCGCGCCAGCTGCACGATGCGGCCGTCGTGCGGGATGCGGGTCGCGTCGAACCCGTAGCTGCAGTCGTTCAGGAACGCGACCCCGAACCCGGGCTCTTCCAGCAGGAACCAGCGCTGGGTGTGCTGCTCGAAGCGCGCCGTGTCCCACGACGTGTTCTGGTGGATGGGCCGACGGTGGTGGCCGAACTGCGTCTCGGCGACGACCTCGTCGGTGAAGACATCCACCGCGAAGGCGAGCTTGAGGAACTTCTCGCTCTCGTGCCAGTCCACGTCGTTGTCGATGATCAGCGTGCGGCCCTCGTCGTCCAGCGTCAGCCGCTGCGCGATGCGGGAGCTGCCGAACGTGGTGCGCACCACGATCGCGTCGCCGTCGATCGCGACCTCGCCGCCGCCGAGGTCGGTGCGCATGCCCCGGTAGTGCGCGTCGACATCCCACGCGTCCCACTTGTTCGGAAGGTCCTGGTGCAGCTGCAGCTGGTTGCCGACGAGTCCGGCCGGAATCGCCTCGCGCCCGGTGGCCCGGTCGACCGTCGACACGACGTGCCCGCTCGCGTCGACGACCACGCGCACGGCGTCCGATTCCAGGACGAAGGATGCCCCCTCCGACCGCGCGCTGCGGGAGGCCGCCGCGTGGCCGACCCCGACCGAACCGGCCGGCACTCCGCACTGGGCGACGGCGGCGGGATTGACCAGCACCTGCCGGGCCCCGGCCTCCGACCCCACCCCGAGGGCGGCGAGCGCGGCGGCGATCAGCTCGCGCAGCGCCGCGGCGAGTCGTCCGTAGCGCTCCCGCGCCTCGCGGTGCACCCACGCGATCGACGAACCCGGCACGATGTCGTGGAACTGCAGCAGCAGCACCTCGCGCCACACCGCATCGAGCGCGTCGTAGGGGTACGGGTGCCCGGCGCGCACGGCCGCGGTCGCCGACCACAGCTCGGCGGCGCGCAGCAGCGCTTCGGCCAGCCGGTTGCCGGCCTTCATCGCATGTTGGCTGGTGTAGGTGCCGCGATGCAGCTCGAGGTACAGCTCGCCGCGCCACACCGGCGGGTCGGGCAGCTCGGCCTTTGCGCGGGCGAAGAAGTCGTCCGGCCGCATCCACTGCACGCGCGGGCTGCCCTCGAGGTCCGCGAGGCGCTGCGCGCGGGCGAGCATCTCACGGGTCGCTCCCCCGCCGCCGTCGCCGAATCCGGTCGGTGCGAGCGACCAGGATGCGACCGCCCGCTCGGTGAACTGCCGCACGGCGCGGGCCAGCTCCGCGCCGGTCAGCTCGGCGGAATAGGTGTCCATCGGCGGGAAGTGCGTGAAGATGCGGGTGCCGTCGATGCCCTCCCACCAGAACGTGTGGTGCGGAAAGCGGTTGGTCTGGTTCCACGACATCTTCTGGGTGAGGAACCACTCGAATCCGGCGCCGGCGAGGATCTGCGGCAGTGCACCGGAGTAGCCGAAGCTGTCGGGCAGCCACGCGCCGCGGCACTCGATGTCGAACTCCTCGCGGAAGAACCGCTGCCCGTAGGCGATCTGCCGGATGAGCGATTCGCCGCCGGGCAGCACGGCATCCGATTCGACCCACATGCCCCCGACCGGGACGAAGCGGCCGTCGGCGACCGCCTGCTTCACCCGCGCGAACACCTCGGGTCGCTCGTCGCGCAGCCAGGCGTACTGCTGCGCGCTGCTCATGGCATAGATGAATTCGGGATGCTCGTCGAGCAGGCGGGTCTGCGATGCCGCGGTGCGGGCAACCTTGCGGACCGTCTCGCGCAGCGGCCACAGCCATGCCGAGTCGATGTGCGCATGGCCGACGGCCGCGATGCGCTGCGCGCTGGCGTCGGCGGGGGCCGCCAGCACGTCGGCGAGCGCGGCGCGACCGGCGCCGGCCGTGCCGGCGACGTCCTGCAGGTCGATCCGGTCCAGTGCCTCGTCGAGGGCGTGCAGGATGCGAGCACGGCGGGTCGAGGCATCCGGCAGCTCGACGGCCAGCTGCAGCAGCACCTCGACATCGCCGGCGAGCTCGAACACCTCCGCCTCGAACACGCAGACCTCGGCGCGCGCCAGCCGGTACAGCGGCTCGTCGCCGGCCGTGTCCCACTCGCCCTGCGCGGTGGGCCGGAACGGGTGCTCGCCCAGCAGCACCGGGTTCGCGGCGGCCTCGATGAAGAACTCGATCGGGTCGCCGGCATCCGCCTCGATCGGCACCCACTGCGCGCGCGGATGCAGTGAGCGCACCACGGTGCCGTCGGCGCGGTACACCAGCCCCTCGCACTGGAACCCGGGCATGCTGTCGTCGAAGCCCAGGTCGATCACGGCTTCGACACGGCGCCCGGCGGCGGATGCCGGCACCCGGCCGGTGACCCGGAACCAGGTGGTGTCCCACGCGCGACCCCAGCGGGTGCCCACGGCGACCGGGTCGAACGGCCCGGCCAGGCCGGCCGCGACCCGGATCGGCTCGCCGCCGACGGTGTGCGCGGCCAGCTGCAGCGGGTGCGGATCGGAGTCGATCGCGGGGCGCAGCCGCTCGTGCAGCACCCGCGTCGCGCGGCCGATCGTGAGCGCAGGGTCAGCGGGCATGGTTCCTCCCGGCGGCGGGCACACTCGTCTCGCGCACCACGAGCACGCTGGGAATGGCGGGCTCCGGATGCTCGGGGTCGCCGTCCAGCGCCGCCAGCAGCACGCGCGCGCTGCGGCGCCCCTGCACCTCGGGGTGGCGCGCCAGGGCCGTGATCGACGGCACCGAGATGTCGCACAGCATCGAGTCGTCCCAGCTCACCAGCGCGATCTGCTCGCGGCCGGCCGCCCGCAGCGACCTCAGGATGCCCAGCGCCATGACGTCGTTCGAGCTGATCACGGCGGTGGGTGCCCCCCAGTCGCGCAGCCGATCGACGACCAGCTGCTCGGCGCCGGCACGCGTGTAGTCGCCTTCGACGAAGCTCACCTTGACGCCGAGCTCGGCGGCCTCGGCGGCCACGGCGCCTCGCCGCTCGATCTCGTGGGTCAGCATCAGCGGGCCCGTGACGTGCAGGATGTCGACGTGGCCGAGAGCAGCCAGGTGGTCGACCAGCAGCCGGGCCTCGGTCAGCAGATCCTCCACGACCTGCCTGCCGGTGGCGGGATCGATGCGCAGTCCGTGCATGACGAACGGCATCCCCAGTGCACGCAGCAGGTCCGGCCGGGGGTCATCGATGAGCCGGTCCAGCACGATGACGCCGTCCACCCGCCGCTCCGCGCTCCACTGCCGGTACACGTCCAGGTCGTGGCCGGGCTCCGTGCCGACCATCCGCAGCATCAGCGACTGACCCGCCTCGGCCAGCGCCGACTCGACGCCGCTGAGCAGGTTCATGTAGTACGGCTCCTGGCCCAGCAGCTCGGGGTCGCGTCGCAGCACCATGCCGATCGTGTCGGTGCGCGAGCGGGACAGCGCACGCGCCGACGAGCTCGGGTGCCAGTCCAGCTCCCGTGCCAGCTCCCGCACCCGGGTGCGGGTGGCGGCGCCGACGCCGGGTCGATCGTTGAGCGCATACGACACCGAGGCGGCAGAGATGCCCAGCCGCCGCGCGATCTCGTGGATCGTCACGCGCGCTGCGCCGTGCTCGGCTCCGTTCACGCCCCTACTCTTCCACGGCCCTCACCGTATCGCGCGCACCGTCGCGCCGTACCCCGCCAGCGCCACGACCGGGCTCGGCACCCCGTCGAGGCCGACCAGGGCACCGTCCGCGCAGGTGGCCGGCACCTGCACGGGCTGCGGATGCTGGCTCACGAACACCGCGAACCGCCGGCCGTCCGCGTGCTCGAGCACGTCGACGAACACAGCCGGGTCATCCAGCGCCACCGGTCGGCGGACGCCGGCGAGTGCAGCCAGCGCGTCATACAGCCGCCAGGTCTCCTCGGGGTTCACCCGCCCCCGGCGGGCGGCGAGGTACTCCAGCGGATACGTGCCCAGCACCGCCCAGCCGGCCCCGTGCCGGCGGCCGACCAGGGCCGGCCGGCCCTGCGCGTCGACGGCCAGCACCTGCCCGTCGGTGACGACGACGGGCAGATAGGCGCGGCCGTCGGGCGTTCCCGCCGCCCGCACCCGCAGCCGGTCGCCCGGCTGCAGGGTGCCCAGCGCCGCCGTCATGGTCAGCTCCACGACCTCGTCCTCGATCGGCTCGACGAGCCCGTAGGCGCTGTCGATGCGCGCGCCGAACAGCTCGGCCGTGTCGGTCCACCAGGGCCCGCGCTGCTCGGGCGCCTCGCCGGCGCAGTACGACGCGTACACGACCGCGCCCGACGCGGCCAGGCTGCGCAGCTGCCGCCAGGTCGGTCCGCACAGTTGCTTGACCGACGGCACCAGGTAGAGGCGATACCCCTCGCGCACTCCGCCGTCGGCGTGCTCGCGCTCGATCGCCACCGGCAGGTGCGCCGCGTGCGCGGCCGCATACGCCTGTTCGCTGACGTCGACGATGACCGTGCGCTCGGCCTGCTGCGTGAACGGGTAGTCCTCGGCAAGGTGCGACGGCACCACCAGTGCGGCGCCGGCCGGTGCGCGGTGCAGGCCGCCGGCATCCATTGCCTCAAGGTCGGCGGCGAACCGTGCCAGCTCGCGCAGTGCGGGCTTGGGTGCGCCGGTGGAGTCGGTGATGCCGAAGTGCATCTCGAACGGGTGATGCGAGTACGGGCGCTGGTGCGCCAGGTCGTCGAAGTCGGTGTTGTTCCAGGCGATCCACCCGGTCACCCCGGCCAGCAGCGTGTTGTACAGCTGCTGGCGGTAGTAGGTCGCGGCGCCCTCGGCCGAGACGTAGGCGTCGGTGACCCCGAACTCCTCGAGCACGACCGGGCGCTGCCCGACGTGACAGAGCTCGGCGATGAACGCGGCCTTCAGGTGCTGACGGATCGGATCGGTCTCCATCCGATACACGTGCGGCCCGATGAACTGCACCAGCGGGGCGAGGTCGCGGATGCGATAGCCGCTGTCGTGGCCGGTGGTCTCGACACCCCAGGCGCCGTCGCCGACCGAGACCGGCTGGGTGGCGCCGGCGGCGCGGATCGCGTCGATGAGGATCTGCGCCCACGCGGCGATCACCTCGTGGGGCGCTTCGCCGCCGTAGATCGGCACCTCATTGCTGAGCAGCCACCCGGCCACCGCCGGGTGGCGGTGGAACCGGGCCGTCAGCTCGCGCACGTACCAGGCCTGGCGTGCGACGAACCAGACGTCGCGGTAGAGGTCGCGGCCGGCCCGCCAGACCGGGTCCCAGTTCTCGCCCGACATGTGCCCGACGATGAAGGTGGGCACCGTCGTCATGCCCGCCTCGCGGTGCGCGTCGAGGAAGTCGGCGAAGTGCGCCAGGCACGCCTCGTCGAGTCGGTCCGGCTCGGGCTGGAAGTCGGGCCAGTAGAAGAACGACCGGGTCATCGTCAGGCCGTGCTCGGCGAGCACGCGCAGCTCGCGGCGCACCAGCGCCGGGTCGTAGTGGGTCCACATCCGCGGCCCGCCCGACCGCGACCAGAAGTTCGCGCCCAGCCACGGCTGCCCGGCGCCGGGCAGAAAGCTCATCGGCCGGGCGAGCGCGGCGCCGGTCACTTCACCGCCCCCGCGGTCAGCCCCGCGACGAAGCTGCGCTGGAGGGCCAGGAACGCGATGACGACGGGCACGCTGACCACCAGCGAGGCCGCCATGATCTGGTTCCAGTACACGTTGACCTGGGTGGAGTACTGCTGCAGCCCGATCGCCAGGGTCTGCGTGGACCCGTTGGTCAGCACCGAGGCGAACAGCAGCTCGCCCCAGCTGGTCATGAAGCTGTAGATGCCCACCGCGGCCAGCCCCGGCCGGGCCGCCGGCAGCAGCACGTACCACAGCGCACCCATCGCGCCGGTGCCGTCGACCTTGGCGGCCTCGTCGAGGTCGCGCGGGATGCCGTCGAAGTACCCCGCGAGCATCCAGATCGAGAACGGCAGCGAGAAGGTGAGGTAGGTGATCACCAGACCGGTGCGCGTGCCGACCAGCGGAACGCCGGTCAGCTGCGTCACGTTGATGAAGATCAGGAACAGCGGCAGCAGGAACAGGATGCCGGGGAACATCTGCGTCGACAGCACCGTCGTGGTGAACACGCTGCGGCCGCGGAAGCGCCACCGCGAGACGGCATAGGCGGCGAACACGGCGATCACCAGGCTGATGGCGGTGGCCGCCGTGCACACGATCAGGCTGTTGAGGAAGTACTGCGCCAGCGGAACCGTGTTCCAGATGTCGATGTACGGCTGCAGCGTGATGTGCTTCGGCCACCACGTGAAGCTGTCCAGCACATCGCCCAGGGGCTTGACCGACGAGGTGATCATCACCCATATCGGGAAGAGGGTGAACAGGGAGAGGACGACGATGGTGACGATGCGGAACACCCGCGTCCCGTGTGTCTCACGCACGCTTGGACCTCCGGTTCACGAAGAGCAGATACGCGGCCGTCACGATCATCAGGAAGACCAGCAGCATGACCGACATCGCCGAGCCGTAGCCGAAGTTGAAGGTGAGGAAGGACGCGTTGTAGATGTGGAATGAGATCAGGTCGCCCGCGGGTGGCTGCGCGGTCTTGCCGAACAGCACGAACGGCGTGTTGAAGTCGTTGAAGGTCCACAGGAACATCACCAGGACCAGAACCACGTTGACCGGCCGCAGCATCGGCAGCGTGATGCTGCGCCATTGCCGCAGCGGCTTGGCGCCGTCGACGGCGGATGCCTCATACAGATCTTCGGGCACGGATTGCAGTCCCGCCATCAGCATCAGGAACGCGAACGGCCACAGCCGCCAGATGGCGACGATCACCAGCGCCCAGAACGCGTTGCCGCCGATCAGCCAGAACGGCTTGTCGCCGGGCAGCCCGAGCGTGTCGAACAGCAGATGGTTCAGCGCACCGGTGTCCTTCTGGAACATGAACTTCCACGCGATGATGCCGGCATAGATCGGGATCGCATACGGGATCAGGAACACGGTGCGAAACAGCCCGCGTCCGCGGAACGGGCGCTGCAGTGCGACGGCGGCGGCCATGCCCAGCCCCCAGGCGATGGCCACGACCAGCAGCGTGTAGGCGCAGGTGACCAGAAACGAGTGCAGCAGCGCCTGCCCGACCACCCCGTTCAGATCCAGCGTCGCGCGGTAGTTGCCGAAACCGAGGAACGGCGCCTCGCTCCAGTTGCGCAGATACTGCTGGGTGAGCTTGACCAGGCTGATCCAGATGCCGGTGACCATCGGGATGAGGTGCACGAGCAGCTCGAACACGATCGCCGGCACCAGCAGCACGTACGGCAGCCACCAGCGCACCCGCCGTTCGCGTCCGCGGGGCGGCGGCGGGGCCGCGTGCCGCGTCACCGACGCGGTCACTGACTCAGATGCGGTCGCAGACACCACTGTCCTCCCTCGAAAACCGGGCTCGGCCGTCGGGGCGAGGCGCCTGCGCGCCCCGCCCCGGCAGATCTCAACCGGCCGCTTCGACCTGCTGCTGCGCCGACTTCAGCATCGTGCTGATGTCGGTGGCGCTCACCGTCTTGCCCGTGGCGATCTGCGCGAACAGGTTGCTCAGGCCCTTGCCGATGGTGCTCTCGAAGTTGGCCTCACTGGCCACCTGCGGCAGCGGCTTGGAGTGGTTCTGGTACGCGTCCATGAACGCCGCCGCTTCTGCGGCATCCGTCGTGTACGTGGCCTTGGCGCCCTGCAGCACCGGCAGCGTCGAGTACGGCACGGCCAGCTCGGTCTGGACGGCACTGCTGGTCATGAACTTCACGAACTCCAGCGCCTGCGGCAGGTGCTTGGTGTACTTGAAGATCGACAGGTTGATGCCGGCCGGGAAGGTCGAGATCTGCGCTGCGGCGTTCGCCGGTGCCGGCAGCGCCACGACGCCCCAGTCGCCGACCTTCATGCCATCGGCCTTCAGGGTCGTGTCGGCGTTGTTCTGGCTGAGGAACATCGCCGCCTTGCCCGCGGCGAAGTCGCTGGAGGGCTGCGCGTCGCTGTCATACTGCGCGTTGGAGGGGTTCACGATCTTGTCGGTCTGCATCAGCGCGAGGTAGCGCTGCAGACCCGCTACGTTCTTCGGCGTGTCGAAGGTCGGCTTGCCGCTGGCGTCGTAGAACGCGCCACCGTTCTGGGCCGCCGTCAGGAACGCGAAGTGGATGTTCTCGGTGTAGCTGGCCGCCGCCAGGGTCAGGCCCCATTGGCTGCCGTGGGTGAGCTTCTGCCCGTCGGAGACGAGCTCCTCCCAGGTCGTCGGCGGTTGCAGGCCGGCCTTCTGGAACAGCGCCTTGTTGTAGTACAGGCCGTAGGCCAGTCCGTACAGCGGCACCGAGGTCGGCGTGGCACCCGGTGCGCCGCCGGCATCCAATGCCGTCTTCACGAACTTGTCGAGCCCGCCGATGGCGGCGGCGTTCTTCGAGTCGAATTCGACGAAGGCGCCGGACGACTGGAACGACGTGCCCCAGGTGTTGCCGATGTTGACGACGTCCGGACCCTGCCCGCTGGTGATGGCGGTCTCGATCTTGGTCTGCAGATCGTTCCAGCCGATCACCTGCAGATCGACCTTCACGCCGGTCTGGTCGGTGAACTGCTTGAGCACCGGGGTGAGCACTTCTTTGTCGTTGGCCAGGCTCGACCCCTGATTGCTGGCCCAATACGTCAGCGTGACGTCCGAACCGCCCGCAGACGTGCTGGGGTTGGAACCGCCTCCGCCGGAGCACCCGGCCAAGAGCATGGACACGGCGGCTGTCGCGGTCACCGCCGCGAGCACCTTCTTATTCGTTCGCACCTCAGACTCCTTCGTCGAATACGACAGGCGGACTGCTGCTGTCGGTGGCCCTCGCTCTGCGCGGTGCGGCCGTCCACATCGTGTCTTCCCCGAGAAGGGTCTTGGCGGTAGTCTAACTTAACCGGTTAGGTTAAAGATCACGATTCGATATCAGCCCCACAGGTAGAGGCTGGACGAGACGACGCGGGCCACATCGACCCCGGCACGGACCAAGGCGAGGACATCACGATGACGGATTCACAGCAGGGGGCACCGGCCCGGCCGACGCGGGCCTTCCCCGACGACTTCCTGTTCGGTTCGGCGACGGCCGCGTATCAGATCGAAGGCGCCGTGGCCGAGGACGGCCGCCGGCCCTCGATCTGGGACACATTCAGCCATACGCCCGGCCGCATCGCCCACGGCGACACCGGCGACGTGGCCTGTGACCACTATCGCCGGATGGACGCCGATGTCGACCTGATGCAGAGCCTGAACCTCGACGCGTACCGGTTCTCGATCGCGTGGCCGCGCATCCAGCCCGCCGGCCGCGGCGCCGCTGTACGGGCCGGGCTGGACTTCTACTCGCGGCTGACCGACTCGCTGCTCGAGCACGGCATCCGGCCGGTCGTGACGCTCTACCACTGGGACCTGCCGCAGACGCTGGAGGACGAGGGCGGCTGGACGGTGCGCTCGACCGCCGAAGCGTTCGCCGACTATGCCGGCATCGTCGCCGACCTGCTGGGCGACCGGGTCGCGATGTGGACGACGCTGAACGAGCCGTGGTGCTCGGCGTTCCTGGGGTACGGCTCGGGTGTGCACGCCCCGGGGCGCACGGATCCGGTGGAGGCCCTGCGGGCCGCACACCACCTCAATCTCGCGCACGGTCTGGCCATCCAGCGGCTGCGCGCGACGGTGCGGCCGGATGCCCAGGCCCTGGTCACGCTGAACCTGCACGTGGTGCATCCCGACACCCCCGCCGACGCGGATGCCGCACGGCAGATCGACGCGGTCGGCAACCGGGTGTTCACCGGGCCGATGCTGCACGGCGAGTACCCGCTGGATCTGCTCGCCGACACGGCCGCGCTGACGGACTGGTCGTTCGTGCAGGACGGCGACCTGGCACAGATCCACCAGCCGCTGGACGCGCTGGGCGTGAATTACTACTCCACGAGCCGCGTGAAGATCTGGGACGGCGTCAGCGACAGGCGGCATTCGAGCGGGCACAATCCGTCCGCGGCGTCGCCCTGGCCCGGCGCCGACAACGTGCAGTTCCTCACCCAGCCGGGGCCCTACACCGAC
The DNA here is from genome assembly GCF_039537285.1 of Microbacterium kribbense. Lineage (NCBI taxonomy): Bacteria > Bacillati > Actinomycetota > Actinomycetes > Micrococcales > Microbacteriaceae > Microbacterium > Microbacterium kribbense. The sequence goes on along the minus strand of NZ_BAABAF010000002.1, from coordinate 220,852 downwards.
ATGGGCTGGAACATCGAGCCGGACGGGCTGCACGAGCTGCTCATGCGCATGCATGCCGAGGTGCCGGGCCTCGCGCTGTACGTCACCGAGAACGGCGCGGCATTCCCCGACGTGCTGACGATGCAAGGCGGCGGCCCCGTCGTGCACGACCCGCTTCGGGTCGACTACCTCGACCGTCACATCGCCGCCGCCGGCCGCGCCCTGCGCGACGGCGCCGACCTGCGCGGCTATTTCGTCTGGTCGCTGCTGGACAACTTCGAATGGGCGTGGGGGTACCAGAAGCGCTTCGGCATCGTGCACGTGGACTACGACACGCTGGTGCGCACCCCGAAGGACAGCGCGAAGTGGTACGCGCAGCTGGCGGCGACCAAACAGCTGCCGTGAGCTGAGCGGCCTCAGCCGCGCCCGGCCGCGACGTGGGCGGCGAGGTAGCGCCCGGTGACGCTGCCCGGCGCCGTCACGAGTTCGCCCGGGGTTCCGGCGAACACGATCCGCCCGCCGTCGACGCCGCCACCGGGACCCAGGTCGATCACGTCGTCGGCATTGCAGATCAGATCGAGGTCGTGCTCGATGACGATCACCGTCGCGCCGTGCTCGACCAGGCGCTGCAGCACGCCGATGAGCACGCGCACGTCGAGCGGATGCAGGCCCACGGTCGGCTCGTCGAGCACGAACACGGCGCCGGACTGCCGGCGCCGCAGCTGGCCGGAGAGCTTCAGCCGCTGTGCCTCGCCGCCCGACAGCCCGGGCGTCGCCTCGCCGAGCGTCAGGTAGCCGAGCCCGAGGTCGACGAGCGTCTGCAGGTGGGGTCGCACCTGCGGCAGCGCGCCGATCGCGCCCAGCGCACCGGCGACGGTCAACGCGAGCACGTCGGGCAGGCTCATCCCGTTCTCGAGCCGGACCTCTTCGGCCTCGGGCGCATATCGCGACCCGCGGCACACCGGGCAGGTGATGTCGATGTCCGGCAGGAACTGCACGTCCAGCGACACCTCGCCGGTGCCGTCGCAGCGCGGGCAGCGCAGGCTCCCGGTGTTGTACGAGAAGTCGCCGAGGTTCCATCCCCGGCTGCGCGCCGTTTCAGTCTCCGCGAACGCGCGGCGCAGTCGGTCCATCACGCCCGAGTACGTGGCCACGGTCGAGCGCACGTTGATGCCGATGGGCGCGGCATCCACGACGTGCACCTGCGTCACCGGGGCGCCGGTGATCTCGAGCGCGGTGACGTGGTGCGGCATCCGGTCCCCGTCGATGCGCGCACGCAGCGCCGGGATCAGCGCCTCCAGGACGAGCGTCGTCTTGCCCGATCCCGATACCCCCGTCACGGCGATCAGGCGCCCGCGCGGGATCTCGACATCCAGCGCCTGGACGGTGTGCAGCGGCGCCGTCGCCAGGCGGATGCGCCCGTGCGCGAACAGCTCGTCGGCATCCGCCCGGGACCGCACGAGCACCGGTTCGCCGCCGGACAGGAACGGTCCGAGTCGCGATGCCGCGGATGCTGCCAGCCGGGCGGGGCTGCCGACGGCGATCACCCGCCCGCCGTCGGCGCCCGAGGCGGGGCCGATCTCGATGAGGTGCGACGCCTCGCCGAGCACCTGCACGTCGTGATCGACGAACACGACCGAGTTGCCGTCGGCGAGCAGGTCGCGCATGACGCCGACGAGCCCTTCGACGTTGGCCGGATGCAGCCCGATCGACGGCTCGTCGAGCACGTACAGCACACCCGTCGTGCGGTTGCGCACCGCCCGGGCCAGCTGCACGCGCTGCCGCTCCCCCGTCGACAGCGTGGCGCTGGCCCGGTCGAGGGTCAGGTAGCCGAGCCCGAGCTCGCGCAGTCGGCGCGCCATGCCCTCCAGCGTGTCGACGAGCGCGGATGCCATGGCGCGCATGCCCGCCGGCAGCGTCCCGGGCACGTCCGCCGCCCACGCGACGAGGTGGTCGAGTGTGAACGCGGTCGCGTCGGCGAGGCTGACGTCACCGATCCGGGGCGCGCGCGCCGCCGGTGACAGCCGGGTGCCGCCGCAGTCGGGGCAGACCGTCTCGGTGAGAAACCGGGCCACCCGCTTGTAGCGCTTCTCGTCGGTGGCCCGCTCCAGCTCTTTGGTGACGGTCAGCCGCGCGTTGCGAAACGTGAAGTCGAGGTCGTGCAGGCCCTTGCGGCTGGTCACGACGATGTGCTTCTTCTCCTCGGGTCCCGCCAGCACGATCCGCTTCTCGTGATCGGTGAGGTCCCGGTACGGGATGTCGGTGCGGACGCCGAACTCGCGCACGATGTCGGGCTGCACATTGAACCCGAACACGTTCCAGGGCGCGACCGCGCCCTCATCGATCGACTTGCCCGGGTCGGGGATCAGCGCGTCGTCGTCGACGCCGCGGACGATGCCGGTGCCCGCGCAGGTGGGGCAGGCGCCTTCGGAGTTGAACGCAAGCGCCTCGGCACCGGGCGGATGCACCCGCTCGCCGCAGACCGGACAGAACATCGGCGTCTCGGCGGCGACGTCGATCGTCGGCGGCACGTGATGGCCGTTGGGGCACACGTGCGACGCGAGCCGGGAGAACATCAGCCGCAGCACGTTCAGCAGCTCGCTGGACGTGCCGAACGTCGAGCGCACCCCCGGCACGCCCGGTCGCTGGCGCAGCGCGAGAGCCGCGGGCACGTGCTCGACGCTGTCGACGTCGGCCCGGGATGCCTGCGCCATCCGCCGCCGGGTGTAGGTCGACAGCGCCTCGAGATAGCGGCGCGACCCTTCGGCGTAGAGCACGCCCATCGCCAGCGACGACTTGCCCGACCCGGAGACCCCCGCGATGCCCACCAGCTGCTGCAGCGGCACGTCGACGTCGACGCTCTTCAGGTTGTGCACGCGGGCGCCGCGCACCCGGATCCGGTCCTGCGTCATCTGGCCATTGTCCCGCGGCCGCGCTCAGATCACGTCGCGTGACCAATCATCCGGGTCGCCGAACCGGTGCGCCGTGATGGCGATGGCCTGCTCGTGCAGGAACGGCAGCAGCTCGAGGCGGCCGGCGGTGGTGACCTCGTGGTCGTAGACGGCCAGATCGGGGTCGCCGGCCACGGCGGCGGCGAGCGCCTCGTGCAGCTCGCCGACCGACTCGTGCGTGCCGACCAGGCGAACCCGCGGCGGGCGCGCGACCGGCGCGAGATCGGCGAGCGAGTCGGCCAGGCCCTCGGCGGGCGCGGCGGATGCGGCCGGCGCGACGGCGCCGATGCGCTGCATCCACTGCCCGTCGCTCTCCACGAACACCGGCACGCCCTGGTCGCTGAGCACCCGGCGCACGGCCGGCGGCAGCCCGGCGGCCAGCGACAGCGTGAACTCGGCGCCGGCCCGCATCGCGGCCACGGCGATCCGCAGCACCTCCTGCAGCGGCGCATCGGCGGTCGCGCGCACCGCGACCGGCAGCGGCCGGTAGCGGAACAGGTTGCGCTCGATGCCCAGGTGCGAGACATCCTGCACCCGCCCGAACTCGCGGTCCCACGCGATCGCGTCCGACAGCGCCGCGCGGCGCAGCCACTCGAACGCGGCATAGTCCAGGGCCGGCTGGGCGGCCTCGATCACATCGGTGATGCGCGAGTCCAGACCCCGCAGATGCAGCGTCTGCGACGCCTGGCCGCCGGTCGACGCGCGCCACGAGCCGAGCCCGATCAGGTAGTTCGGGCCGCCCGCCTTCGTGCCGGCGCCCACCGACGAGCGCTTCCACCCGCCGAACGGCTGCCGCTGCACGATCGCACCGGTGATCCCGCGGTTGACATACAGGTTGCCGGCTTGCACGCGCTCGAGCCACAGCGCCAGGTCGTCCGGGTTCTGCGTGTACAGCCCGGCGGTGAGTCCGTACGCGACCGCGTTCTGCAGGTCGATGGCCTCGCTCAGCGACGCGGCGTGCATGACGCCCAGCACGGGGCCGAAGAACTCCTCGCAGTGGAACCGCGACCCGGACTGCACTCCCACCCGCACACCCGGCGTCCAGTACCGGCCGGCGGTCTCGGGGCCGAAGTCGCGGGGCTCGGGCGTCACCAGCCAGCTCTCGCCGGGTTCGAGCGTGGTCAGCGCCCAGTCGAGCTTGCCCTGCGGCGGCGCGATGACCGGGCCGACCTCGGCCAGCGGGTCCGACGGCGGGCCGACGCGCAACGACTGGACCGAGTCGATCAGCTGCCGGCGGAATCGCTCGGAATGCCCGACCGGGCCGACCAGGATGGCCAGCGACGCCGCCGAGCACTTCTGCCCGGCATGGCTGAACGCGCTCTTGACGAGGTCGGATGCCGCCAGGTCGAGGTCCGCGGACGGCATGATGATCATCGCGTTCTTGCCGCTGGTCTCGGCCAGCAGCGGCAGGTCGGGTCGCCACGAGCGGAACAGCGCCGCGGTGTCCCACGACCCGGTGAGGATCACCCGGTCGACGTCCGGGTGCGTGATCAGCTGACGACCCAGGCCGCCCTCGTCGATGTCGACGAGTACGAGCACGTCGCGGGGGATGCCGGCCTGCCACAGCGCCTCGGCCACGACGGCCGCGCACCGCCGGGCCTGCGGCGCGGGCTTGAACACGACGCCCGAGCCGGCCGCGAGCGCGGCGAGCACGCCGCCGGAGGGGATGGCGATCGGGAAGTTCCACGGCGGCGTGACCACGGTGACCTTCGACGGCTCGAACACCGCGCCGCCGACCCGGTCGAGTTCGCGCGCGCAGGCGGCATAGTAGTTCGCGAAGTCGACGGCCTCGCTGACCTCGATGTCGCCTTCGGAGAGCACCTTTCCGGTCTCGGATGCCGCGACCTCGATGAGTTCGCCGCGGTGCGCCTCGAGCGCCCGGGCGGCGGCCTGCAGGATCACGGAGCGGTCGGCCGCAGGCCGTGCGCCCCATGCCGCACCGGCATCCCGCACCGTCGCGATGATGCGATCGAGGGTGTCGGTGTCGACGACGCGGGCCGCCGCGATGGTGGCGTCACCGGCGGTGGAGGTCTCGATGCGCGTGCGGATCTCTCCCGCCCACGCCCGGTTCTCCGGCAGCGCCGGGTCGGTGTCGGGGGTGTTGCGGAACCCGGGGGCGCCGACGGCGGTCACACCGGTCTCGCGCGGGGAGAACACCGCGGTCTCGACGAAGCGGTCGCCGCCGAAGTCCCGTTCCGCACCGACCGAGGCGAGGGCCTCGGTGCCCGACGGGTCGCCGTCTTCGAGCGACGCCGAGCGGGCGATGCCCAGCACGGCCTCGGTCAGCGAGTCGTCCTGTGTCGACGGCACGTCGCGCAGCATCCGCGCCGCCGCGCGCGGACCGGTCGCAGGCACTGCCTCGTCGGCACGGTCCTGAGTGCGCAGCGGCCCGGTGTGCAGCGCCGGGTCCGCGGCACGCTCCAGCGCGGCTTCGAACCGGCCGCGCTCGCGCTGGAACAGCGAGACGTCCTCGTGCAGCTCGAAGGCCGCGGAGAGGAAGTTATCGGTGGACGCGTTCTCTTCCAGCCGCCGCACCAGATAGCTGATCGCGACGTCGAATTCGTTCGGCCGCACCACCGGCACGTACAGCAGCACCGGGCCCACCTCGCGGGAGACGGCCTCGACCTGCCCCTGCGCCATGCCCAGCAGCATCTCGAATTCGACGCCGTCGCGCACGCCACGCCGCCCGGCCAGCAGCCACGCGTAGGCGATGCCGAACAGGTTGTGCCCGGCCACGCCGAGCTTCACTGCGGCGGTGCGCTCGGGCTGCATCGCGGCGTCGAGGCAGCGCAGGTAGTTCGCGTCGGTGTCGAGCTTGGTGCGGTAGGGCGCCTGCGGCCAGCCGTGCATCACGGCGTCGACATGCTCCATCGCGAGGTTCGCGCCCTTGACCAGGCGCACCTTGATGCGGGCGCCCCCGGCGGCCATCCGCTGCTGCGCCCAGGCGGTGAGCCGGTCCAGTGCCGGCAGCGCGTCGGGAAGGTACGACTGCAGCACGATGCCGGCACGGGACTGCGCGAGCCGCGGGTCGTCGAGGATGCGGGTGAACACCGCGATGGTCAGACCGAGGTCGTGGTACTCCTCCATGTCGAGGTTGATGAAGGTGTTGTCACCGAGCGCGGTCAGGTACAGCGGGGTGAGCCGCTCCACGACGGTGTCGACGACCTCGTCGAACGCCCACATCGAGATGTGGCTGGCGATGGCCGAGACCTTCACCGACACGTAGTCCACGTCGGGCCGGCGGATCAGCTCATGGATGCCTTCGAGCCGGCGTGCCGCCTCGGCTTCGCCGAGCACGGCTTCGCCGAGCAGGTTCAGGTTCAGGCGGTGGCCGCTGCCGCGCAGCTTCTGCAGCGCCGCGCCGAGCCTTTCGGGACGCGCATCCACGATCAGGTGGCCGACCATGTTGCGCAGCACCCGCCGTGCGATCGGCACCACCGGGTAGGGCAGCACCGGTGCGACCCATCCGCCCAGGCGCACCGCGGCGCGCAGGTACCAGGGCAGGAACGCGGGCACCAGGGGTGCGACGCGGCGCAGATTGGATGCCGCCGCCGCCAGGGACTCGGGGCGCATCACGCCGTCGACGAATCCGACCGTGAACGGCAGTCCGTTCTCATCCTGCAGTACGCCGGCCAGTCGGCTCGCAGCGGGGTCGACCTCGACCGCCGCCGATTCGTTCACCCAGCGCTGTGCCAGCGCGACAGCCTCGTGGGCCATCTCCGGCAGCGTTTCGTCCGTCATCTGCACTCCCGCCTGGTCGTTCCCAGACTGCACCTCATCGTGGATCACACTTCCAGTCTGCGCCATCCGAACCATTATGAATAGTGATGATCTATGATGCTTCTGCATCGACTTTCTCGATGTGATCCCTGAGGAGGCGACGTGTTCGAGCTGCGCAGGCTGCGGATGCTGCACGAGCTCGCGTTGCGCGGCAGCCTCGCCGCCGTGGCCGAGGCGCTGGCCTACAGCCCGTCGACGATCTCGCAGCAGCTCACGCTGCTGGAGCGCGAGGCGGGGGTACCGCTGATCGAACCGGACGGGCGCGGCGTGCGGCTGACCGAGCACGGCCGGCTGCTGGCGGCGCACGCGGCGCGGGCGCTCGAGCTGGACGAGCAGGCGCGTGGCGATCTGGAGCGGTTGCAGCCGGGCGCCGCGCCCGTGCGGATCGCCGTGATGCAGACGGCGGCGCAGGCGATCCTCGCGCGCGCCCTGACGCTGCTGGCGATGACGGCGCCGACGCTGCGCATCGAGGTCGCCGAGGTGCCGCCCGAAGAGGGGCTGTTCGAGCTGTCGGCACGCCGGTTCGACCTGGTCATCGCCGAGCAGTATCCGGGCTCGGCGCGCGCGCATCGCGCCGACCTCGACCGGGAGACGATCGGGCACGACCCGATCCGGATCGCGCTGCCGCCGGGCGACGGCGTGGGCGCGCTGGTGGAGCTGGCCGAGCGGGCCTGGGTCATGGAGCCGCGGGGCACCGCCGCCCGGCGCTGGGCGAGCGAGCAGTGCCGCGCGGCGGGCTTCGAGCCCGATGTGCGGTTCGAGATCGCCGACCTCACCGCACAGGTGCGCCTGATCACGGCGGGGCACGCGGTGGGGTTGCTGCCGGACCTGGTGTGGGCCGGGGCCGCTCCCACGGCCCGGCTGGTCGAGCTGCCCGGCGCGCCTACGCGCGAACTGTTCACCGCCGCGCGGCGGTCGACGTCCGCGCGTACCGGCATCCTCACCGTCCGGGCCGCGCTGCGCGACGCCTTCGCGTCCCGGTGAGCGGCGCGGACTGACGGCTACGCCCAGATGCTCGGCGCGGGCCGCTTGGTGCCCGGCAGCCGAGACGCCTCTGCCCAGTCGGTGATCCAGGGTTCGAGGTCGGCGAGCCCGTCCGGCTGCCCCATCGCCGCGAACAGCTCTTCGTGCGGCAGGGCGCCACCCGAGCGCCGCATGAGGCGCGCCCGCACGACGGCGCGCGCGTAGATCTCGCCGTCGACGACGGCACGGTGCTCCATGTACACCGACCGGTCGTCGTAGCCGACGACCCGCGACTGGATGTCGAAGCGCTGCCAGGCCCGCAGCGACTTGCGGAACGTGATCGTCTCGGACCCCACGACGGCGTACCAGCCGTGCCCGTGCATGGCATCCCACATGCCCGAGCGCACCAGCAGATCCCAGCGCCCCAGGTCGAACAGCGAGAGGTAGCGGCCGTTGTTCATGTGCCGCATGATGTCGAGGTCGGTCGGCAGCGCGGTCAGTCGGATGCTGCTGACACCGGTCATCGGCAGGCTTCGCCCGCGGCGCACCCGCCATCGCGCCCGCAGATGCACCAGGATGGTCCGCCAGATGACATTCACTCTTGTCAGAGTACTGGCCGCGTCGCGCTGGTGCGCACAGCCGCAGGGGTCCTGGCGGGTGGACAGGATCTGTTTGCCGAGGGGCACTCGCCCGCACTCATGCCGGCTGCAGCAACCGCAGCAGACGGGTCTTGGATTTCGTGACGCGTCGCCAGCGCTGCGCGGGATCGAACCACGCGGGCCCGCGGATCTCGGGCACTCCCTCGCGCATGCGGATCTGCCACGGTCCGGTGTCGATGAACCGGTGATGCCCCCAGCACAGCAGCACCCCGTTGTCGGTGTGCGTCGGTCCACCGCGGGCGTGCTCCTGCACATGGTGGATCTCACACCACCCTGCCGGGATGCCGCACCCGGGGATGATGCACCCGCCGTCACGCAGGGTGATCGCCCGGCGCTGATGTGCGTTGAAGACCCGCTCCAGGTTGCCCAGCTGCACGATCCGGCCGTCCTCATTCAGCACCACCCGCTGGATCGCCCCCGCACAGGCGAGATGGGTCGCGGCGGCCATCGAGATCGGCTCGGCGGTGCCTTCCAGAAACGCCCAACCCGACCCGCGGGCAAGATCCGCGGCGTACGCCGTGACGATCACCGTCGGCGCGGCACCCCCGATCGTGGGCAGTTCGCCGGATGCCGCAGCCGCGAACAGCGCCGACGCGAGCGCGTCATGCTGCTTCTGCGACCGGGTGCGCTGATCCACCCAGGCACCGTCATCCTCATCACTGCCGACACCGCCACCATCTGATTCGGCGAACTGCACACCCTGCACATGCGGAGAAATGGAAGCATCCATGATGCGCTGCAGCTGGGCGGCGACTTCGGGGGTCGCCCCGCCACGGAACGGGGTGATTCCATTGGGCCGGGCCTTGCCCATCGTGAAGAACCGGTCCAAGCCCGCATCCCGATCCCGCGGCTCGTCACCGTCCGGGTCCAGCGCACACGCCCACACCATCGCCTGCACGGCGAGCAGGTCCGCCCATGCCGGCGGCTCACCATCCGGACCGGCACCCCGTGCGAATGCCGCAATCGCCGCATCGGCGGCCAGCACCTTGGTCCGCTCCACCCGGTCCCGCATGCCCAGCATCGGCTTCGCAACGGCGACCACACCGTCGACCCCGACCTCACCGTCGCGCAGCGCCACCCGGATCGCGGGCAGCCTCGCCGGCATCGCCTCTCCGTCGATCGGGTCCCAATCCACCCCGACCGCACGCTGGGCGAGCTCGAGCCGCCCCGCCGCCTGCGGTGAGCACCGGGTCACCCGCTGCACCAGCTCGTTCACGTTGTGACAGCCCATTCTCGTCGACAACCGCTCACTCCGGTCACGCTGCCGGGAACGCTCGGCGATCTCGGCGACCCCCTCCACGAGCACGGCATCCACCAGCCGCTGCAGATCACCCGCCGCACGCAGCGCCTCCAACAGCTCCGCCTCAGCGGAGTGATGCATCGCACCGGAATCGAACGCGCTCGACACCAGCACCGCAAGCTGTTCGCGGATGCCGTCCAAGGTGCCGATTGCCTCGTTCATAACTACGATTGTGGCACTGGCCTCCGACATCCAATCTGCCATCGCCGATCCTTGCCCGATAGCTGTGGATAACGCACATTCAGTACCTGCCTGTGCAGAAGCACTCGTACTCATCATCGGATGTGGCAGTGAATCAGAGTAGTAAACTATCCCAGTCGACACCGCGACCGCCCGACCCAGCAGCACCGCGCCTCGCGGCCCATGCGTCCCATCCATCACGGCCCGTTGCGCCTCGATTTCCCCCTGGCACGCAGGCCGCGTAGAGTCTGGCCATGGAAGCCGAACTGCAGACCGACATCGTCGTCCGTCCGGTCCGGGACGTGGACGCCGAGGCCCTCGGCCGGGTGCACGCCACCTGCTGGCACGAGACATACGATCACCTGATCAGCAAGGCCGCGCTGGAGAAGATCTCACCCAAGCGCATGGCCGAGCTGTGGACGAACTGGGCCGTGCAGGGCCCCGAGTTCCACATGAGCGCCGCGCTCGTGGACGGCGAGATCGTGGGGTTCGTGGGCTCCGGCCCCGCCCGCGATCGGGATGCCCCCCGCAATCGCGAGCTCTACTTCATCTACCTGCTCAGCGCCTGGCACGGCACCGGCCTCGGCCAGCGCCTGTTCGACGCCGCGGTCGAGTCGGTCGAGCCGCTGTACCTCTGGGTCGCCGAAGACAACCCGCGCGCGCACCGGTTCTACCTGCGCAACGGGTTCACCCTCGACGGCGCCCGGCACACCGAGCCGTTCTTGGGCGAACAGCTCACCGAGGTTCGATTCGTCCGCTGACGTGCTGCAGATCTGGGCCCTTGCGGGCATCGCAGAGATCCGCACCGGTGACGACCTCGTGCAGGTCATCGCCGACGCCGCGGCCGGGGCGCTCGCGGACGGCGACATCCTCGTGGTGACCTCGAAGATCGTCTCGAAGGCCGAGGGCCGCATCATCGAGGCATCCGACCGCGAAGCGGCGATCACTGCCGAGACGGTGCGCACGGTCGCCACCCGCACCTCCGAGTCGGGACACGTCACCCGCATCGTCGAGAACCGGTTGGGCATCGTCTCGGCCGCGGCCGGGGTGGATGCCTCGAACACACCGCACGGCACCGTGCTGCTGCTGCCCGAAGATCCGGATGCGTCCGCCCGCGCGATCGCCGCAGGACTGCGCGAACTGCTCGGCGTCCGGGTCGGCGTGATCGTCTCGGACACGCTGGGCCGCGCCTGGCGCGAGGGACAGACCGACACCGCGATCGGCGCCGGCGGCGTGCGGGTCTTCGAGGACCTGCGCGGGAAGTCGGATGCCGAGGGTCGGCCGCTGGTGGTCACGATGCCGTGCACGGCCGACGAGCTGGCATCCGCCGCCGACCTGGTCAAGGGCAAGGCGTCGCGCCTGCCGGTCGCCGTCGTGCGCGGCCGTGCCGACCTGGTCGGCGACGTGGACCTGCCCGGCGCCCGCTCGATCGTGCGGCCGGCCGAGCGCGACATGTTCCGCCTCGGCGCCGACGAGGCGTACGACCTCGGCTACGCCGCGGGCGCCGAAGAGGTCTGGCACGAAGGCGGCCGCAGCGGCTCCTGACCGGCCGCGCTACCGGTCTCCCTGCGAGCGGAGCGAGTCGAAACGCATACCCGCTGCGTGTCGACTCGTTTGCTGCGCTCCTTCGCTCAACGACCGGCCACGCTCAACGACCGCCTCGCTCAAGCACGATCCGGCCGGCCGAGACATCCACCTGCACGGCGCTGCCCGCCCCCGGCGTCGACCCGATCCGGTTCTCGAACGACCCCGCCGAGGTGTGCTCGGTCACGGCGTAGTCGCCGGCGGGCACGCCGACATCCATCGACCCGGCGCTCGCGCGCAGCGCGAGGTGCTGCGGCTGCGAGCCGGTCAGCGTCGCGTTCAGCTGCCCCGCGCTGATCTGAAGGTCCCCAGTGCCCACGTCGGCCAGCGTCAGGTCGGCGCGGCCGGCGCTGATGTCGGCGGACACCTCACGGGCCGAGCCGCTCACGCGCAGCGCTCCGGCGCCGAGCGTCGTCGTGAGGGTGCCGAAGTCGCCGGCGACGGTCAGGGTGCCGGCCGATATCCCGAGATCGGCGTCCATCCCGGCCAGCGCGTGCGGCAACCGCAGCACGGCGTCGCCGTAGCCGTGGCCGCCCCACATGCCCCAGCTCCCCCATCCACTCCATCCGAACAGGCCCTGCGGGGTGCGCACGACAAGCTCGTCGCCATCACGGCGCAGCGTCCACCGCTGCGCGCTCACGCCCGCCGTCACCGACAGCTCGGCCTGCTCGACGTCGGCGAACTCGACGCGCATCTGCCCTGCCGACAGGTCAAGGCTCAGCCGATCGACGCCGTCGACGGCGATCGTGCGGCTGCTGTCCGCCACGGCGGCCGAGGTGAGGGTGGATGCCGCCGCCGACCCCACCGTGCCCAGGGCGATGATCGCCCCGAACACGATGGCCAGAGTCGCGACGACCCGGCCCGATCCCGAACGCGGGCTGCTGGTGGTGCTCATCGGTTCTCTCCCGTCTGCGGCGCGTCGCCGCTGTGTGCGATGTGGGCGAGCGCTGCCAGCACCCGCCGGTTGCCCGACTCGTCGGGCTCAAGATCGAGCTTCTGGAACAGCGACGTGATGTGCTTCTCGACGCTGCCTTCAGTGACGAACAGCGCCTGCGCGATCGCCTGGTTGGACTTGCCCTCGGCGATCAGCGCGAGGACGGTGGATTCGCGGTCGGTGAGGCGCTGCATGCGCTCGTCCGAGCTGCGACGCCCCAGCAGCTGCGCGACGACCTCGGGGTCGAACACGGTGGCGCCCGCGGCGATCCGCTCCACGGTCTGCACGAACTCGGCGACGTCGGCCACCCGGTCCTTGAGCAGATAGCCCAGTGCCCCGCCGCGGCCGGCGATCAGGTCGGACGCGTAGCGCTCTTCGACGTACTGCGACAGCACCAGGATCGGCAGGTCCGGCCGGGCCTGTCGCACGCGCAGCGCGGCCCGGATGCCTTCATCGGTGCGGGTCGGGGGCAGTCGTACGTCGAGGATGCACAGGTCCGGCGCGGAGGCCGCGATGGCGGCATCCAGCCCCGAGGCATCCGGCAGCGCCGAGACGACCTTGTGACCGACATCCTCGAGCAGCCGCACCAGACCCTCGCGCAGCAGCACGGAATCCTCGCAGATCAGAATGCGCATGGCACGCTCACCTCCACACTCGTCGGACCGCCGGCGGGACTGTCCAGCCGGAACGTTCCGCCCACGCCCAGCACCCGGTTCGACAGTCCGTCCAGACCGCCGCCGGGGACGACCGTGGCGCCGCCGATGCCGTTGTCCTCGATCCGCGCCCAGAGGATGCCGCCTTCGCGCTGGCGCACCGTCACGCGGCATTCCGCCGCCCGGGAGTGCTTGGCCGCATTGGTCAGCGACTCGGCGATCACGAAGTAGACGGCCGCCTCGGCCTGCGGGCTGCATCGGGTCTGGATGCGCGCATCCAGCGCCACGGGGATCGGTGAGCGGGCCGCCAGCGCCGAGAGTGCGGCATCCAGGCCCCGATCATCGAGCACGGACGTGTGGATGCCGCGGGCGAGCTGGCGCAGTTCGGTGATGGCCGCCTTGGTGGACGTGTGCGCCTCGGCGATGAGCGCCTTGGCCGCGGCCGGGTCGTCGTCGATCTTCTGCTGGGCCATGCCCAGCGTCATCCCGAGCGAGACCAGCCGGGGCTGGACGCCGTCGTGCAGATCGCGTTCGATGCGGGTGCGCTCGACGTCGGCGGCGCGCACGGCACCGGCGCGCTGCACCTGCGAGGTGCGGGCGGCGTCGGCCAGCTGCGCCTCGCGTGAGGGCACCAGGATCGCCCGGGCGATGATGCCGTGCACGATGCCGACCCCGGCCAGCAGTGCGAGCGCGATCACGATGGCGATGACGCCGGCCGGCAGCGCCCACGCCGGCGAGATGTCGAAGCCGGTGCCCTGCAGCGGGATCGCGCGGGCCTGGCCGTGCAGCAGCGGTGAGAACAGCAGCGCGATGCCCGAGCCGAGCACGCTCAGCAGCGACAGGGTCGCCCAGCCGAGCACGGTGGCGATGGCGGCGTGTGCGATCGCGCGCCACATCGACGGATCGATCAGCTGCAGCCACAGCGTGCGCAGATAGCCCGTGAATCCGGGCCGCCCGCTGGTGCGCAGCCGGCGGGGTGCGAGGCCGAAGCCGTAGAGCCCGTCGACGCGGGCCACTTCGAGCCAGCCGAACGCGAACAGCGCATAGACCACGCCGACCAGCAGCAGCAGGCCGATGCCGATCACGGGAATCAGGCCGAGTCCGGCGCCTATGAGCGGGAACATCAGGATGAAGACGCCCGACCAGACAACGCCGACGACGGCGAGCTGGGCGATGGCACCCAGCAGCCGGGTCGGCGTGTACAGGCGCGGCGTACCGGAGCGCGAGATTGTGGTCATGACTCAACGCTAGGGTGCCCTGTCCTGCGGCACAGCGTGGCGACCTGCAGACCTCGGTTCGGGTTATCCCCCCAGTGGGGCGGCCCGCGGCGCCACGAACTTTCGCGATGCGCCGAGCTTCGGTCGTCGCATATGGCCGGTGCGCGGGCTCGGAACCCTGCATTCGTGACGACTCAGCTGCAAGGCCCAGGCTTCGGTCGTCGCATATGGTGGGTCGGCCAGCACAGAACCCGACATTTGTGACGACTCAGTGCGGGGCCCAGCTGCGGGGCTCGGGCTTCGGCCGGCGCATATGGCCGGTTCGCCGGCTCCCCGCTCGCCACGTGCGACGAACCGACGCCGGCCCCGCACGCGGCAGGGCGCGGGGTGCGCTCAGCTGCCGCTGACTTTGCCGAACAGCCGGGCGATGGGGGCCAGGATCATGGGCCGCGCGGCGACCCAGCCGATCGCGACGATGACCATCGCACCGATGAAGAACCAGAACCCGACCCAGCTGTCGCCGCCGTTGGCGGCGAACATGCTGTTCAGGTTGTGCAGCGCCCCGGTCGTCAGCACCAGGGTGACGTGCCCGATGATGAACAGCACGAAGAAGATCATCGTCGGGAAGTGCACCGCCCGCGCCCACTCCACCGGATAGATCCGGTTCAGCGTCTTCGCGTTCTTCGGCCACACCCCGCTCATCCGCACGCCGGTGATCGCCGCCAGCGGGGCGGCCAGGAACACGACGGCGAAGTAGGCCAGCTGCTGCAGGCTGTTGTAGGTGACCCAGCCGTCCTCGATCGGCCAGTCCAGCGACAGGTACTGCAGACCCGCCGAGATCGCGTTCGGGAACACGTCCCAGCTGGTCGGCACCAGCCGCATCCACTGCGCCGAAACGAACAGCAGCACCACGAACACGATCCCGTTGACCAGCCAGAGGATGTCCAGGGACTGGTGGAACCACAGCGACAGGCTGATCTTGCGGGCCGGGTTGATCTTCGGACTCCAGAACACGCTCGGGCGCTTCTCGTTGCGCACCCGCAGGCCGGACCTGATGATCAGCACCATGAAGAAGATGTTCAGGAAGTGCTGCCAGTTCAGCCACGCCCCGAATCCGACCGGCGCCGCCGCCGGTAGCGCGTATGCGCCCGGGTAGGCGGTCAGGAAGTCCTGCATGAAGTCCAGGCTGAGAAACCAGCGCACCAGCAGCACGACCATGCCCGCCGCGAACAGCAGGCCGGCACCGGCGACGATGACCGCACCGGCCCACTGGCCCCGGGTGAACGGCCCGATCCGCTCCGGCTCCGGCGGGGTCAGCGGGCCGTTGCGGGTGCCGATCGTGCGGGCCCGGTCCGCCTCCCAGCGCGTGGCCCCGGCTCCAGGGAACACGGTGCGCTGGAACGGCAACGGCGCCAGCTCGGCAGGCGCCACGGCCGCGACGGCGGCCGATGCCGCGCGTACGGGCTGCGTGGATGCCGCGGCGGCGGGCTGTGCGGAGGCGGCGGGCGCCGCAGCGGGCTGGGCCGGTGCGGGGGTGCCCGGGCGCGGCAGACCGCGGCGGACGGACGGCTTCCCGGCCTCCGGCGCAGGGGCGGCGACGGACGCTGCGGTGGACGGGGCCGGTGCGGGGGTGCCCGGGCGCGGCAGACCGCGGCGGACGGACGGCTTCCCGGCCTCCGGCGCAGCAACGGGCGCTGCAGCCGGTGTCGCCGCCGCTGCGGCTGCGACCGCGGGCGGCGCCGGTGCGGCTGCGGGAGCGGGCGGCGCCAGCGCGGCGCCCACAGCCGCTGACGGTGCCGCACCCGCGGACGGCCAGGGCTCGCCGCCGGCAACGCGCGGCAGGCCACGGCGCAGGGCGACACCCGAGACAGCCGCCGACGGTGCGACGGCTGCCGCCGGCGCCGGCTCAGCGCTCGTAGAGGTCGCGACTGCCGACGCAGCGGCCTCGTTCGAGGCAGGAGCCCCCGGCACAGCGTCCGGGATCAGGGCCGCGGCCTGCGGTGCCATGGCGGCCTGGTCCGCGACCTGCTCGGCAACGCCGGACGCTGATGCGGCGGCCGCGCCGGCGGGCGGCCAAGGCTCCCCACCGGGTACGCGGGGCAGGCCACGGCGCAGCACGACGCCCTCGGTCATTGCGCGCGGAGTCGGAACGACATCGGCCGCCACGACCTCAGCGACCACCGCGGTCGGCGGCTCGGGCGTCATTTCGACTCGCTCCGCTCGCGGGGCGGCCGGGGCGGCAGCCGCAGACACCGGGGCGGCGACGGCTTCGGCCGCGGCGACCGCTTCGTCTGCCGGGTCGTCGGCGGCGGCATCCACTCCTCCGCCGGCGGGCCAGGGCTCCCCACCGGGGATCCGGGGCAGACCACGGCGGATCGTGCGCGGGTACGTCGCCACCGCTACTGCTTCCGCGCCTTGAGTGCCTCGATCAACTGCGGCACGATCGTGAACAGATCGCCGACGACACCGAAGTCGGCGATGTCGAAAATCGGCGCGTCGCCGTCCTTGTTGATCGCGACGATCGTCTTGGCGGTCTGCATGCCGGCCTTGTGCTGGATCGCACCGGATATTCCCAGAGCGACATACAGCTGCGGGCTGACCGACACGCCGGTCTGACCGACCTGATGCGCCTGCGGAACGTAACCGGCGTCGACGGCAGCGCGCGAGGCGCCGACTGCGGCACCCAGCACGTCGGCGAGGTCTTCGACCAGGGCGAACTTCTCTTCCGAGCCCAGTCCGCGACCGCCCGAGACGACCTTCGCCGCACCGCGCAGCTCGGGCCGCGACGAGGTCTCGGTCGACTCCGCAACCGATTCCACCACGGCAGCCTTGCGGCCCGACGCCGGCACCTGAAGCGTCTCTGCGGCCACCGGCTGCGCCTGGGCACGGGCATCCACCGCTCCCTGACGCACCGTGATCACGGGGGCCCCGAACGTCGCCGCCGAGTCCACCGTGAACATGCCGCCGTAGACGGAGTGCTGCGCCGTGATGCCCTCGTCGTCGCGCGCGACGCCGACCGCGTCGATGGCCAGCGCCGACCGGGTGCGGGCCGCGTACCGGCCCGCGACGTCACGGCCGTCGACCGAGTGCGAGATCAGGATCGCGTCCGGGCCCACCAGCTCCGCCGCGGCGGCCAGGGCGTCCACCACCGGCACCGTCAGGCCCTCGCCGGGGCTTGCCACCAGCACTCGGGCCGCGCCCAGGGCGGCCGCGTCATCGGCCAGCGCGGCGTCGCCGACGACCAGCGCCACCGGTGTGCCGACACCGGATGCGGCACCCAGCAGGCCCGCGGAAGACTTGGCGAGCTGCCCGGACGGGGTCACGTCCAGCAGCACCAGGATCGAATCTGCAGCGAAATCAGCCATCACCGTCACCTCACGCCAGTCGGTTCGAAATCAGGAACTCGGCGAGCCGCGTGCCCGCATCGCCCTCGTCGACGATCTTCACACCCGCCGAACGCGGCGGCTTCTCACTGACGGCGACCATGATCGACCGGGCTGCGGCCGCATCCTCGGCGTCGATGCCCAGATCGGCGAGCGACTTCACCTCGTACGGCTTCTTCTTGGCCGCCATGATGCCCTTGAAGTTCGGGAACCGGGCATCGGGCAGCCGCTCCGTGATCGAGATCACCGCCGGCAGGCTCGCCGAAACCACCGCCGTGCCGCCATCGATCGCCCGCTCACCTGACACCGCGGACTCGGTGATCTCGACCGAGTTCAACGCCGTCGCCTGCGGCACATCCAGCAGCTCGGCCAGCATCGCCGGCATCACCCCGCCGGAACCATCCGTGGACTGGTTGCCGGTGATCACCAGGTCGAAGCCGACCTCGCGGATCGCTGCAGCCAGCACCTCGGCCGAAAGTCCCAGGTCGGCCCCGGCCAGAGCCTCATCCACGATCTGCACCGCCGAGGCGGCACCCATCGCCAGTCCCTTGCGGATTGTGGCCTGCGCCGATTCCGGACCCATCGACAGCACCACCACCTCGGTACCGTCGTTCTTGCCCGCAAACGACAGGGCCACCTCCAGGGCGCGCCCGCCGATCTCATCGAGCGCCGGCTCACTCGCGGCGCGATCGGCCAACCCCGTCTCGAGGTTCAGCTTGCGGTCCCCATAGGTATCCGGGACTTCCTTGACCAGGACGACGATCTTCATAGCTCTCCTTCGTCGTGTTCGAGTCTATTCAGCCCACCGCGTCGTCGGAAACCAGCGTGGCGAACCGACTAGCGTTGAAGCCGAATCCGGGAGGTTCTTGTGGCTCGCGTGAAACGACTCCCCGTCGACCCGATCGCCGAGGCGCGACGGCAATGGCTCGCGCACGGGTGGACGGATGCCGCACCCGGCATGACCCTCGTCACCTCGATCATGCGCGCGCAGCAGCTGATGCTCGCGCGCGTGGAGTCGACCCTCAAGCCCTTCAAGCTCACCTTCGCGCGATACGAGCTGCTCACGCTGTTGAGCTTCACGCGTGACGGGCGGATGCCGATGGCGTCGGCATCCGCCCGTCTGCAGGTGCACCCGACCAGCGTGACGAACACCGTCGACCGGCTCGAAGCGTCCGGGCACGTGCGGCGCGAGCCGCACCCCGAGGACGGCCGCGCGACCGTGATCGCGCTGACCGAGTCGGGGCGCGACCTGTCGCGGCGTGCGACCGCCGCGCTGAACGGCGAGGTGTTCGAGCAGCCCGAGCTCAGTCGTGACCAGACCGAGCAGCTCGTCGCACTGATCGCTCAGATGCGCCGCAATTCGGGCGACTTCGACGACGCCCGCCCGGTCGCCGAGCCCCTCTGACGGCTGCCGCATCCTCGCTTCGAAGACTGTCGGAACCCCGGTACTCAGTCTTGCTATCTACTGCTACTCAGTGTTACTGTCTACCAGTAGTCACCATCACTGAGTAGCAGGAGGCGCCGATGGGCAAGCAGGCCACCGAGATGCTCAAGGGAGTGCTCGAGGGCATCGTCCTCGCCATCCTCGCGCGTCGCCGGGCCTACGGATACGAGATCACGGCATGGCTGCGCGACCAGGGCTTCGCCGACATCGCCGAGGGCACGGTCTACGCACTCCTGATCCGGATCGAGCAGCGCGGGCTCGTCGACGTCCAGAAGGTGCCGTCCGAGAAGGGCCCGCCGCGCAAGGTCTACACCCTCAATGAGCAGGGTCACGCACAGCTGGCGGAGTTCTGGACGACGTGGAGCTTCCTCGCGGACCACCTGGAACAGCTCCGCGGTGCTGACGAACACGGTGCTGACGAACACAGTGATGACAGGCACAGCGACGACACACAAGGAGAGAAGCGATGAGCAACTTCATCGAGAAGATCGTCGGCGACTTCGGCGACAAGCGGCGGTTCAAGGCATACAAGGCGCGCGTGAAGGCGCTCCCTGCGGGGTACCGCACCGCGGCCGAGGGCGTCGCACGCTACGTGATGTACACCGGCGCGATCACGAAGAGCGACACTCTGATCCGGATGCTGGAGGACCTGGCCGACCTGTTCGAGCAGGCCGCCGCGGACCATACGCCGATCCGCACGATCGTCGGCGACGATCCTGTCGAGTTCGCGACCGAATTCCTGGCGAACTACGCCGAGGACTCGTGGGTGAGCAAGGAGCGCAAGCGCCTGAACGACGCGATCGCGCGCGCTGAGGACGAAGGCGGGGAGAAGGGATCATGACTGCAGCAGCGATCGAAGTCCGCGGCATCCACAAGTCGTTCCAGGACCTGCACGTGCTGCGCGGCGTCGACTTCGACGTCGCGCCCGGAACGGTCTTTTCGCGCTGCTCGGGTCGAGCCGGCTCGGGTAGCGCAGGCGCCGGCAGATGCGACACCGCCGGCTACGGGACGATCACTGTCTTGATGCCCGCGCCGGTGCGTGCCGCCTCGAAGGCGGCTGCCCACTCGTCCAACGGCACGGACCTCGTCACCAGCGGCGCCAGCTCCACCGCGCCGTCCCGGATCAGCGTCATCGCCCGGCGCCACGACGTCGGCGTCGAGGCGAAGCCGCTCGAGACCACGAGTTCCTTGTAGAGCACGAGGTCGAACGGCAGCTCGACCTCACGGCCGAAGATCCCGACCTGCACATAGCGCGCCCCGCGGCGTGCCGAAGCCAGCGCGGTGCGCGCGCCGCCGACGCTGCCCGAGCACTCGATCACGACGTCGAACGCGTCCTCGTCGGGGGTGCCGGCGGTGGTGCGCATGCCCAGCTTCTCAGCCACGGCCAGCCGCTCGGCATCCTGCGGCAATCCGACCAGTGTCACGACACCTCCGCAGGCCGCCGCCACCTGGGCGGCGAGCTGCCCCATCGCACCCGGACCGGTGACCAGCACCCGGTCGCCGGCGGCGACCACCGGCGGATCCATCAGACAGTGCGCGACGCACGCGAGCGGCTCGCTGAGCGCTCCCTCGACGCCGTCGACGCTCGCCGGCAGCACATGCAGGTTGCGCAACGGCACCAGCACCCAGGGAGCGAAGCCGCCGTTCTCGAAGGAGCCGATCGACCGGCGCCGCGGGCAGAGGTTGATCCGCCCGCTGCGGCACCAGTCGCACACCCCGCACGTCGAGAAGTAGGTCTCCACCGCGACCCGCGCACCGACCAGCGCCGCGTCGTGGGCGGACTCGACCACGCCACAGATCTCGTGCCCCATCACGACGCCCAGCTCATGCGCATACTCGTCACGGGCGATGTGGATGTCGGTGCCGCAGATGCCCGTGGCCGCCACCCACACCAGCGCCATGCCGGCGGCCGGCTGCGGCACCGGCACGCTCTGCAGCCGGACGCCGTCCGCTCCCGGCGCCGCCTTGACCACCGCCGGCATCCGCTCGAGGGCCATGCCGCTCAGCCTTTGGTCGCGCCGGCGGTCAGGCCCGACACGATGTACTTCTGCGCGAACAGCGCGACCACGATGATCGGCACCGTCATGATCGTCGATGCCGCCATGATGGCACCCCAGTCGATGCTCGCGTACGACACGAAGTCGAACACCGCCACCGGCAGCGTCTTGGTGTGGGCCCCGGTCAGCACCAGGGCGAACATGAAGTTGTTCCACGAGAAGATGAACGAGAGGATGCCGGCCGTGGCGATCCCCGGCACCGACAGTGGCAGCAGGATGCGCCAGAACGCGCCGATCGGCGTCAGTCCGTCGACCAGGCCCGCCTCTTCCAGCTCGAGCGGCATGGAGTCGAAGAACGACATCATGATGTACACGCTGACCGGGATCAGGATGAACATGTGCGAGAGGATCATCACCCCGTAGCTGCCCACCCAGCCCAGGTTCGCGAAGATGAAGTACCACGGCACGAGCAGGCTGATCCCCGGGATGATGCGCGCCAGCAGCACCACCAGCGCGGACTTGCGCATGTTGAAGCGGCTCATCGCATATGCGGCCGGCACGCCCAGGACGAGTGAGATCAGCACCGCCCAGAACGCGATCCAGAAGCTGTTGAACACGAACGAGAGGTAGGTGTCGTTGCCGAACACGTTCGCGTAGTTGTCCAGAATCGGCGCGAACTTGAACGGCTGGCTGGTGTCCTGGATGTCGACGTTGCTCTTGAACGACGCCAGCACCATCCACAGCAGCGGCACCAGGAACGCGATGACGACGAAGGCGATCATCACGAACCGGAAGGTCGGGTAGCCGCCGCGGCGACGGCGCCGCCGCGGCGCGGATGTTGCAGCCGTGGTCGCAGCTGTCGCGGTCATGGCTTCTCCTTCCGGCGGAGGGTGAGCAACCACATCGAGATCAGCACCATCAGGAAGAACAGGATCAGCACCGCCGATGCCAGCCCGAAGCTGTTGTACTGGAAGCTCAGCGTGTACGCGTAGATGTTCAGGGTCTCGGCTTCGTGGAATGATCCGCCGCCCTGGCCTTTGACCGCATACAGCAGGTCGAAGGTCTTCAGCGCGTCGATGGCGCGCAGCATGATCGCCACCAGAACGACCGGGCGCAGCAGCGGCAGCGTCACGAACCAGAACCGCTGCCAGGCGTTGGCGCCGTCGATGCGCGCCGCCTCATCAGGCTCATCCGACAGCGACGTCAGCCCCGCCAGCAGCACGATCGCGATCATCGGCGTGAACTCCCAGACATCCACGAAGATCAGCGTCGGCAGGGTCGTCGCGGGACTGGAGAACCACGCCTGCGGCGGGATGCCGATCCAGCCGAGGACCTGGTTGGCGAACCCGATGTTCGGGTCGAAGATCAGCCGCCACATCATCGCGATCGCCACCGGGGTGGCCACGAACGGCAGCAGCACGATCACCCGGACGATGGCCTGCGCTTTGAACGGTCGCCACAGCAGCAACGCGATCGACATGCCGGCGGCGAGCTCGAAGGCCAGCGCGGCGACCGTGAAGATCACGGTGCGCAGCACCGCCGGCCAGAACCGCGCCGTGTCGGTCAGCGCCGTGACGTAGTTGTCGAACCCGACGAAGTCGAACGGGGCGCGCACCGAGCCGAACGAGTCGGTGAAGCTGAGGTAGATGGTCCAGCCGATCGGGAAGGCGATCAGCAGCACGGTGAAGATGATGGCCGGCGACGAGAACAGCCACTTCCGGTGATCGTTCGCCCACCGCGAGACTCGTTCGGCCGGCGGGAGCCGGTCAGGCACAGTGACGGTCATTGTCCACTTCGCAATCCAGTTCAACTGCCAGTGCAGGCTATCGGAAAGGGTGGCGTTCCGGCAGATGCCGCCAGAACGCCACCCCGGCCGCTGGCGCTACTTGTTCTCCGACTGCAGCAGCGACTCGAACTGCGTGCTGGCCTTGTCGGCTGCGGCATCCGAGTCACCGCCGGTGATGGCCACCACGAACGGAGTGCCGACGATCTCGCGGGCCTGCGCCACCGCGACCACCAGCGGCCGGTCGTATCCGACGCCGTTCTTCGCGTTCTCAGCGATGGCTTTGGCGAGCTCCGGCGGGAAGCTCGAGGTCGCCTCCGGGTTGTCCCATGCCGAGGTGCGGGCGCTCGGCGTGCCCTCCTTCTGCATGGCCAGCGTCATCTTCGGGCTGGTGGCCCACTGGATGAACTTCCAGGCGTTGTCCTGGTTCTTCGAGTTGGCGTTGATGCCCAGCGCCCACGCCGCGACGTTGTACGGCTTCGAACCGGCGGGGCCCGCCGGGAACGGTGCGAACCCGACCTGGTCGGCGACCTTGGACTTCTCCGGGTTGGTGAGGTTCTCATACAGGCTGGATGCGTCCGTCTCGAACGCCGCCTTGCCCTGCTGGAAGATCGCCATCGCCTCGGGCCAGCTCATGTCGGTGTTCACCTGTGCGGGGCCGTAGTCGCGCAGCAGCCCGCCGTAGTAGGCGTAGGCCTTCTTGGCGGCATCCGACGCGATACCCGACTTGCCGTTGCTGTCGATCCAGTCGCCGCCGAAGCTGTACAGGAAGCCGGAGAACTGCGTGACCCCGGCCGAGGCCTGGGTGCGCGAGACGAAGCCGGCGACCCCGGGGTTCTCCTCGGAGATCTTCTTGGCGGCCGCCTTCAGCTCGTCCATCGTGGTCGGGACTTCGAGGCCCGCCTTGGTCAGCAGATCCTTGCGGTAATAGAGGATCTCGTTCTCGGTGATGATCGGCACGCCCACGACCTTGTCCTGGTACGTGGTGATGCTCACCGGACCGGGCTGGAAGTCGCTCCAGTTCCAGTTCGCATCGGACTGGACGCGCTGCGTCAGATCGGCGAAGTAGTGGCTCGACGCGAACAGCTTGCCGACCTGCAGCGGCCGGTACATCATGACATCGACGTCACTGGAGCCGGCGTTCAGCTTCACCTTGTAGCTGTCGGCGAGCTGATCCTCGCTGAGCTGGGTCAGCGTGACCTTCAGTCCGCTCTCCTTCTCGAACTCGGGGATCTGCTTCTTGATCGCCTCCGTCCAGACGTGGTTGGCGAGCGTGACGTTCAGGGTCTTCGACCCCTCCGCCTGGTCGCCGCCACCACTGCTGCAGGCGGTGACGACGCCTGCGGTCAGGAGGGTCGCGCTGGCGACCGATGCGATTCGTAATAGGACGTGGCGCTTCATTGCATAGCCTTTCCTCGAGGAGTACGCGTTCAGCGCACCTGGGCAATTGTCTTCCTCGTTGCTAGGCTATAAGTAATACGTATCAGTGCAGATAACCAAACGGTAACGATCCGCCGCTGGCGACGGATCGCCCCACATCGCTGGAGGGGTCATGCAGATCGACTTGCGCGACAAGGTCGCAATCGTCACCGGAGCCGGCCGGGGCATCGGCAGACAGATCTGTCTGACGCTGGCCCGCGAGGGGGTGATCACGGTGGCGCTGGATGTCACGACCGAGGCCCTCGCCGAGGTGACCGGGCAGCTGCTGGCCATCGACCCACGCAGTCGCTCCTATCCGTGCGACGTGCGCGACGCCGCACGCATCGGCGAGATCGTGGCCGAGCTGGACGCGAGCCTGGGCCGCATCGACCTGCTGGTCAACAACGCCGGCGTGGTCGATTCCGGCCCGATCGACACGGTCGACGAGGCGCGCTGGGACTTCGTGCAGGATGTGAACGTCAAGGGCACATTCCTGATGTGCCGTGCGGTGATCCCGGTGATGAAGCGCCAGCGTTCCGGACGCATCATCAATGCGGCGTCCTTCGCGGCGATCGTCCCCCGCGTGGGCGGGGTCACCTATGCGGCCTCCAAGGCGGCCGTCGCGCACCTGACGCGCGGGCTCGCCGGCGAACTCGGCCCCTGGGACATCACCGTCAATGCGTACGCGCCCGGCATGATCCCCACCAGCATGAATCACTTCACCGAACTGCCGCAGCCTGAACAGGACGCACTGCTGGACACGCTCACGCTGCATCGCTGGGGCAGCGCGGACGACATCGGCGACCTCATCTGCTTCCTGGCATCCGACCGGGCCGCCTACATCACCGGCTCACTCATCGACATCAGCGGCGGCAAGCTGGCAACCCAGCTGCCGCGCGAAGCGTACGAACTCGCCGCTGCGGAGAACGGATGACTGCTCCCGCCTCACCCGAGAACCGAGCCGCCGGAACTCGTGGCGCCGAGGGCGTCCGACCCAGGCGGCCCCGCGGCGGATCCCTGCGCGCCGGCACCAGCAGCGGCGTCGATCTGCATTCGCGCGTGGTCGAGGACGTCGGCCAGCGCATCATCAACGGCGACCTGGCAGTCGGGCAGATCATCTTCGCCGAGCAGCTGTGCGACCGCCTGAAGATCTCACGATCCGTGGTGCGCGAGGGCCTGCGCACGCTCGGCTCGCTCGGACTGATCCAGTCGCGCCCGCAGCGGGGCACCAGGGTGCTGCCGCGTGAGAACTGGGACCTGCTCAGCCCCTACGTGATCCGCTGGCGCGGCCAGGGCCCGGACTACATGCAGCAGATGCGCGAGCTGCTCGAGCTGCGACTGGGCATCGAGCGGGCCGCCGCCTACTTCGCGGCGACCCGGATGCACCCCGACGACGCCGCCGCGATGGCGCGCGCCGCCGACGAGATGGCGCGTGCGTTCGCAGCCCGCGACACGTTCGGCTACTTCCGCGCCGATGCCGAGCTGCACCGACTTCTCCTGGAAGGCTCCGGGAATGCGGTGTTCGCCCAGTTCGCCGACACCGTCGCCGCACTGCTGCGACTGCGCGGCGCCACCAGCGCACAGGTCTATTCGCCCGACGGCCTGGCCCATGCCGCGCTCGACCGGCACATCGCGCTGGCCGCGGCACTGGTCAGATGCGACCGGGATGCCGCCACGGCCCTGGCCGAAGAGATCATCGTCGAGACGCTGCACGAGGTGGGCGCGGCTCACCGTCCGTAGGAGTGGCTCTCGATCGGTGAGATCACGAGCTCGTTGATCGAGACATGGCGAGGCAGTTCGAAGACGAATCGGACTGCCTGCGCGACGTCCTCGGGAGCCAGCATCCGGTCGCGCTGGGCCCGATCGGGCACGATCGGACGATTGTCGATCAGCGGTGTGTCGATGTCACCCGGGCACAGCAGACAGGCGCTGATGCCGTGCGGCCCCTCCTGATCGTTCAGCGACTCGGTCAGCGCCTTCAGCGCCGTCTTGCTCGCCGAGTACGCGACCCCGGCGCCCCGCCCGTGGGTCCAGCCCGCCCAGGACGAGATCACCACGACCCGCCCCGCGCCGCCGGTGCGCATCCCGGGCAGCACCCGCGCGATGACGCGTGCGACCGCCGTGAGATTGGTCGCCACGACCGCCTCGAACTCCGTCATCTTCAGGTCGGCCCATGACCGGGCCGGCACGTTCAGTCCCGCCGAGTACAACAGCTCGGTCACGGGCGCGTGCTGCCGCGCGATGGTCTCGGCGGCGGCATCCATCGCCTGCGCATCGCCGGCATCCAGCGCCAGTGCCGTGGCGGTCCCGCCGCGCGCTGCCACCTCGTCGGCGAGCGCGGACAGCAGGTTCGCGCGGCGGCCGCTGACAATGAGGTGCCGGTCCGGCCCGGCCAGCGCGAGTGCCGAGGCCCGGCCCACTCCCGACGTGGCACCGATGATCCAGGTCACCTGCTGTTGCTGTGGCATTGACTGCTCCGCTCTCCTGCTCGCTCGCGTCTACGCTATGCCGTTCGGCGGGCGTGGTCTTCGTCGGATGCCTCGACATCGGCGTCGGCCGCCGCCTCGGGTACGGCATCCACGCGCACGCCGTGGATCAGGAAGAAGTCCACCTCGGGGGCGTCCGCGTCCTCGTCCTTGTCGTACTCGTCGACGATCTCCTGCAGGCGCGCGAGCATCTCCTTGCGACGCTCCTTCGACAGGCGCATGCGCGTCTGCGAATAGCCGGCCGGCCACGGGCGCTCGGCGGGGTCCTTCGGCGGCGGTGCGCCGATCACCTTCGTGAGCGCCGACATCAAGTGCCGCATCATCACGCCGCCGACGAACTCGTCGGGTTGCGCCGACATGCGCAGGCCGCTGCCGCGCGCGATCCACGGCCGCTCGCGGCCGTCGTCGGACTTCGGAGCGCGCTCGATGAGTCCCATCTTCGCCAGCTGCTTCAGGTGGTAGCTCATGGCCGAAGGTGTGAGCCCGGTCAGCGCACCGGCCTGGGTCGCCGTGAGCGGCTCGCCGTCGTAGAGCGCCATCAGCACGGTCCACCGTGCGGGATGCACGAGCGCCCGCATCTGCGCGAGATCATCGATCTCGACCGGCTCGCCCTTGTCCCCCGCCATGGCCACAGTCTAGTTGCGCGAAGGATTTCCGAAGCATATCCTTCATAACTGTGAAGCGTCCCCTTCAGAATTCCATCTGGGCCATTCGCGACGCCCGGATCGTGCTGATCGCGCGCGCCGTGAGCACGGCCGGGACCGCGGTGACCTCGATCGCGGCGATTCTGCTGCTGCACAACGGTCTCACCGGCGGCGGTGCCGACGAGGGTGTTGCGGCCATGGTCGTGGCGGCGTTCCTGGCGGCCCTGGCCATTCCGACGATCGCGACGATGGGCGTCGCCGGGCGCGTCGCCGACACGATGGACTCGCGCCTCGTGCTGACCGTCACGGCGCTCGTGCAGGCGGCCGCGGTGGCGGCGCTCGGGTTCGCCCCGAACACGGTGATGATCTTCGTCACCGGGGTCGTCATCGCCGTGGCCCAGGCCTTCGCGCAGCCGACCTGGAGCGCGCTGGTCCCCCGGGTGGTCGGCGAGGAGCACATCGGCCATGCCATCTCCTGGCAGCAGGGCCTGACCGCCGTCGCGTCACCGGTCGGCGCCGCGTTCGGCGGCATCCTCGTCACGCTCGACGAAGTGGCGTGGGGGTTCTGGGCGGATGCGGCGACCTACGTCGTGCTGGCGGGAGCGGCGCTGCTGATCCGCACCCGCCGGCACGTCGAACCGGCCGAAGACCGACCCGTGGGCGTGCCTGTGCCGCCGGCGGACACGTCCTGGACCGCCGGCATCCGCATCGTCGCGCGCGACCGGATCCTGGTGCCGCTGTTCGCCTCCATCCTGGTGTTCGTCGTCCTCGTCGAGGGCATCAACCCGGTCGAGGTGTTCCTGGTGCGCGACGGTCTGCACGCATCGAACTGGGAGTACGGGCTGAGCGAGTTCTTCGCCGGCGCCGGCGGCCTGATCGGCGCGGCGATCGCCGGGCGCATCGTGCACAATCACCGGCGTGCCCGCGCCGCCACCGTCGGCTTCGGTCTCGCGGCCGCGGTCATGGTGGGTGCGGGGCTGGCGCCGAGCTTCTGGATCTACGCCGTGCTGCTGACCGTGATGGTCGCCGCCTTCGGCACCGGCAACGCCACCTTCGGCGCGCTGATGACCAGTCGCACACCGGACGCGCAGCGCGGCCGGGTCTACGCCGCGCTGGGCGGCCTGGCGCGCACGGCATCGCTGATCGCGCTCGCGCTGGGCGGCACGGCGAACGCGCTGATCGGCCCGCGCGCGACCTTCGTCGTCGCCGGCATCGCCGGGGCGCTGACGATGGCGGTCGCAGGCCTGACCGTGGTGCGCGCGCAGCGGGCCGAGGCATCCGCCGCCGTCAGCACCGCGACATCCGACACGTGAGTCGTCACATATGGCGACCTCGCGCGAGTTTCGTCCGCCATATGCGACGACCGAACGACGTGCACGTCCCTCTGCCCCGCTTCGGTCGTCACATATGCGGGGTTCGACACGACACAACCCGCCATATGCGACGACTCAACAAGCCGAACTCGGGCGGACTGGCCGGACTACCGGTTCTCGAAGCCGGGGGCGCGCTTCTCGCGGAACGCGGCCATCCCCTCCTTCTGGTCGTGCGTGTCGAACAGCGCGGCGAACGCCTGCTTCTCGAAGCGCAGGCCTTCGGCCAGCGTCGTCTCCATCGCGGCATCCAGCGCCGCCTTGGCCGCGAACACCGAGGGCAGCGACTTCGAGGCAATGGTCTCGGCGACGGTGGACGCCTCGTCCAGCAGCTCGGCCGCCGGCACGACCCGCGACACGAGGCCGGCGCGCTCGGCCTCGGCGGCATCCATGACCCGCCCGGTGAGCACGAGCTCGGCGGCCTTGTAGTACCCGATGGCGCGGATCAGCCGCTGCGTGCCGCCCATGCCGGGGATCACGCCGAGGTTGATCTCGGGCTGGCCGAAGCGGGCGGTGTCGGCGGCGAGGATGATGTCGCACATCATCGCCAGC
Organism: Microbacterium kribbense; assembly: GCF_039537285.1. Classification (NCBI taxonomy): domain Bacteria; kingdom Bacillati; phylum Actinomycetota; class Actinomycetes; order Micrococcales; family Microbacteriaceae; genus Microbacterium; species Microbacterium kribbense. Next base: position 191,574 of record NZ_BAABAF010000002.1, on the reverse strand, counting down.
TCGCAGCCGCCGCCCAGCGCATAGCCGGACACGGCGGCGATCACCGGTGTGCGCACGGCGGCGAACTGCCCCCAGCCGCCGAAGTGGTCGCCCATCGTCATGTCCAGTCCGGTCTTGGATTCCATCTCCTTGATGTCGGCACCCGCGGCGAACGCGCGCGCCGAGCCGGTCAGCACGATCGCGCCGATGCCGGCGTCGGCGTCGAACGCGGTGGCGGCGGCGACGACCTCGGCGCACACCTGGGAGTTGAGCGCATTCAGCGCCTCGGGCCGGTTCAGTGTGATCCAGCCGACGCGTCCGCGCGTGGAGACCAGGATCGTGTCGTAGTCAGTCATGCCCCCATCGTGGCACGCCGATCACAGCACGAGCGGCACTCCGCAGTCGGCGGCGAGCGCCTCGAGGTCGTGGCGGGTCTTGGTCGGCAGGTGGATGCCGCCGCCGGCGGCGGCGGTGCGGTTCTCGAGCTCGCCGGGGTAGCGGATCTCGCCGGCGCCCGGTGCCCGGCGCACGCCCTTGACCTGGTCGATGAGCTGCGTCATCCGCTCGCCGAACGCCTCCGGCGGCTGGAACGCCGCGATGTCGATCGCGATCGCGAGGTGCCCGGCGCCGCTGTGCGCGTCCGGCTGCCAGGGGCCGCCGACATCCAGCCCGAATGACGAACCCGTGAGCACCCCCGAGAACACGTCCATCATGAACGAGATCGCGTACCCTTTGTGGCCGGCCATCGGCAGGACGACCCCGCCGTCCAGCGCGGCCGCGGGGTCGGTGGTCGGATGCCCCACCCCGTCCAGCGCCCAGCCCTCGGGGATCGGCTCGCCCTGCTCGGCGGCGGCATAGATCTTGCCGCGCGCGACGCCGGTGTTGGCGATGTCGAGCACGGCGGCATCCCCCTGCCCGTCGGGGGTGGCCAGCGACCACGGGTTCGCGCCGACGGCCTTGTCGATGCCACCCCACGGCGCCATCGCCGGCGACCCGTTCGTGGTGAGGATCGCCGCGCACCCGGCCGCCGCGGCCCGCCGGGTGAAGTACGCGGCCGTGCCGAAGTGGTTCGAATTGCGCACGCCCACCGCGCCGATGCCGTGCTCCTTCGCGCGCTCGACGGCCAGGTCCATCGCCCGCGCGGTCACGACCTGGCCGACGCCGCTGTGGCCGTCGATGCTGACCAGGGCGCCGGTGTCGTTCAGCACTTCGATGCGGGTGACCGCCTCGATGCGCCCGGTGCGCAGCCGCTGCACGTACCACGGCAGCCGCAGCATGCCGTGCGAGCGGTGTCCCCATTGCTCGGCGACGACGAGCGAGTCGGCGACCAGCTCGGCGTCGGCCGTCGGCACGCCGAGTGTGTCGAGCACGCGCGTGCCGAAGGCGCGCAGGTCGTCGGGCGAAGCAGTCGTGTCCATCGTCGTCTCCTCAGAATCCCTGCAGCACCGGCCGGTCGTGCACGACCTGCGGGGCTTCGGCGAAGAAGCCACCGACCCGCTCCCGCCACTGCACATACTCCCCGCTCGCGCGGAACCGCTCCAGGTGGTCGGCGATGCTGTCCCACTCGATGCACAGCAGGTACACGTCGGGCTCTTCGACGCCCCGGCGCAGCTGCAGGCTGCGGCATCCGGCCGCCCGCTGGAACAGCGGCACCGCCGCGGCCACGGCCGCCTCGAAGGCGTCCTCGGTGCCCGGGAGCACGCGGATGCGCGCCGTCTCGCGGCACCCGTGCAGATCGGGCGCCGCATCGGCTTCGACGTCGACGCGCCGCGAGGGGCCGCTCGGCCCGTCCGCCTCCTCGAGCCGGCGGGTCGCGTCGGCGGAGGCGTACGTCCAGAAGATCGCCATCGGCTCGGAGTCCGACGCGTTCTCGAAGTGGTGCGGGACGTTGGCGGGCACGAACGTCGTGTCGTGTCGGGTGAGTGGCGTGCGCACCCCGTCGATGTCGACGATCGCGGTGCCTTCGATGACCATGACGCTCTCGACGCAGTTGTGGCTGTGATGGGCGATCACCGCCGACGGCGCAAAGGACGTGACACCGTTCAAGAACGAGGTCGCGCCGATGGCGCGGGTCACCAGCGGTGTCGTGCGCGCGCCGTTGCCGCGGTCGATGCTGGCGCGCTCGTCGGGCCGCAGAATCCGCGGTTGCCAGGATGAAACGCTCATTGCCCCTCCACACTGTCTGGTTCGATGTCGTCGGTGTCGGCCGGCACGCCCATCCCCGACCAGGCCGCGGCCAGCAGCACGATGCTGCTGGCGCCGAGCACGCCGTCGGCCCCGGCCGATGCCGCCAGCAGGCCGAGCGCTGCCGGCAGCACGGTCTGCCCCAGTCGGTTCGCCGCCAGCCGCATCGACATCGCCAGGCCCCGGGTGCCCGGCGGGGCGATCAGCGAGATCCACGACATCGTGATGGGCTGGCAGATGCCGACCACGAATCCGTAGCCGAATGCGAACGCGATCAGCACCCCCGCCGGCAGGTCGAAGGCGAACGCCCCCAGGGTCACCGCCGACAGCACGATGCTGCCCACCAGCAGCCACCGGCGGCCGAAGGCGTGCGAGAACACGCCGAGGAACAGCCGCGACGCCATCGAGGCCAGCGACCGCACGACGAGGATGATGCTGATCACGACGGCGGGGATCGCGCGATCCTGCCCGATCAGCGGGGCATAGGCGATGAAGATGTCCACCGATGCCAGCACCAGGCTGCCGGCGATCAGCGCGCCCGACAGCCCTTTCGCCGTCAGCACGCCGCCGGCAGTGCGCAGCATTCCGGTGCGCGCACTGATGGTGCTGCGGGCAGGGCTTCTGATGAACAGCGAGACGCCGAACATCACGATGGCGCAGATCAGGCTGATCGTGAAGACCAGGCCCAGCGGCGGCGTGCCGGTGTGCTCGCCGGGCAGGGCGAGCAGCAGCGGACCGATGGTCTGACCGAATGACGCGGCGAAGCCGTAGAGGCCGAACGTCGCATCGGATCGGTGGCGCGTCGAGATGCCGCCGATGTAGGACTGCTGAGCCAGCACGGTGAACATCTGGCCCCCACCGAGCAGCACCGCCGCCAGCGAGACCAGCGGCAGCGACCCCACTCCTACGACGGCGACGAACGCCGCGGCGACGACGGTGACGGCGCCGATGAGCATGCTGCCGCGTTCGCCGATGACATCGACGATCCGGCCGGCCGGCAGTGCGAGGAACAGCGCCGGCAGCGCGTACATCGCCGACAGCACACCCAGGAACGCCGGCGACGAGCCGAACTCGAGCGCTGCATAGGAGAGCGACGGCCTCATCCCGAAGATGATGATCTGGATGAGAACCGCGTGCCCGAGGACCAGGATCAGGCCGCGCGACGTCCGCGTCACGACCGCCCGGGCTGTTGCCGATCGGGCCGGGCGGCGGCCAGCCGGTGCCGCAGCACGTACGGCATGATGCCGCCGTGCCGGTAGTACTCCCGCTCGCGCTCGGTGTCCAGCCGGACCACTGCGGTGAACTGCAGGTCGCCGGCCCGGACCGTCACTTCGGCCGGCCCGTCTCCGGATGCGACGGCGCGCGCGGCGGCCGCGACCCCGACGACGTCGAAGACCTCGGTGCCGGTGAGCCCGAGCCCCTCCGCACTCTGGCCCGCGGCGAACTGCAGCGGCAGGATGCCCATGCCGATCAGGTTCGCACGATGGATGCGCTCGAACGACTCGGCGAGGATCACGCGCACGCCCAGCAGGGCCGGTGCCTTGGCCGCCCAGTCGCGGGAGGAGCCGGTGCCGTACTCCTTGCCGCCGACCACGACCAGCGGCACCCCGGCCGCCGTGTAGGCCATGGCCGCATCGAAGATCGACTGCTGCGCCCCGCCGTCCAGGAAGTTGCGGGTGACGCCGCCTTCGACCCCGTCGACGAGCTTGTTGCGCAGCCGCACATTGGCGAAGCATCCGCGCATCATCACTTCGTGGTTGCCGCGCCGCGAGGCATACGTGTTCAGCAGCCTGCGCGGCACGCCCTGCTCGGACAGGTACCTCCCGGCCACCGAGGCGGCCGGGATGGCGCCGGCGGGCGAGATGTGGTCGGTCGTGACCGAGTCGCCGAGCTGGACCAGCACCCGCGCCCCGCGGATGTCGGCCGGTTCGTCCGCGTCAGCCCGCATCCCGTCCAGAAACGGCGGTCGGCGGATGTAGGTGCTGTCCGGATCCCAGTCGAACACCGCGCCGGCGGGCGCCGACAGGCCCCGCCAGCGCTGGTCGCCCGTGAAGATGTCGCGGTACGCGTCGGTGAACATCGTGGCGCTGAGATTGTCGTCGATCAGCTCGGCGATCTGCAGCGAGCTGGGCCACAGGTCGGCCAGGTACACCGGCGCCCCGGCGCGGTCGGTGCCCAGCGGCTCGGTCAGCAGATCGATGTCCATCGTCCCAGCCAGCGCATAGGCGACCACCAGCGGCGGTGAGGCGAGGTAGTTCAGCCGCACGTCCGGGTTGATCCGGCCGTCGAAGTTGCGGTTGCCCGACAGCACCGCCGCCACCGCGATGCCGTCTTCGCGCACGGCCTGCTCGACCTCGGTGATCAGCGGCCCCGAGGCGCCGATGCACGTCATGCAGCCGTAGCCCGCCACGGCGAAGCCGAGCCGGTCGAAGTAGGGCGAGAGCCCGGCGCGATCGAGGTAGTCGGTGACCACCCGCGACCCGGGCGAGAGCGTCGTCTTCACCCAGGGCTTGCTGGAAAGGCCCGCCGCGACGGCGTTCTTGGCCACCAGACCTGCCGCCATCATCACGGACGGGTTCGATGTGTTCGTGCACGAGGTGATCGCCGCGATCGCGACCGTTCCGTGCGAGAGCACCTGCTCGCCCTGCGGCAGCGAGACCCGCGCCCGGGTCTGGGCGGTCGAGCCGGCCGGCATCAGGTCGCCGATGACCTGCCGGTAGGCGGACTTCGCCGCCGCCAGTGCGACCCGATCCTGCGGGCGGCGCGGGCCGGCCAGCGACGCCGACACGGTGGCCAGGTCGAGCTCGATGACCTCGGTGTAGTCCGCGGTCTGGTCGGGGCGGTGCCACAGCCCCTGCCGCTTGGCGTAGGCCTCGACGCGTTCGACGTGGGCGTCGGCGCGGCCGGTGAACCGCAGATAGCGGATCGTCTCTTCGTCGATCGGGAAGTAGATGCAGGTCGCACCCGACTCGGGGCTCATGTTCGAGATCGTCGCCCGGTCGGGCAGCGAGAGCCGCCCGACGCCGTCGCCGAAGAACTCGACGAACGCACCCACGACGCCATGCGCGCGCAGCATCTGCGTGATCGTCAGCACGAGATCGGTCGCCGTGACGCCCTCGCGCAGCGCTCCAGACAGCCGGAAGCCGACGACCGGCGGGATCAGCATGCTGAACGTCTCGCCGAGCATCACCGCCTCGGCGTCGATGCCGCCGATCCCCCACCCGAGCACGCCGAGGCCGTTGATCATCGTGGTGTGCGAGTCGGTGCCCAGGCATACGTCGGGGTACGCCCAGCCGTCGTCGGCCATCACCACCCGGGCCAGGTGCTCCAGGTTGACCTGGTGCATGATGCCGGCGCCGGGCGGCACCACGGCGAAGCCGTCGAGGGCCGCCTGCCCCCAGCGCAGGAAGCGGTAGCGCTCGGCGTTGCGCTCATACTCCAGCGCCACGTTGCGCTCGCGGGCATCCGGCGTGCCGAACACGTCGGCGATCACGGAGTGGTCGATCACGAGTTCGGACGGGATGCTGGGCCCCACCGTGCTCGGGTCGCCGCCGAGTGCGGCCATCGCGTCGCGCATCGCTGCGAGGTCCACCAGTGCCGGCACCCCGTTGGTGTCGTGCAGGAAGGCCCGGGTCGGCGTCAGGTCGATCGCGGTGCGCAGCGACGCCGGGCTGCCCCAGTCGATCAGCGCGTCGACCTGGCTGCGCGGCACGTCGCCGCGCTCGGCGCCGCGCAGCACGTTCTCCAGCAGGATGCGGATCGAGTACGGCAGTCGGCCGGGTGCCACGCCTGCCAGCGGTGTGATCCGGTGCTCGCCGGCACTGGTGCGCAGCACGGCGGCGGCGTCCTCAGGCATCGGTCACCTCGGTGACACCGTACGTGTTGTGGCGGCCGTCCGCCACGACGCAGCGCTCGCACAGCTCCTGCCACGCCGGATAGTGGGCGGCCTGGCGGTGGTCGGTGAAGAATGCGTCGGCAGACGCGTACTGCTCGTACAGGATGAAGCTGCTCGCCGCGTCGCGCTCCCGGACGATGTCGAACCGCAGGCATCCGGGCTCGGTGCGCGTGGCCCGGGCGTTGCGCTCCAGACCTGCGACGAACTCGTCAAGCCGGTCGGCACGGGCCCGGATCCGCACGATCACGACGAAGACCTGTCTCATGACCTTGCTTCCCCCGCGCTCGCGATGTGCGCCACCACGGCGGCGGCGAAGCCGCTGGTCGAGGCGGAGCCGCCCATGTCGCCGGTCGTGACCCCGTCGCCGACGGTGTCGTCCACGGCGGTGCGGATGCGTCGGGCGGCCTCCGCCAGACGCTCGTCGTCGTGCCGGCGGGCGAGCCACTCCAGCAGCATCGCGGCCGAGAGGATCATCGCGATCGGATTCGCGATGTCCCGGCCGGCGATGTCGGGCGCCGAGCCGTGCGCGGCCTGGGCCATCGCCTGCGTGAGTGAGCTGTTCAGCGACGGCGCGATGCCGAGCGACCCGGCGAGTTCGCCGCTGAGGTCGGAGAGGATGTCGCCGAACATGTTCTCCGTGACGATCACGTCGAAGTCCGGCCCGCGGCGCACCAGGTGCACCGTCATCGCGTCGATGTGGAAGTCGTCGACGCGCACGTCGGGGTAGTCCGCCCCGACCTCGCGGCACACGTCCCGGAACAGCCCGGTCGAAAGCTGCAGCACGTTGGCCTTGTGCACGATCGTGACGTGCTTGCGCCGCGTCATCGCCAGCTCGAACGCAGCCACCGCGATCTTCTCGGTCGCCGCCCGCGTGATGATACCGTGCGCGATCGCGACATCCGGCGTGGGCATGAACTCGCCCGTGCCGGCGTACGTGTTGCGGTCGGCGTAGAACCCCTCGCTGTTCTCGCGCATGATCACCAGGTCGGTGCCGGGCACCAGTGCCGGGCTGCCGGCGAACGATTTGGCCGGCCGGACGTTGGCGAACAGGCCCGCATGTTTGCGGATCGTGCCGCTGGGGTTGAGCCGGGACTTGTGCGGCTCGGGGTACGAGACGCTGTCGTGCGGGCCGAGCAGCCACGCCTCCAGCGTGTCCAGTGCAGCAAGCGTCGATTCCGGGACCGCCGCGCCGTGTGTGTCGATGGCGGACCGCCCCAAGGGCAGCCGCACCCACTCGATGGGTCCGATGCCGGCGGCGGCGGTCGCGGCATCCACGCACTGCACCGCCGCCGGCACGATCTCGGGGCCGATCCCGTCGCCGTCCAGCAGGCCCAGCCGGTAGCTGTCGGATTCCGTCATACCGTCACCTTCATCAGATCGAGTGCCTCGGTGGAGGGCCCGGACTCGCCGGGGAACACGTGCGCGTCGCCCGGGCCGAACACCAGGCGCACGGCACCCGTCAGCGAGCCTTCCGGCGAGACGACCTGCACCGCGATGTCACCCAGGCGCAGCATGTACTCGTAGCGCGAGCCCACATACGCCTTGGTCACGACCTCGGTGTCGAGCACGTTCACGTCGCGGCTGCCCGGTGCGTCGGCGACGATCGTGAGACGTTCGGGCCGCACCGCGACGGTCACCGGCGCGCCGGGCAGCCAGTGCTCGTCACTGGTGACCCGCACCGTCGCGCCGGTCGCCTGCAGGCGCACCTCGACCTGGTCGCCGTGGCTGCGCTCCACCGTTCCCAGCAAGAAGTTGCAGCTGCCCACGAACGCGGCCACCGCCGCGGTGGCGGGGTGCTCGTAGATCTCGTGCGGGGTGCCGACCTGCGTCATCACGCCGTCAAACATGACCGCGATGCGGTCGCTGAGGGTCAGCGCCTCATCCTGGTCATGTGTGACGTACAGGGTCGTGATGCCGAGGTCCGCCTGCAGCCGCTTCAGCCAGGCCCGGGCCTGCTCGCGCAGCTTGGCGTCCAGGTTCGACAGCGGCTCGTCCAGCAGCAGCACGCTCGGCGAGTACACCAGAGCGCGGGCCAGCGCGACCCGCTGCTGCTGTCCGCCGGAGAGCTGGTGCGGGTAGCGATCCTGCAAGTGGGCGAGCCCGACCTTCTCGAGCGCCTCGCGGATGCGCACATCACGGTCGGCGCGCGCGGTCCGCCGGATGTTGAGCGGAAACGCGAGGTTCTTGCGGATCGTCATGTGCGGCCACAGCGCATACGACTGGAACACCATGCCGAGGTTGCGCTCCTCGGTGGGCACGTACACGCGCTGGGCGCGGTCGACCAGGGTGCGCTCGCCGATCGAGATCACGCCCTCGGTGGGGTCCTCCAAGCCCGCGATGCAGTTCAGCGTGGTCGACTTGCCGCAGCCGGACGGGCCGAGCAGGGTGAAGAACTCACCGTCCTGCACATCGAAGTCGATGTCGTTGAGCACTTTGACATCGCCGAAGGTCTTGGCCATGTGGGAGACGTGGATTTCAGGCATCCTTCTTCTCTTTCATCAAAAGGTTGGCAAGACCGACGACGACGGCCGTGATGACGATCTGCACGGTCGCGAGTGCCGCGACCGAACCGGTGTTGCCCTGCACCCAGAGCTCGAGCATCGTGGTGCCGATGACGTTCGAGTCCGCCGACGACAGGAACAGTGCAGCCGAGTACTCCTTGAGCATCGTGACGAACACCAGGAGCATGGCTCCGGCGAACGCCGGCACGAGCAGCTTGCGCAGAATGCGGATGAACACGCCGACCCAGTCGGCGCCGGCCACCCGCCCGGCGTTGTCGAGCTCGGAGGCGATCTGCATGAGCGCCGGCGAGATCGAACCGAACGCGGTGGGCAGCGCCCGCAGGCCGAATGCGATGATCACCGCCGCGAGAGTGCCCTGGATGATGCTGCCGCCGGGCATGATCGCGAAGGCCCAGAAGAAGCCGATGCCGACGATGATGCCGGGGATGGCCTGCGGCGCCAGCGCGAGATACTCGACCAGCCGCGCGAACCGGAAGGTGGAGCGCCGTGCCACCAGCACCGCCAGCAGTGCCAGGGCACTGACCAGCACGGCGCCGATCACGGCGATGATGACGCTGTTGTAGATCGATTGGATGTACGACCGGTAGGTGAACACCGTCTCGTAGTTCTGCAGGGTCAGTGTCGAGAACGGGTTCAGCAGCGGCGTGAACACTAGCGTGAATGAGCGCAGCACCAGGCCCAGGATCGGCAGCGCGGCCCCGAACACCACGTAGATCACGATGAGCACAGTGGCCACCCACTTCAGCCAGCCGAGGTCCAGCCGGCGCGGCCGCGTGGCCTTGCCGCGGACCGAGACGAACCGCTGCGAGTTCTTCAGCACCTTCGCCTGGATCGCGACGGTGGCGATCGTCACGGCGAGGATGATCGTGGATGCCGAGGCCAGCACGCCGTAGTCGGGCCGGATCGACTGCAGCCCGTGCGTGTACAGGAACGTCGAGAAGACCTCGATGCGCACCGGGGTGCCGTACAGCAGCGGCACGCTCAGGGTCTCGATCGACATGCTGAAGATGAGGATCGAGGCATAGACCATCGGCGGCCGCAGCAGCGGCACGATGATGCGGAACGCGATGCGCAGCGGACCCGAGCCGCACACTTGTGCGGCGCTCTCCAGTGACGCGTCGGACTGCCGCAGCGCATTGGCGCAGAACACGTAGGCGATGGGAGCCAGGCCCACGGCCTCGGTCAGAGCCATGCCCGGGATGGAATACAGGTTCCACGGCACGAACCCGAACCACCGCTGCACCTCGGAGCTGACGAATCCGGCCGGTCCGTACAGCGTGATCCAGCCGAAGCCGAGGATCAGCGATGAGACGAAGAACGGCCACTGCATGGACCCGGCCAGGAGCCGGCCGAACGGCAGCTTCGTGCGCACGACCAGGATCGCCATCGGGATCGCGAAGAGCAGGGTGAGGAACGTGGTCAGCACGGCGAAGATCGCCGTGTTCAGGATCACCTGACCGAACCCGGCCTCGGTGAACAGCTTGACGTAGGCGTCGAGCGTGAAGGCGCCGGTCGAGTCGTACAGCGGCTTGGTGCGGATCGACTGGTAGAGGATGGGCACGATCGGCGCGACGACGAACAGTGCGACGATGACCAGCACCGCATACTGCACGAAGCGATCCCGCCCGACGCCGAAGACCCGCAGGTACTTCGGCGCCGGGAGGGACTGCGACCGATCTGACCCCGCCTGTTCGGGGGCGCGTGTCAGAGTTGTCATGACTTCGATGGCATGTCAGGGATGACTCGGCATCACTTGCCGAGCATGCCGTTCCACTTGTCGGTGAATGCCTTCACATCCGCGTCGGACGTGATCTTGTACGGCACCCGGATGACGGCGCTCTCACCGGCCTGGTCGACGATCTCACCATAGGTGTGACGACCCGGAGCCGGCTTCACGCTGTCGCGGTAGGCGGTAAGGCCCCCCTCGGAGACGGCGTTCTGCCCTTCCTCGGACAGCAGGAAGTCGATGAACAGCTTCGCGGTGTTCGCGTGCGGGGCCTTCGGTGTGATGCCGATGCCGCGACCGAGCACCACGGTGCCGTCCTTCGGGAACACGAACTTGAAGATGCCCTGCGCCTTGTCCTGGGCTGGGAAGGCCACGGCGCTGGAGATGAAGAATCCAGCGAGGTACTCACCCGAGGTGATCTTCTCGATCTGCGTGCCCGAACTGGTCTCGGGCCGAGCCGACGGCAGGATCTTCTCCAGGCTCGCCCAGGCGTCGGTGTTGCCGTCGACGAAGCCCTTCGAGACCGTGAAGCCGAACGAACCGCTCACGTCACGCGTGGTGATCTTGTTCTTGAACTTCGCGGGGTCGGCCGACACGAGCGCGGCCAGGTCGGCGATGCTGGTCGGCTCCCCACCGAGCAGCTTGGCGTTGTAGGCCAGGCCCACCGGGTCCATCGAGATCGCGTAGACGTTCGGCATCACCTGCGCGAAGTCGGGCATCTTCGCCAGCTCGGGCGACTGGTACTCCATCACCCGGCCGGGCTCGTTGTTGTACGTGGCCCAGGCCTGCACGGCGTTGGTGGCCAGCAGATCGGCGGGGGCGTTGCCGGTCGCCGATTCGCTGAGCTGCCGCTGGAAGACCTCATCGGAATCGAGGTTGTTCGCCGAGATCTTCGTGACGAACGGGTACTTCTTCTGGAAGTCGCGGAAGATCGGCGCCCAGTTCTCCTGGTCGGTGTTCGAATAGATCGTCAGCTCACCGCCCTCCTTCTTGGCGCCGTCGACGATCGTGCCGTAGTCGGAGGGATAGTAGCTGGGCCACTGCCCCTGGGCGACCGTGTTCTCGGGCGCCTTCGGCGTCGTGCTGCTGGAGCAGCCGCTCAGGCTGACCACCAGTCCGGCGACGGCGGCAGAGGCGATCCCGATCGCGGCCCAACGACGCGATGGGCGGCCCAGTTGCGAACGCAATAGATTCATTCTCTTCACTCCCTTGTGGTGCAGGTGCACGAGCCTTTGCTCGCAGCCCAAACTATGGTTATAACCAAGAGAGGTCAATAACGACCCGGTAACGATGCCTGTTTCCGGGGGTTTTGCTCATATTGTGCGCAGCGAAACGCTTTCCGAGGCGATACCCGTGTGCTTGTGTTATAACGGAGGTCCAGACTCTCCAGGCGACGGGACACATCCGTGGGCGAACCGCTGCGCGATTACGCAGTCAAGAGCGACTTCGCCTATGACGTCGTGCGCGGCCGCATCCTCACCACCGCGTACCCACCCGGCACGACCTTCAACCAGGCCGCACTGGCGGCCGAGCTCGGCATCAGCACGACACCGTTGCGCGAAGCGCTGCGCCGGCTCGCCGCCGAGAACCTGGTGACGCTCGGAGCACACCGGGACGCGCAGGTGACGCGGCTGACCAGCGAAGAGGCGCGGGATCTGCTCGAGATCCGCCTCGCCCTGGACCCGCTCGCGGCAGGCCTCGCCGCCTCGCGTCGCACGCACGAGGACATCGCCGCGATCCGCGCCCGGTCCGCCGTCGAGGCTCTGCCGGCGGCACCGACGATCGCGCAGCTGATCTCGCACCGTCGCTTCCACCAGGCGATCTACCGCGCGTCGCACAACGACCTGCTGATCGAGACCCTCGACACACTGTGGGACAAGGCCGATCGCTACCGGATGGCCGCGCTGACGGTGCACCGCACCGCTGCCGAGACCGCGCAGAAGGACGCCGAGCACCATGAGCTGATGAGCTGTGTCATCTCGGGTGATGCCGACGGCGCCGCCGAGGTGATGCGTCGGCACATCCAGTCCAGCCTCGGCGTGCGCGCCGCGCGGCTGCTCGCCGACCAGCAGCCGACCTGAGTGACATCATGACCGCCAGACGAAGGGAACCCCCGATGAGCACCTCCACCGCCGACCTATGGGACGAGCGCGGCGACCAGCTGTCCGCCCTGCCCACCCAGTTCCGTGACCTCGGCGGGCGGGTGCGGTTCTCCGGCCCCGCGCGCACGGTGCGCTGCCTCGAAGACAACGTCGTGCTGGCGGGAGTCCTCGAGACACCGGGTGACGGAGCGGTGCTCGTGGTCGACGGTGCCGGGTCGCTCGCCTGCGCGCTCATGGGCGACCGGATCGCCGGTCTCGCGGTGGCTCACGGCTGGAGCGGTGTGATCATCAACGGGGCCGTGCGCGACAGCGTCGCACTGGCCGATCTGCCGCTGGGCATCAAGGCCCTGGGCACCAATCCGCGCAAGAGCGGCAAGGCAGGCAGCGGTGCAGCCGATGTCGAGGTCACGATCGGCGGGGTCGTCATCCGCCCCGGAGCGATGATCACCGCCGACGAGGACGGCGTGGTGGTGGCACACTGAGATGACGGATCCGGCACCCCGAGTGGCCCTGGTGGGGGCCGTCGCCGCGGCGGCGCCACCGGCCGAGCGCGCATTCGCCGAGGTGTTCCCCGCGGCGCAGACGTGGAACGTCCTGGACGACCGGCTCATCGCAGACGCCCTGGCCGAAGGCCGTGTGACCGACGCGCTGGCGGCGCGGATGGCCGCACTGATCAGCTATGCCATCGACCACGGGGCCGCCGGGGTGCTGCTGACCTGCTCGATGTACGGCCCGGTCGCCCATGCCGTCGCCGCACAGGCATCCGTCCCGGTGCTCGCCTCCGACGATGCCGCCTTCGCCGATGCCGCATCGGGCGGGTTCGGCCGCATCGCGCTGGTCGCATCGCTGCCGATTCCGCTGGCCGACGCCCGGGCGCGCTTGGACGCGTTCCTGACGCAGCGCGGGCAGCACCTCGAGATCGTGGACGTGCTGGCGGAGCGGGCCGCGGGCGTGACGGATGTCGCAGCCCTGACCGACGCGCTCGCGCAGGCGGTCGGAGGCATCCCGGCGGTCGACGCCGTGCTGCTGGCCCAGTATTCGATCTCACCGGCCACCGATGCACTCGCTGCGCGGATCGGACTGCCGGTGCTGTCGGGGCCGGCACGCGCCGCGGCGCGGATGCGCGATGTCCTCGGGAGCGGCCGCCGATGATCGGGGTCATCGCCGACGATCTGACCGGCGCCACGGACGTGGCGGCGGCGTTCGCATCGGCCGCGCTGCGGGTCGGGTTGTTCTTCGGCGCGATCGACGATGCGGCGTCTGCCGGCGATTTCGACGTCGTCGTGGTCGGCCTGAAGACGCGCACGGTGCCCGCTGCAGATGCGGTGGCGGCCTCGCTGACCGCGGCCCGCGCGCTTCGTGCGCGCGGGTGCGGCCGGCTCTTCTTCAAGTACTGCTCCACCTTCGACTCATCGCCGGCCGGCAACATCGGCCCCGTCGCCGAAGCCCTCGCGGCCGAGGTCGACGCGGGACCGGTCGTCTTCGTGCCGACGACGCCCGTGCAGGGCCGCACGGTGTATCAAGGGCATTTGTTCGTCGGCGAGGTGCTGCTGAGCGAGTCGACGATGCGCGATCATCCGCTCACCCCGATGACCGATGCGAACCTGCCGCGGGTGCTGGCAGCCCAGGCGACGTGCCCGGTGGGGCTGGTCGCCCACGACACCGTCCGCGCCGGCAGCGACGCGATCGCGGCACGGATCGCCGACTTGCACGCGCGCGGCGACGACTTCATCGTGGTCGACGCGGTAGGCGACGACGATCTCGACCAGGTGGCGCGCGCCGTGCGCGCGAACCGGCTCGTCACGGGCGCGGCGGGGCTCGCTGCGGCACTCGCGCGGATCGCAGCATCCGCCCCCGGTGCCAACCGGCCGGACGAGACCGCCGTGCGCCTGGCCTCCGCCACGACGGTCGCGGTGCTCGCGGGCAGCTGCTCGGCGCGCACCCGCGAGCAGATCGCACGATGGCGCGGCCCGGCGCTGCGACTGGATGCCATCGCCGTCCCCGACAGCGACGCCCTCGCCCGCGATGCGCTCGCCTGGTACGACCGCACCCGGGGCGAGGGTGCGCCGCTGATCTCGTCCTGCGCCGACCCCCAGACGCTGCGCCGGGCGCAGCAGACGCTGGGCGCCGACCGCGCCGCCGAGATCATCGAACACGCCCTCGGCCTCATCGCGGTCGGCCTGACCGAGCGCGGCGTGAACCGTCTGATCGTCGCCGGCGGTGAGACGTCGGGCGAGGTGGTTCGGGCGCTGGGCGTCATGCACGGCCGGGTCGGCGCCGAAGCGGCGCCGGGGGTGCCCTGGATCTTCGTGGACCGACCGGCGCCGGTCGCGCTGCTGCTGAAGTCCGGCAACTATGGCGACCCGGACCTGCTGGTCCGCGCCGCGGGGGTGCCCGATGCGCACTGACGAGACGGTGCTCCGACAGTCCGTGGTCGCGGCAGCGCACTCGGCGTTCGCCCGCGGGCTCACTCACGCACGGGTCGACTGGGAACATCAGCGTGCGCGTCGGCGAGCGCGTGCTGGTGACGCCGACCGGCTCGAGCCTGGGCACCGTCGGAGTCGACGACCTGTCGGTGATCGACGCGGACGGGCGGCACCTGGACGGACCGAAGCCGTCGAAGGAGGCGTTCCTGCACACCGCGATCCTGCGGGCGCGGCCGGATGCCGGCGCCGTCGTGCACGCGCACTCCACGCACGCCGCGGCTCTCTCGTGTCTGGCCGACCTCGACCCCGGCGACGTTCTGCCCGCGTTCACCGCCTACTACGCCATGCGCGTCGGCCGAATGCCCCTGGTCCCGTACTTTCCGCCGGGCGACCGGCGGCTGGCCGAGGCGGCGACGCTGCTGGCCGGCGAGCACCGGGCGCTGCTGCTGGCCAATCAAGGCCCGATCGTGGCGGCCGCGAACGTGGCCGCCGCGATGGAGGCCGCGGAGGAGATCGAGCAGACCGCGCGCCTGTTCTTCCTGCTGCAGGACCGCAGCACCCGCCCGCTCACCCCGGAGCAGGTCGCCGCGCTCGGCTCGTGAGAGCGCGGGCGCCCCGATCAGCCCTGCAGCACCTCGCGGCCGATGATCACCCGCATGATCTCGTTGGTCCCCTCGAGGATCTGGTGCACGCGCAGGTCGCGCACGACCTTCTCGATGCCGTAGTCCTGCAGGTAGCCGTACCCGCCGTGCAGCTGCAGCGCCTCGTTGGCGACCTCGAATCCGGCGTCCGTGGCGAACCGCTTGGCCATCGCGCACTGCATCGCGGCATCCGGTTCCTTCGCGTCCAGCGCGGCCGCGGCATCCCGCACCAGCGCCCGGGCGGCCGTGAGCTTGGTGGCCATGTCGGCGACGGCGAACATCACCGTCTCCTTCTCGGCCAGCGGCTCGCCGAACGTGAAGCGCTCGTGCACATAGCGGATCGCCTTGTCCATCGCCCACTGGGCGCCGCCGATCGAGCAGGCCGAGATGTTCAGCCGCCCGCCGTTGAGGCCCTCCATCGCGATCTTGAAGCCGCGGCCGACCTCGCCGAGCACGGCGGATGCCGGCACCCGCACCTCGTCGAAGATGACCTGCCGGGTGGGCTGCGCGTTCCAGCCCATCTTCTTCTCGTTCGGTCCGAACGACAGGCCGGGCAGGCCGTCTTCGACCAGGAATGCGGTGATGCCGCGGGCGCCGGGCTCGCCGGTGCGGGCCATCACGACATAGACCGATGCCTCGCCGCCGCCCGAGATGAACTGCTTGACCCCGGTGAGCACGTACTCGTCGCCGGTTCGGATCGCACTCGTGGTCAGCGCTGCCGCGTCCGAGCCGACGCCGGGCTCGGTCAGGCAGTAGCCGCCGAGGTCGTGCATGCCCAGCAGTCGCGGCAGCCAGGCGTCGCGCTGCGCCATGGTGCCGTAGCTGTCGATCATCCAGGCGACCATGTTGTGGATGCTGATGTAGGCGGCGATCGCAGGGTCGCCGCCGGCGAGCGCCTCGAAGATCGCGACGGCCTCGGTGCGGCCCAGGCCTGCGCCGCCGCTCTCCTCGCGCACGTAGATCCCGCCCAGGCCCAGCTCGCCCGCGCGCTGCACGACGTCACGGGGGAAGTGCTTGGTCTGGTCCCACTCCTGCGCGTGCGGCTCGAGTTCGGTCTGCGCGAACTCGCGCACCGCCTCGAGGATCGCCTGACGCTCTTCGGTCGTCACCATCGTCATGTCGGAACCACCCCTCGATCGACCCCGGCACCGGCATCGTGTGCCGCCGGGTGACGCCCGCGTCGGCATCACGACTATTTTACATGGACGTCCGACTATCTACAGGGGCATCCGATCACTGTGGATACCTCAGCGGTACTGCCTGCGGCCTGCGGCGTGGCCGCCGCCCCGGCGTCCCGCGCGCAGAATCTTCGGTCGGCGCATATGGCGACCTCCACGCAGCAATTCCCGCCATATGCGACGACTCAAACGTTCGGCGACCGGCCCGAGGTCGCGGCATGACGACCCGGCCGGGGTCGTCGCCGCGGCAACGGCCGCGGCAACGACCGTCAGTGGATGCCGCGCCTCAGAGCCGTTCGATGATCGTGGCGTTGGCCATGCCGCCGCCTTCGCACATCGTCTGCAGGCCGAAGCGTCCGCCGGTGGCCTCGAGGTGCGCGAGCAGCGTGCCCATCAGCTTCGCGCCGGTCGCACCCAGCGGGTGGCCGAGGGCGATCGCCCCGCCCCACGGGTTCAGCTTGGCCGGGTCGGCGTGCAGGTCGTGCGTCCACGCCAGCGGCACCGACGCGAACGCCTCGTTGACCTCGTACGCGTCGAGCTGGTCGATCGACATGCCCGATCGCGCCAGAATCCGCTGCGTGGCGGCGATCGGCCCGGTGAGCATCATGATCGGGTCATCGCCCACCACGGCGAAGGAGTGGAACCGCGCTCGCGGGGTGAGCCCCAGTTCTTTCGCCTTCTCTTCGCTCATGATCAGCAGCGCGGTCGCGCCGTCGGTCAGGGGCGACGAGTTGCCGGGCGTGATCTGCCAGTCGATCTCGGGGAACCGCGCCACCATCTCGTCGGTGCGGAACGACGGGTTCAACCCCGCCAGGCCCTCGACCGTGGTGGTCGGGCGCACCGTCTGGTCGATCGTCAGCTCGGCGGCGCCGGGCACCGGCACCACCTGGCCGTCGAAGCGGCCCCTGGCCCAAGCATCCGCCGCCCGGCGATGGGACTCGGCCGAGAAGGTGTCCAGGTCGGTGCGCGAGAACCCCCACTTGCGGGCGATCAGCTCCGCCGACACGCCCTGGTTGACCAGGCCCTCGGGGTAGCGCGCCTTCAGTCCCTCGGAGGGCACGCCGCCGTGGGCGGACGAGCCCAGCGGCACCCGGCTCATCGACTCGACGCCGCCGGCGATCACGATGTCGTAGGCGCCGGCGATGACGCCCTGCGCACCGAAGTGCGCAGCCTGCTGGCTGGATCCGCACTGCCGGTCGATCGTGGTGGCCGGCACCGTCTCGTCGAACCCGGCCGCCAGCACGGACTGGCGGCCGACGTTCAGGGCCTGATCGGCGATCTGGCTGACGCACCCCCACAGCACGTCGTCGATCTGGGTCGATTCGAGCCCGTTGCGCTCGAGGATGGCGCGCAGCACCGTCGCCGACAGGTCGACGGGGTGCACGCCGCTGAGCGCGCCGCCGGGCTTGCCGCGGCCGACCGGGGTGCGAACGGCGTCGACGATGACTGCAGTGGCCATCAGTGGGCCTCCTCCGGGCGGGATGCCGCATCCTGCACCGCGGCATCGGGAACATATCCTTCGATGTGCCGCTCGTCGGGCCCGTTGTAGGCCGACAGCGGACGGATCAGGGCATTGGATGCCTGCTGCTCCATGATGTGCGCCGTCCAGCCGGTGACCCGCGCGGCCACGAACAGCGGCGTGAAGGTGAGCGTGTCGAAGCCCATCAGGTTGTAGGCCGGGCCGGACGGGTAGTCCAGGTTCGGGTAGATGCCCTTGCGCGCGACGAACTCGGACTCGAGCGTCGTGTACAGCGCCAGCACGTCGGGCCGGTCGTAGTGCTCGACGAGGGTGTCCAGCGCCGCCTTCATCGTCGGCACCCGCGAGTCGCCGCGCTTGTACACGCGGTGTCCGAAGCCCATGATCTTGCGCTTGGCGGCGAGCGCCTGGTCCAGCCACGCCGCCACGTTGTCGGCGGTGCCGATCTCGTCGAAGATGTGCAGGACGGCCTCATTGGCACCGCCGTGCAGCGGGCCCTTCAGCGCGCCGATCGCGGCGACGACAGCCGAGTAGAGGTCGCTGAGCGTGGATGTCACGACCCGCGCCGTGAAGGTCGAGGCGTTGAACGAGTGCTCGGCGTAGAGGATCATCGACCGGTTGAACGCGTCGACCACGACCTCGTCGGCCTCCCGCCCGAACGTCATCCAGAGGAAGTTCGCCGCGTAGTCCAGGTCGTCCCGCGGCGGTACGAGCGCCTCGCCCCGCCGCCGGCGCTGGCCGTAGGCGACGATCGCCGGCAGCGCGGCGAACAGCCGGATGCTGCGGTCGAGGTTCTCGTCGGGCGTGCCGACGGCGTCCATCACGTTGCCGATGTCGGCCAGGTCCACGGCGCCGATCACCGATGCCGCGGTGCGGATCTCATCCATCGGGTGCGCTCCCGGCGGCAGCAGGTCGATGGCCTGCTGCACCGCCGGCACCAGCGCACGGTGCGCCCGTTCGGTGGCGCGCAGCGCCGCCAGCTGTTCGGCGTCGGGCAGCTCGCCGTGCCAGAGCAGGTAGGCGACGGCCTCGAACGGCTCGGTCGCGGCCAGCTCGTGCACCGGGTACCCGCGGTACAGCAGTGAGTTCGTGTCGGGGTTGACCTTGCTGATCGCGGTGTAGTCGACCGTGACCCCCGCGAGGCCCTTCTTGATCTCGATGTCGGTCATGCCGTTCTCCTATCGCGCAACCTGGAAATTGAAGACGCCGGTGTCGAAGTGGTTGTATGCCTCGTAGTCGAGCAGATCGTAGAGGTCGGCGCGATGCTGCATCTCGCCGAGCCGGGAGGTCAGCTGCCCCTCCTCGTTCAGCGTATCGAGCGCGCGGCCTGCTGCGCCCATCGCGGTGCGCAGCAGCGAGACCGGCCAGATCACGATGTTCACGCCGACGTCCCGCAGCTGATCGACCGAGAACAGATCGCTCTTGCCGAACTCGGTCATGTTCGCCAGGATCGGCACCTCGACGGCCGCGCGCATCGCGGCGAATTCCGCCAGGGTGCGCATCGCCTCGGGGAAGATGGCGTCGGCCCCGGCATCCACCAGCGCCTTCGCGCGGTCCTTTGCGGCTTCGAGCCCCTCCACGGCGCGGATGTCGGTGCGCGCCATGATCAGGAAGTTCGGGTCGCGGCGGGCGTCGGCGGCGGCGCGGATGCGCTTGATAGCGGTGTCCTCATCGACGACCTGCTTGCCGTCCAGGTGCCCGCACCGCTTCGGATTGACCTGGTCCTCGATGTGCGTGCCGGCAAGGCCGGCATCCTCGAGGGTCTGGATCGTGCGCGCCACGTTCATCGGCTCGCCGAATCCGGTGTCGGCGTCGATGATCGCCGGCAGCTCGGTCATCCGCGCGATCTGCTGGCCGCGCCCGGCCACCTCGGACAGCGTCGTCAGGCCGATGTCGGGCAGGCCCAGATCGGCCGAGAGCACCGCCCCCGAGATGTAGACGCCCTCGAAGCCCTTGCGCTCGATCAGCCGCGCCGACAGCGGATTGAACGCACCGGGGAAGCGCAGCAGCTCGCCGGACGCGAGCCGCTCCCGGAACAGCCGGCGCTTCTCGGCGGGAGGCGTGGTGGCGTACAGCATCAGAACAGCCCCTTCGGCGCCGGCGCCGCCGCCAGCACGCCGGCCTTGGCGACGATCGACAGCTGCGCGACCTCTTCGGCGGTCAGCTCGGGCAGCCGCTGCGCGAGGTCGAGGAACCGCTCGATCTCCTCCGGCTCGAGCACGGGCTCTGCCAGCATCCGGAACTTGCGGATGTAGTCCTCGCGGGCGAACGGCCGCGCGCCCAGCGGGTGCGCATCGGCGACGGCGATCTCCTCGACGATCTGCCCGCCGTCGACGAAGGTGATCTCGACCCGTCCGCCGAAGGCCTTCTCGTTCGGGTCCTCGGAATGGTAGCGGCGCGTCCACTCCTCGTCTTCGGCGGTGGTGACCTTCTGCCACAGCGCCACGGTGTCCTCCCGCGCGGCGCGCTCGGGCAGGTACGAGTCGACGTGGTGCCAGGTGCCGTCCTGCAGCGCGACCGTGAAGATGTACGGGATCGAGTGGTCGAGCGTCTCGCGGGATGCCGTCGGGTCGTACTTCTGCGGGTCGTTCGCACCCGACCCGATCACATAGTGCGTGTGGTGGCTGGTGTGCAGCACGATCGAGGCGACGCCTGCCGCCGTGAACGCGTCCGGGTGCTCGCGGTGCAGCTTGCGGGCCAGGTCGATCCAGGCCTGCGCCTGATACTCGGCCGAGTGCTCCTTCGTGAACGAGTCGAGGATCGCCCGCTTGGCCTCACCGGCACCGGGCAGCGGCACGTCGTAGGCGGCGTCCGGCCCGTCCAGCAGCCACGCGATCACACCGTCCTCGCCCTCATAGATGGGACTCGGACTGGTCTGCCCGCGCATCGCGCGGTCGACGGCCTCGACCGCCATCTTGCCGGCGAACGCCGGGGCATGCGCCTTCCACGTCGAGATCTCGCCCTTGCGCGACTGCCGGGTGGCGGTCGTGGTGTGCAGTGCCTGCCCGATCGCCTGATAGATCGTCTCGACCGGCAGGTGCAGCAGCGTGCCGATGCCTGCGGCGGCCGACGGGCCGAGGTGCGCGACGTGGTCGATCTTGTGCTGGTGCAGGCTGATCACGCGAGCCAGATCGATCTGGATCTCGTACCCGGTCGCGATGGCGCGCACCAGGTCGGCGCCGGTGCTGCCGACATGCTGGGCGACCGCGACGATCGGCGGGATGTTGTCGCCCGGGTGCGAGTACTCGGCGGCCAGGAAGGTGTCGTGGTAGTCCAGCTCGCGCACGGCCACCCCGTTAGCCCACGCGGCCCATTCCGGACTCGTGTGGCGATCCAGCAGGCATCCGAAGATCGTCGCACCGTGGCCCGACACCGATACCGCGTGATCCAGCGCCTGCTGGCGGGCCGCACTGACCGGACCGCGGGTGAGGGATGCCGCGGCGACCGCCGCGTTGTCGATGACGCGGTTGATGACCATGGCGACCACCTCGTCGTCCACCGGCACCGGGTCGGCGGCGACCTCGGCGATCTTGTACGCGAGCTGGTCTTCGCGGGGCAGGTCCTCTTCGCTCGTGTAGACGCGAACGTGATGGGTGACGGTCATGCTGCTCCTTGTTCGGATACGGGCGGCTCGCTCTGCAGCGAGGCGAGGATGCTCTCCAGCGCATTGTGCACGTGCAGGTGCGTGGCGTGGGCGGCGAGGTCTTCGTCGTGCGCGGCGATCGCACGCGCGATCGTGCGGTGCTCGATGACGGCGGCGGTGACCCGTTCGGCGTTCTCGCGGGCGAGCCGGCGCACGCGCACCAGGTGCGTGCGGATCGTGCGCAGCGCGGCGATCAGATAGTCGTTGGCCACCGCGGCATCGACGGCGGCGTCGAAGCGGGCGAACAGGTCGTCGTAGATCGGCACGGCAGGAGTCTCGCCCCGGCTGGCCCGGTCGAATTCGGCGGCGAGCGCCGCGAACGTGGCCGTGTCCCCGCGCTGGGCGGCCAGTCGCGCGGCGGTCTCTTCGAGCGCGCGGCGCATCTCGAAGATCTCGCGGATGTCGCCGGCATCGATCTCGCTGACGACGGTGACCCGCGGCGACTGCTGCACCACCAGGCCGTCGGCGGCCAGCCGCCCGAGCGCCTCGCGCAACGGAGTGCGGCTGACCCCGAGACGAGCGGCCTGCTCGACTTCGCCCAGCACGGCGCCGGCCGCGAGCGCGCCGGACTGGATCTCATCCAGCAGCGTGCGATACGCCCTGTCGCTGGCGCGCATGCACACCTCCTTGCGTCACTTCTCATCTATCAGTGTATACATAAAGTGGCACACATGCCAGCTGATAGTGCTTGGCTCCGCTTTTCGTATACATTCCTGCGAGTGGGCTTCTCCTAGAAATCCACCGACGGCGAGCGCATCACTGTGGTCAAGGGCGTCTCGGGCTTTTGCTCCGAGGTGCTCGGGAGCGAACACCGCCCGACGCTCGGGGGGCAGGGCGATCACCGCTTCAGCACGTCCGCAGGCGCCGACGTAGATCGTCTCGCCGGCACGCGCGCCCTGCACGAGCTTGCTGAGGTTCGCCTTCGCCTCAGAAATGGGGATCACGGCCGACATGTGTTCGGAATACCAGACTTGGTCTTGGCCAGACCAAGGTTCGAGGGCCGTGCACCGTCGCCGCCGCAACGACGCCGGGGCGCGGCATCCATTCGATGATGGACGCCGCGCCCCGGGTCGGTCTCGACTCAGACGGCGGCCTTCTCCGGCTCGGCCTCGGGCAGCACCGCATCGTCGATGTCGATGGCGTCGGTGTCGTCGACGTCGCTGTCATCGGCGAAGGGCAGGCCCTGGCGCGGCGCGTTGTACAGGTCGAGGTTCAGGATGCGCTCGCGTCGGGCGACGATCGTGGGCACGAGCGCCTGCCCGGCGACGTTGGTGGCGGTGCGGCCCATGTCGAGGATCGGATCGATCGCCAGCAGCAGTCCGACGCCTTCCAGCGGCAGGCCCAGCGTCGACAGCGTCAGCGTGAGCATGACGATCGCGCCGGTGGTCCCCGCCGTGGCCGCCGACCCGAACACGGCCACGACGATGATCAGGATGTACTGGATCGGCGTCAGCGCGATGCCGAAGAACTGGGCGACGAAGATCGCGGCGATGGCCGGATAGATCGCGGCGCAGCCGTCCATCTTGGTGGTGGCACCGAACGGCACCGCGAACGACGCGTACGCGCGCGGCACCCCGAGGTTGCGCTCGACGACGCGCTCGGTCACCGGCAGGGTGCCGATCGAAGACCGGCTCACGAAGCCGAGCTGCACGGCCGGCCACACGCCCGAGTAGTACTGGCGGATCGACAGCCCGTGCGCCTTGATGATGCTCGGGTAGACCACGAACACGACGATCAGCAGCCCGAGGTACACGGCCGCGGCGAACCAGATCAGCGACGCGAGCTTCGCCCAGCCGTAGTCGACCACGGCGCTGGCGATCAAGCCCAGGGTGCCGATCGGCGCGATCCGGATGATCCACCACAGCACCCGCTGGATGATCTTCAGGAACGACTCGACGACCGCCAGGAACGGCTCCGCCCTGCGGCCCGCCTTCAGCGCCGCGATGCCGATTACTGCCGACACCACGATCACCTGCAGGATGTTGAAGCTGGCGGCCGAGCTGACGACGTCGCCGTCGAGCGAGCTGCGCACGCCCAGACCCAGGAAGTTCTCGGGGATGAGCCCGATCAGGAAGTTCCACCAGGTGCCGACCGAGTGCGGCGCGCCGGTCTGCAGCCCGTCGCCGGCACGCGCGCCGGGCTGGATCACCAGGCCCAGCACGATGCCGATCGACACCGCGATGAACGCCGTGATCGCGAACCACAGCAGCGTCTGGCCGGCCAGCCGTGCGGCGTTGCGCACCCGGCGCAGGTTCGAGATGCTGGCCACGATCGCGGCGAAGATCAACGGCACGACGGCCGCCTTCAGCAATGTGACGTAGGACGAGCCGATCACGCCGAGCGTCGCGGCAAGCCCGTTGGCATTGCCCGCGCCGTCGTCGCCGATCGACAGCGCCCACAGGCCCAGGACGATGCCCAGGACCAGGGCGATGAGGATCTGGAATCCGAAGTTGGTCAGCAGGCGGCGGACCGGCCCGCGCTCTGCCTGGGCGTCTCGCGACGCGGTCTGGGTGCTCATGGGAGTCCGTTTCTGAGAGAAGAATATGTGCGCCCGATGCTATTGGTGTGGGATGCCGCCGGTGCGGGTGTGACGAATCGTGACGTCATACCGCGACACGCGCCGCAGCGCGCCCGCGGCCTCCTTCACACACTTCACAAACTTCTGAAATCGGCGTACACTCGCGGCTCATGACCACCGTGATAGAGACCCGAGGACTGCACAAGCACTACGGCCGCACGCATGCCCTCGACGGCCTCGACCTCACCGTCGACGCCGGAGCGGTGCACGGCTTCCTCGGCCCCAACGGTGCCGGCAAGACCACCACGATCCGAGTCCTGCTGGGCTTGGCCCGCAAAACCGCGGGCGCGGCATCCGTGTTCGGATTGGACCCCTGGACGGATGCCGTCGCCATTCACCGGCGCATCGCGTACGTGCCCGGCGACGTGAGCGTCTGGCCCAACCTCAGCGGCGGCGAGGCCGTCGATCTGCTCGTGCGCCTGCGCGGCACCGCGCGCACCGACCGCACCTACCGTCGTGAGCGCGAGCGCCTGATGGCTGAGTTCCAGTTCGACCCCCGCAAGAAGGGCCGCAGCTACTCGAAGGGCAACCGGCAGAAGGTGGCGCTGATCGCCGCGTTCGCGGTGCCTGCCGACCTGTACATCCTCGACGAGCCGACGAGCGGTCTGGACCCGCTGATGTCGGTGGTCTTCCACCGCGAGGTGGCGCGGGTGCGGGATGCCGGTGCCACGGTGCTGCTGTCCAGTCACATCCTGTCCGAGGTCGAGCAGCTGTGCGACCGGGTCTGGATCATCCGCGCCGGCCGCATCGTCGAATCCGGGACGCTGGCCGACCTGCGCCACCTCACCCGCACCGAGGTCTCGTTCGCCGCCGACGGAGTGGACCCCGACCGGCTGGCCGCGATCCCGGGGGCCCACGATGCATCCGTGCAGGCGGGCCGGGCCCGGTTCACGATCGACAGCGACACGATTGCGCAGACCCTGCCGATGCTGGCGCAGCTGGGTGTGGCAGGGCTGCGGGTCGCTCCCCCTTCTCTGGAGGAGCTGTTCCTGCGCCACTACGGCGACGACCTCGCCGAGCTCGAGACCGCGGCGGCGGGGCAGCGGCGATGAGTGAGCTCACCGCCCTGCTGCGGCAGCGGATGCGCCGCGACTGGCTGCAGCTGGCGCTGTGGATCGTCGGCACCGCGCTGATGGCGTACGCCGGCTACGCCGGTGTCACACAGTCGTATTCGACACTCGCCGATCGGCAGAACATCCTCGCCGCCGCGGTGGCCAACCCCGTCATCCTGATGTTCCGCGGCCTGCCGTCGGGGCCGAGCGCCGGCGCATTCCTCGCGTTCGAGATCCTGCCCTGGCTGGCGATCCTCGCCGCCCTGATGACGACGTTCCTGGCCGTGCGGCACACCCGCGCCGACGAAGAGGCGGGCCGGGCCGAGCTGCTGTCGGCGACGCCGGCGAGTCGGAGCATGCCCACGATCGCCACAGCGGTGCACGGAGTGATCGCGAACGTCGTGCTCGCGCTCCTGACCGCGGCTGCCCTGATCTCGACGGGGATGGACCCGGGCGGCTCGTGGCTGGCCGGCGCCGCCGCCGGCGCCACCGGCATCTCGTTCTTGGGCATCGGCCTGGTCGCCGCCCAGCTCGTGCGCACGTCACGGGCCGCGAATTCGATCGCCGTGTGGGCGCTGGTGGCCCTGTTCCTGCTGCGCGGCATCGGCAACGCGGCGGGCACGCCGAGCGCCGACCTCACGCATGTGACGAGCGCCTGGCCGGCGTGGGTCTCGCCGTTCGGGTGGGCCGAACAGACCCGCCCGTACGACGCGGACTCGTGGTGGCCGGTGCTGCTGGCGGTCGTCGTCGGCCTGGCTCTGAGCATCGTCGCCTCGGTGCTGCAGTCGGTGCGCGACATCGGTGCGGCCTTTCTGGCGGGCAGGCCGGGCCGGGCGCACGCCCGCCCGGCGCTGTCGTCGCCGCAGGCCCTGCTCTGGCGACTGGCGTCCGGCTCGATCGTCGGATGGGCGATCGGCGGGGCCCTGACCGGCATCCTCGCCACGACGCTGGGGAGCGTCGTGGACCAGGTCGCCGATCAGAACCGGGCCGTGGTCGAGATCATCACGAAGCTCGCGCAGTCCGGCTCGCTCGACGAAGCGACGATCACGGTGTTCTTCACGATGCTCGGCATCGTCGCCGCCTGCTGCGCCGTGCAGACCATCGCCCGCGCCCGGCAGGAGGAGGCGCACGGCACCGCCGAACCGGTGCTGGCGACCCTCGTCGGGCGGGTTCGGTGGCTGGCGGACTACCTCATCGTGGCGACCTGCGCCGTGCTGATCACCGTGGTCGCCGCTGTGGCGGCCGGATGCCTCGGCATCGCCGGAAGCGGCGGGTCGGCCGACCTGTACCGCACGGTGCTCGTCGACGGTGTGGGGCAGCTGGTCGCGGCATCCGTGTTCACCGTCGTCACCGCGCTCGTGTTCGTGCTCGTTCCGCGCGCGACGATCGGCCTGGGCTGGGCGCTGCTGCTGATCGCCACGATGCTCGGCATGTTCGGGCCCTTGTTCGGGCTGCCCGAGTGGACCACGCGCCTCTCGCCGTTCGGCGTGACTCCGGTGGTCTCGGAAAGTGGCGTCGACATGCGGGGCCTGTGGTGGCTCGTACTGGCGGTCGCCGTCGGGGCTGCGGCGTCCCTGAGCCTGATGCGACGGCGCGAACTCGCGGCCGACGGATAGATTCGATGCGATGACAGAGCATGCCTCCCCAGAGCACTCCGCCCGAGAGCACCGGGCGATCGAGGCAGCCGAACGGGCGGCCGCGATCATGGCGGGCGCGGGCATGCCGCGGATGCCGGCGCGCATGATGATGGCACTCGTGGCGGCACCCGACGACGGATACACGGCCGCCGATCTCGCCGACCGGCTCGGGGTCAGCGCGGCGGCGATCTCCGGGGCCGCGCGCTATCTGCAGCAGGTCCACTTCATCAACCGGCGCACCCTGCCCGGCGAGCGGCGCGAACGGTACTTCCTGATCATGGCCAGCTTCTACCACTCGGTCGCGCAGAACTCCCCCGTCTACGAACGGTCGGCGGATGAGCTTGAGAACATCGCGAAGGAGATGGACGAGGATGCCGCCGCCCGCAGCCGCGCTCTGGAAATCGCGTCGTTCTTCCGCTTCATGGCGAAGCGGATGCCGCTGCTGATCCAGGAGTGGGAGGCCGAGCGGGGCTGAGCCCGGCGCCGCGTACCGGCCAGGCACCCCGCGCCGGGCTCAGGCATCCTGCGAGAATCAGCTGGGCTCGACTGCACCCTCGGCCGCCGCGGTCTCGGCCGGCTCGGCGTCCAGGTCGGCCGCGGCCTGCTCGAACTGCGACTGGTAGAGCCGCCAGTATGCGCCCTCGCGGGCGATGAGCTCGTCGTGCGTGCCCTTCTCGACGATGTCGCCGTGCTCCATCACCAGGATCAGGTCGGCGTCGCGGATCGTCGACAGCCGGTGCGCGATCACGAACGACGTGCGCCCGGCACGCAGCGCGGCCATGGCGTGCTGCAGCAGCAGTTCGGTGCGAGTGTCGACCGAGCTGGTCGCCTCATCGAGGATCAGCACCGACGGCTGCGCCACGAATGCACGGGCGATCGTGATCAGCTGCTTCTCACCGGCCGACACGTTCGAGGCGTCCTCGTCGAGCATGGTGTCGTAGCCGTCGGGCAGCGAGTGCACGAACCGGTCCACTCGCGTCGCGGTCGCGGCATCCACGATCTCCTCGTCGGTCGCCGACTGCCGCCCGTACCGGATGTTCTCCCGGATCGTGCCGGCGAACAGCCACGGGTCCTGCAGCACCATGCCGGTGCGGTTTCGCACGTCGTCGCGGGTGAGCGTCGACGTGTCCTGCCCGTCGAGCAGGATGCGCCCGCCGTCCAGTTCGTAGAACCGCATCAGCAGGTTCACAAGCGTCGTCTTGCCGGCGCCGGTGGGACCCACGATCGCCACGGTCTGCCCGGGCTCGACCCGGAACGACAGGTCGCGGATCAGTGGCTGGGCCGGGTCGTACGAGAACTTCACGTTCTCGAATTCGATGACCCCGCGGCCGGGCACCAGCTCGGGCGCGTCGTCGGCGTCGGCCTGCTGCTCGTCGGCGTCGAGCAGGTCGAACACCCGCTCGGCCGACGCCGTGCCCGACTGCACGACGGCGGCCATGCCGCCCAGCTCCGACAGCGGCTGCGTGAACTGCTGCGAGTACTGGATGAAGGCCTGCACGTCGCCCAGACGCAGGTTGCCCGACGCCACCATGAGGCCGCCCAGCACCGCGATGCCGACGTAGGTCAGGCTGCCGATGAACATCATGCCCGGCATGATGATGCCCGACAGGAACTGCGCTTTGAAGGATGCCTCGAACAGGTCGTCGTTGTCCTTGGCGAACTGCGCGCGCGAGTCCTGCTCCCGGCCGAAGACCTGCACGAGCGCGTGGCCCGAGAAGGATTCCTCGACCCGGGCGTTCAGTCGTCCGACTTTGCGCCACTGCACGCTGAACGCCTTCTGCGACTTCGGTCCGATGACGCCGAAGATCACCGCCATCAGCGGCAGCGAGACCAGGGCCACCAGCGCCAGCTGCCATGAGATCGAGAACATCATGACGAGCACGCCGACCACTGTCAGCACGCTGGTCAGCGCCCCCGACAGCGACTGCTGCATGGTCTGGGTGATGTTGTCGATGTCGTTCGTGACGCGCGAGATCAGCTCGCCGCGCTGCACCTTGTCGAAGTAGGCCAGCGGCAGCCGGTTCAGCTTGGCCTCGACGTGTTCGCGCAGCTGCCACATCGTGCGCACCATGATCACGTTGATGACATAGCCCTGCAGCCAGCTCAGCAGCGCCGAGACGACGTAGATCGCCAGCACCCCGACGATCACCCACCGCAGCCGATCGAAGTCGACGCCCGTGCCGACACGGAAGTCGTCCATGGCCGAGACCATGTTCGCGATGTCGGTCTGGCCGCCCTGGCGCAGTCCTGCCACGACCTGCGCCTGCGTGGCGCCGGCCGGGAAGGACGAGGCCAGCGAGAGCGAGACGACGCCTTCGAAGATGATGTTCGTCGCCTGCCCGAGTACCTTCGGCGCGATCACGGCCAGCACGACGCCGACCGCTCCGGCCAGCGAGACGAGCGAGAAGCCGATCCAGTGGGGCCGCAGCAGTCCCACCATCCGGCCGAAGCTCTTGCCGAAGTTCGCCGCCTTCCCCGGCGCGACGCCGCCGCTCCAGTCGTCGGCGTTCAGTCGCGCTTGTTCGGCGAGCTCTTCTTCGAGGCGCTCCTCCTCGCTCAGCATGTCGGGCGCGCTCATGCCTGCACCCCCAGCTGCGAGTCGACGATCTCTTTGTAGGTGGTGCAGGTGATCAGCAGGTCGTCGTGCGTGCCGACCCCGACGACCCGGCCGTCGTCGAGCACGACGATGCGGTCGGCGTCGGTGATGGTCGACACGCGCTGCGCGACGACGATCTTGGTCACGCCGGGCATGTGCTTCCACAGCGCCTGCCGCAGCCGCGCATCGGTGGACAGGTCCAGCGCCGAGAACGAGTCGTCGAAGACGAGGATGTCGGGCTGATGCACGATCGCGCGCGCGATCGCGAGCCGCTGCCGCTGCCCGCCCGACACGTTGGTGCCGCCCTGCGCGATGCGCGAGGCGAGGCCGCCCTCCTTCTCGGCGACAAAGTCGCGCGCCTGGGCGATCTCCAGCGCCTCCCACAGGTCGGCGTCGGTGGCCTCCTCGCGCCCGAACCGCAGGTTCGAGGCGATCGTACCGGTGAACAGGAACGGGCGCTGCGGCACGAGGCCGATGCCCTTCCACATCACGTCGAGGTCGGCGTCGCGCACATCGACGCCGGCCACGCGCACCGCGCCGGAAGTCACGTCGAACAGACGCGGGATCATCGAGACGAGCGTCGTCTTGCCCGATCCCGTCGACCCGACGATCGCCACGGTCTCCCCCGGCTCGGCACGGAACGACACGTGCTGCAGCACCGGCGCCTCGGCCCCCGGATACGTGAACGTGACATCGTCGAACTCCACCGCGCCGGGGCGGGAGAACTCGCCCACCGGGTCGGCGGGACGCGCCAGCGAGGTGTCGGCATCCAGCACCTCGCCGATGCGCTCCGCGGACACCGCCGCGCGGGGGATCATCATCGTCATGAAGCTGGCCATCAGCACGCCCATGAGGATCTGACCGACGTACTGCATGAAAGCGAACAGCGTGCCGATCTGCACCGAACCGTCGTTGACGGCGATGCCGCCGAACCAGATCACGCCGACCACCGTGACGTTCAGCACGAGCATCGCCATCGGGAACAGCAGGACGAACAGCGATCCGACGTTGCGCCCGACGATCATGATGTCGGTGTTGGCTTCGCGGAACCGGCCCTCTTCGATGCGCTCGCGCACGAACGCGCGCACGACGCGCACACCGGTCAGCTGCTCGCGCAGGATGCGGTTCACGGCGTCGAGCTTGGTCTGGTAGCGGCGGAACAGCGGCACCATGCGGCTGATGACGATGATCGCCACGATCAGCAGGGTCGGCACCGACACGGCGATGAGCCAGCTGAGCCCGACGTTCTGCTGCAGCGCCATGATGACGCCGCCGATCGCCAGCAGCGGCGCAGTCACGAGCATCGTGGCGCCCATCATCGCGAGCATCTGCACCTGCTGCACGTCGTTCGTGTTGCGCGTGATCAGCGATCCCGGCCCGAACGCCGAGATCTCCCGCTCGGAGAAATCGCTCACGCGGTCGTATACGTCGCGACGGATGTCGCGGCCCACCGCCATGGCCGCACGGGCGGCGAAGTAGGTCGCGATGACCGATGCCACGATCTGGCCGAGGGAGATCAGCAGCATGTATGCGCCATGCGACCAGATGAAGGCGGTGTCACCCTTGGCGACGCCCAGGTCGATGATGTCGGCGTTCAGCCGCGGCAGGTAGAGCTGGGCCATCGCCGAGGCGAACTGGAAGGCCAGTACACCCAGCAGCAGCCAGCGGTATTTCTTGAGGTAGCGGATGAGGATCTTCGCAAGCACAAGCGACTCCAGGGGGATCGCGCGAATGCGCGGACCTTCTAGCCTGCCATGGGCCGCCGACACTCCGCTACAGGGAATTCACCAGCGCGTCGAGTGCCGCACGCTGGCCCTTCACCAGGCGCGGGCGCGCTGGTTCCACGCCCATCCATTCGGCGCGGTCTACCTCGGGGAACGCCGCCCGCCGGCCGGAGTGCGGCGGCCACTCCATCTCGAACGTTCCGTATGAGAAAGCGCATGCCGGCAGCCCGGCACCGTCGGCGGCGAAGACCGTGACCTTCTTGCCCGACGAGTACGTCCACATGCCCAGCTCGACGTACGGACCCGCCGGTGGATCGACGCCGAGCTCTTCACGGAACTCGCGGGCCGCGGCATCCATCGCCGTCTCGACCGCGGGATCGAACTCGCCCTTGGGAATCGACCACGCCGCCTCGTCCTTGCGCGCCCAGAACGGACCGCCCATGTGGGCGATCAGCACCTCGAGACCGTCGCCGGTGCGCCGGTGCAGCAGGAGCCCCGCACTGGAGGTCATGCCCGATGGTAACGCGGTGCTGGACGCCCCGTTGACATGGCACTGGGTGCCATCTAACGTTCAGAACGAGTCGTCAGGCGCTGGTCAGGGCGCACCGTGACGTGAGCTGCCGGCTCACACCGCGCCCTGGCGGGCCGTGCCCGCCGGGTGCGGTGTGAGCACGACGACCTCCGTGGGCTCGGTCAGGCGGCCGTTCAGCCCGCCCTGGAGCTCGGCGAGGGCGGCACCCCGGCTGTGTGCATCCAGCGCGGCCTGATCACGCCACTTCTCGATCATGACGAGCCGGTCGGATGTCTCGTTCAGGGCATACAGCTCGCAGCCGTCATCCTCGGCGTGCACGCGCACGATCGCCGCCTCGAGGGCCGCGATCACCTCCGCGCGCTTTTCGGGCTTGGGCCGACTGGTTGCCACGACGATGACGCTCATCTTGATTCTCCCGTTCCTGCGTGATGTTGTATCCAGCGGGCCACCAGGCTCCCACCCCAGTACACCAGCAGTGCCACGACCGTCGAGGTGAGGACGGGGATGCCGACGGTGATGAAATACCCTGCCGCCCATCCGGCCGCCCAGGCGATCAGACCGGGAATCACCCACTGCGGTTCCCGCGCGGGAAGTGTCCCGGTGCGCCGGCTTTCAGTGAGTTCGCCCCGCCACGTGCGCACGAGGAAGTACTCCGCGATCATGATGCCGATGATCGGAGGGAGGAACACGCCTTGGAACGTCAGGAACTCGACGAAGTGTCCCAGGATGCCGAACGCCGACAGCGCGGATCCGAATGCTCCGATGATGAGGGTGACGCCCACGCGGCTGACGCGGCGTCTGGTCAGGACGTTGACGATGTTGACGACGCCCAGACCTCCCGAATACAGGTTCCAGTCGTTGACCTTCACGGTCGCCGCCGCCAGGATGATCGCCCCGAGGATGCCGGAAGTGCCGATGACGATGGCCGCGATGTCCGACGTGCGCAGCGCGAGGGCGAGCAGGATGCCGCTGACGGCGATGACGTACTGGCCGAGCGTGACACCGACCACCGTCTGCTTGACGACGTCGCCGACGCTGCGGTTGAACCGGGTCATGTCGGGGCAGAGCACCGAGGCGATGATGAACCCTCCCGCCACGATCGTCGTCGCCGTCGCCATGCTCAGCCGCGGCCCAGCGGGCTCAGCGGTCAGCAGCGACCCGAGGTCGTGCCGGACGAGCTCTCGCCCGACGGTGAAGACGACCAGGACGATGAAGGCCGGCACGGCCACCGCGGCCGCCCACGCCATGCCCCGGAACCCGACGGCGCAGATCACCGTGACGGCCATGCCGCCCACCAGCGCCCAGGCCCAGGCCGGCATGATCCCGACCGCCTGCGCCATGCCGTCGGCCAGCACGCCGTTCTGCACGCCGAACCAGCCGACCATGCTCACCGCCACCACCAGGCCGATCAGCGCCGAGCCCTTGCGGCCGAATCCCGTCCAGCGCGATACCAGCGAAGTCGACAGCCCCTCGCGGACGCCGATGATCCCGACCAGGATCGTCAGGGTCTCGAGGATCACGGTGCCGATCGTCAACGCAAGGATCGCACCCCCGAACGTCATGCCGAATCCGAGCGTCGCGCCCAGCAGGAACTGCGACACCGTCGACAGCTGCCCGAACCGCTGCAGTGCCACGATCGGCCAGGCAAAGCGGGCACTCGCCGGTACCCTGGTCAGCGCATAGTCGTCGTGCTTCCCTTCAGCGCGCGTCGGAGCGCCGGTGCCCGTAGTGGTCACGAGCGGGGCGCCAGGTCTTGGCGCGCCGCCGTGCCCAGCGCGCGTTCGAAGCCATCGGGAACGTAGAAGTCGTCGTGCGAGAGCTCGTGGATGGAGCCGTGCCCGAGGCCGAGGACGGCCGAGTCCAAGCCCATCCGCAGCAGATCCAACACGTTCTCGACGCCCTTCTGCCCGTTCGCCGCCAGTCCCCATAGGTAGGCCCGACCGATCATCACGGCCCGAGCCCCCAGAGCCAGCGCCTTCGCGACGTCGCCGCCACGACGGACACCGCCGTCGAGCAGCACCTCGATCTGTTCTCCGACCGCCTCGGCCACGGCTGGCAGGCACCGGATCGTCGCCGGCGTGGTGTCGAGGTTGTTGCCCCCGTGGTTGGACACGCTGATCGCGTCGACCCCGGCATCCACCGCTCGCTTCGCGTCGTCGACCCGCGTCACCCCCTTGAGGAGGAATGGCCCGCCCCATTGCTCGCGCAACCACGCCACGTCCTCCCAGGTCGGCGGCGGCGTCTGCTGCCACTCACCGTACGCTTCGAAGAACGTCGGAGCCGGTCCACCGATCGCTGGCGCCAGGTTCGGCACCTGCAGGTCCGGCAGCATCCCGTGGGACACGTAGCTCCACAGCCATTTCGGACGGATCACGGCCTGGGGTGCGAACTCGACCATCGCCTTCAGGTTCAGCCGGTCGGGGATGACGGGGCTGCCCCAGTCGCGGCCGATCGAGAACGACCAGTCGAGGGTCGCGATCAGCGCTTTGGCGCCGGCCGCGCGCGCGCGGTCGATGCGCTGAATGATCGTCTCCCTCGAGCCCGTCCAATACAGCTGGAAGAACGTGTTCGGGTTCGCTGCGACCACGTCCTCCACAGGCTTGCTCGCGAACGAGCTCAGCCCCATGATGGTGCCGCGCTTGGCGGCCGCGCGCGCCACGGCGACCTCGCCGTCCGGGTGCACCGCCTGCACGCCGGTCGGCGAGATCAGCACCGGCATCGAGATCGGAATGCCGAGGACGGTCGTGGACAGGTCGCGCTGAGGCGCATGGCCGGCCACGTGCGGAGCGAATTCGATCTCGGCGAACGCATCCGTGTTGTCCTGTGGGGTGTGGCCGCGCTCGGACCCGGCGATCAGCGCCGCATAGACCGACGGCGGCAGACGTCGCTTGGCCCTTCGCTGTGCCTCCAGCACCGTTTCGAACCAGGGGTTCTGCGTCCACATCGTCGTGCTCCTTCTGCCTGCGGGGTCGGGGGTGCGCCCGCTGTCAGTACTGGGTCATACCGCCGTCGATGGCCAGGGCATGGCCGGTCACCCACGCCGACTCGTCCGAGGCGAGCCACAACACGGCGTTGGAGATCTCGCGCGGTTCCATGACCCCGGGGATCCACTGCGTCATCATGCCCAGCAGGTTCGGGTTGTCGTCCTTCAGCGTGTCGAAGTCGGGCATCAGCCCCTGGGCCATGGGCGTGTCCACGCCGCCCGGGTGCACGCTGTTCACGCGCACGTGGTCCTTGGCCAGCTCCATCGCGAACGACTTCGTCACACCGGTGACCCCATACTTGGACATGTTGTAGGCGAGGTTGAAGGGACCGGCCTTCAGCCCGTTGGCCGAGCTGGTGAGGATGATCGAGCCTCCGCCGCCGTCGATGAGGTGGTGGGCCGTGGCCATCACGGTGTTCCAGACTCCGATGAGGTTCGTGTCGATGATCGTGCGCACAATCTCGGGCGTGAACTGGTGCCACGGCATCATGATGTCGATGCCGGCGTTGCCCGCGACGATGTCGAGCCGGCCGAGCTGGGCGACGCCGCGGTCGACGACGCCCTTCAGCGCCTCCAGATCGCGCACGTCAGCGATCTCTGCCACGATGCGCCGGTCGAGAGCTTCGACCTGGCGCACGGTCTCATCGAGGTCCTCCTTGGTCGCGGGAGCGTACACGACTCCCTCGACGGGTGCGGCGATGTCGACGGCGATGATGTCGGCACCCTCCTCCGCCAGCCGCAGCGCATGCGCACGTC
This sequence comes from Microbacterium kribbense, assembly GCF_039537285.1. Lineage (NCBI taxonomy): Bacteria > Bacillati > Actinomycetota > Actinomycetes > Micrococcales > Microbacteriaceae > Microbacterium > Microbacterium kribbense. The sequence goes on along the minus strand of NZ_BAABAF010000002.1, from coordinate 155,943 downwards.
CCTGTCCTCGGGCCGCACCGGTGATGAATGCGACCTTGCCTTCCACCCGACCTGCCATGGTTCCGTCCTCCTTGATGACCATCTGCCGAGAGACTTCTCGTGGCCCTCACTGTATGTGGCACTCAGTGCCACGTCAAGAGGCTTTTCCGGTCATCCCCGGCACAGGTCGGAGCGCACGCGCGCCAGCGATGCCGCATCGCCCCCGGCCGCCGCCAGGGTCAGCAGCGCCGCACCGACGACGGGACGCACGTCGGGCACGAAGGGGCGCGCCCAGGGCGCCTGCTCGGCGAGCCGTGCGCGGATGCCGTCGGTCAGTCGCGGACCGCCGCCGGTGATCAGGCCGCCGCCCAGCACGACCGGAACGGCAGCGCCATCCAGCCCGAGGCGGCGCAGCACCGTCGTGGCGAGCACGACCACCTCCTCGGCCTGCCGGTCCACCAGGGACTGCGCGATGGCATCTCCGCCCGCCGCGGCCGCCAGGACCGCCGGGGCCAGGCGGCGCAGCTCGGCATGCGCCACGCGCCCGGAATCCAGCGCCGTGAAGACATCCGTGACGTCGTCCACCCCGAATGCCTGCGGGATCACGATGCGCAGGCTCGTGTCCGGCCCACGCCCGTCCTGTGCCCGGGCCGCGTGCCATAGCGCCTGCTGTCCCAGTTCCCAGCCACCGCCCCAGTCGCCGCTGATGGTGCCCAGTGCGGGGAAGCGCACCGAGGCATGGCCGGCGCGGATACCGATCGCATTGATCCCGGTGCCGCAGACGACGGCGACCGCGTCGGCGGCATCCGTGCCGGCGCGCAGCATCGCGGGCATGTCGTTGTCGAGGGCGAGCGTGCACTCATGCGCAGCCGACGCTCCCGCCGGCAGCTGGGCCAGCGCGCCGGTGAGGTGGGTGCGCAGCGCATCCACATCGCGCGGGAGGTTCAGTCCCGAGACGAAGGCGTGCACGGGAATGGCCGTCGTCCCGCCGACTGCCGTTCCCACCGGCTTGGCCGGCGGTGCCGCCACGTGTGCGGCCCTGACCGTCTCACCGATGAGCCGGGCCAGCACCTCCGCTGCCGCTTCTGCACCGGCCACCCGCGGATTCGACCCGGGCCCGGATGCCTGCGCGAGCACATCACCGTCGACGGTCAGGGCGACGGCATCCGTCTTCTCGCCACCGCCGTCGATGGCCACCAGGATGCGCCCGCCGCCGCCATCGACCATCACGCCTCCCCTCGGTCACGGAATACGTCGCCCAGTGCGGGCGCGACCTCACGATACCCGCGCACGATGCGCAGCACCCCGTGTCCCCGGGCTGCCAGTCCCCGTCCGAGATCCACGTCGCTCTCGCCGCTGACGTCGACCAGCACGTCCAGCCGCGGCAACGCCGCCGCGGCCGTGCGGGGGTCCGGGCCGGCGTTGTGCACGCAGTCCGAGAACAGCACGGCCCTGGCATCCCGCGTCGGCACGTTCGCGAGCATGCCCGCGGCCAACCGCAGCGGGAACTCGATGTTGGTCAGGCCCCGAGCCGGGATCGCCATGACGCGGTCAAGCAGCAGCTGCGGATCGAGACGCTGACCGAATTCGGCCAGCACCGCGGCATCCGACCAGAAGGCGATGACGGCGAGTCGATCGCGGGCCAGCTCGCCCGCGAGCGCTCCCACCAGCGCCGCCGAGGTCATGATGCGCTCGCCGCGGAACGACCCCGACACGTCGATGATGAGCACGACCGAGCGGGTCGCGTGCGTGCGGTCGCGCACGATGATGTCGTCGTCTTCGGGGCGCGGGTTCTCGGCAAGGGCTTCGAGCGTCGCATCGATGTCGATGTCGTCGGCGCCGCCTTGGTACGGAAGGCTCGCCAGCGCACCGGCGCCCCGGCGGGTGCGCCGACTGCGGCTGGGCCGCGGCACCGAGAGCGCACGGGCGATCTGCCGTGCGCGGCGACGTGCCTCGGGCGCGACCGATTGCTGCTGCTCGAGCTGCTCCTGCTGCGCCGGATCGTCGGTGCAGCCCGTGACGACGGCGGCGGGCGCGTGGCGGCGCCCCTTCCCGCCCGCCGTCCGGTCGTGGGCGCGCAGGATCAGGCCGCCGGCACCCGCCTGCGCCTCGAACACGCTCGGCTCGTCGGTCAGCTCCTTCGGCTTCGGGCGCACGCGATGGGCGGACGCCGCATTGCGACGCCGAACGACCGGCCCATCGGCCGGGACCTCTCTTGAGGTCGGCCCCCGCGCGATGGCCGGCTCGAGGACGAACCGGTCTTCCCAGATCTCGCGCAGCACCTCCTCCGGGGTGGCCTCGGTCGTGTCGTCGAGTCGGATGCGGCCGGACAGTGCCACCAGCATGGCGTCGAACACGAGCTCGGCGTACCCGTCGGCGTCAGCGGTGGCCACCCCGCGCATGGCGGCGAGTTCGCCGGCGATGCGCGCGAGGTCGATCGCGCCGCGGACGCTGCTGCCCTGCCGAATCAGCTCGTGTGCACGGGTCGCGCGCGTGAGGGCGACGGCATCCGAGATCAGCCGCTGCGCGATCGGGGCGGGCAGCGGCGCGCGCAGCGCGACGATCTGCTCTTCCGCTGCCGCATCCTGGTACCCCACGACGATCCGATTGAACCGGTCGCGCACACTCATCGACAGCCGGGTCGTGCCCACGTTGTCGAAGGGGTTCATCGAAGCGACGACCCGGAACGTGTCGGCCGCGTCGATCACGCCCACCCGCGGTACGGCGATCGACCGGTCGGCCATCGCGGCCAGCAGGGTGTTCAGCGTGTCTTCGGGCGCCCGGTTCAGCTCCTCGATGTAGAGGAACCCGCCCTCGCGCATCGCGCGCACCAGCGGCCCCGGCACGAAGGTGTCGGCGCTGTAGTCCTCACGGAGCACCCGCGCCGGACTGTGGTGGCCGACGAGCTTGGCCGGGGTGAGATCGGCATTGCCCTCGACGAACAGCAGCGGGATGCCCCACTCGGCCGTGATGGCGCCGAGCATGGTCGTCTTGCTCGTGCCCGGCGGGCCTTCCAGCACGAGGTCCCGGCCGGCGGCGACGGCTGCGAGGGCGAGCTCGAGCTCCCGGTGACGGCCGACGACATGCGCACGGATGCGGGCCTGCACGGCTGCGCTGTCTGCCGCCGTCGGCGCGACCGACGCCGCCGGCTCCGGAGGGCCCATCATGGGCGGACCGTCGTCCGTCGCGTCCTCCGTGTCGTCGGTCACTCTGCCCGACCTCTCCGGTGCGACATCGCCTGCGCTCACTTGACGGTGTATCCCGCGTCGACCTTCAGCTCGGTACCGGTGACGTACCGAGCCTCATCCGACGCCAGGAAAAGCACCGCGTTCGAGATGTCGATCGCCTCGACCCACGGCACGGGCAGCGCGTTGGTGGTCTGGAACACTTTCGCGGCCTGCTCCTGCGTCGGATGCGCTTCGTCGGGCAGGAACAGTCGCCAGGCCGCCTCGTTCAGGATCATCGGCGTCGCCACGCCGGTCGGGTGAACGGTGTTGACCCGGACGCTGTACGGCGCGAGCTCGACGGCCAGGGTGCGCATGATCCCGACGACGGCGTGCTTCGCCGCCGTGTACGCGGCCACGTTCGGCGTGCCCTTCAGTCCGGCCGTAGAGCTGGTCAGGATGATCGACCCGCCCGTGCCCTGGTCGATCAGATGTGGGATCACGGCCTTCGCCGTGTGCCAGACGCCGGTCTGGTTGATGTCGATGACGTCCTGCCAGTCGGAGTCCGTGACGTCCTGGGTCTTGTCACCGAAGGCGAAGACGCCGGCGTTGGCCGACACGATGTCGACGTGTCCGAGCTGGGCGACACCGTCATCGACTGCGGCCTTGAGCGCATCGTAGTCGCGCACGTCGGCCTTCGTGGCGATGATGCGTCGGTCCAGCGCCTCGACCTGACGCACGGTCTCGGCCATGTCTTCGGCGGTGGCGCCGTCGTAGTAGCGGGCGATGCTGGGCACCGTCTCGCACAGGTCGATGCCGATGATGTCGGCGCCCTCCTGCGCCAGCCGCACGGCGTGGCTGCGCCCCTGCCCGCGGGCGATGCCCGTGATGAATGCGACTTTGCCTTCGACTCTTCCGGTCATGATGATTCCCTTCTCTCAGGCGGCCGGCAGGTGCCCGCCGCCTCTGTGTGTCAGAGCTGCCCGCCGGCGCTGACGACGTGCGTCGTGCCGGTGACGAAGCGACCGTCGTCACTGACGAGGTAGAGGATCGCGTTGGAGATATCGACCGGATCCAGCCCCGCCGTGGGCAGCTTGTTCAGCGTGCGGGCCGCGACCTCGTAGTCCTCGCGCGTCGGGTGCTCCAGGTCGGGGCGGAACAGCTTGTACGTCGGCTCGTTGAGCACCATGTCGGTGTTCACCGTCGTCGGGTGCACGGTGTTCACGCGGATGCGGTGCGGCGCGAGCTCCAGTGCGAGCACCTGCCCGGACTTGGCGGCCGTGTAGTGTGCGATGTTCGCGTTGGCCTTCATCGCCGCAAGCGAAGAGGTGATGACGACGGCGCCGCCGCGGTCTCCCGCGATGATGTGCGGCACGGTCGCGCGGATCGTTTTGAACTGTCCGCTGAGGTTGATGTCGATCATCGTGTCCCACACCTCGTCCGGCATGTCGACGGTGCTGTGCATCGTCGAGATGCCGGCGTTGGCCAGCACGATGTCGAGGCGGCCGAGCTGGGCGACGCCGTCATCCGCTGCCTGCTTCAGCGCCGCACCGTCCCGGATGTCGACTTCGGTGGCGATGATGCGCCGGTCCAGCGATTCGACTTGGCGCACCGTCTCGGCGAGGTCCTCCGGCGTCGCCGTCGCGTAAGGCACCGTCTCGACCTGTCGGCAGATATCCACCCCGATGATGTCGGCGCCTTCCTGCGCCAACCGCACCGCGTGGCTGCGCCCCTGCCCACGCGCGATCCCTGTGATGAAGGCGACCTTGCCTTCGAGCTTGCCGGCCATCATTACCTCCTGTCGAGGCGGCGGACGAGCACGCAATGACATCGGCGCGGGTGCCGACTGTCGTCATCCGCCGCGGCTTGTGAGCCCCACTACATGTGGCACTCAGTGTCACTTCAAGGGGTTCAGGCATTGCTGCCGACGTGATCCGGGTTGTGCCGGTGCGCCATCGGGGCCCGCGCTCCGGGTGCGGGAGAATGGGCGGCATGCCCGAGAGCCCTGTCGACAGTCGCCGCGTCACCAGCGTGGCCGAGTTGTCGCGAGTGGGGCTCGAGCTCTTCCTGCAGAACGGCTTCGAGGGGACGACGGTCGAAGACATCGCCACGGCAGCCGGCATCAGCAGGCGCACGTTCTTCCGGTACTTCGCCTCGAAGAACGACGTTCCCTGGGGGGATTTCGACGTGCTCGTCGATCGCCTGCGCACACACCTGCGCGCCACACCTGCCGGCGTGTCGACGATCGCGGCGCTGCACGCCGCCATCGTCGATTTCAATGACTACCCGAAAGCAGAGCAGGATCGCCACCGTCAGCGCATGGACCTGCTGCTGAACGTTCCGGTCCTCGTGGCCCACTCCACCCTGCGGTACGCCTCGTGGCGGCAGGCGATCGCCGAGTTCATCGCCGCTCGCTCGGGCACGAGCGTAGCTGCGCTGCGTCCGCATGTCGTGTCATGGGCATACCAGGCGGCCTCCATCGCGTCGTACGAGGTATGGCTGCGTCAGCCCCGCGTCGAACTGACGGCGGTGCTCGACGAGGCTCTGACCACGCTCGAGCAGGAGTTCCGCCGGCCGGCGTGAGCACGCAGCGGCATCCCACCCGCCTCGGTGCGGGACCACACGGAGTAGTACGCGCAACCGCGGGACTGAGCGTGGCGGATGCCTCTCTCCTGCCGGCGGCACCGCGGCGCGGGCCCGCGGCATCCGTCGCCCTGGTCGGGCTGCTGGTGGCGCGGGCGCTCACCGCGCAGGGCGCGTGAACGTGATCAGATCGGTGCGCGAACGCGGCAGCTCGACTCCGCGCAGGTCCGGCAGCACGCTCGCCGGGCTGCGGGCCCGCCACGCGCCCAGCCACCAGCCGAAGCCGAACGCGACGTCATCGAGCCGGCGCCCGACGAAGTAGCGGGGCAGGTCGAGATCGGCACGGTTGCGGCGGCGGAACACGACGGCGTCGACTACTGCGGCCACCGCGACGGCGCGCCGCACCCGGCGAGAGAACACCGCGGCCACCGCCGCGGCGGGCCACCACTGGCGCACCAGCAGCGAGCAGACGTGCAGCCCCAACAGCTGCAGATGCCCCCACGCCGACCGGGCCGCCACCGCTGTGGCCTCGGGCACCGGCGCACCGCGCACGGCGCCCGCATGGCGCAGTCTGCGCACCGTGCGCACGGCGCTCAGCGCCGCCAGGCCACCGATCACCGGCACCGACCAGCGTCGCTGTGCGAGAGCCGCGGCGATAAGGCCCAGGTCGGTGGCAGTGAGCAGTGACGGCACGACGTAATACGGGAATCGGGCGTTCAGCGGTTCCGCCGAGGACGCGTAGAACACCTTGCGGCGGAACCATTTGCCCAGCGTCGCGCGATGGTCGTGTCGCACCGTGACCGTCGGGTCGAACCGAGTGCGCCAGCCGTCCAGCCCCAGCCGGAACACGATGTCGACGTCTTCGCCGACCTGCATGCTCTCGTCGAACCCGTCCCGGATGACCGCCGTGCGGTTGATCGTGACGGTTCCCGGCGCCCACGGCGCCGCCGACCCGGCATGCACGAACGACGGCAGCTCGCCGAGGTCGAGCGAAGACCGGGAGTTCTCGTATCTGCCCAGCCACGTCGTGCGGTCGCCTTCGAACAAGCCGATCACCCGCGGCAGCGCCACGCCGACCGCAGGGTCGGCGAAGTGCCGGGCCAGCATCAGCAGCGCGTCGGGCTCGGCCACGACATCCGAGTCGACGAACGCGACCAGCCCCGTGGTCACCTCGCGCAGCCCCGCGTTGCGGGCACCGCCCGGCCCGATGTTCTCCGGAAGCAGCACGACCCGGCACCCGTGCGCCTGGGTGATGTCCTTCGTGGCGGCCGGGTCGTCCGACCCGTCGTCGACCACGATGGTGTGCAGCCGACCGCCGAGTGAATCCAACAGCCGGGTCAGTTCCCGGGGCCGATCCTTGACCGGGATGACGACCGTGATGTCGTCGGAATCGGCCAGCGGCAGCTCCGCCACGACGGGGTGGGCCAGCCCGGCATCCATCAGGTCGCGCACCAGCTGCGCGGTCTCGGGGCCGTCCACCGTCATGCGACGACCGTGCAGCAGCGCGCGGCCGCGATCGGCGAGCAGCCCGATGATCTCGGGGAACGAGCACACCAGCGTGCCCCCGTCGTCGCCGACGGTCACGTTCGGCGCCAGCTCGACGACGAATCCGTCGGGCAGGCGGCGGCGCTGCGGATCGCCGTCGAACAGCTGGGGGCTGCGCTTGTCACGCGCCTTCTGCGTTCCTGCTCGCGACACCCGTACGCTCACGTGCTGCGGCCTCCTTCGTCGTCGCCTGCCCGCTCCGGGCTTCCGGTGCTCAGATTATCGGGTCCCACGTCGCCGACGGTCCCACCGGAAACCGCTCAGGGCCGCGTCTTGGGCGAGACGTCGTAGGTCTTCTGGCCATCGCGCTCGACCACGTCGCCCAGGGCCGCATCGATCGCGGTCAGCACGGCGGGCTCGAGCGTCACGCCCGAGGCGGCCACGTTGGACGCGACCTGCTCGGGGCGGGATGCCCCCACCAGCGCCGAGGCGACGTTCGGGTTCTGCAGCACCCACGCGATGGCCAGCTGCGGCATCGTCAGGCCGCACTCGTCGGCGATCGGCTTCAGCTTCTGCACCGCCGTCAGCACGTCCTCGCGCAGCAGTCGCTCGATGAAGTGCGCCCCGCTCTTGGAGTCGGTGGCGCGCGATCCTTCGGGCACCGGCTGGCCGGGCAGGTACTTGCCGCTGAGCACGCCCTGCGCCATCGGCGACCAGACCACCTGTGACAGTCCGAGCTCTTGACTGGCCGGCACGACCTTCGCTTCGATGACCCGCCACAGCATCGAGTACTGCGGCTGGTTCGAGACGAACGGCACGTGCAGTTCTTTCGCCAGCGCGGCGGCATCGCGCAGCTGCTCGGCGGTCCACTCGCTCACGCCGATGTAGAGCGCCTTGCCCTGCCGCACGACGTCGGCGAAGGCCTGCATGGTCTCTTCCAGCGGCGTCTCGTAGTCGTAGCGGTGCGCCTGATACAGGTCGACGTAGTCGACGCCCAGGCGCTGCAACGAACCGTTGATCCCCTCCAGGATGTGCTTGCGGCTCAGCCCGCCGTCATTGGGGCCCTTCGGCCCGATCGGCCAATACACCTTGGTGAACAGCTCGAGGCCCTCGCGGCGCTGACCGGCCAGCGCCTTGCCCAGCACGACCTCGGCGGCCGTGTTGGCGTAGGTGTCGGCGGTGTCGAACGTCGTGATCCCGGCATCCAGCGCCGCATGCACCGTGGCGATCGCGGCCGAGTCCCCCACCTGAGAGCCGTGCGTGACCCAGTTGCCGTAGGTGATCTCCGAGACCTTGAGACCACTGTTTCCGAGATAGCGATATTCGACCATCCCTCCACGCTACCCGCCCGCAGGCGGCCGACGGTACGGTGGGAATCCCAGAAGGAGCAGCCGATGAGACGCACCACCGCGAGCATAAATCCGGCGCTGTCGCACGCGATCGAATCGGCCGGGCACACCGACCTGATCGTGATCGCCGACGCCGGCCTGCCCATTCCGCCCGGCAGCGAGCGCATCGATCTGGCCTACCGGCCGGGCGCCCCCGCGTTCCTGGACGTCCTCGACACCGTGCTGGCCGAACTCGTCGTGGAGCGGGCGACGGTGGCCACCGAGACGGCGCAGCACAGCCCCGGCATCCTGGCCGCCCTGCACGAACGGCTCGATGCGCTCGGCGTGCCGATCGAGCAGGTGCCGCACGAGGAGCTCAAGCGCCTGAGCCGGGCGGCCCGCACGTTCGTGCGCACCGGCGAGTACACGCCGTACGCCAACGTCATCCTGCACGCCGGCGTGCCGTTCTGAGGCTCAGACCTCGGCGGGAGTGGCCTGCGCGGCGTCCTGATCGGCTTCGGTGGCCACCAGCTGGCCGCACGCGCCGTCGATGTCCTTGCCGCGGGTGTCGCGGATCGTGGTCGGGATGCCGTGGGCTTCGAGTCGGCGCACGAATTCATCCTGGGCGGCCCGGGTGGATGCCGTCCACACCGACCCGGGCGTCGGGTTCAGCGGAATCGGGTTGACGTGCACCCAGCCGCGCCCGCGCGCGTTCAGCTTCTCGCCGAGCAGGTCGGCACGCCAGCCGTGGTCGTTCATGTCCTTGATCAGGGCGTATTCGATCGAGACGCGGCGGCCGGTCTTCTCGAAGTACTCCCGCGCGGCATCCAGTGCCTCGTCGACCTTCCAGCGGGAGTTGACCGGGATCATCTCGTCGCGCAGCTCGTCGTCGGGCGCGTGCAGCGACAGCGCGAAGGTGACCGGGATACCCTCGTCGGACAGCTTGCGGATGGCCGGCACCAGCCCCACCGTCGAGATCGTGATGCCGCGCGCGCTCATGCCCAGGCCGTGCTTCTTGTCGACCATGACGCGCACCGCCTGCATGACGCGTGCATAGTTGGCCAGCGGCTCGCCCATGCCCATGAACACGATGTTCGAGACCCGTTCGCCCTCGTGACCGAACTCGCGAGGGTCGCCCAGCTGGCCCTCGGCGATCACCCGGTTGGCGCGCACCACCTGCGCGACGATCTCGGCGGCCGACATGTTGCGGGTCAGCCCCGCCTGGCCGGTCGCGCAGAACGGGCAGTTCATGCCGCAGCCGGCCTGGCTCGACACGCACAGCGTGATGCGGCCCGGGTAGCGCATCAGCACCGACTCGACCAGAGCCCCGCCGTGCAGCTTCCAGAGGAACTTGATGGTGTCGCCGCGGTCGGTCTGCAGCCGGCGCACCTCGGTCAGCAGCGGCGGCAGCATGCCGTGCACGAACTCTTCGCGTCCGGCGGCCGGCAGGTCGGTCATCGCGGCCGGGTCGTGCGTGCCGTGCACGAAATAGTGCTTCTCCAGCTGGGCGGCGCGGAAGCCGGGCATGCCCAGCTCGGTGACCTTCTCCACGCGCTGGGCGGGGCTGAGGTCAGCCAGGTGCACGGGCGGCTTGCCGCGCTTGGGGCTGGCGAACTGCAGCAGCGGCCGGCCCTCGGCATCCTTCTTCTGCGTCCAGCCCTCGGTCTTGGGCCGCACCTGGGTGCGCGTGGGAGTCTCGGGCGTGGCGGTCATGTGTCCAGATTAGGCGAGTCGCCTGCGCGGAGGCTGGTGGGGCGCCGGGTTCACACCAGCAGGTAGAGCGAGCCGACCACGGTCAGCGTGATGATGATCCGGTCGAACAGCCGCTGGCTGATGTGCCCCGCGATCAGCCGGCCGCCGAACGCCGCGGCCACCACGACCGGGATGAGCACCGCGTCGACCAGCAGCCCGGATGGCGTGATCAGGCCGAGTCCGATCGAGAACGGCAGCTTGGTGATGTTGACGATCGCGAAGAACCAGGCCGAAGTGCCCAGGAACGCCTTGACCGGAAAGCGCGCCGCCAGGAAGTACATCGACATCACCGGGCCGGCGGCGTTGGCCACCATCGTGGTGAATCCCGCGAGACTGCCATAGGTGGCTGCCGCGACCCGGTGTGGACCGGCGCCGCCGGGCGCGGGCTCGCGCCGGGCCTGCCGCGCCCGCCGCCAGAGGCTCACCGCCACCACGGTCAGCAGCAGGATCGCGATCATCCGGCGCACCCAGGCATCGGAGGCGAACGCGAGGAACACCGCGCCGCCCACGAGCCCCACGATCACGGCGGGCGCCAGCCGGATCAGGGTGCGGACGTCGGCGTGCCGGCGGTACGCCCACAGCGCGAAGATGTCGCCGACGATCAGCAGCACCAGGATCGTGCCGGTGGACTGCTTGGCCGGCAGCACTGCGGCGAACAGCGCCACGGCCAGCGTCGCGGCCCCCGGCAGCGCCGCCTTGGACAGCCCGATCACGGCCGCCCCGACGGCGAGCGCGAGCCACGCCAGCGCGGTCAGCTCGGGCATGGGTGCGTTCGGATCATGCGTTCACGGTATCGTGCGGCGTCCGCCGTTCATGACGGATGCCGCGCCCCGGCCGCGTGCGAGACCCGTGCCCGCCCTCGGCCGAGCCGAGGTGATACGCCGAAACGAGGATCAAGGCGACCAAATCGGTCCTCGCCTCGGCACATGTCCTCGGCCGAGCCGAGGATGAACCGGGCGGTTCCCTCAATCCAGGAAGATGTCGGGGAACAGCTGGTCGTCGGGCGTGCCGGGCACGGCGGCATAGCCGGACAGGTCGGTGATGCCGGCGGCCGCCAGCACGTCTTCGACGATCAGGCTCTGTCCGGTGACCTCGCGTGCCGGCTGCGTGACCACCTGGTAGGCCGCGTCGGCATAGATCTCGGGGGTGCGGCTGGCCCGCATCATCCGGTCTCCCCCGAGGGCGAACAGCACCGCTGCGGTGGCGATCGTAGTGCGCGGCCACAGCGTGTTGGCGGCGATGCCGTCCTTCGCGAACTCGGCCGCCATGCCCAGGGTCGCCATCGACATGCCGTACTTGGCCAGTGTGTAGCCGGTGTGCGCGCCCAGCCATCTCGGTGACAGGTTCAGCGGCGGCGACAGCGACAGGATGTGCGGGTTCTCGGCATCTCGCAGCACCGGAACGGCCGCCCGCGACAGCATGAACGTGCCGCGCGTGTTGACGTCCTGCATCAGGTCGTACTTCTTTGCCGGCAGGTCGACCGAGCCGGACAGGTCGATGACGCTGGCGTTGTTGATCACGACGTCGATGCCGCCGAACTCGCCGCGGGTGGTCAGCACCGCCCCGGACACGTCGCTGTCGCTGCGCACGTCGCCGACGATCGGCAGCGCCTGACCACCGGCATCCCGGATCTGCGCGGCCGCCGTGTGCACGGTGCCCTCGAGCTTGGGATGCGGGGTGTCGGTCTTGGCCAGCAGCGCGATGTTCGCGCCGTCGCGCGCGGCGCGCAGCGCGATGGCCAGGCCGATGCCGCGACTGCCGCCGGAGATCAGGATGGTCTTGCCGGCCAGGAGCTTCTCGGTCATGCCGTGCCTCCGGTTCTAGCGCGCGCCGAACGCGCGGATGCGGGCTTGCGCCTCGGGGGTGTCGAAGGCCGCGCCGATGGAACGGGCCTCTTCGCTCAGCTGGTCGGCGACGCTGCGGGTCGGCTGCGAGCGGATCAGGCGCTTGGCCTGGCCGTAGGCGCCGGATGCGCCCGAGAGCCAGAACTGCGCGATCTCGTTTGCGCGGGCGCCCACGGCGTCGCCGGCTGCGACCTCGGCGACCAGGCCCCAGGCCAGGGCTTCGTCGGCCGACAGCATCCGGTCGTGCAGCACGAGCTGCAGGGCGCGCCGCTCGCCGACCGCGCGGGCCAGCTGGGCGGTGACCGACAGGTCGGGCGTCAGCCCGATGTTCGCGTACAGGCTGCCGATCTTCGAGTTCGCCCCGACGATCGCGTAGTCGCTGGCCATCAGGATGCCGAGGCCCCCGCCGGCGGTCGTCCCCTGGGCGGCCGCGACGACCGGGATGGCGGACTCGGTCAGCGAGCGGATGCCCTGGTTGATGACCTCGGCCAGCGCCGTGATGTCGGCCCCGCTGCCCATCGTCTCGGCCATGTCGCGCACGTCGCCGCCGGCGCAGAACGAGCGACCGGCGGCATCCAGGATGATCGCGCCGACGTCGTCGCGGCTCGTCGCCTCACGCGTGACGCCGGCCCAGGCGCGGGCGGCGTCGGCGTTGAACGCGTTCAGCCGCTCGGGCCGGTTCAGCGTGATGCGGGCCAAGCCGTCCTCGACGTGCAGCAGGATCGGATCGCTCATTTCGGTGCCATCCGGATCGCGCCGTCCAGGCGGATCGTCTCGCCGTTGAGGTAGCCGTTGTCGATGATCGACAGGGCCAGGCGCGCATACTCGTCAGGGGTGCCCAGCCGCGCCGGGTACGGCACCTGCTGGCCGAGCGAGGCCTGTGCGGCCTCGGGCAGGCCCGCGAGCATCGGCGTCTCCATGATGCCGGGCGCGATCGTGCACACCCGGATGCCGTAGCGGGCCAGTTCCCGCGCGATCGGCAGCGTCATCGAGTGGATGCCGCCCTTGCTCGCGGAGTAGGCGGGCTGTCCGATCTGGCCGTCGAAGGCCGCCACGGATGCCGTGTTGACGATCACGCCGCGGTCGCCACCGGCGGTCGGGTCGGTCTTGCTGATGACGGCGGATGCCTGCGCGATGACGTTGTAGGTGCCGATCAGGTTCACCTGGATGATCTTCGCGAACGCGCCCAGCGGCGACGGGTCGCCGTCGCGGCCGAGGACCTTCGCCGGCGGCGCGATGCCGGCGCAGTTGATCACGACCCGCAGCGGGCCGGCCTTCGCGGCGATCTGCACGGCGGCGGCGACCTGCTCGGGGTCGGTCACGTCGGCGGGGGCGAACGTGCCGCCCAGCTCCGCCGCGACCTGCTCCCCCGCCGAGGCGGGCAGGTCCACGATCGTGACGTGCGCCCCGGCGGCGGCCAGGCGCCGCGCGGTGGCCTGGCCCAGTCCGCTTGCGCCACCGGTGACAAGGGCCGATGCTCCCGTGATCTCCATGCGTTCTCCTTCGAACCCGCCGGCAGGACCGGCTTCGACATTGAGTGCCAGCATACGCGGGACTCGGTGCCAGCAGCTGCGTCACCGGCACCTGTGCCCAGGGTAGCCCGGGTGGGTGTTGACTGGGAGCATGGAGATTCGGGTGAAGCGCGTCTACGACGAGCCGGCCGCATCCGACGGGTTCCGGGTGCTGGTGGACCGGTTGTGGCCGCGCGGGCTGTCGAAACAGAAGGCCGAGATCGACCTGTGGGACAAGGACGTCGCGCCCAGCGGCGAGCTGCGCAAGGCGTTCCATCACGACGACCTGCCGCACGACGAGTTCGAGAAGGCCTATACGGCCGAACTGGCGCAGAACCAGGACGCCCTGGCGGCGCTGCGCGGGCAGATCGCCGGGCACGACGTGGTCACGCTGCTGTTCAGCTCGCACGACGAGCAGCACACCCACGCAGGCCTGCTGCGCGCGGCGCTGCTGGCCTGACCGCGCGGCGCTGCGGCCTGACCGTGCGGGTCCTCCGGGCCGCGGGTCAGCTCACAGGGTTCGGAGGATCGCGCGCACTTCGGATGATTCTGCGCGATGCGTGCGATCTTCGTTGAATCGTTCGAAGTCTGTGAGCGCGCGCTTGCGGCGGCCGGGTGCGCACCGCGGGGACGTGGCGCGGGCTGACTCAGGCCGCGCGCCAGCGCGCGCGGGTGTCGCCCGCGGTGAGCGAGCACGTCATCGGCGTGCCCTTGACCGTGACGCCGGTCGCCCCGACCGGGCTGCAGAAGGACCCCGGATGCACGACCTTCGGGCTGGCCGGTGCCGACTTCGTCGGCGCGGGCTCGGCGGGCGCAACCTGCGTGGGCGCCGGCGCGGGGGCGACGGCGTTCGGCAGCAGCGCGATCGTGCCCGCCGTCGCTGGCTTCTGCGCGGGACAGGTCTGCAGGATGCGGGCCATCGCGTCATGCTCGGCCGCCGTCACCCATAGGTGGTACGCGGCCTTCACGGTGATCTGCCGTGCCACATATGCGCACCGGTAGCCCCTGTTCGGCGGCAGCCACGACGCGGCGTTGCTCGCCTGCTTGCGCTCGTTGCTCGGTCCGTCCACGGCGAGCAGGTTCAGCGGGTCGTTCGCGAGCGCCTCTCGCTGCGGCTGGCTCAGCTGCTGCGCGCCGCTCTGCCAGGCATCCATCAGCGCCACGACGTGGTCGATCTGCACGGCGTTCGACGTGCCCTCGCCGCGGACGAAGCTGATCGTGGCGCCCGTGTACGGATCGTTCAGGATGCCGCTGAGCACGAGGCAGCCGTGCGTGCCGGCCTTGACCGTGACGTGCGTCAGGTCGCGGCGCAGGATGTCGTTGCGGGTGTCACAGCCGTTGCGGTCGACGTCCTTCCATGCCTGCCCGAACACGACCGGTCGGTCGTAGCCGGTCTTCGGCGCGCGACCCTTCACCGGAACCGTGGCCAGCAGCGCCAGCGCGGTGCCGGCGGACGGTGACGGCGTCGCCGTCGCCGTCGGCGACGGCGTGGGCGTGGGGGTGGCCGAGAAGCCGGTACTCGGCGGCGCGGAGACGACCTCGGCCGCCGGCTGGGGCGCGGCATCCATGCCCCCTGTCGCGCCGTAGACCCCGGTCCCCGTCAACACGGCCGCGCACGCGAGGACCGTGACGAGGGCTCCGGCCTTGCGGCCGGCCAGGCCCAGCCACGACGGGCGGCGGGTGAGCAGCGTGTACAGGCCCGAGACCAGCGCGATCAGCCCGGCCGACATCAGCAGCCCGCCGACGCCGGTGGACAGTCCCGCACTCAGCAGCAGCACCGCCGACAGCGCCGCGCCGACCCACAGCGTCGGCCGCCGCCACATCCTCTTCGTCATCCCGCGCCCACGGCCGCGCTCATACTGCGGCCTTCTTCATTCGTCACCGCATCGGAACACCCGCGGCCGAACGCCCGCAGATGAGAACCCTCTCATAGTACCGCCGGTGGCATGCGCCGGGCAGAATGGGCCCACGTCCATCCCCGCCGGGCCGATCGAGATCCCCGGGCGGGTCCGGACCCCGGAGCAGGGTGCGCTGACGCCGGTATGGCAGAGCGGAACCGGCGGGTTGACCTTCCGCACCGACGACGCCCGGTACCTCACGTGGGTCCGCGTGATCCGCAGATGCCGAAGCCGACCGCCTCGCCCGGGCGGCCCCGTTCACCCCGGTGCCGCGGGTCCTTCAGGCCGGTACCGACGCGACGCACGGCTGGCTCGTGACCGCGGCTGTGGAATGCGACCTGACGTGGCAACGCCTGGCCGCGCGGGGCCTTCGACCGGGCGTCACGCGGGTGCGCGGAACCGGCCGCGCAGGTCAGAGCGCCCAGACGAAGGTCCAGGTGCCGGCCGTGACGGCGACGACGGCGGATGCCGCGGCGACGGCGAACGCGATCAGCACGAGCACTCCATCCCGCCGGCGCAGCACCGAAGGGCGCGCCCAGGTGCGGGCGCCGGGTGCGCCGAACCCGCGCGCCTCCATCGCGGTGGCCAGCTTCGCGCCGCGGCGGATCGCCAGCACGAACAGCGCGAACGACTGCCCCAGAAAGCGCCGCACCCGGCCCGCATCGGCCACCCCGCGGGCACGACGGGCCAGCGACAGTTCGCGCCAGTCCTCGATGAGCAGCCCGACCAGGCGCAGCCCGGCCAGGCCCCCCAGCACGAACCGGGCCGGCAGATGCAGCAGCTGCGACAGCCCATCGGCCAGATCGGTCGGGTCAGTGGTCGACAGCAGCACGATCGCCGGCAGCGCTATCGCCAGCACCCGCAGCAGGATCGCCAGCGCGAGATACAGCGACCCGTCGCTGATGTGCAGCAGCCCCCACTGCAGGTAGGTCGCACCGGACGGGCGGCCGTACAGCACGGTGGCGGCCGACGCCAGCACCGCGGCGGCCAGCAGCGGCCAGCAGCGCAACCAGATCATCCGCGCCGAAAGGCCCGACCACGGCAGCAGGGCGAGCACCAGCAGCAGCGTGACCCCGGCCGAGACCGGGTCGATCGACAGCAGCAGCGTGAGGGTGACCACCAGCACCGCGGCGAACTTCGCGACCGGGTTGAATGACGACACCCGTGCAGCGGGGTCGGCGGCCAGCAGGCTCATGACACGCTCACCCCCGGCGCCGGCACGCCCTCCAGCCGCAGCTCGTCGTCGGCGAGCGCGTCGACCAGGCTCCGGTCGTGCGTGACGAACGCCACCGCGGTGCCGTCGACGCGCACCTGGTCGATCAGCTCGGCCAGCTCGCGCCAGGTGCGGGCATCCTGCCCGTAGGTCGGCTCGTCCAGCACCAGCACCTGCGGACGGGTGGCCAGCGCCGCGGCAACGGTCAGGCGCCGCTTCTCGCCGCCCGAGAGCGTGAACGGGTTCACCGCCGCAAGGCGCGTCAGCCGCAGCCGCTCCAGCAGCGGGTCGACCCGCGCGGCGACCTCGGCGTCGGGCAGCCGCAGCGCGCGCGGGCCGACGGCCAGCTCGTCGCGCACCCGCACCGTCAGCAGCTGGTGGTCGGGCTCCTGGAAGACCATCCCGATGCGGGTCAGCAGCTGCCGCGACTTCCACTGCGCGGGCCGGGCGCCGAGCCCTGACCGCAGCGCCTCGGTGGCGGCGAGGTCGCCGCCGGCCGGCGCGATCAGCCCGGCCATCGTCATCGCGAGCGTGGACTTGCCGGCGCCGTTGGGTCCGGTCACGGCGAGCGCCCGGCCGGCGTGCACCGACGCCGAGATGCCGGATGCCGCCACCTCCGGGATCCGGGCACCGAACGCCGTGCGCCCGACCGACAGCTCGCGCAGCCGAAGCAGCGGCCGCCCCGGGCCGGTCGCATGTGCACGCGGCGAGCGCCACGGCGCCGCGTGCGGCACCCACACCCCGGCTGCGGTCAGTTCGGCCGCATGCTGCGCGAACACCTCGGCGGGCTCGCCGTCGGCCAGGAGCCCGTCCTCGCCGAGCACGATGACCCGGTCCATCTGCTCGGCCCACAGGTGCACCCGATGCTCGACGACGATCAGGGTCGCGCCCCGCGTCGACGCGAGCACGGCGTCGCGCACCGCCGCCGCGCCGTCCGGGTCGAGGTTCGCGGTCGGCTCGTCCAGCAGCATCAGCCCGGGTCGCATCGCGAGCATGCCGGCCAGCGCGAGCCGCTGCTTCTGCCCGCCCGACAGCTTCGCGGTCGGATGGTCGCGGCCCAGTCGCAGCCCGACCGCGTCGAGCGCGGCATCCACGCGGCGCCAGATCTCCTCGCGCGGCACGCCCAGGTTCTCGCACGCGAAGGCGACGTCGTCGCCGACGCGGGCGAGCACGACCTGCGCATCCGGGTCCTGCAGCACGAGGCCGGTCCGCCCGCGGGCGGCGATCGGGGGCAGTCCGCCCACGAGCAGCTGCCCGGACTGCTCGCCGTCCTCCTCGTCGCCGAGCACGCCGGCCAGCGCCCGCATCAGCGTGCTCTTGCCCACGCCGCTGGCGCCCAGCAGCAGCACCCGCTGCCCGGCGGGGATGTCGAGGTCGAGCCCGCGCACCGCGGCACGACGGCGGCCGGCGTGCCGCCAGCCCCACCCGCGGGCGGCGACGGTGACGGGGCGCTCGGTCAGGGTCACGGCGGCCTATGCGGCGTCGGGCGATTCCGCCTCGCGCGAGCGTGCCTCGCGGCCCGCGCCGAAGCGGTCCAGCGCGCCGGTGGCCGCGAGCGCCCGCACGATCAGCCACGAGACGAGCCCCGCCAGCAGGATGCCGGAGACGATCGCCGCGCCGAAGTAGACGGCGCGGAAGACGCCGGACTGCGCCGCGACCGACGAGAAGTTCGTGTCGAGCACGGCGGTGGAAAGACCTGCGACCGCGCCGGAGACGAGCGCGCCCAGCAGCTTCCAGTTCGCGTAGAACAGGATCGCGAAGCCGATCTCGGCGCCGATGCCCTCGATGACCGCCCACAGGAAGGTCAGCGGACCCCACTGGGTGCCCACCGCCATCGACACGACGCCGGCGACGATCTCGGTGTACAGCGCGGCGCCGGGTTTGCGGATCACCAGGCCGCCGAGCACTCCGGCGAACAGCCACCCGCCGGCGAGCAGTCCCTCCAGTCCGGGCAGGAACGCCAAGGCAGTGGACAGCGGCGTCCACGCCTGCCCCCACACCCAGAAGATCACACCGGCGGCGACGCCGATGACGCTGGCGGTGACGATGTCGACCACGCGCCAACGGAACCGCCGAACGGATGCCGGTGTGGATGCGACTGCGGATACTTGCATTTCTGCTCCCTTCCTGCGCTGGCATGACCCAGATCAGGTTCGACGGTCGAAGCTGTGGCGCTTCCTCTCAGCCCGGCACACCGGACTCCCGTGGTTATGTCCTTGAGTATACCGTGCGCGGCGTCCGATAGCGTGAGCGGGTGAGATCTGCCGACGCACCCCGCGCCCTGTCGTGGTGGGACGAATCGTCGGTGGCCGTCGCACCGGCGCACGGCGCGGGTGACGCGGGTGCCGGGGGCCCGGCCGCGTACACCGACCAGGCGGACCTGCCGCCGATGGTGTGGCTGCTCAGCGCCCGGCCGCGCCGCTCGGCGCTGCGGCCCGGCGTGCTGGTGCCGATGGGGCTGATCGTGGCGATCGTGATCGCCTACTGCGTCACGATGATCGTCTGGCCACTGCAGGCCGTCGCCCCGACGGTGCAGCGGGCGCAGGTGTCCGCCGTGACCGCACCGGCGGCATCCTTCACCTGGCCGAGGGCCGGCGCCGCCGGCGTGGGCGTGAAGGGGTTCGGCGCCCCGGCCGAGTCCGCCCAGAGCCAGAGCGCCATCGCGAGCATCACGAAGGTCGTGACGGCGCTGCTGGTGCTGGATCGGATGCCGCTGAAGGTCGGCGAGCAGGGGCCGGACTTCCGGTTCGGCTACGCCGACCGGGCGCAGTACTGGCAGTATCTGCGCCGCAACGAGTCGGCGCTGGACGTGCCGGTGGGCGGCGTGCTGACCCAGTACCAGATGATGGAGGGGATGCTGATCGCCTCGGCGAGCAACTACGCGGCACGGCTGGCGGGCAATCTGTGGCCGACCGATCAGTCGTTCGCCAGCGCCGCGTCGGGCTGGCTGGACGCGCACGGCATCACCGGCATCACGATCACCGACCCGACCGGGTTCGACCCCGGCAACACGGCCACTCCGGCGGCGCTGATCGAGCTCGCGCAGCAGGCGATGGCCAATCCGGTGATCGCCGAGATCGTCGCGAAGAGGTCGGTCACGCTGCCCGGGGCCGGCACCATCACCAACACGAACGAGCTGCTGTCGGACCTGGGCGTGGCGGGGCTGAAGACCGGCACCCTCGACGGCTACAACGTGGTCGCCGTCAAGGACATCACAGTCGGCTCGACGCAGGTGCGCGTCGCGGCGGTGGCGCTGAACCAGCCGGACTCGAAGACCCGCTGGCGCCTGGCGCGTGACCTGTTCGCGCAGGTGCAGACGCAGCTGCAGGCCACTCCGGCGCTGCCGGCGGGCACTGTGGTCGGCACGGCGCGCACGGTGTGGGGCGAGCGGGTGCCGGTGGTGACCGCCACCGCCGCAAGCGTCGTGCTGTGGAACGGGGCGTCGGCGACGACGACCGCGACGATCGCGCTCGGCGACCATCGCGGCACCGGCGACCGGGTCGGGACGCTGACGGCGACCGGGCCGCTGAACACCGTCACCGTCGACGTGGCACTGCAGCACGACATCGACGGGCCGAGCCCGTGGTGGCGCATCACGCACCCGCTGCAGCTGCTCGGGGTCGACTGAGCGGGCTGCGCCCGCGTCACGCGAAGGTGACGACCTGCTGCAGGCGGGTGCGCACGTCGAAGATCTCGTTGCCGCCGATCTCGTGCGCGCCGGGGACCCCCTGGCGCAGCACGTTGCCCAGCACGCCGCGCGCACACACCACGGTGCGCACCCCGCGCACCTTGCCCAGCTGGGCCACCGGCTCGAGCACGTCGTCGTCGGGCAGCACGACGATCGCAGCACCGAAGCGCACCCGTCCGTCGCGGGCGACGGTGCGGATGCCTGCCACCAGATCGGCGATCGGGGTGCCGACCACGGTGTCGCCGATCAGTTCGCCCCGCCGGGTGCGCACCGGGCCGCCGCGGTCCTCAGAGAGGATGCCGTACAGGCCCGATGGCGCCAGCACGATGTGATCGATCTTCTCGTTCGGTCGGTGGCCGGCGGCGACGTCATGCCACACGGTGTAGCCCATGCCCAGCTCGCTCAGGATGTGGGCGGTGGCCTCTTCGGCGAGCGCGTCGGCCAGCAGACTGCGGATCTCGCGCGGCGCGCGGCGCACCAGCGCTGGGTCGTATGGGTCGGTCAGCGTGACGCCGCGACCCGCCCATTCCCGGATCAGACCGAGGTACTGTTCGCGGCGCCGGCCGCCCGGCTGGCCGTACATCCGGGCACGCGGACGCGTGTCGCGGCGCGGCGCGGGGGCGTGCCATCCACTCCACTGCGGCGCCTCGACCCGCCCGAAGCCGTGCCCGCGATCATAGGCGGAACGAGCCTCGGCGGTGCCGACCAGCCGCCAGGCCTGCTGCACCTGGATGAACACTGCGGCATCCCCACCGGTGTCGGGATGGCTCTGCCGCAGCCGCAGGCGGTAGGCCTTGCGGAGGGCCTCGTCGGAGGCCTCGGGCTCGACCTGCAGCACTTCGTACGCCGAAGCGGACAGTGGACTGTCGAACACCGATCCTCCTCGCACATCGCCGACCGGTACAGGGTACCGGTCGGCGATGTGCGCTCTCTGCCCGGAGTGGGCAAAGTCACGGAATGCAGGATGTCACTTGAGGATCAGGATGTCCTGCCCACCCGTGGTCGTGGTGATGTCGTTGCGCGAGACGAGCGGGGAATCCGGCCCCTGCGCCCAGATGCCGTAGAACTGGTCGCTGATCGTGTTGCGGGTGATCACCGTGTTCACGTTCTGCTGGCCCAGGTACGGGTCCGTCATCCGCGAGTCGACCTCCACACCGATCGTGGTCCCTGCCATCCAGTTGTTGCCGGAGAGCAGGTTGCGCGTGACCGTCACGTTCTTCGTCATCGAACCGGGGGCAGCAGCGTGCACGATCACTCCGGACTCGCCGGAGTCGGTGACGGTGTTGCGGCTGATCATGATGTTGCTGACGACGCTGCTCGGACCGTTGCTCTGCGCGACGATTCCGCCGACGTCTCCGGGCTGCATCGTGCCGCGAATCGTGTTCTGCGTGACGGTGACGTCATCGACGGTGTTGCCGCTGTTGAAGGCCGACACGACGATGCCGCAGCCCGCGTAGTTCGCCCACAGGGTGTTCTGGGAGACCGTCACGTCGCTGACCGGAATGGGTGCGGGGTAGGTCGGCAGCCCGACGACGCGGCCCGGATCGAAGGGGCCGTTGTCCATGATGCCGATGCCGCCGCGGCCATTGTTGTACACGGTGTTGCGGCCCACCGTCGCGTGCGAGACACCGAAGAGGCTGATCGCGAAGGCCTGATCCAGCTGCCCGGTGACCGGCGGCGTCCCCGGAGGATACGGAGCGGCCGGCGCATGGAACCCGTTGCCGGTGACCGTTGAGCGGGTCAGCGTGAGATACGAGGTGTTCTCGGCGAGGATGCCGGCCGCGTTCGCACCGGTCACCTTCACCTGATCGATCGTGACGTTCGCGGCGTCCACGTAGATGCCGACATCGCAACCCGTCGCATTCACCGTCCGCTGCGAGATCACCTGCCCCGGCTGAGCAACCACCGCCGCGGTGAAGCCGGAGTCCCCCGCCGTCTGACAGCCGGTGTCGGCGAATGCCGCCCCCGACCCGATCAGTCCCATCGCACCGATCGTCGCGGCAGCCGCGACTGCGGCCGCCGTCCGTCTTCCCCATAGCACTGATGTCTTCATCAGTCCTTCTTTCGTTGTATTCCCCAGGATGTCGACATCGACCGGACCGTGCGACGTAGGCGAATAGCAACGTGGGCGTCGGGCACGACCGTGCGCGGCGCGCATCGTCGATGTCCCAGCTGCGCACGACGACGCAAGGCCCCAGCGCGCAGACGTTGCACAGTGTAGACCCGAGCGCGGCATCACCGATAGAGTGCGCCCCGCATCAGCCCCAGAGCGGCACCGGCGGGACGTGCGCGAAAGCGGCAGCGACCGACTCGATCGCGTCGGGTGTGGCGGGGTTCCACCGCGGGTTGCGATCCTTGTCGACCAGCTGGGCGCGAATGCCCTCGACGAGGTCGGGCTGAGTGTGCCCGAACCACTGCACCAGGCCGTACTCCTGCGCGAGGGCCGCGCGCAGATCGGGCAGCCGGCGGGCGCGGCGCACGGCTTCGAGGGTGACCGCCATGCCGGTCGGCGACAGCTCGCTCATCACGTCGGCGGTGGCGGATGCCTTCGGCTCGTCTCGTGCGCGCAGCCGCTGCACGATCTCGGCGACGGTGTCGGCGGCGAAGGCGTCATCGATCCAGGCGCGCGCGCCCTCGAGCCGGGAGGGTGCCGGCATCTCCTCGAACAGCAGCACGATGCCGGTCGGCGTGGGCGGATCGGTGCGCGTCTGCAGCGCTTCGCGCACGGCGTCCAGCCGGTCGCTGGGCACGAGGTGGTCGGCGAAGCCGGCATAGATCGCGTCAGCGGCATCCATCGTCGCCCCGGTCACCCCGAGATACTCGCCGATGCGCCCGGGCGCCCGGCCCAGCAGCCAGGTGCCGCCGACGTCGGGGGTGAAGCCGATGCGCGTCTCAGGCATCGCCAGCTTCGACCGCTCGGTGACCACCCGGATCGCGGCATGACCGGCCAGGCCGATGCCGCCGCCCATCGTGATGCCGTCGGCGAGGGCGACAACGGTCTTCGGATACTCGGCGATCCGGGCGTTGAGTGCATACTCGGCGAGGAAGAACGCCGCGGTGTCATCGGCGTGACCGGACGTGATCTGGTCATAGAGGCTGCGCACGTCGCCGCCCGCGCAGAAGCCGCGGTCGCCGGCGCCGTCCAGGACGACGAGGTCGACGTCCGGGTCGTGTTCCCAGCGGTCCAGCGCGCCGGCCAGCTGACCGATCATATCGAGGTCGAGCGCATTGATCGCACGCGGCCGGTTCAGGGTGAGCCACCCCAGGCCGCCGTGCGCCTGCGCGATCACGGTGGGCTGCGGCGGGTGGGGCGCTGTCTGGTGCGGCTCGGTCACGTTCGCCAGATTACCCGGGGAACCAGATCAGAACGGATTTAGTGCCGTGTGCAACGGCACGAACGAGGGATCTTCCGCAAGGATAGGGGGGACACTGCCCGCAACGACGAGAGGCTCGGCATGCCCGAAGGCCAGGTGCTGGAGTTTTCCGGACTGTCCAAGCGATTCGGCTCGATCCTCGCTGTCGACAGCCTGACCGCGCGCGTCGAACCGGGTGCGGTCACCGGCTTTCTCGGTCCGAACGGCGCGGGCAAGACCACGACGCTGCGGATGCTGCTGGGACTCGTGCGTCCGTCGGCCGGCCAGGTCACGATCGGCGGCATGCCATACGCCAAGCTCGCGCAGCCCCTGCAGACGGTCGGCGCCGTGCTGGAGTCATCCTCGTTCCATCCCGGGCGCACCGCCGCGAACCACCTGAAGGTCTACGCGCAGGCGGCGGGTCTGCCCGCAGCGCGAGTCGACGAGGCGCTGGGCGTGGTCGGCTTGGCCGATGTGGCGGGGCGCAAGTGTGGCGGATTCTCGCTGGGCATGCACCAGCGGCTGGGCCTGGCCGGTGCGCTGCTGGCCGACCCGGGCGTGCTCGTGCTGGATGAGCCGACCAACGGCCTGGATCCGGAGGGCATCACCTGGATGCGCGGCCTGCTGCGCGAAATGGCCAAGCAGGGACGCACCGTGCTCGTCTCGTCGCACCTGCTCGCCGAGGTGCAGCAGACTGTGGACCGGCTGATGATCATCTCCGCCGGCCGGCTCGTGTTCCAGGGTGAGATCGGCGACCTGACCGACCCGTCCGAATTCGCCACCGTGGTGGACGCGCCCGACCGCGCCGCGCTGGTGGCGGCGCTGGAGCAGGCGGGCATCTCCTATGAGCCGCTGCGCGCAGGACTGACCGTGCGCGGTGTCGACGCCGTCGGAATCGGCCGGATCGCGGCCGACGCCGGCGTCGCGCTGTCGGTGCTGCAGCGGCGCGGGCCCGCGCTGGAAGAAGTCTTCTTCGGCCTGGTCAACGGACTGCGCATGCACCCGTCGGGGCAGGGCGCCGCAGGTGCGCCGGGCGCGTCCGCGCCGGCAGCTGCTCTCGCCGCCGTTGCGACGACCGGCACAGCCTCCGAGTCCGCTGAGGCCGCGGGCGATGCCGGCACCGGGCCCGGTGCCGCGGATGATGCCGCACCCGAGGCCGGTACCCCGGATGACGCTGCACCCGACGCCACCATGGGCGATGCCGCCGGCGACGATCCGGGTGGACCCGACGGCGAGGCCTCCGATGAGACCGGCACCGGCGCAGAGCCGGCCGAGCACAGCGAACCGGAACCCACCGCCGCGCCGGACACCGCCGGCGCCGACGACGACGCCACGCCGGATGCGGGCGAACCGGCCGGTGCGGCCTTCGCCGTCGCCTCCACCGGAGTGATCGACATCGTCACGGCGGATGCCGAGGCCGAGCCCGAGACCGAAGCCGCAGGAGCCGAATCCGAACCGGCAGAGCCCGAGTCCACGCGCGCCGAGGAGGAGGTGGTCGCCGGCGAGCCCGAGCAGCTGCCCGAGGACGACGGGCGCCACGAGCAGCAGACCGAATCCGACGTCGCCGCCGACGAGTTCTTCCACTCCTTCGACGAGGACGGCACGCAGCAGCAGCCATCGGGCGAAGAAGCGGAGGATGCGGCATCCGACACCGACTCCGACGCCCCCGACGGAGGTGACCGGCGATGAGCCTGACCGCAGCCACCCGCTCCGAGTCCACGAAGACGTTCACCACCGCGATGTGGTGGATCCTGGCGCTCGTGCTCGTCGTCTACGTCGCGATGACCGCCGGCGGTCTCGGGTTCGTGTTCGGCGCCTCCGCGACCGGCCACCTGCCGACCGGGGCCAGCGGAGCGCATATCCCGAAGGCCGGCCTCGCGCCGGTGCTGTATAGCATCGCCTCATCGATCGGGTACGTCTTCCCGCTGCTGATCGGCACGCTGATGGTCACGGCGGAGTTCCGGCACAAGACCCTCACCCCGACCTTCCTGGCCACGCCGCGCCGCGGCCTGGTGCTGGGCGCCAAGGTCGTCGTCGGCATCGGCATCGGCGTGCTCTATGCGGTGCTCGCGATCATCGCGGCCGTGGGGCCTGCGGCCGGGTTCCTGGCCGGCTTCGGGGTGAACACCGAGCTGGACGCGGCCGACACGTGGGCCATGCTCGGCCGGATCGTCATCGCGTTCGCGCTGTGGGTGCTGGTGGGCATCGGCGTGGGCGCGCTGGTGCGCAACCAAGTCGCCGCGGTGGTGATCGTGCTGGCCTTCACGCAGTTCATCGAACCGCTCGGCCGCGTCGCCGGCTCGCTCGTGAAGGGCCTCGGCGACGTCATGCAGTATCTGCCCGGAGCGGCCAGCGATGCGCTGGTGGGCCAGAGCGTCTTCACCTCATTCGGCGGTGCGGGCGGCGGTGCGGTCGTGCAGCTGGACTGGTGGGTCGGCGGCGTGGTGCTGCTGGGCTACGCCGTCGTGCTGATCATCCTCGGTCACCTGCTCAGCTGGCGCCGCGACGTCAGCTGAGGTCAGGCGGTGGCCGGGCGGGGCCCGGCCGTGCGCGGCTTGCGCACGGGTGCGGCGACGATATCGACCACGTCGGCGAACTGGGCACCGGCATCCAGCCGCAGCGCCTTCACCAGTGCCAGTCCGTGCCGGGTGGTCAGCACCAGACGCTGGAACTCGTCGTGCCCCTCCAAGTCGATCACGACGCTCGGACGACGACGGCGGATGATGGCGAAGTCGCGGCCGCTGGCCGACTTCCACGACCCCATCGCCACGGCGGACGGAATGTAGGTGCCCGGGTCGGCCACACCGCGCAACCACGTCCAGGCGTCGGCGGTCAGCTGCACCTTCGTGATCTGCGAGCGCTCGATGATCACATTCCGTTTGCGGAATGCGAGTGCGTGCTCGGTGACCGACAGCACGATCTCGAGCTGTGTCGAATCGAGCAGCAACGTCACCATGCCTCCAGTCTGCCAGCGTCGGCGCGCGCACGCCCGTTCATTTGCTCACAGTGCGGCAACAATCACCGGTGCACGCCGGTGCACCCACGGCGATGCGAGACTAAGACGGTGACGACTGTCGAGCCCGCCTCCGTGCGCGACCTCCCCCCGGTCTCGTCGGCCCTGGACGCCGCCGCCGCAGGGCAGTCGCTGGACGTCGCTGCGGCCGAGGCGCTGCTGACGGCCACGGGAGCCGATTTCGACCGGCTGCTCCAGGTGGCGGCATCCCTGCGCGACCGGGGCCTGGCCGCGGCCGGGCGCCCCGGTGTGATCACCTATTCGCGCAAGGCGTTCGTGCCGCTGACCACGCTGTGCCGCGACCGCTGCCATTACTGCGCGTTCGTGGACACCCCGGGCCAGCTGGCCGTGCTGCACAAGCCGGCGTACATGTCGCCCGAGCGGGTGCGGACGGTCGTGCACCGCGCGCAGGCGATGGGCTGCAAAGAGGCGCTGATCACACTGGGCGAGCGCCCCGAGGACCGCTGGCCGCAGGCGCGCGCCTGGCTGGACGAGCACGGCTACGCATCGACCCTGCACTACGTCGCCGCGACGGCGCGGATGATCACCGCCGAGACCGGCATGCTCGCGCACCTGAACCCGGGGGCGATGTCGCTGGCCGAGATGACGGCGCTGCGGCCGACGGCTCCCTCGATGGGGATGATGCTCGAGACGACCTCCGAGCGGCTGTTCCGGGAGCCGGGCCAGGCGCACTACGGGTCGCCGGACAAGGATCCCGCCGTGCGGCTGCAGGCGATCGAGGATGCCGGGCGGGCGCGCATCCCGTTCACCACCGGGATCCTGGTCGGCATCGGCGAGACGCTGCGCGACCGGGCCGAATCGCTCATCGCGATCCGCGACGCGCATGCGCGGCACGGGCACGTGCAGGAGGTGATCGTGCAGAACTTCCGCGCCAAGCCGGGCACCGCGATGCGCGACGCGCCCGACGCCGACCCGCACGAATACCTCGCGGCCGTCGCGACGGCGCGGCTGGTGCTGGGCCCGGGCATGCACATCCAAGTGCCGCCGAACCTGTCCGACCCCGACCAGCTGGCCCTGCTGGTGGCCGCCGGGATCGACGACTGGGGCGGGGTGTCGCCCCTGACGGCCGACCACGTCAACCCGGAGCGGCCGTGGCCGCGGGTGGAGCGGCTGGCCGAGCGCACCGCCGCACTGGGCTTCACGCTGGAAGAGCGGCTGACCGCGCACCCGGAGTACGTGCAGGGCGCCGCGACGTGGATCGACCCCGGCCTGCACGGCGCGGTGGCGACGCTGGCCGACGGCCGGACCGGGCTCGCACGCGCCGGCGACCGGCGCCGCGCGGCCGCGGGTGTCGCAGAAGCCGGCTCGCACGCGCTTTCCAGCTCCGGACGGGGCGCGAACGGCCGATCCGGCCTGCCGTTGCCACCGGGGAACGACCGGCCCGGCTCTCAGGTCGCCGGCTCGGGGATCGCCGGGCTCGCCGAGGCGGCGGCAGCGGACCCCGAGGCCCTGGACGACGCCGAGTGGGTGGCGCTGCTGGAAGCCGACGGCACCGACCTGGACGCGCTGACCGAGACCGCCAATGACGTGCGCCGGTTCACGGTCGGCGAGGCGGTGAGCCTCGTGGTCAACCGCAACCTGACCACGACCGGCTTCGGCGAGCTGTTCGGCCTGGACGACGTGGGCGCGATCGCCGCCGACGCATGGGAGCTGGGCGCGACCGAGCTGTGCATCCAGGGCCGGCTGCCCGCCGCCGCCGACCCCGCCGCGTACCTCGAGATCGTGCGCGCGGCGAAGGCCGCCGTGCCCCGCCTGCACGTGCACGCCTACCGCCCGCAGGATGTGTGGGACTTCGCCGGGCGCATCGACCTCGATCTCGATCGCGCCCTCGAGGCGCTGCTCGAGGCCGGTGTCGGGTCGGTGCCGGGCACGGGGGTGAAGGTGCTCAGCGAGCGGGTGCGGCGCCTGGTGGCTCCCGACGATCTGCCGACCGGCCGCTGGATCGAGGCGATCACGGCCGCGCACGAGGCCGGGTTCACCTCGACGAGCGTGCTGTTCTACGGGCACGTCGAGACCGCCGCCGAGCGCGTCGCGCACCTGCGCGAGCTGCGCCGCATCCAGGACGAGACCGGCGGCTTCACCGAGTTCGTGCCGATCCCGCTGCCGGGCCCCGCCGGCGGTGTGCCGCTGGTGCCGGGTCGAGCCACGATCGACGAGCACCGGGCGATGGTCGCGGTGTCGCGGCTGCTGCTGTCGGGCAGCATCCCGCACATCCAGATCCCCTGGCCGCGGCTGGGCCAGGCCACCACGCGCACGCTGCTGCTGTGCGGCGGCGACGACCTGGGCGGCGCGCTGCTGGACGGACGGGTCCTGCCCGAAGCCGGCGTCGAGTGTGGCCGGCAGCTGCCGGTGCCGGAGGCCGCGGCCCTGGCCGCGCACCTGTTCCGCCCGTTCCACCAGCGCACCACGCAGTACCGCGAGCCCGATCCCGACCGCAAGGCGGCACTGCGGTGACGCGCGTCCAGGTGGCCATCGTCGGGGCCGGATTCGCCGGCCTCGCCGCCGCGATGGCGCTGCGTTCGGTCGGCATCGACGACCTGGTGATCCTCGAGCGAGCGGAGTCGATCGGCGGAACCTGGCGCGACAATACCTACCCGGGCGTGGCGTGCGACGTGCCCAGCCACCTCTACGGCTTCGCCGCGCACCCCAACCCGGGCTTCTCCCACGTGTTCGCGCGCGGTGGCGAGATCCGCGCCTATCTGGAGCGCGTCGCCGACGCCGAGGGCATCCGTCCGCTGCTGCAGACCCCGATGCTGGATGCCTCGTGGGACGCGGCGACCGAGACGTGGGGCATCCGCACCGGGGGTGCCCTGCCCGGCACGATCACCGCCGACGCGCTGGTGCTGGCCTGCGGACGGCTGACCGAGCCGCTGATCCCGGACATCCCCGGTCTGCAGTCCTTCCCCGGCCCGATCTTCCACTCCGCCCGGTGGGACCACGACGTCGATCTGGCCGGTGCGCGGGTGGGCGTGGTCGGCACCGGGGCCTCGGCGATCCAGCTGGTGCCCGAACTGGCCCGGACCGCCGCGGTGACGCTGTTCCAGCGCACTCCGGCGTGGATCGTGCCCCGCGAGGACCGCGACTACTCCGCCGGCGAGCGCGCCCGCTTCGCCGCCGATCCGCAGCGGCTGGGCCGGCTGCGCGCCGACCTGTACGCCGAGGGCGAGGCGCGGTTCGCGTCGCGTTCCGGAGACGCGAATGCCGCCGCCGCGGCCCGTGACATCGCGCTGGCCCACCTGCGCGCCCAGGTCGCCGACCCGCGGCTGCGCGCCGCGCTCACGCCGGACTATGCGTTCGGCTGCAAACGGGTGCTGCTCTCGGACGCGTTCTACCCCGCCCTGGCATCGGGCGCCGTCCGGCTGGAGGCATCCGCCCTCGTCGCCGTCGACGGCCGCACCTTGACCGCAGGAAGCGGGCGCACGCACGCCGTCGATGCGCTGGTGCTGGCCACCGGATTCCAGTCCACCCGGCAGCCGTACGCCGAACTCGTCCACGGCGAGAACGGGTCACTGGCCACGCACTGGGCGGCGGGGATGACCTCGTTCGGCTCGACCGTGGTCGCCGGGTTCCCGAACCTGTTCGTGCTGGACGGGCCGAACGCGTCACTGGGGCACAACTCGTCGGTGCTGATGATGGAGGCGCAGGCCGGTTACACGGCCCGCGTCCTGGCCGCCCGCACCGGCGTGCTGCGGGTGGACCCTGCTGCCGAGGCGGCGTACACCGCCGAGATCGACGAGGCAGCGGCATCCACCCCCTGGCTGTCCGGCGGCTGCCGGAACTGGTACGTCGATGAGCGGTCCGGGCGGCTCACGCTGCTGTGGCCGGGCACGGTCGACGCGTTCCGGGAGCGGCTGGCCCGGACATCCGGCTCGGAATTCCTGCCCACGACGGTGACGAAAGGCGCACGGTGACACTGCGATTCGGCTATAAGGCCTCCAGCGAGCAATTCGGCCCCAATGAGCTGCTGCGTTTCGGCGTGCTGGCCGAGCAGGCAGGGTTCGACTCGGTCTTCCTGTCCGACCACTTCCAGCCGTGGATGCACGAGGGCGGCCACGCGCCGGCCACGCTGCCGTGGCTGGGGGCGCTCGGCGCGCAGACCTCGCGGGTGCTGATCGGCACGTCCGTGCTCACGCCCACGTTCCGGTACCACCCGGCGGTGATCGCGCAGGAGTTCGCGACGCTCGGGGTGATGTTCCCCGAGCGGGTGATCCTCGGGGTGGGCACCGGCGAGGCGCTGAACGAGGTCACCCTGGGCCTTGCCTGGCCCGACCCGCCGGAGCGGTTCCAGCGGCTGAAGGAGTCGATCGGCCTGATCCGGGCGCTCTGGCGGGGCGAGCGGGTCACCTTCGACGGCACCTACTATTCGGTGCGGGATGCCACCGTCTATGACCGCCCCGACCGCGAGGTGCCGATCTACATCGGCGCATCGGGACCGGCCGCGACCCGGCTGGCCGGGCGGATCGCCGACGGCTACATCACCACGAGCGGCAAGGACCCGGCGCTGTACACCGACACGCTGCTGCCGGCGCTGCACGACGGGCTGAGCAAGGCCGGGCGCGGGGTCGACGAGGTCGACACCCTGATGGAGGTCAAGGTCTCGTACCATCCTGACCGCGCCACGGCACTGGAGAAGACCCGGTTCTGGGCGCCGCTGGCGCTGAGCCCGCAGCAGAAGCGCGACGTGCACGATCCGCTGCAGATGCAGCAGCTGGCGAAGCAGCTGCCGATCGAGCAGGTCGCGTCGCGGTTCATCGTCTCCACCGACCCCGACGAGCACGTCGAGCAGATCGGCCGGTACATCGACCTCGGCTTCCGGCACCTGGTCTTCCACGACCCCGGATTCGACCAGGAGGAGTTCCTGCACACGTACGGCACCGAGATCCTGCCGCGGCTGCGCGCGAAGTACGGGCAGTGAGCCAAGGGCCCGGCACTCGTGCAGTATGTGCGGCGCTGCGATCCGAGGGGTGCGACGGCGGGTGCGTCGCCGCGACAGGAGGGGCGCGTGCAGAACTCCTTCGATCGGACGCCCCGGAGCGCGCACTGAGCTCCCAGCGGGCGGGCGACCGCGATGTCTGAGGAGTTCTGCACGGACTGGACCGTCGTCATCCCGGTCAAGCCCGCCGCGATCGGCAAGTCGCGCCTCGCGGCGACCGGGTCGGCGCGGGCAGACCTGGCCCGCGCGATAGCGCTGGACACGATCGCCGCGGCGGCCGCGGTGTGCCGGGTGATCGTGGTCACCGACGATGCCGAGGTCGCCGCCGCCGCGCGCGGGCTGGGTGCGGACGCCGTGGCCGAGACGCCGTCTGCGGCGTCCGACGCGGACGGCACCGCAGAGACGCCGGCGCGCGGGCTGAACGCGGCGATCGCGACCGGCGTCGCCGTCGCGCGCGCCGGCGGCGCGACGAACTGCGCGGCGCTGCTCGGCGACCTGCCGGCGCTGCGGCCGGCCGACCTCGCCGCGGCACTGCGCGAGGCGGCGACGGCCGACCGCGCCGTGGTGGCCGATGCCGAGGGCACCGGTTCGACGCTGGTGACCGCGCGCGCCGGAGTGCCGTGGGCCGCGTCCTTCGGCGACGGCTCGTTCGCGCGGCACGTCGAAGCCGGGTGCGTGGCGCTTCACCTGCCGGATGCCTCGACCCTGCGCCGCGACGTCGACACCCCCGCGCAGCTGGCCGCCGCCGCCCGGCTCGGCCTCGGCCCGCACACGATCGCGGTCCGGTCGGGTGGCCGGTGAACGGCCCGCCCCCACCGCTGGCGGCGGTTCGGGCCGGTGGCCGGGCCTGACCGGTCTCAGCGCTCCAAACCCGCCGCCAGCAGCTCGATGAGCAGCCGCTCGACCAGCGGCGACGGCAGCGCCTCGACCAGCGCGAGCACCGGCGCCATGGCGCCGAGCCCTTCGGGCCTCAGCAGTCCGGCGGCCTCGAGGATCCGCACGGCGGCCTCCGGGTCGATCGCACCGGCGGACGCGCCGACCTGATCGCCGAGCAGCCCCGCGGCCAGCGCCGCACCGTCCAGGTGCGCCCGCCCGCGCACCTCGTCGGCGGCGGCGGACGCGGCGGCGACCAGCTCATCGATGACGCGCTCGGTCACCGGCGTCACGGTCATGTGCGCGGTCGCCGGCAGTCCGGCGCCGGCCGGCTGCGCGCATGCCGGCTGCATCTGCACCGCGAATCCGTGCGCGCCCATCGCGTCGGCCCACAGGTGCGGGTCGACCCGGCGCGCCGGATCGGTCTCATCGGCGGCCACCGCGACCATCGGCCCGGTCGGCACCCCGACCACGCGCAGCCCGTCGATCCGACCGACCGCCGCGACGATCGCCGCCGCAGCCCGCGCGGTCCGGCCGATCAGATCGCGGAATCCGTCGACGCCCAGCACCTGGATGATCGCCCAGGCGGCGGCCAGCGGCCCGGCCGACCTCGACCCGAGCAGCGTCGCGTTGACCACCGGATACCCCGGCCACGAGCTGGTCGCGAACCACTGGTGCCGCTGCCGCTCGCGGCCGCGCTGCAGCAGCACCGAGACGCCTTTGGGCGCGTAGCCGTATTTGTGCAGGTCGGCCGACAGGCTCGTCACACCCGGCACCGCGAAGTCCCAGTCCGTCGCCGCCGCGCCGGGCGCGCCATCCGGCCAGAACGCCAGCGCGAATCCGCCGATGCACGCGTCCACGTGCAGATCCACGCCGGCGGCGCGGCACGCCGCGGCCACGTCGGGCACCGGGTCCAGTGCCGCGTGCGGATAGCTCGGCGCGCTGACCACCGCAAGCGCCACGTCGGCCCCCAGCCGCGCCGCCAGCACCGCGGCATCTGCCCGCCCGCCGTCCGGATCGACGCCGACCAGATCGAGATCCAGGTCGAACAGCGCCGCCGCCTTGCGGAACGCGGCATGCACGCTGATCGGCGCGAGCAGCCGCGGCCGGCCCTGCCCGCCGCGGGCGCGCCACGCATCGCGCGCCGTCTTGACCGCGAGCAGGCAGCTCTCGGTGCCGCCCGAGGTCGCGGTGCCGGTGACGTCGGCATCGGCATGGAACACCCCGCGGGCGAAGTCGACGACCTCGCGCTCGATCACCGCGACCGAGCGGAACGTCGTCGGATCCAGCCCGTTCACCGGCTGCATCGCACGGATCGCGCCGGCGGCGACCTCGTCGAGGTCCGGCCGGCCCGAGTCGTACACGTACGACAGCAGGTGCCCACCGTGCGTGGGCGCGTC
Source organism: Microbacterium kribbense (assembly GCF_039537285.1). Lineage (NCBI taxonomy): Bacteria > Bacillati > Actinomycetota > Actinomycetes > Micrococcales > Microbacteriaceae > Microbacterium > Microbacterium kribbense. Next base: position 121,905 of record NZ_BAABAF010000002.1, on the reverse strand, counting down.
CATCGCGCGCAGCCTCTCAAGCCGGGTGAGCACATCCTCGGGTGTCATGCTGCCTCCTGATCGACCAGATCGATATCGGCCCGGCGCAGCCGGTACCGCGCCAGAGACGCCAGGCTGATCAGCGTCAGCACCGCCGGCACGATGCTGAAGCCGACGGCGATGCCCACCACCGCGCCGGTCGGCTGGGTGACGGTGACCCCCGCGACGGTCTGCACATAGCCGGTGATGGTCAGGATGACCGTCAGCAGCGCCGCCCCCAGCGCCATGCCGGTGGTCTCACCGGCCGTCCAGATGCCGCCGAACACCCCCGCCTGGCCGGGGCCGGTGGTGCGCGCGTCGTGCGAGATGACATCGGGCAGCATCGCCATCGGCAGCGCCTGCATGCCCGCGTACGCGGCACCGGCGAAGCCCACCGACACGTACATCCAAGCTCCCGGCGTCCAGATCGCGAACGTGAGGGATGCCGTTGCCAGCGCGAACAGGACCGACGCCGCCGCGAACGCGCGCTCCTTGCCGATGCGCTGGGAGATCGCGTTCCACACCGGCGAGAACGCGATCGCCGGGGCGATCAGCGCGACGAACAGGAACGTGAGCGCATCGCTGGAGTGCATCACCCAGACGGCGACGTAGTTCGCACCGGCCAGCATCAGGCCCGTGGCCAGCGCCTGCAGCAGGTACGCGCCCAGCAGAGCGCGAAACGGCGCACTGCGGCGCAGCGCCGACAGCCCCGGCCGGTACCCGGCCGACAGCCGCGCGCGCACCGCGCCGCGCCCGCGCGCCTCCCGCGGCGCGATCGTGGTGGCCACCAGCATCCCCAGCGCGATCACCACGCCCGCGACCAGTGCCATGACCAGGTAGCCGGTGTAGGCGCTGCCGATCCCGCGCAGCAGCGGGCCGCCGGCGCCGAACAGCAGGATCGCCAGGCTCAGCACCGCGACCCGCGAGGTCAGCAGCCGGGTGCGCTGGTCGTACCGCTCGGACAGCTCGGCCGGCAGTGCGATGTAAGGCACCTGGAACAGGCTGAACGAGGTGGATGCCAGGATGAAGGCCACTGTGACCCACAGCGCCGACAGCGTCGGCGCCATGCCGCCGGGCACCGCGAACGTCAGCAGGAAGAACACCGGCAGGGTGAGCGCTCCGAGCGTCATCAGCCGGTGCCGCGAGCCGGTGCGATGCAGCGAGCGGTCCGAGACCGCCCCGATCACCGGGTCGACCAGCACGTCCCACACCTTCGCCGCCGAGACGGCGATGCCGGCCACCCAGGCGGCCACCCCGAGGGTGTCGGTCAGGTAGAACACCAGCACCAGGCCGGGCAGCGTGGCGAATCCGCCGGTGCCCAGCGATCCGATCGCGTACCGGGTCACGACCGACGCCGGCAGCAACCGCTCCGTTCGGGCCATGCCCCGATCCTAGATCGGCGGGCCGGCGCACCCCGGCATCTCCCGCCGGGCTATGCCCGCAGCGCCGCCTCGGCGAGGGCGGTGCCGGCGACGACATCGGTCATCCACAGCGGCGCGACGACGGCGCGGATGCCGAGGGCATCGACCGCCGGCGCCAGGGCGGCGTCTTCTTCGGCCAGCAGCCAGGCGTCCAGCAGGCCGCCGGCGCCACCGGCGCCATAGTGGGCGGCCACGGCATCGGCCGACGTGGCGACGCCGATCGCGGCGAGGCACACGTCGGCCATGCCGCGCACGACGCGACCGCCGATGATGCCGGACACCCCCACGACACGGGCAGGCGCCGCCCGGACGGCTTCACGGATGCCGGGCACGGCCAGGATCGGACCGATCGAGACGACCGGGTTGGACGGCGCCAGCAGGATGACGTCGGCGGCGCGGATCGCCTCGAGCACTCCGGGTGCCGGCGTCGCGGTGTCGATGCCGGGGTTCTCGAACGCGGCGGGCTCAAGCGTCGCGCGGTGGCGCGTCCACCACTCCTGGAAGTGCATCCGCCGGCCGTCGCCGAGCAGCACGTGCGTGTCGACCTCGGCGTCGGTCATCGGCAGCAGCCGCACGCCCAGCGGCCAGCGCTGCGACATCCGCGCCAGCACCTGCGACGGGCTGAGCCCTTCGCGCAGCCAGCCGGTGCGGGCCAGGTGGGTGCCCAGGTCGAGGTCGCCGAGAGTGAACCACGGCCATCCGGCGCCCCAGGCCACGAGCTCCGCATTGACGCGTTCGCTGTCGCCGGCCCTGCCCCAGCCGCGCGCGGCGTCGTTCACGCCGGCCAGCGCGTACAAGATCGAGTCGACGTCCGGCTGCAGCCGCACCCCCGACAGCCACAGGTCGTCGCCGGTGTTGACGATCACCGTCGCCGGTGCGGCGCCGCGGGCGGCCAGGGCGGCGCGCACGCCCAGCGCGAACTTCGCGCCGCCGACCCCGCCGGCCAGCACCACGACGCGAGGGTGCACGCTCACGGGCGGATCAGAAGTGGAACTCGTCGGCCGAATGCGGCAGCGGCAGCGACGAGACGGCGGCGATCAGCGCATCGACGGTCTGCCTCGGCGCCACGACATCCACATCCAGGCCGACCTTGCGGGCATCCTTGGCGGTGCGGGGCCCGATCGCGGCGATCACCGTCTGGGCCGGGATGTCTTCGAACTGCAGCCGCACCTGTTGCGCGACCGAGCCGCTCGTGACCAGGATGGCGTTGATCCGGCCGTTCGCGACGTCGCGGGCGATGCGGTCGGTCACCGGCACCCCGACGGTGCGGTACGCGACCACCGAGTGCACGTCGTGCCCGGCCTGGATCAGCCGTTTGGTCAGCACGGGCTTGGCGATCTCGCTGCGCAGTGTGAGGATGCGGCGCGGGTCCGGCTCGAGCGCGATCATCTCCTCGGCCATGCCTGCGGCGGAGTTGTCCTTCTCGGGCACCAGGTCCACCCGGTAGCCGACGGCCTGCAGCGCGGCCGCGGTGGTCTCGCCGACGGCGGCGACCTTCGTGGTGGCGGGGATGGTCGCGCGGTAGGCGAACAGCACGTCGACGGTGGTCGCGCTGGTCAGCGTGAGCCAATCGAAAGCACCCGCGGCCAGATCGGCCAGCGCTGCCTCGAGCGTTGACAGATCCTCCGTGGGCGCGAAGTTGATCAGCGGGGCGACGACCGGCACGGCCCCTTGTGCGCGCAGCGTGGCGGCGACGCCGTCACCCCACGGACCCCCGCGGGGCACGAGAACTCGCCACCCCGACAACGGCTTATCGGCGGCGGCATCCAGATGCGATGTGGCTGTGTTCATCATGTGTGTTCAGGGTTCGACTCACGGATTTCGTCGTCGGCCGCCCTACGGATGAGCAACCGACGGGTGACTCGGCCCCGTGCGCGCTGTACGCGTTCGGGTCCGCGCCGTCGGCAGCACTCGCACCATTGCCACTGCCTATCGTCCGAGCATACCCCGAGCCGCCCGGTCGTGTGCGGTCACCGCGTGTAGAGGCGCACCAGCGTCCACACCGTCAGCCCCGCTGCCGCGGCCACACCGACCACGGCCAGGGCCGCCAGAGCCGGTTGCTTCTTGACGAATGCGCGGGCGTCGTCGATGCGCTGCTGGCTGGCGCGGGCGACTCGCTTGGGGACGTTCGCCTTCTCTTCGATCGCCACCAGGGCCGCTTTCAACTCGGCACGCGCGCGCTGCACCGGGTCGGCGATGCCCAGTGCCACCGCCGTGCGCGGCATCACGGCGCCGGCACCGCTGGTGCGGGAGAGCGCGGTCGCGTCAGAACTCATCGGTCACTTCCTTCATGATCTGCACGTCGGTGGCGATCGCCTTGCCCGGATTCTCGCGCCTGGCCAGCCGCCGGAAGCGCAGCAGCCCGAGCACGGCGAAGACCACGGCGATCAGCAACAGGATGCCGAACACGACCACCGCCGACAGCCAGACCGGCCACCATGACGACAGCCCCGCGATCAGGAAGGCGCCCAGGGCGGGCACCGACCAGAACAGGAAGAACAGTGCCACGACCATCCAGCCGGTGCCGAAGCCGGCATCCTTCGCGGTCTTGCGCACCCACCCCTTGGCGGCGTCGATCTCGGCGACGATCAGGTTGCGGATCAGCTCGGGCAGATCGCCGATGAGGCTGAGAAAGCCGTCGTCGGCGCGGTCGCGGAATCCTCTGGATGAGCTCATCTCAGCTCCCGTCGTCGGCGCGGATGGCGTCCTTGATGTCACTGCCCGCCCTGCCGGACGCCTTCGCGATGTCGTCGGCCGATGTCTTCGCCGCCGACGTGGCGGCATCCAGCCGCTCCCCGGCGGTTCCCCGGGACCCGGCCGCCTTGGCGACCTTGACCGCACCGTCCCACAGCATGCTCGGCAACGCCATCGCAGCCGACTTACCGAAGTCCTTGGCCTTGTCGACCTGTTTCTGCACGGGCGGCAGGTTCCAGATCTTGCCGGCCTGCTCCTTGATCTGCTCATACCGCTGGCGTCCGGCACGCGTGCCCAGGACGTAGCCCGCGGCCAGTCCCATCACCAGTCCGACTTTGCCCCTCATCGGGTCTCCTCACGGTTGTCGCCTCCCCCCAGGGTAACGCCGTATGCCATTTCTGGCATCCACCCCTCAGGACGGCGAACCACCGCCGAACAGGGCCCGGCGGCGCAGTCGATCGGCGGTCGCCTGCGCGTCCGGGATCACCTGCGCCAGGCCGCTGCCGGCCAGCCACGATCCGGTCGCCGCCAGGCGCGGCACGGCTTCGACGGCGCTTCGCACGCGGGTCGCGAACGCTCGCCGACCGGTGACGGCGAGCGGCGGTGCAAGGGTGAACCGGGCCCGATCCGCGGCGCGCACCTGGGTCTGCTCGAGCGGCACGCCGAACAGGGCGGATGCCTCGGCGCGCGCCAGCTCCACGGCGTCAGCATCGCCGAGCCCGGCGGTGGCCGGCGGCGTGCCGCCGAAGCTGACCCGCACGACGTGCCGCCCGACCCCGGCCGCGCGCGCCAGCCACTCCCATTTCGCACTCAGGTGCAGGGCGCCCGCGGCCGGGCGCGAGCCGGGCATCGTGATGATCTCGGCTCCGCGCGGGGCCCCGCCCAGCGCGGGGGCATCCAGCACCAGCGTCACGGTCTCGACCTCGGCGGCCGCGCTGACGTCGGCGGACAGCTCCGGCACGACGGGGTCGAGCAGCCGGCGCGCAGCACGCTCGCCGGTCGCGACGATGACGGCGTCGAACCGGTGCGGCGGCGCGGCCTCATCCGATGCGTCGAACTCGTCGGCGTCGGTGTGCAGGATCCACTCGGTCGCGACGCCGGTGCGCTCGACCGCGGTGACCGAGACGCCCGGCAGCACCGTCGCACCGAACTCTTCCAGACGGGATGCCAGCGCATCGACCAGCCGGCCCATCCCGCCCGACAGCGACTGGGTGGCGGGCCCGTCGCCGCGGTCGGCGCGCAGCGTCGCGACCGCGCCGGACAGCGACCCGGTGCGGGTCAGAGCGGCGTTCAGCCCGGGCGCGGCGATCTCGACGTCGACGTCGGCCGGACGCACCCCGAACACCCCTGCGGTCACCGGTGCGACGAGGCGGTCGAGCACCTTCTGCCCCATCCGGCTGCGCACCAGGGCGGCCAGGCTGCGCTCGTGGCCGATGGTCAGCGGCGGGCGCAGCCGGTCGACGTACGCGCGCCAGGTGCCGCCGGTGCCGAGGATGGTGCGGCATTCGTCGCTCCACATGTTCTCGGGGATGCCCAGGACGACGTCTTCGGGCATCGGCACGGCATCGGCGTGCCCGGCCAGCCCGGCCAGCCATCGGCGACCGGTCTGCGGCGCCACGATCTGCCCGGTCAGGCCCAGGCTCTCGATCAGGGCTGCCGGCTCGCGGCCGCGGGCGGCGAAGCAGTCCGCGCCGGTGTCCACCGCCATCCCGTCCAGCAGGGCGGTGCGACAGGTGCCACCCAGGCGCTCGGATGCCTCGAACAGGGTGACCTGCAGCCCGACCTTCGCGCACTCCAGCGCGGCCACCAGACCGGCGATGCCGCCGCCGACCACGGCCACCCGCACGCCGCCTGCGCGGGATGCGAGCTGGTCCAGCGGGATGGGTTCCTCGTCGACGGCTGCCACGGCTCCATCCTCCCATCCCCGGCCGGCAACGCCGGTGACGCGAGCCTGTTGGCTCGCAGGCCAATCATTGCCAGACTGGTGTCATGGCCCTCCACCTCACCGCGGATGCCGCGGCCGACGAACTGCTCAGCAGCAACCCGCTGGCCCTGCTGATCGGAATGCTGCTGGACCAGCAGGTGGCGATGGAGAGCGCGTTCACGGGCCCGCTGAAGCTCGCCCGGCGCGTCGGATCGGTCGATGCGGCGACCCTGGCCGGCTACGATCCGCAGGCGCTGGTCGAGGTGTTCCGGCAGACGCCGGCCGTGCACCGCTACCCCGGGTCGATGGCGGCGCGCGTGCAGGCGCTGGCGACGACGGTCATGGCGGACTGGGGCGGCGACGCCGCGGCGATCTGGACGCGAGGCGACCCGACCGGCCCCGAGGCCCTGAAGCGCCTGCGCGCGCTGCCGGGTTACAGCGAGATGAAGGCGAAGATCTTCCTGGCGCTGCTGGGCAAGCAGTGCGGGTTCGACGGAGCCGGCTGGCGCGAGGCATCCGACCCCTACGGCCAGGAGGGCACGCTGCGCAGCATCGCCGACATCACGAGCCCCGAGTCGCTGGCGAAGGTGCGCGAGTTCAAACGCGAGATGAAGGCCACCGCCCGCAAGAAGTAGGGCCTATCGAGAGGTGAAGACGATGAGCGAGAAGATCGTGGTGGGCGTCACAGGTGCCCCGGTCGCACAGCGCGCAGTGGATTGGGCCGTGGCGCACGCGGCGGCGGGCGGCGAGATCGAGCTGGTCTCGATCGTCGGCGGCGCGGTCGGCGCGGTCGGTGAGGCCGAACTGGTGCGCACCGCCCACGAGGCCACCCAGCGCCTGCTCGACGAGCATGCCGCCCGGGTGCAGGCGGCAGGGATCGCCGTGACGACGCGGGTGGACCAGGGCAATCCGGTCGCGGTGCTGGTGGACGCCTCCGAGGGGGCCGCGCTGCTGGTGATCGGCAGCGACTATCGCGGCCCCGACACCGGGGCGGCCCGCGGCGCGCACGGCATCCGCATCAGCGCGGCTGCGCATTCGGCCGTCGTCGTGGTGCCCGACATCGACACCGCCGGGCGCACCGGGGTGCTGGTGGGCACCGACGGATCGGATGTGTCGGCCGCCGCGGTGCGATTCGCCGCCGCCGAGGCCGTCCGACTGGGCGAGCCCCTGGTGGCGGTGAGCGTCTGGACGCCGGTGCCGATCCCCGGGGTGATGGGCAGCTACCCCGAACCGTATCTGGGCGACATGAACGAGGTGACGGGCGAGATCCTGAAGGCGGCGCTGGCCGAGGTGCGCGCGGCGCATCCGAACCTGCAGATCATCGAGCAGGTGGAGTGCGGGTACCCGTCGGCGATCATCAACGAGCTGGCGCAGGATGCCCGCCTGGCCGTGCTCGGCAGCCACGGCCGCGGCGCCTTGGCCCGCCTGCTGCTGGGCTCGATCAGCCACGAGGTGCTCGCCCGGCTGGCGACGGTCACCGCGATCGTGCGGTGAGGGCTAGGCGCGCGTGCGCAGCTCCCGTTTGAGCAGCTTGCCGGACTGATTGCGCGGCAGCGCGTCGACGAACTCGACGCGCTTGGGCACCTTGAACGCGGCCAGCCGGTCGTGCACGTGCGCGATCATCTCGGCCTCGTCGGCGCTCGCGCCCTCCCGCAGCACCACGAAAGCGGTGACGGCCTCGATCCAGCGCTCGTCGGGGGTGCCGATGACTGCGACCTCGGCGACGGCCGGGTGCGTGTAGATCGCGTCTTCGACCTCGCGCGAGGCCACCAGCACGCCGCCGGTGTTGATCACGTCCTTGATCCGGTCCACGACCGTGATGTAGCCCTCGGCGTCACGGGTGACCAGGTCGCCGGAGTGGAACCAGCCGTCCTGGAAGGCCGCGGCGGTGGCCGCGTCGTCGCCCCAGTAGCCGTCGCACAGCTGCGGCGAGCGGTACAGGATCTCGCCGGACTCGCCGTCCGGCACCTCGTTGCCGTCGGCATCCACGACCTTCGTCTCGACGAAGAACACCGGGCGGCCGCAGGATGCCGGGCGCTCGGCGTGGTCCTCGGGGCGCAGCACCGTGGCCAGCGGCGCGACCTCGGACTGGCCGAAGCAGTTGTAGAAGAGGATGTCGGGGTAGCGCTCGCGCAACCGGCTGAGCACCGTGACCGGCATGATCGACGCGCCGTACTGCGCCTTCGCCAGCGACGAGAGATCCCGGGTGGCCAGGTCGGGGTGGTTCGCCAGCGGCACCCACACGGTGGGGGCGAGGAACAGCGAGCCGATCTTCTCGGCCTCGATCCGGCGCAGCACCTCGGTCACGTCGGGCGAGCCCAGCAGCGTGATGGTCGCACCGATCGACAGGTACGGGAGCATGAACACGTGCATGGCGGCCGAGTGGTACAGCGGCATGCAGATCAGCGGTCGGTCGTCGGCGGTGAAATCCAGCGCGAGCAGGCACGACAGGTACTCGGTGACCAGCGCCCGGTGGCTCATCATGGCGCCCTTGGGCTGGGACGTCGTGCCCGAGGTGAACAGCAGCTGGGCCAGGTCGGTCGCCTCGACCTCGGCTTCCACCGCATCGGAGGCGTCCGGGTCCTGCACCGTCTCGAGCAGGGATGCCCCGTCCCCGCGCAGGCTCAGCAGCCGGTCGATGCCCAGGCCCGCGCAGACGCCGGCCGCCACCTCGGCCAGCGCCGGGTCGACCAGCACGACCTGCGCGCCGGAGGTCTGCAGCAGATAGGCGAGCTCGCCGCCGCGCAGCGCGTAGTTGAGCGGCACATGCACCAGGCCCGCGCGGGCGCAGGCGAGGAACGCGATCAGGTAGGCGTCCGAGTTCGTGCCCAGCGCGGCCACCCGGTCGCCGCGGGCGAGCCCCTGCTGCTGCAGCCACACGGCGCCGCGCGAGACGGCCTCGTCGAGCTCGGCGTAGGTCCAGGCGCGGTCCTCGAAGGTCAGGGCGGTGCGGTTCGGGGTGCGGGCGGCACTGCGGTGCAGTACGCCGTCCACGGTGAGGGCGCGAGGATTCTGGGTCATAGCGGCATCATATGGCCGCGGACCCGGCCCTATGCCCCCTTGAGCCGATCGGCCAGGTACTGCTCCACGCCCGCCAGCGGCACGCGCTCCTGATCCATCGTGTCGCGGTCGCGCACCGTCACGGCGTTGTCGTCGAGCGAGTCGAAGTCGACCGTCACGCACAGCGGCGTGCCGATCTCGTCCTGCCGGCGGTAGCGGCGGCCGATCGCGCCGGCGTCGTCGAAGTCGGTGTTCCAGCCGTGCCCGCGCAGTGTGTCGGCGAGCCGGCGCGCCATCGGCGACAGCTTCTCGTTGCGGCTCAGTGGCAGCACGGCCACCTTCACCGGCGCCAGGCGCGGGTCCAGCCCCAGCACCGTGCGGGTGTCGGTGCCGCCCTTTGCGTTGGGGGCCTGCTCTTCGCGATACGCGTCGACCAGGAACGCCATCATCGCGCGGGTCAGACCGAACGAGGGCTCGATCACGAACGGCGTGTACTTCTCACCGGATGCCTGATCGAAGTACGTCAGCGACTGGCCGGAGGCGTCGGTGTGATTGCGCAGGTCGAAGTCGGTGCGGTTGGCCACACCCATCAACTCGCCCCACTCCTTGCCGGCGAAGCCGAACTTGTACTCGATGTCGATGGTGGCCGTCGAATAATGCGCACGGTCGTCTGCGGGAACGTCGAAGCGGCGGATGTTGTCGGCATCCACCCCCAGATCGAGGAACCAGTCCCAGCACTCCTGCACCCAGTGGTCGAACCACTGGTCGGCGTCGGCCGGCGGCACGAAGTACTCGATCTCCATCTGCTCGAACTCGCGGGTGCGGAAGATGAAGTTGCCGGGCGTGATCTCGTTGCGGAACGCCTTGCCGACCTGGCCGACGCCGAACGGCGGCTTCTTGCGTGAGGCCTGCACGACATTGCCGAAGTTGACGAAGATGCCCTGCGCGGTCTCGGGGCGCAGATAGTTCACCGCCGACTCGTCGTCGACGACGCCGAGGTAGGTCTTCATGAGGCCCGAGAACGCCTTCGGCTCGGTGTAGCGGCCCTTCGTGCCGCAGTTCGGGCACGGCACGTCGGCAAGGCCGTTCTCGGCCTTGCGGCCCTTGCGCGCCTCGAAGTCGTCGATCAGGTTGTCGGCCCGGAACCGCTTGTGGCACTGCAGGCACTCCACCAGCGGGTCGGTGAACGTCGCGACGTGACCGGACGCCTCCCAGACCCGCCGCGGCAGGATGATCGACGAGTCCAGGCCCACCATGTCGCCGCGACCGCGCACGAAGGTCTGCCACCACTGCCGGCGGATGTTCTCCTTCAGCTCAGTGCCCAGGGGGCCGTAGTCCCAAGCCGAGCGGGAGCCGCCGTAGATCTCACCGGCCTGGAACACGAACCCGCGATGGCGGGCAAGGGCGATGACTTTGTCGAGGCGGGAGGGCTCGGCCACGGTGGCTCCAATGGTCGCAAGAAGAGGAATCGGGATGCCGCTGACGGCGGCATCCTCGATTCTATCGGCGGGCGCCCGGCAACCCGCCCGGGCTCACGCCGGGTTCAGTGCACCAGCGGGATGGTCAGCGGGTAGGTATACCACTCGCCGCGGTTCGCCTTGACCGCGGCCACGATGGAGAACACGATTCGGACGATGTACACGGCGACCAGGATCACGATGCCGATCAGGACGAGCACGGTGATCCAGCCGATCACCTCGGCGATCAGCATCGTGAGCTGGAAGTTCAGCGCCGTTCGGGCGTGGGCGCGGATGAACGGGCCACGGTCCTTGAGCGCCAGATAGCCGATCAGCGCGGGGATGAACTCGAAGAAGATGCCGCCGACGTGGATCAGCGTGGCCCACAGCCGCTCATCGGCCGGGTTCATCGGCTGGGGCTGCTGCCCATAGCCCGGGGGCGGCGGCGGCGGTGTGGTCACGGGAACGATCCTACGGGCGGCGGCGGCCGGGTGCCAGCCCGGTGCCGCCCGGGTGGCAGAGCGACGGGCTCGTTTCGGTCGCGACGCGGGGTTTGGCCGGGCGGTCGGCGCCGCACCCGGGCAGACTGGAGGCATGTCCGACATGCAGCCGCTGATCGGCGACGACGCGCTGGACGATCTGGAGCGCGCGTGGATCGCCCGCGCGCGCGGCCGGGTGCTCGAGATCGGCGCGGGTCGCGGCGAGAACTTCGGCGCGTTCGACCCGAAGATCCAGTGGCACGGGCTCGAACCGGATGCGGGCCGTCGTGTCGAGCTCGCGCAGCGGGCGCGCGAATGGGGGCACGAGGCCGTGCCGCTGGATGCCGTCGCCGAGCGGATCCCGCTGCCGGCGGCGTCCGTCGACACCGTCGTGGCGACCTATGTGCTGTGCACCGTGTCGGGTGTGCGTGCAGCGCTCGAGGAGGCGCGGCGGGTGCTGGTGCCCGGCGGCACGGTGCTGCTGGTCGAGCATGTGCTCGCGCCGCACAGCCGGACGCTGCGCGCCCTGCAGCACGCCGCGACGCCGTTCACGGTGCGGTGGTGCGGCGGCTGCCATCAGGATCGCGATCCGCTGGCCGAGCTGCACGCCGCCGGCTTCACCGACGTCGCGGTGCGGCGGGTGCGGGTGCACGACCGGCCGCTGCCGCCGATCCCGATTCTGCTGTACGAGGGGCGTGCGTGACCTGGCGCCGGAACCGACGGTTCAGCGCCGCAGCTCGGCCCGTTCGACGGTGAAGTCGTCGAGGGCGACGGGATCGATCTCGACCCCGAGCCCGGGTCCGGTCGGCACGGCGATGTGTCCGGCCTCGAGCACGGCCGGCTCGGTCACCAGGTCGCGCGCGTAGAACCGGCTCGACGCCGACACGTCGCCGGGCAGCGTGAAACCGGGCAGCGCCGCGAGGGCGGCATTGGCGGCCCGGCCGATGCCGGTCTCGAGCATGCCGCCGCACCACACCGGCACACCGGCGGCCCGGCACAGGTCGTGGATGCGCACGGCCTCGAGGTACCCGCCGACCCGGCCGGCCTTGATGTTGATGATCGATGCGGCGCCCAGTGCGAGCGCGTCGCGCGCGGCCTTGGCCGAGGTGATCGATTCGTCCAGGCACACCGGCGTGCGCAGGCGCGCAGCGAGGGTCGCGTGATCGACGAGATCGTCCTCTTGCAGCGGCTGCTCGATCAGCAGCAGGTCGAACCGGTCGAGCTCGGCGAGCAGGCCGACGTCATCGAGCGTGTAGGCCGAGTTCGCGTCGACCTGCAGCGGAATCGCGCCGAACGCATCGCGCACGGCGGCGGTCTCGGCCAGGTCGCGCCCGGGCCTGATCTTGATCTTGATGCGCACGTACCCCGCGTCGAGGTAGCCGCGCACGACCTCCACGAGCGCGGCCGGGTCACGTTGGATGCCCACCGAGACCCCCGACGGCACGCGATCGACCGTCGCGCCGAGGTACTCGCCGAGCGGCCGGCCCTGCGAGCGCAGCGCGGCATCCAGCACCGCGAGCTCGAACCCTGCCTTGGCCATGCGGTGCCCGATGATCGGCTCGAGGATGCCGGCGACGTCTTCGGGGGCGAGGGCATGGCAGTCCAGCAGCGCCGGGATGAGAAAGCGCTGCGCGACATCCCACGCGGCCTGCGTGTACTCGCTCGAGTACAGCGGCGCAGCCGAGGTCACCATCTCGCCCCACCCGTCGCCGTCGGCGGTGAGGGCCCGCACGATGATCGCCTCGCGCACCGTCTCGGTCCCGAACGACGTGGTGAACGGCGAGACGAGCGGCAGGTGCACGACGCGCAGCTCGAACCCGTCGAGGGCGATGGATGCCGCAGGGCGCGCGATGGGCATGACGACAGGTTAGTCCGCCCGGCGGGCGGGCGGAGCCTGGTCGTCCGACGCCGCGCCCTCGGCGGGATACCAGACCCGCCGGCCCTCGACGGCCGCGAATGCCGTGAGCGTGTGCGGCTTCGCCGAGCTGGCGCTGAAGATGTCGCGTACCTCGATGCCGCGCACCAGCAGCGCGTCGCCGATCAGCGAGCGGTGGCAGCGCCATGGCACCGCCTCGGCGCACATGATCGCGACCTGCTGGGCCCGGGCGCGCGCGACCAGCTCGTCGACGCCGGCGGCGAACTCGGGCGTCTGCATGTAGTCGGCGTAATTGCGGAAGCTGCGATTGCGCCAGGCGCCGTCGGTGCTCTCCACGCCGGCGCGGGTGTAGCGCAATCCGCCGAGCGCGGCGATCCGCTCGGCGTCGATGCCCGCCTCGGCCAGGCTCGCGGCGAGCGCCTCCGCACCGAACTGCGGGTTGTGCCGTGACCCGGGCACCGTCCGCACGTCGATCAGCCGCTCGATGCTGTAGGCGCGCAGAATCCCGATGAACTCGTCGATCGGATGCGTCGAGTGCCCGATCGTGTACACCCGGGCATCCGGACCGCTGGACATGCCCCCAGGGTATCGACCCGGCTACCGGTCCGGGCGCACGAACAGGTAGCCGCGCTCGTCGTCGAATCCGCCGACCACGAGCCCGGCGGCCAGGTGCTGGGCGAAACCGTCCCGCACCGTCATCCGCCAGGTGCGGGCATCCACCGGCGTCTCGCGCCGCAGCGTCTGGATGTCGCGGGGAATATGCACGGATGCCACCACCCGGGCATCCTCCGGCGCCGCGGCCGCCGGCGCCGCCAGCGCCCACGACACCATGAGCCGGTCGGTCGCGTCGCCCCGATTGACCCGGTCATCCATCGGCCCGTAATGATCGACGAGGTAGTCGGTGATGCGCGCCCCGAGGATGCGCAGATTGAAGTGCGCGTTCCGGGCGACCAGGGGATCGAAGGTCCACGTGATCTGCCCGACGTCGCGTCGCAGCGCCCACTCGCGCTGATGCTGTTTGAGCGCACGGCCGAGCCCGCGGCCGCGGTATTCGGGCAGCAGCCCGGTGATGTGCGAGTGCATCGAGCGCGTGGCGGGGGCGGCGAAGAAGGCGACGGATGCCCCGATCATGCGATCGTCGTCATGAATGCCGACCGCGTAGTTGCCGGAATGTGCCAGCGCACGCAGCAGGTTGGGCGGCATGCCGGCGTGGTCGCCGCCCCACACCTCGGCCAGCACCGCCGACGCGGTGAACACCTCGTCGACGGTCTGCAGCGGTCGGATGCCGATTCCCGGCGGTGTGGGTGCGGACGGCTCGTCCATGCGCTCAGTCTGGCACCTGGCGCCGGAGCGGACCAGCCTCTGCGCGCCCGGCCGCGATCGACCGGATCAGTGCATGCTGTCTGCGCAGCTGATCGGCGGCCCGATACGGCTCCTGGTGTCCCTCGTACTCGCTGGACAGCCACCCGGTGTAGCCGGCTGCCACGACCACGTCGATGATCTCGCGCCAGGGGATGTAATGATCGACGAGATCGTCGTCGACCTCATAGAACTTCGCCTGGAAGTAGACGACGTGCGCCATGATCTCGGCCAGATCCGACACCGGGACGAACGGCACCTCCGGCGGACGCGCACCGCCGGTACCCATCTGGAACGACGCGCTTCCGCCGCGACGAAAGTAGCGCTGCACGTCGAACACGCCGGTGTCGATGAGCAGGCCGAACTGCCCGCTGCCGGTGCGCTCCTCGAATTCGAGGTACTCCTCGACCACGGGCGACTTGATCACCGTCGGCCAGTGGATCTCGGGGCAGATCACGAGGTTCAGCTCCTCGGCCAGCTCGAGGTTTCGCTCGACGGCCTCGGCCCAGATCGGGTCGACCCGCAGGTCTGCGCTGATCACGCCGATCTTCGGCCGCACGAAGGAGAAGCCCAGCCGTGCGGCCAGGCGCAGGTCGAGCTCGAGCTGCTCGGCCCCTTCGGCGACGGTCATCGACCGGCCCGGGAACCGGCGCGTGTCCAGCCATGATCCGTACAGCGTCGGCGTGAGCCCCAGCCTCTGATTGCGGGCGTGCCAGGCATCGATCCAGGCAGTGGAGGGGCTGGGGTAGTCCTCGATGTGGCCTTCGCCGAGGATCTCCAGACCGCTGGCGCCCAGGTCCGCGACGTCTTCGATGCAGTCCTCGACCGTCATCGTGACGCCGATGTCCTCGGTGTAGCTGTACAGCGAGACTCCGAGTCCGAACGACAGGCTGTCGGTGCTCATCGGACGATCACCACCTTTCGCGTCGCCGTCCAGATGGACGGCTGCAGTTCCTCGGGGATATACGACATCCGCACCCGCAGCACGAACGTCACGTCATGGATGCCGCGGGCAAGGCCTCCAGGCTTGGGGACCGTGAGCACGGCGGCCCGGTCCATCGGCCACCGCGCGGTCGTGGACGCCTGCAGCTGAGAGAAGGAATAGTCGCCGGTGGGCAGACTCCAGCGGATGTCGTCACCGTCGAACTCCTCGCCGTCGACGGTGACGGTCGGCTTCTCGAGAAGGTCGGCCCACATGCCGCGGTAGTACGGGCTGCGCACGCGCAGCTGGAACCCCGTCGGAGCATCATCGGGCCCGACGTTGCGGAACCCGGCCGCCTGAATGAGCGGTTCTTCGAGCATGTTCATCCTTTCCGTTCGGCCGCGTGACAGCGCGGCCGTGCATCAGTTCCCGGCCAGCTCCGCGGCGACGCGACGTGCGCCGCGCACGGCGATCGCGACACTGGTGAGGGTCGGGTTCACGGTGTTGGCGGTGGGGATCAGGCCGTTGCCGCCCACGAGCAGGTGCGAGTACCCCCACACCCGCGAGTACGGATCGGCCACCGACGTGCCGTCGTCTGCCGCGCCCATCCGCATCGTGCCCATGTAGTGCAGGCTCGACCCGTTCGGCAGCAGGCGGGGTTCGGCGACGAAGTCCCCCAGGGCGCCGGCAGCGCGCCGCAGCAGCGCCGTCGCCTGGGCGATCTCGGCCTCTTCTGCGGGGGTGAGGGCATACTCGATCGTCATGTTCGGGAAGCCGCGGTAGTCGCGCTCACCCTCGTCGAAGCGCACGCCGTCCTCGACGCGCGGGTGCTTGCGCACGCCGTAGCCCATGTTCACGTACCCCCAGCGGTTGCCGGCCGCGGGATGGGCCGGATCGAGCGGGAACGGCGGGTTCTCCGCGTACATCACCTGAAGCGAGAACGGGTGGCCGGGCTCGGAGAACGGGATGCGGTTGACCGCGCCGACCGGGTCGGCGGGGTTCAGCGCCCGCCGGGCGAGCTCGCGCGCGAGCTCGTCCTCGGAGACCAGTCGCGCCATCCGCTCGCCGTCCAGCGCCACTGTGCTGATCACGACGTGGTGCTCGGTCAGGTAGCGGCCCAGAGCCGCCGGCCGGATGCCGGAGGCCCAGAGCAGCTGCGGCGAGCGGAAGGAGTCGGCCGCCACGACGACCAGATCGGCCGGCACCGTCCGATGCGTGCCGGTGCGCAGATCCTCGACGGTGACCCCGGTCACCCGCCCGCCGTCATGCTCGATGCGTCGCACCAGCGTCAGGTCGTGCAGGGTGAAGCGCGCCGCCTCGGACGTGCCCGCCTCGATCAACGGGCCCAGGACCACATCGGCGCCGGCCCACGCCATCGATCCGTCCGGCTGCGGATCACCGGCGACCGGCAGGGTGCTCGGACCGTACCCGTCCGGCAGCATCCCGGCGAACCCATCGGCCAGCAGGGAGCTGATCGCCGCCGAGATCGCGGAGTCGGCGAAGGCCGCATGTCGGACATGCAGCAGGCGCTCGGCCTCGGCGATCAGGTCGTCCCACTCATCGTCGTCGATGAACCCGATGCGTTCGCTGAACGACGGCGCGGGGGTCGCGCACGTCCAGTGCGCGCCCATGCCGCCGACGTTGGTCGAGGCGGCCGCGGCCGGGAACTGTGCGGTGTGCGCAGCACCGGGGCCGCCGAAGTCGAGCAGATGGGTACCGCCGCGCGCAGTGAACATGCCCTCGGCGACGACGCTGTCGGGGATTCCCAGTGCGGCGCGATACTGCCCCGCCTGCGGTCCCTGTGCGCGCTCGCGGGCGCGCTCCTTCTCCTGCGGGTCGGCGATGTTGCGCACGCTGGCGCCGGGCCGGTCGGTCAGCTGCGGGCCCGCTTCGAACATCACGACGCGCGCGTCGGGCAGCTTCTCGAGGAGGACGCGCGCGTAGGTCGCGCCGATCGGGCCGCTGCCGACGACGGCGATGGTGGGTGCAGTGGTCATGGCATGCTCCTTGCAGGGTGGCGCGGCGGTGCCGCGGAGGGAATGTCGTCGGGATCGTCGGAGAGCCGTCCGGGCGGCAGCAGCAGCGAGGCGACGACACCCACCAGGTACGTCCCCGCCAGCGCGAAGAAGATCGGCGCGAACACGTCGCGGTAGAGCTCGGCCACCTGGGCCTGGATCGCTTCGGAAGCCCCATGGACTTCGGCCGGTGTCAGGGTCGCGGCATCCAGTCCCCCCGGCAGCGCCGCGGCGACGGCGAACCCGATCACGCCGCCGATCAGCGCTGTCGCCACGGTGGCTCCCACCTGACGCACGAGATTGACGGTCGCTGTGACCGCGCCGATCTCGGAGCGCGGGGCGGCGCTCTGCACGACCGCGACGATGAGGCTCATGAACGCTCCGGTGCCCAGGCCCACCAGAGCCATGACGACCATGGGAACCCACAGCGGCAGACCCACCGGCAGGATCGCCATGACCGCCAGACCCGCAGCGCCCAGGATCGTGCCGGCCAGCGGGAAGACCCGGTAGTGCCCGCTGCGGCTGGCGAGCCAGCCCGTGACGAGGTTGCTCACGAGCATGCCGAAGACCGTCGCGATCGGCACGAGGCCCGACACCGTGGCACTGGTCCGATACGCCATCTGGAAGTAGGTGGGCAGATAGGCGGTGATCGAGAACAGCCCGATGCCGATGATCGCCGAGATGACGATGCCCGTGGCGATCGTGCGGTTGGCGAGGTGCCGCAGCGGCACGATCGGGCTCGCCGAGCGCAGCTCGATCACCACGAACGCGGCCAGGCCCACCCCCGCCGCCGCGAACGCGGCAGTGGCGGCCACGGTCTGCTGGCGGTCGACGACCCAGGTCACGGCGAGCACGAGAGACACCAGGCCGCTGGTGAGGGTGGCGGCTCCGGCGAGGTCGAACCGTGACCGTCCTCCGCCGTCCAGGTGCGGCACGGCGATCACCGCCAGGATGAAGGCGACGATGCCGACCGGGGCGTTCACCCAGAACACCCAGGGCCAGGTCCAGTAGTCGGTGATCAGCCCGCCGATCACCGGCCCGATCAGGATCGCGATCGGGAATGCCGCACCGATGATCGCCATGTACTTCGGCCGCTGCCGAGGCGTCGTGGTCTCGGCGATGATCGTCTGCGACATGAGCTGCAGACCGGCTGAGCTCATGCCCTGCACGACGCGCGCGGCGATCAGCCACCCCATCGACGGCGCGAACCCGCAGGCCACCGACGACACGATGAAGACGATCAGCGAGCCGAGGAACACGGCTCGCGGGCCGATCATGTCGCCGAGCTTGCCGAGCACCGGCAGCAGCACCGTGCTGGCCAGCGTGTAGCCGACGATGATCCAGCTCATGTCCTCGAGCGCGCCGAGGTCACCGGCGACGGTGGCCAGAGCGGTGCTGACGACGGTGTTGTCGAGCGCGCCGAGGAACGACACGGTCAGTAGCGAGATGACGAGGAAGCGGAACCTCAGTGGTGAAAGCGGCATGCCGGGATCACCCGATCGATCGGGCCGTCGACGCGACGGAGTGTGCCCCCGCCGCAGCGTCACGGCGGGGAACGGGCCCGAGGGCCCCGACGTCATGCCAACTCTAGACCTACTTTAGAGAGAAAGCAACATAAGTTAGCCACGGTGCCGTGCTCGCGGGCGCGGCCGGGCCGCCGGCAGGTCGGGCCCCGTCACCTGGGGCCCCACGGCGCCGGACAGTTCACCGATGCCCTCGATGGCCATCCGCACGACGTCTCCGGTCTGCAGCGGCGGTGGGGTGAGGCTGCCGTTGCGGCCCCACAGCTCGCCGAGGCATCCACCGCCTCCGACCGTGCCGGAACCGAGCACGTCCCCCGGCACGAGACGCGAGTTGCGCGAGGCGTAGGCGACCAGCTCGGGCAGCGGCCAGCCCATGTTCGAGACGAGGTCCTCGCCGATCAGCTCGTCGTTGACATAGACCTCGGCGCGGATCGCGAGAAAGCCGTCGGCGTCGAGGTACTGCGCGAGCTCGTCGGCGGTGACGATCCACGGCCCCAGGCTCATCCCGAAGTCCTTGCCCTTGGCGGGCCCCAGGCGCACCTTCATCTCGCGCGCCTGCAGGTCGCGGGCCGACCAGTCGTTCATGATCGTATAGCCGAAGATGACGGATGCCGCGTCCTGCGCGGTCAGGTTCGCCTGGCCGATGCCCTCGGCGGCGCCGATGACCATGGCCAGCTCGAGCTCGAAGTCGAGGCGCTCGGTGACCGGCGGCGACACCTGTTCGTCCGGGCCCAGGACGGTGTGCGGGTTCGTGAAGTAGAACGTGGGCGCCTGATACCACTCGGGCGCGACATCGCTCTTGCCCTCGACGCCGGCGCTGATCCCCGCCACGTGCTCCTCGAACGCGACGAAGTCGCGGATCGACGCGGGCGCGACGGGGGCCAGCAGCCGGACCTCGGTCAGCGGTGTGCCGGCGGCGTCCTGCACCCGCGCGTACAGCTCGTGCGCGGCAGCCAGCCCGCGGGCGAGCACAGCGGCGACGGTCAGACCGTCCGGAAACGCGACGACCCGGCCGTCGATCACGAATCCATCGTGCGTGTCCGGTGCGAGCACCGGGTGCTCCCAGCGTGCGATCTTCATGCGTGCACCTCCAGAGGCCTGCTGTCGTGGTACTCGTACATGTCCTGCCACGCCGCGGCGAAGTCGGGCTCGACGCCGTCGAGTTCGGCGAGGGCGCGGCGCAGGTTCCCGGCGATGCGCTCGGGCTCCAGCAGCCCGGCGAACCGGCCGAGATCGAGTGCGCGCGCCGCCCGCAGCGGCGTCAGGCCGCGCCCATGCGCATCGCGGGCGGCCCCGATCAGGAACCGCAGATAGTCGGCGACCGGCTCGAGCAGTTCGACGCCGCCGATCGGTCCGTGCCCCGGCACGACGACGGCCGGCTCGAGCTGCGCCATCTGGTCCAGCGCCGTCAGCCAGCCCGCCGGCGAACCGGACAGGGCAAACGGCGTCCCGCCGCTGAAGACCAGGTCACCCGTGAACAGCACCCGTTCCTCGGGCAGCCACACATAGGAATCCCCCTGCGTGTGCGCGGGAACGCCGGGATGGCGCACCTCCACCCGGCGCCCGCCCGCCGTGATCGTGAGCGCGTCGTCGAACACGATGGTCGGCATCCGCGGCTGCACGTCGCCCTGCTCGAACGGCTCGAAGATGTGCGGGGCGAGCGGGTGCAGCGCTCGCAGGTCGTCGGCCACGGTGCGGTGGGCGATGATCTCGGCGCCGGGCAGCAACGAGGCACCGTTGCAGTGGTCGGGGTGCGAGTGCGTCAGCACGATGCGTCGCGGCGGGCCGTCGGTGACGCTCGCGACCGCGCGCAGATAGTCGACCGTGCGCTGCTTCGTCGACGTGACGTCGACGGTGGTCGCCCCGTCGGCTCCGGCGATCAGCCCCATGTTGTTGATCATCCAGCCGCCGTCGGGCTGGACATACGCCCAGACGCCGTCGGCGACCTGCTGCAGTGCGGGTTCGGAACTCATCTGCGTCCTCATCTGGTCGGGCCGGGATCTGCGGCCGGGTCAGGCCTTCACCAGGGAGCCGAGAAGCTCGTCGGCGGTCCTGCCCAGGATGCGCCCGGTCACGTCCTCGGGCAGCCCCGCCCCGCGGACGAAGCCCACCGGGTCTTCGGGACCCATGTCGAACGGGAAGTCGCTGCCCAGCACGACCTGCGACGCACCGGCGGCCTCGATCAGGTGCCGCAGCTCGGCGTGGTCGTGCACGACGGTGTCGAACCAGATGCGCCGCAGATAGCTCGACGGCTCGTGCGCGCAGGTGTGCGCATCCGGCCGCACCCGCCAGGCATGATCGGACCTGCCGATCGATGTCGGCAGGTAGCCGCCGCCGTGCGCCGCGACGATCTTCAGGCCCGGGTGCCGGTCGAGCACGCCCGCGAAGATCACGTGCGACAGCGCCACCGCGTTCTCGACCGGCTGCCCGACCGTATTGGCGAGGTAGAAGCGATCCAGGCGCTCATCGAGGCTGCAGCCGAACGGGTGCAGGAACACTATCGCCTTCAGTTCGGCGGCCCGCGCCCAGAACGGCTCGAGCCGCTCGTCGGACAGTTCGACGGAGCCTGCGAACGACGAGATCTCCACGCCCGCGAGCCCGCGGCCGAGCACGGCGTCGTCGAGGCACTCCAGGATGCGCGCCGGATGCTGCAGCGGCACGAGCCCGAGGCCGGTCAGCCGCTCCGGCGCCGCGGCCACGTGTTCGGCCACGAGCCGGTTCGCCTCGCACGCGATCCAGACCGCCAGCTGCTCGCCGGCCCATGGATAGAAGTGGTTGGGTGAGGCGCTGACCCACTGGCGCTGCACCCCCTGCTCGTCCATCGCGGCCAGGCGCACCGCGACGTCGGTGAGCTTCGGGATGCGCGCGCCCACCATCGGGCCGGAAACGGCCTGGCTCGTGGCGCCGTGGCGCACCAGGTCGAGTGCTTCGGCCGCCGCGACCCCCTCGGGGTCGCGGCGCCGGACCTCGTCGTGCAGCGAGGGCAGCAGCACGTGCGCGTGCACGTCCGTGACGCTCATGCCGGCTGCGCCATCTTGTGCGCGATGTCGAAGATCAACGGTGCCGGGTCGACGTCGCGGTCGCCGTCGATCTGCCACTGGCCGAGCTGGACCGATGCCGCCACGACCGCCTGCGCCCGGGGCAGCCGGCGCGCATGGAAGTCGTCCCAGAGCCGCTGGTCGACCGCATCGCGCGCGATGAGCAGCTCGGTGAGCACGAACGCGTCTTCCAGTCCCTGCGCCGCCCCCTGCGCGATGGTGGGCGGGCACGAGTGCGCGGCGTCGCCGATGATGACGACGCGGCCGCGGTTCCAGGGGGCGTCGACGATGTGCTGGGTGAACCAGGTGTAGTTCACCTGGGCGTCGTCGGCCAGATCGGCGCGGATCGACTGCCACGGCCCGTTGTAGGCCATCGACTCGCCGAGCATGATCTGCGCGGCTTCGGCGTCGGGGACGCCGCTGCGGTCCTGCGCCTTCTCGACCAGGAACGCGTACATGGTGTCCTTGCCGGTGGGCGTGTAGCCGGCGATGTACACGGGTCCGCCATAGAACAGCTCGGTGTGCGTGACCTCGACCGGGCGCGAGACGAAGGTGCGCCAGATGCCCATGCCGGTCGGCTCCGGCCGGGTCTCGATGCCGATCAGCGTGCGCACCGTGGAGTGCAGACCGTCGGCGCCGATCAGCAGGTCGTACTGGCCGGCCGGTTCGCCGCCGACGACGACCGTGACGCCGTCCGCGTCGGCGCCCAGGCCCGTGACCTCGCTGCTCCAGTGCATCGTGACGCCGGCACGGCCGGCGGCATCCGTGAGGATGCGGGCCAGGTCGGGTCGATACATGCCCATGCCCGCGGGGTAGTCGGGGCCGCCGGTCTTCACGTCGGGCAGGTCGGCGACGGCCTGCGCGTCGGGTCCGGGGGCGCGCAGCGTGAGTCCCTCGAACGGGAATCCTGCCTCACGTGCCTCGTCCCACACGCCGAGCGCGTCGAGCACGCGCAGGGCGTTGCCCTGCAGCGTGATGCCCGAGCCCAGCGCGCTGGGCTCGGGCAGCGTCTCGAAGACGTCGACGGCCACGCCGGCGTGGGCCAGCCGGATGGCGGCGGCGAGGCCGGCGACGCCACTGCCGGCGATCGCAACTCGTGTGACTGCGCTCATGTCAGAACCTCTCTGTTCGTGTACTGGTCTGTTCGGCTGCGGGTCCGACCGGTCTCACCCGGCCGCGGTGCGCGGCGGGGCGCCGGCGATGCACCGCACGGTCTGGGTGCCCAGGCCCGCGATGCTGCCGGTCATCACGTCCCCATCTTGCAGGAATCGCCGCCAGTGCTGGCCATTGCCGGCCGGGCTGCCGGTCAGCAGCAGATCACCGGGCAGCAGCGGCATCGTCTGCGAGGCGCCCGAGATGAGGGCGGGGATGCCGAACAGCAGATCGCTGGTCGAGGCATCCTGCATCGTCTGCCCGTTCAGCGCGAGCTGCACGTTCACATCCGGCCCGTCCACGAACGGCGCCGGCACCAGGAACGGCCCGGTCGGCAGGAAGCCGGGGGCGTTCTTGGCGCGGTACCAGTCCGTGCCGATCTCCTTCATGTCCGCACGGAACACGAGGTCGCGGGTCGTGATGTCGTTGCAGATCGTGTACCCGGCGACGTGGTCCATCGCCTGCTCCGGTGCGACCCGGAACGCCTCGCGACCGATGACGACGGCAAGCTCCAGCTCCCAGTCGTGCACGTCGCTGTAGGCGGGCAGCACCAGCGGCACGTCGTCGCCTACCACGCAGGCGGGCAGGCCGATGAAGAAGTACGGCTCACCGTGCGCGGCGCGCTCATCCATCAGCTTGGCAGCGAAGGCCCGTGCCTCGTCCGGCGTGCGATCGCTGTTCTGGGTGAGGCCGGCGGCGACCAGCTCGATGACGTGCTGCCGGTAGTTCGCGCCGGCCTGCAGCACTTGGCGGGGTGCCACCGGTGCGGTCAGGACGGCGCCGGACAGCGGCATCCAGTCGCCGTCCGCCGCGGCGAGCGCCGCCAGCCGATCCCAGTCGGGGTCGGACAGGAACGCGTTCAGCTCCGGCGCGCCCAGTTCGGCCGCGGTGAGGTCGCGGATGCGGTCGCCGGCCACGAGCGCAGTGCGCACGAGGTCGCCGTCGCGCCGGCGGGCCAGCGCGAACGGGGCCTCGAATCGATCGGTGTGCACGCTCAGCCGCGCCCCTGCTTGGCGTACGGGTTGAGCAGGGCGTCCTTGATCTCGTCGGGCACGCCCTCCTCCGTGGCGCTGGGCGCGTCGGCGGGCGGGAACGATTCGGTCAGCGACATCGGCATGGAGCCGTTGCGGTAGAAGTTGTTCGACCCCTGCGAGGGCTTCCAGGTGTTCGGCTCCCAATCCGGGACGTAGTTGCGGTAGCCGCCGGTGTTCAGCTCGATGCGCAGCGTGGACGGCTCGCGGTAGTACAGGAAGTTCTGCTCGCCGATGCCGTGGATGGACGGCCCGTATTCGATCGGCACGCCGTTCTCCATCAGGGTGTCGGCGGCGATGAGCAGCTCTTCGCGCGTGTCGACCCAGAACGCGTAGTGGTTGATGCGTCCCGGAACCTTCGCGCCATCGAGCACGACGCCCAGGTCGTGCGACTTCTCGTTGGTGGTGAGTACCGAGAACACCGAGATCGGGGCCTCGTCCAGCACCGTGCGGGCCATGATCCGGAAGCCCAGCACGTCGTTGTACCATTTCGCGAAGGCGTCGACGTCGGTGCAGGCGATCGTGACGTGATCGAGCTGGCGGGGGGCGCCGGCGAACGAGCTGCGCTTGGCGGGACGGTCCGGGTAGATGGATGCCGCGGCCGGCTCGGACTGGTGCCGCGTGACATCCCAGTGCAGCGTCATGCTGTGGCCCCAGGGACCGGTGAACCGGTAGGCGCGTCCGATCTTGTGGACCTCGACCCATTCGCCCTGCACACCCGCTGCCTCGATGCGCGCGACGGCCTCGTCAAGGGCTGCGGGGCTGGCGGTGCGCCATGCCATCGTCGACATCGACGGCTGGTCGCCGGGGAGGACGATCACCGAGTAGGCGTAGTAGTCGCCCCAGCAGCGCAGGTAGACGGCACCGTCGACGCGGTCGGTGACGGTCAGGCCGACGCGCTCCTCGTAGAAGCGGACGGACGCCTCGACGTCGGGGCTCGTCACGGCGATGTAGGAGAGGTGGGAGAGCAGCTTGCTCATCTTCGATCCTTTCGAAGGGGGAAGGTCTGCTACCCACTCTGGGCGATGTGTGCACATCAGGGAAGAGCGGGTTGGCTATCTGTGCCATCAGCGTGGTTTATAACCGATTCGAATCAACGACCCTTCTCGCTTCCGTCGTGATCATGCGTAAGTTGTGAAGTACATACCCATAGTTGGAGAGAATACGGCCTGTCCTGTCGCACAGTTGTGTCAGAATCAAGCATGACCACAGAGTCCGCACTGCGATTCGGCGCCCAGACCGACGAGGTGACCAGCCTCCTGCGCATCGTGAACATGGTGCGCACCGGTGAGGCCACCACCCGACCCGAGATCGGTCGACTGACCGGACTGGGCCGCGGCGTCGTGACCCAGCGCGTGGAAGCGGCGATCGGCATGGGGTTCTTGGAAGACGGTGACTTCGGTCGGTCTTCGGGCGGACGCGCCCCGCGCACCCTGCGCTTCCGTGCCGACCGCGGCCAGATCGTGGTGTGCGCCCTGGGCGCGCTGCACATCCGGGTCGGTCTCGCGTCTTTGGACGGGGAGGTCACCGCCAAGCTGCACCAGGAGTGGGACATCGGCCGCGGACCGGCGGAGACGCTGGATGCCGCACTCGGCATGATCGACGAACTGCTTGCAGCCGGCGAAGACCGTCCGGTGTGGGCGGTGTCGGTGGGGGTTCCTGGTCCGGTCGACTTCGAGAGCGGCTCTCCGGTGGCTCCGCCTATCATGCCGGGATGGAACGGATTCGATATCCGGCGACGGTTCGAGCAGCACTTCGACGCACCGGTCTGGGTGGACAATGACGTCAATCTGCTCGCGCTGGCCGAGCGCGCCCACCGCAAGGACGAGCCCGTCGATCTGATCTACTGCAAGGTCGGCAGCGGCATCGGCGCGGGGCTCCTCTCCCGCGGACGCATCCATCGCGGCGCCAACGGCGCCGCCGGCGACATCGGGCACGTGCGCGTACGTGATTCAGACGTCGTCTGCCGATGCGGCAAGGTCGGCTGCCTCGAGGCCGAGGCGGGTGGATGGGCGATGGTGCGCGACGCACACCGTGCCATCGAGGCCGGGGCCAGCGGCACCCTGGGCGCGGCCGCCTCGCGCGGCGAGCCGATCACTCCGGAGTCGATCTCCGTGGGCGCCATGGACGGCGACGCACTGGCCATCTCGCTGGTGCAGCGCTCCGCGCGTCTGGTGGGCGAGGCGATCGCGGCACTCGTGAACATGTTCAACCCCGGCGTGATCGTCGTCGGCGGCTCCGTCTCGGCCGCCGGTGAGATCTTCCTCGCCGAGATCCGACAGCGCGTGTACGAGCTCTCGCTGCCGCTGGCGACGCGCGATCTGAGCATCGTGCGATCGTTCGGAGACGAGCAGCAGCCGCTGCGCGGCGGCGCGGAACTCGCGATCGAGCAGCTCTTCGATACGACGTTCCCACGCTGGTTCGCAGACGGTCAGCCCACGATCGACGGCATCCGCTCGTCCTGAGACGCGCACGAGCCCACCCGGGCCGACCATCGGATGTCGGTTGGCCCGGCAGAGCGGTGCCCTCCCTGACGGACCGGCTACTTCGTCGAGAACGCCGCGTCGAAGGCGGCGGCGGGGGGTGTGATCGCATTCAGCTCACGCACGAATGCGAGCGCCTCGGGTGCGCCCTGGAGGCGGTCCATGCCGGCGTCCTCCCATTCGACACTGGTCGGCCCGTGATAGCCGATCGCGTTCAGGGCGCGGAAGATCGGCTCCCAGGGCACCTCGCCATGCCCGGTCGAGACGAACGTCCAGCCCCGGCGCGGGTTGGCCCACGGCAGGTGTGATCCGAGCACGCCGTTGCGCCCGTCGAGATTGGTCACCGACTCCTTCACGTGCACATGGAAGACATGCTCCGCGTAGTCGAGCACGAATGCCACCGGATCGAGCTGCTGCCACATGAAGTGCGACGGGTCGAAGTTGAACCCGAAGCTCTCCCGGTGCCCGATCGCCTCGAGGGTGGCCTTCGCCGTCCAGTAGTCGTATGCGATCTCGGAGGGATGCGGCTCGAGGGCGAACCGCACGCCCTCCTGCTCGAACACATCCAGGATCGGGTTCCAGCGGTCGGCGAAGTCGCGATAGCCGGCCGCTACCATCTCGTCGGAGGCCGGCGGGAACATCGCGACGTACTTCCAGATCGACGATCCGGTGAAGCCGGTGACGGTCTGCACGCCGAGGCGGGCCGCGAGCCGGGCGGTGTTCTTCATCTCCTCGGCGGCGCGGCGGCGCACCCCCTCCGGGTCGCCGTCGCCCCATACGCTGTCGGGCAGGATGTCGCGGTGCCGCTGATCGATCGGGTCGTCGCACACCGCCTGCCCCTTGAGGTGGTTGGCGATGGTGAACACCTTCAGTCCATTGTGCTCGAGCACATCGCGCTTGCCTTGCACATAGTCGGCGTCGTCCCAGCGGTTCGGATCGAGGTGATCGCCCCAGCACGCGATCTCCAGGCCGTCGTAGCCCCACTCGCCGGCGAGCCGGCAGACCTCCTCGAACGGAAGGTCGGCCCACTGCCCGGTGAACAGCGTGATCGGTCGCGTCATGTCAGCTCCTTCGGTTGAGGCGGATGCTAGCGCATCGACACCGTGGTGGGCTCGTGCACGTCCACCCATGCGGACTCGGCCGCGGCACTGTGCTGCACCGCATCGAGCACGCGCTGCACGCTGAGCCCCTCGGCGAAGGTCGGGTGCGCCGGTGCGCCGGTGCAGACGGCGGTCACGAAGTCGGCCGCCTGATGCACGAAGCCATGCTCGTACCCGAGCACGTGACCAGCCGGCCACCAGGCGGCGACATAGGGGTGCACCGGTTCGGTGACCAGGATCGCGGTGAACCCCTGCAGCCGGCTGGGGGCCGTGCGATCGTAGAAGCGCAGTCTGTTCAGATCTTCCAAGTCGAACAGCAGCGCACCCTTGTCGCCGGAGACCTCGATCGTCAGCGCGTTCTTGCGTCCGGTGGCGAAGCGGGTCGCTTCGAAGGACACCAGCGCACCGCCAGCCAGCCGCCCCGTGAAGATCGCGAGGTCGTCGACGGTGACGTCGCCGTAGCCTTCGGCTGCCGTGCCGGACAGTCCCGAACCCGAATCGAGCAGCGGCCGGCGGGGCACGACCGTCTGCACCGTGCCCGAGACGGCATCCACGGCGAGTCCGGTGACGAACTGGGTCATGTCGATGATGTGTGCGCCGATGTCGCCCAGCGCGCCGGAGCCGGCATGATCCTTCTGCAGCCGCCAGGCCAGCGGTGTCTCGGGGTCGACCAGCCAGTCCTGCCGATACGCCGCCCGCACCTGGTGGATGTTGCCGACCTTGCCCTGCGCGATGAGATCACGCAGCAGCGTGACGGCCGGCACCCGACGGTAGGTGAATCCGACCATGGCCTTGGTGCCCCGCGCGGCCGCCTGTTCCGCGGCGGCGAGCATCGACTCGGCCTGTGCGACCGAATTGGCCATCGGCTTCTCGCACAGCACATGCTTTCCTGCCGCCAGCGCGGCGATCGCGATCTCGGCGTGGATGTCGCCCGGCGTGACGATGTCGACGATGTCGACATCGTCACGTGTGACCACCTCGCGCCAGTCGGTCGCAGATTCCGACCAGCCCCACTTGCGGGCCGCTGCCTCCGCGGCAGCGGCATCTCGCCCGACCAGCACACTCATCTCGACACGGTCGGGCAGGTCGAAGATCGCCGGGGCCTGACGCCACCCGACCGAATGCGCCGCGCCCATGAAGCCGTGGCCGATCATCGCGACCCGCAGAGTCATGCCAGCACCACCCGACGCGTGACCGGCACGCGATTGGTGACATAGCGACCGGGGCCGCCGTCGACGCCCGGCATGATCTGCATGTACAGCAGCCGCATGGTCAGGACGACCTCCACGGTCAGCGTCGCCCCCGCGTCGGGAGCGCGCTCCAGCGGGATGACGACATCGGGGCGGTCTGCGACGAACCACAGGGTCTCGGACTGCCCCGGCAGCTCGTCGACGCGGTAGGCTCTCCCGTTCAGCTCGAAGCGCAGCTGCTCGCGAGGGATCGGGACGCCGTCGACCGAAGCGGCGACGTCGTCGACGGCCGAGAGCCAGAGGCTTCGGTACCAGGGGATCTGCACCGAGACCGCGACGCCGTCGTCGATGCGCCGGACGTCCTTCGCAGAGAAGAGGGAGTTGTGCGTAGCCATGATGTTCCCCGCTGTCAGGCCGCCGCGACGGCGTCTTCGATGGCGCGCCGCATGAGCGCGTGCTGCTTCTGGACGAGCACGATCGGATCGGCCTCACCGAGATCGCTGAAGGCATGCCCCTCCCATTCGCTGGAGAGGTACCCGTCGTAGCCACCGGCGACGAACTGCCGCACGATCCGCGGGATGTCCATCGCCGGCTCGTCTCCGTTCGCGTCGATGTCATAGAACTTCGCGTGCACGTGGAAGATCTGCGGCATGATGTCGAGCCACTCCTCCGGGGGTACGAGTCCGTGCATATTGAACGCCAGCCTCGTGAACGGGCCGAACCGCTGCGGGTCGACACCCTCGCCGCGCAGATAGTCCTCGAACTTCTGATTGCGCACGTGCATGGGCGCAGGTTCCCGCCAGATCTCGTCCATCACGGCGAAATGCTCCTCGTCCAGGCCCATCTTCGCCAACTGGGTGAGCAGTGTCGGTGAAAGGCTGTGCATCGTGGATGAGAAGTCGGCGGTGAACCCGAGTCGGTCACTGCCGAGCTCGTCGTACATCTCGCGGATGCCCTGCACGACCGGGTCGTTGGGCCCCTGTGGAGCGTGGATCTCGTAGCCCAATCGCTGGTCGTACTTCTCGGCCAGCGGCAGCAGGCTGCGCAGGAGGTCCTTTCCGGCGGAGCGGATCACCACCGTCTTGAAGCCCAGCGCATGTGCGGTCTTGAGCTGGCGCGCGAGAAAGTCATGCTCTTCGCCGGGCGTCATGTCACGGTCCTTGCGGCGGCCCATGTCCAGATTGGTGCCGACGGCGCTGGGCTCGAGTCCGAACTTGTCCAGAGTGGCGAACCACAGCGTGACGAACTCATCATCGACGTCCGGGTAGGTGCGCAGCAGCTGTGCGATGTTGAACTCGACACCGGGGCCGATGCCGTTCTCGGCGACTGCGGCGATGAGGGTCTCGGGGGTGTACCGGCCCGCAGCGAACTCGCTGGTCATCGAGTACAGCGTGGTGCCGAGCCGGATGCCGGTACCGGCGATGCCGTCGTTCATGCGCGTGCTCCTTCCGGCTTCGCAGCGTCCGGCAGCCACCGGGACAGCTGTGCTCGGGCGGCCGCGGCATCGGTCACCATCTGTGATCCGGCATCGACGGCGGCCGCCCGCTGTACGGCCTGCTCGTCGCCCACGATCTCGAACGGCGATTGCCAGTGGTTCCAGTGCCAGCCCTCGTACTCGCTGGAGATCGCGCCGTCATAGCCGTTGTCCACGAGAAGCTTCACGAGGCCCCGCACCGGGACCGACGGCTCCTCGTGGTTCTCGTCGATGCCGAAGAACTTGCCGTGCACGTGCCGGATCCACGGCATGATCTCCAGCCAGTCCTCGACCGGTGCCGGGCCGAACAGACCCGTGCCGTTGATCCCGAAGTCGATGCCGAGGTCGGGGCGGCCGTTCTGGGCGGCCAGCCCGATGAAGCGTCCGAACCGCTGCTCATGGTCGGCCTGGTCGGCGGGCGGACCGGCCCGATGAAACTCATCCCACAGTGCGACGACCTTGCCGAGGAGCTCCTCGGATGCCCCCCGCCGTCGGTACGCCTCCAGCAGCGACGGTGCGAACCCGCTCACGGTGGCACCCCAGTCGGCGGTGAATCCTAGGAACGGCGAGCCGACCTTCTCGTACCGGTCGCGCAACGCGAGGATCCGCGGGTGCGATGCGTACTGGTCGGCGTGCACCTCGAGGGCAAGGGTCACCCCGTAGCGCTCGGCGATCGGCGCGAGCGCCTCCATCGAGTCGGGGGTGATCGAGATCTGCACCCGCGCGATCGGGAAGCCGAGCTTCGCCGCGGCCTCGATCTGGCGCCGCATGTATTCGATGAGCTCGTCCTGGTCCAGCAGGCGGTCGCGATGGATGCCGATGTCGGCGTTGACGGCGAGGGATGTCTGGACCAGGCCCACCTCGGCTACCAGGTCGCGGAATCTGCCGCTGTATGCGTCGTCGATCTCGGGGAACCCACGGAAGCTCGAGAAGCCGATGATCTCCAGGCCGGGGCCGTATCCTTCGGCGCCCACCTTGCGGATCAGGGCCTCGAGATCGTATTCACGACCGTGGAAGGCACGGGTGAAGCTGTACAGGGTGACGCCCTGGATCGGGGCTCCGAGGCTCATGCCGCCACCGCCGTCATGGTCTTGCTGTCGTGCTCCTCGATGTGCAGGACCTCGTTCTCGCCGATGACGATGTAGGGGATGTACACCGTGAGGCCCACCTCAACCGTGTGCTCGGCGCCGGCGACCGGGTCGAGTGCACCGGAGAGCACGGCCGAGTCGAGCGGGAACCACCACTCGTCGGTGTTGTCTGCCATTTCGGCGAACGTGAAGGTGCGCCCGTTCATCTGCCAGCGCAGCGACTCGGCCGGCGCGGTGACGCCGTCGACGGCCAGCGTCGCCCCCGCGATACACGATGCCGGCAGTGCGCGATACCACGGAATGCGCACCTCGACGGCGGTGCGGCCGGCGCCGCTGGTGAGCGTGCCCTGCTCGATGATGCGATCGGGGATCACAGTGCCCTCCTTAATTCTTCTTTAATTCTGCATTCTAATGTCTGTTTCTGACGTAAGCAAGAGGTCACGTCGCCATGAGGTCGGCGACGCGGCGTGCTCCGCGCACGGCCAGCGCCACCGAGGTGAGAGTCGGGTTGCAGGCGGTGGCGGTCGGAATCACGCCGTTGCCGGCGACGAAGACGCCGGGCGCCGACCACACTTGGCTGTCCGGTCCGCACACGCTGCGTCCGTCGTCGGTCGCGCCCATCCGCACCGTGCCCTGGTAGTGCAGCGACGCACCCGGGGGCATCGTGAAGGGGTGCTCGTCGATCGGCTCGCCCACGGCACGGCCCAGGCGCACGATTTCGGCACGGGCCCGATCCAGCACCGCGTGGTCACGCTCGGTCAGCCGGTAATGGATGCGCATGGCCGGCATGCCATACGGATCGGTCGCATCGCCGGCGAACTCGACACGGTCATCCCATTGCAGATCCTTCGCCGTGAACAGACCGAGACCGACGATCGATCCCGGCGCCGCCGGGTCATCCTCCGCGAGCGGCACGGGCGAGGCATCCAGCTGCATGACCTGACCGTGGAACGGCTCCGCGTCCGTGTACGGCACCCAGGTGACGCCGCTGCGCTCGCTGATCGCGCCGCCGACGACGGCGCGCTCGTCGGACTGGCCGACCGGGCGGGCCGCATCCGAGTGCGGGGTGTCCCGGATGCGGGAGGCGAACACGATCTGCGACTGGTCGTTGAGCATGCGGCCGAGGGCGTCGGGGCGGATGCCGGAGGCCCAGAGCACCTGCGGGGTGCGCAGCGCGTCGGCGGCCACGACGACGACGCGCGCGCGGACCCGGCTGACCGTGCCGGTGTCCAGGTCCCGCACCTCGACGCCGGCCGCATGTCCGTCGGCGAGCAGGACGCGGGTGACCAGGGTCTGGTCGTGCAGCGTGAAGTGCCCATTGGCGCGCGTGACGTCGCCGAGCACGACATCCGACCCGGACCAGACGAGACCGCCGTCCGCGCGCCGGTGCACGGCGAGCGGCATGCGCTGCACCTGCCGGTCGGGGCTGCGACCCTCGTCGACCGCGGCTGCCAGACGCTCGCGGACGAGTCCGGTGTAGGGCGCGCCGTCGAAGGCGTCGGTGGTCACGCCCAGCAGACGGTCCGCCTCGTCGAGCAGCTCGTCGAGGTCGGGAAGGAAGGCGATGCGCTCGCTGCCACCGGGCCGCGGGCACGCTCCGGTCCAGTGGGCGGCCATGCCGCCGACGTTGCTGGAGAACGACGCATCCGGCAGGCCATCCTCGCCGAGGGCGGTGTGACCATCGGGCAGCAGGTAGGTGCCCGGCCGCGCCATCCGGTCGCCTGACTTCACAGCGCCGGGTGAGTCGACCGTCGGCGCGCCCGCTCCCGGCCCTTCCGACCGTCGCTGCGCGAGCGCTCGCGCGGCAGGGTCGGTGATGTTCTTCACATGGGCGCCCGGCGGGTCGGAGACGACCGGCCCGACCTCGAACATCGCGATCTCGACCTGTGGCGACCGCTCGCTCAGGATCCGCGCGTACGCGGCGCCAGTGGGGCCGCTCCCGACGATCGCGACATCCACCGATTCCGGATACCGGGTCATGCCGTCACCGCCAGCGTGCGGATGAGGGCCGTCGACGCCACGGACTCCTGCGTCGGGTAGTACTCGAGTCCGATCGGCCCGTCGTATCCCGAGCGCCGCAGGATGCCCAGTCGCTCGGTCCAGTCCAGGCCACCGGACCCGGGTTCGCCGCGGCCGGGGGCGTCGGCGAGCTGCACATACGCGAGCAGGTCGCCGGCGTTGGCCAGCTCTGCGGCCATGTCCTCGCCCTCGACGGCCGAGTGGTAGATGTCGTAGAGGATGCCGAAGAACGGCGAGTCCACACCGCGAGCGACGTACACCGCCTCGGCGGTGCGGTCCAGCAGCGAACCGGGATGGTCGACGCGGATGTTCACGGGCTCGAGCGTGAGGGTGATCCCCGAGCCGTCGATCTGCGCGATCGCCTTCCGGTAGATCTCGATGAGCTTGTCCAGCTGCACCTGACGCTTCCAGCCGCCGAAACCGGTGCCGCTGCCGACGACGATGCGCGGGCAGCCGAGGTCTCGGGCGATCGCGACGCCCTCGTCGAGCTTGCGGAAGAATTCGGAGTGATCCCACGGCGGGATCATGAACTGGGTGCGCGGCTCGCTCAACTGAGCCGTCAGCTGCAGCCCGGTCTCCTCGAAGGCAGCCTTCAACGCCGTCAGGTCCTTCGGCGTCGCCGGCGCATCGACACCGGTCGGCCCCCACATCTCGACGGCGGTGAACCCGGCCGCCGCCGCCGCGCGGACGCGGTCGTGGTAGTCGCCGGCCTCGGTGAAGAGCAGTTCGATGTTGGGGGCGAGCTGGTACATGGGTCTCCTGTTCAGAACATCGGGTGGTCATGTGCGGGGCAGTGGTCGGTCACGAGAGCATCCGGTCCGATCGGCGCAAGCGTCACGGGCCCGAGCATCCCGGTGGGATCCTGCTGTGCGAAGGCGGAGAAGAAGTCGGGGTGCGCCTTGGCCAGGGTGTTCGTGACCTCGATCTCAAGGAGGTTGTGCTCGGCCAAGAGGTCCCCGGGGATGTCGAACATGTACGGCGGGGCGATGCGGGTGCCGATCTCGGCGCCGTTGAGCGCGACCCGGGCGGTCTCGAAGACGGCACCCAGGTCGAGGCGGTGCGTCTGGCCCGGTCGCGCCACCGCCAGCGGTGCCGTGTACCGGACGGTGCCGCTGAAAGTCGGCAGCAGATCGGGGGCGCTCAGCGGGACCAGCCGGTCCAGCGTGCCCCACCGGGTGAACGCCGGATACTCCTCGGCGGTCGCGAGCGAGACATCCCAGCCCTGGCTGATCTCGACCGGATCACCGAACCTGGCGACCGGTGCGACCTCGAGGCCGGCCCATGCCGACGGGGCGCCGACGATGAGCACGGCCGCCTCCCCCGGACCGAGGTCGATCTCGACCCGGGTGCAGCCGGCGGCGACGATGCCCGGCACGGCAGTGAGGGTCGCGGCGAATGCGTCGAACGCCACGACCTCGCCGGCGCAGGGCAGCGAGAGCGTCGTCTGCACTGCGGAGAACGCAGACTCATTGACGAGCATCACGACATCCGCCTCGCCGTGGTCGATGCGGAGCACCCGCAGCGACGGCGCGGGCGCCGCGCTGCGGACAGCACGGGTCGTGAGCTCGGCGACGACGTCGGCGAGACGCTCCTGACGCACGGCACGGAACCGCTCGCGCAGCGCCGCCGGACCGGAGCCGACCACCTGTGGCACGTCGTCCACGAACACGACGGGCACCCCCGCGGCGTCGAGGCGCAGCAGGTGGTCGGCGACGGCCTCGGGCAGGAACGCGCTGC
Organism: Microbacterium kribbense; assembly: GCF_039537285.1. Lineage (NCBI taxonomy): Bacteria > Bacillati > Actinomycetota > Actinomycetes > Micrococcales > Microbacteriaceae > Microbacterium > Microbacterium kribbense. The sequence continues at coordinate 86,905 of NZ_BAABAF010000002.1, read as the reverse complement.
CGGGCACGACGAGGGTGTCGTACCGCTCACCCCTCAGAGCGAGCGCGGCGCCATCGGCAGCCGCACCGGCGAGCGCATCGCCGGGCACGATGTCGGCGTCGAGCTGCGCCTCCATGAGCAGTCGCAGCGCCCGTTCACAGGGCTGTGCGTCGCCCAGCCATTCGGCGTCGGCGTGATACAGCACCGCGGCGGGTGCGATGTGGATGCCGCCCTGCAGCAGGTGGCTGAGCCGATCGGTGTAGCTGCTCAGCAGGTGCTGATGCCGGTACTGCGGATTGTGACCGTGCGCGTAGAAGTGCGGCGGGCAGTCGGGGTCGGGGAACGGCGCGGGCGAGAACGCGTGCGGCACGACGTGCGTGACGCCGCGGACCAGCAGATGGTTCGTGAGCCAGGTGAACAGGCGCAGCCCGGCATACCAGCCGGAGGCGCCGATCGTCTCGCACATCGACCGGCCGTGCTTGCGGGGGTCCAGGTGCGCCGCGGACGATGCCAGCTTCGCGAGTCCGAAATGGAAGAACTCGCCGTCGGAGTGCCCGGCCATGTTCGCGAACGGCCCCCGTGCGAACCCCGGCACGACCTGGGCGCCGATGATGTCCACGCCCGCCATGTCCTGGCCCGCCATCGCACGGAAGTAGTGCCCCGCGCCCGGCCCCAGGTGCGCATGCGCGCCGTTGTCCTCGACCACGTGGCCGATGTACTCGACGCCATGGGCGCGGCACCAGTCGCCGACTCGCTGCGAGAAGTTCTCCGAGTACAGGCGCGATGCCACGTCCATGAAGGCGTAGCGCACGCGCCGCTCAGCGCCGCCGGCGGAGTTCCACAGCAACGGCAGCAGAGCGAGCGGTTCGGTGCCGAGCGCCGGGCCGAGCCGAGCCCGGACCTCCTCGTTCCAGGGCAGGGGCACGCTCTTGCCGGGCTGCGAGCCGAAGTCGAACGTGTCGGGGTCGTTGTAGAAGCCGGGCTCGTCGCTGAAGAAACCGGCGATGGTGGTGCCGAACTCGGAGCCGTACCGGGCGTGGACCCGCTCGTGCACGTTGTCGATCAGGAGCTGCGTGGAGGCGGCGTTGAGGTAGTCGATGTGGTGCGCGTGCGGCTTGCTGCCGCCGTCGGCCACCGTCGTGAGGAAGAAGACGCGCCACCAGCCCTCGGGGATGTCCCAATACAGGATTCCGTCTCTGATGTGTTGCGTGAGATCGATCGGGTCACCGCAGAGCTCGTGCCCGTCCTCTGCGCGCCGATAGGCCACGACGCGCAGCAGCGCGCCCGGGTCACCGGTCGCGGCGGGGCCCCAGAACTGATGGCGTTCGACGATGAGCGAGGCCCCCACAGCCGGCCCCACCACATCCGTGTGGCGCTCGGTGAGGAAGCGGCGGCGCAGTTCCGGCGCGGCATCCCGCACCGCCCCGCCGGCGTGACCGGTCGGAAAGACGTCGTCGTCGAAGAACCACACCTTCATGCCGCGGCGACGGGCGACGTCGAGGACGGCATCGACGTCTCGCCACCACCCGTCGCCGAGGAAGTCCGGGTGCGGGCGGGCTTCGAGGATCACCGCACGGATGCCGGCGTCGCGGATGCGCTCCATCTCGTCGCGCACCGACGCCGTGCCGGTGCCCTTCTGCCAGAACAACGGCATGACCGCACCGGGCACATCGCCCGAGACGGCATCCACCAGTCGTCGCACGGTCATGCGTCGTCCTCGATTCCGGTGACCACGAGCCGGGCGTCCACGCGCGCAGTGCCGTCCTCGACCCACACCGCGAATGCACCCGGTTCGAGCACGTGCTCGTCATCGATCCAGAACCGCAGATCGTCCGCGTCGAGCGCGAAGGTGACTCTCGTGCTCTCGCCGGGCTCGAGAGCGACCCGCGCGAATCCGCACAGGCGCTTAACCGGCTGCGTGCGGGACGCGACCTCATCGCGCACGAACAGCTGGACGACATCGTCGCCCGCCTGGTGACCGGTGTTCTCGATGCGCACGTGCGCATCGACCGTCGCGCCGGCTTCGAGCTCGGCATGGGCAACCTCACCGGCGAGCTCGAGCGGACCGAGCGCGAAGGTCGTATAGCTCAGACCGGCACCGAACCCGAAGCGCGGTCCGAGGGCGAGGTCGATGTACTTCGACGTGTAGTAGTCGTCGGTGTTGTCGGGGCCCGCGAGCTCCGCATCCGGCGCGCTCTGGATCCGCCCACCCGTGCGGGGCGGACGCCCCGTGCTCTCGTGGTCGTAGTGGATCGGCACCTGCCCGACGGAGCGTGGGAAGGTCATCGGAAGACGCCCTCCGGGGTTGGCCCGTCCGGTCAGGGTGTCTGCGATCGCGGCCGGACCCTCGATGCCGAGGTGCCAGGTGACCAGCAGCGCGTCGACGTCCTCGATCCAGTCCTCGACGACGAGGGGCCGGCCGGTCGCCAGCACCACCACGACGGGCGTGCCGGTGGCGGCGACGGCTCGGATGAGCCGCACCTGCGCCGCGGGCAGCGTGATGTCGGCGCGTGAGCTCGCCTCGCCGGACAGCGTGCTGGGCTCACCGACCGCGAGCACCACCAGGTCGACTGCGGCTGCCCGTTGAACGGCTTCAGCGATCTGGTCGTCGGATGCCGCGAAGAAACCGGCACCGTCGACGACATCGAGGGTGGCGCCCGCGATGGCCTCCGCCAGCGCATCGGCCACCGGCTGCGCCACCGGGGTTGCGAAGTGCTGCACCCAGGCACCGAGGTGGTCGGTGCTGCGCGCATACGGGCCGGCGAGCAGGACGCGACTCCCCGGTCGGATGGGCAGCGCCGAGTCTTCGTTGCGCAGCAGCACGATGCATCGCCGGGCAGCCTCGCGTGCCGACTCGCGGGCGTCGGCTGCGGTCAGAGCCGCTGCGCCCTCGTCGACATAGGGGTTGTCGAACAGCCCGAGCCGCTCTTTCAATGCCAGCACCCGGCGTACCGCGTCGTCGACGCGTGCGGATGAGAGCTCGTCGGGCGCCAGGAGAGCACGGCCCTCGTCGCCGACGAGGAGCACGCCGCCCATCACGACATCCACGCCGGCCTCGATCGCCAGGGCGACGGCTGCCTTCTCGTCGGCGGCGACACCGTGGTCGACGAGCTGCGCGACGCCTTCAGCGTCGCCCACGACGACGCCCGCGAATCCCCACTCGTGCTTCAGGACCCCCGTCAGCAGGGCCGCGTTCGCGTGCATCGGGACGCCGTTGAGCGCGGTGAAGGATGCCATGACCGAGGCGGCGCCGGCGGCGACACCGACCCGAAAGGTCTCCAAGTAGGTCTCGTGCAGCCGCCGGTGCGACATGTCGACCGTGTTGTAGTCACGTCCCGCTTCAGCCGCCCCGTAGGCGACGAAGTGCTTGAGACAGGCCGCGACGGCGCCGCGTGCGGAGAGCCGATCGCCCTGGTAACCGTGGACCTTCGCCGCGGCGAAGCGGCTCGCCAGGAACACGTCCTCGCCGAATCCTTCGACGACGCGACCCCAGCGTGCATCGCGCGTGACATCCACCATCGGCGAGAAGGTCCAGTTCACGCCGCTGCTGCGTGCTTCGGCCGCCGAGAAGCGCGCGTCCGCCGTCGCGACGGCAGGATCGAAGCTCGCCGCCTGGGCGAGCGGGGTCGGGAAGATCGTGAACTGGCCGTGCACGACATCCAGTCCGATCAGAAGAGGAATGCCGAGCGCGGACTCCTCGACGGCGACGCGCTGCAGTGCGTTGGCGGCGGCGGCGCTTGCCGGCCAGAACTGGGCGCCGATCCCACGCCGCGCGAGCTCGTGCTGCATGGTCGGGTCCTGACGCCAGAGGATCTGCAGCTGGAAGAGCTTCTGCTCCCAGCTCATCCGCGCCAGCAGCTCCTCGACGCGGGCGCTCACGGCCTCGCCCGCTCACCGAGGGCACGGTAGCGGAAAGCGCGGAAAGCGACCACACCGGTGCCGGTCGCGAACAGGGCCGGCCGCAGGCTCTTGAGATCGTTCATCGTCGCGGAGTGGTACCCCTGTGTGTCGTAGCGGACGCCGTGCCGCGTCCACTCCTCACCCGGCCGCCGGTACCAGCCCGTCACGATGTGATGGTCGTTGCGCAGGCGCAGCTGGATGACCGCCCCGGGTGGCGCGGCGGTGCGCACGTGCGTGCGGATGCCGCCGGCATAGCTGGCGAGGGTCGTGCCGTCCCAGCCCATCCCGCAGAACAGCCGGGCGTTGAAGTAGAGCAGGAGTCCGCCGGCAGCATCCGACGAGACCTCCAGCTCGACCTCGATCTCATAGGCACGGTCCATCGCCCACGTCGTCAGGGGCGACGACTCAGCCGGCGTCGTCCCCTTCGCCCGCAGCTCCAGGCCGTTGCGGCCGAAGCGCGCCCGCCGCCGCTCATCCCCCGCCGGATTGTCGAACACCCAGCGCTGCCCCCACGCGGGTGCCTTGAAGTCGTCGTCGGGGCCGGGCAGTGCCCGGGGCGTGCCCGCTCCGGCTGGCTTCGGAAGCGCGAGACCGAGGTCTGCGGCCGGGGCCATCGGCCACCCGTCCTCGGTCCACTCGATCGGTTCGAGCAGCGCCTGCCGGCCGAGGGTGCGGAAGTCCTTCTCGTAGCCGTGCGAGACCATCCACCACGACCCGTCCCCGGCGTCCAGGATCGTGGCGTGGCCGCGGGACCACCACGCTTCGTCGGCGGAGCGCGCGCGGGCGACCGGGTTGTACGGCGAGTTCGCCCACGGCCCCAGCACGCTGCGCGAGCGCGCGACGATGACCATGTGGCCGGTCGCCGGTCCTCCCGTGCCGCCGACAGCGCTCACGAGATAGAACCATTCGCCGCGGCGGAAGAACTTCGGGCCCTCGAGCGCATAGGCCTCGGTGATCCACTCGTCGGGATAATCCCATCCGTCGTAGGCCTGCTCGAGCCCGGTGACGGCACGAAGCCCCTCGGCGTCCAGCCGGCACCGTCGGATGCCGTTGACGAACAGGTAGCGCTGCCCGTCCTCGCCCACGACGTGTCCCGGGTCGATAGCACCGCTGATGCCCGTGAAGACCGGCTCGCTCCACGGCCCCGCCGGGTGGGCTGCGGTGATCACCCAGATCTGCGGCTCGGTGATGGCATCCGACCACGAGCTCGGGATGAACGGAATGTAGAGGTAGTACCGCCCGTCGTGTTCGATCAGATCGGGTGCGAAGACCGTCGCGAACGGCTGCTCGAGCGCGCAGGTGACGAACGTCCAGTTCACCAGGTCGGGCGAGCGCCAGATCGTCAGACCGGGCGACGCGTCGAACGACGAGTAGGTCAGGTAGTACTCATCCCCCGCGCGCAGCACGCTGGGGTCCGGCCGGTCACCGGGCAGCACCGGATTGCGGAACGTGCCGTCGCCGAGATCCGCCGCGGGCCGTGATGCATCCATCGCCGATCACCCTTTGAGTCCGCCGGCGTAGCCCTGGATGAACTTCTTCTGGGCGAAGGCATAGAACGCGAGGATCGGGATCATCGAGATGATCACGACCGCGAAGATCAGGTTCCATTGCGAGACGAGCGATCCGACATAGCTGTAGATCACGACGGGCAGCGTCTGGTACGTCGTCCCGTTCAAGAAGATGAGCGCTGTGAAGAAGTCGTTCCAGACGATGAGCCCCGCGAGGATCGCCACGGTCCCCGTCGCCGGAGACATCAGTGGGAGCACGATGCTCCAGAAGACCTGATACCGATTGGCGCCGTCGATCACCGCCGCCTCCTCGTACTCGAGGTCGAGGTTTCGGAAGAAGTTCGCGTACAGGAAGACGGACAGGGGCAGCAGCATGCCGGTGTAGATGAGCACCATGCCCCACGGGTTGCCCACCAGCCCCACGTCGCGCGCCCCGATGTACAGCGGCAGCGTGCCCAGCTGTGTGGGCAGGATGATCGCGACGAGGAAGAGATAATAGGCGCGCCGGCTCCAGCGGCTCGTGGAGCGGGCGATCGCATAGGCCGCCAGGGATCCCAGGATGATCAGGAGCAGGATGCTCCCGGCGGTGATGATCACACTCGATGCCAACCCCGCCCAGATGTTGCCAGACGATGCGGACGCCGGCGACAGCAGCTGGACGAAGTTGTCGATGGTCGGCTGGGCCGGCGGCGCCATGGCCGCGGTGCTGAGGATCTGCGGCAGTGATTTGAACGAACCCATCACGAGAATCCAGAACGGCAGCAGCAGGACAGCCGTCGCCAGGAGGGTCACGACCTCGACGGTGAGGGTCTTCTTGGTGTAGCGGAACACGGGTTATGCCACCTTCTGCGAACGGTCACGCGTCGCCCACTGCTGCGCGATGGAGAACACCAGGATCAGCAGACTGAGCACGAGGGCAAGCGCTGCCCCGAATCCGAACTGCTGGAACGTGAACGCCTGTTGATAGACCTCGAGCGCCAGCGTCTGGGTTGCACCGGCCGGGCCGCCCCCGGTGAGTGCGACCGCCTGGTCGAACACGCGCAGTCCCTGGATGAGGGTCAAGGTCGTGGCGATGGCCACTGAGGGTCGCACGAGGGGCAGGACGATGTAGCGGAATCTGCGGGCCGGTCCGGCGCCGTCCAGCGCCGCGGCCTCCTCCATCTCCACCGGAACGGTGGCGAGGCCGGCGAGGTAGATCACCATGACGAAGCCGATGTTCTGCCAGACCATGACGGTCAAGACGCACCAGATGGCGAGCGTGGGGCTGGCGAGCCAGTTCTGCTTCGGCATCCCCAGGCCGACCAGCAGCTGGTTCATCGGGCCGTTGTAGTCGAAGATGAACTTCCAGATGTAGGAGACGGCGATCGGACTGACCACGACCGGCATGAACACGAGCGTGCGCAGCAGGTATCGGGTCTTCAGCCCTCGGTTGAGCGCGAGCGCGAACAGCAGCCCCGCGATGTTCGTGAACACGAGGAACCCGAATGCGAGGAACAGGGTGTTCCGCAACGACCCGACCAGTTCGGGCTGTTCGAAGATCTTGATGAAGTTGCCCAGACCGACGAAGTCGAATGCTCCGATCCCCGACCAGTTCGTGAAGGCGAAGAATCCTCCGGCCACGGTGGTGACGTAGATCACGATGATCATGAGCACGAGCGCCGGCACTGCCCACCACCACGAGCCCAGCCGCACGTGATAGGAGTTCGTGCGCGGTCGCCGCGCACCACGTCGCCCACGCGCGCCCGCAGTGGTCATCACTTCGGTTTCCGTCGCCATCTGCATCACCATTGCATCGCTCCCATGGCCCCTCTGCCGGTGGCCGGTCCCTCAGGGGCAGGCCACCGGGCATCGGTTCTCATCCCCAGTCGGAATCCATCTGCTTGAGCACCTGGTCGACGGTCATCTGCCCCGTCAGGATGCCCTGCACGCCATTGCCCAGGTCGGTGTAGACCTTGGCATTGGGCCATCCGGTCGGTGCGTAGCCGCGGATGTCCTGTGCGGCGATCATGTCCTTGATCCCGGCATACTGCGGAAGGAGGGTGGCAGAGGATCCCGCGGTGACCGGGATCGTTCCGGTCAGACCGGAGTACGCGTCCTGCCCCTGTGCCGACACGATGTACTTCAGGAACTCCTGGGCGAGCTTGGGGCTCTTGGTCTTGGCGCTCGCGGTGACGCTCTGATCCGCACTCAGCGACAGGTAGGTCTTCGCCCCGTCCGGCGCCGGCACCGGCAGCACGACGAGCTTGACGTGTCCACCGGCGGCCGCCATGATCTGCTGTGCAGCCGCGCTGGGTGCGAAGAAGCCGAGGATCTTCCCGGACGACGCCCCGTTGGTCAGTGCGTCGAACCCTGCGCTGGTCGCACCGTCCTGGAAGCACCCGGCGTCATACATCTTCTTGATGTACGTCAGCGCCTCGACCCATCCAGGACTACCGGCGAAGGTGACCTTTCCGGATGCCCGCTTGGCATTCCAATCCTTGTCGGGTCCGTAGACGGTCGACGTCGCAATCGCGACGGCGAGAATTCCGTTGTTCGCGAAGGTCGATCCCGCCAGACCGTATACGGTCTTCCCGTGTGCACGGGCAACCGAGCACTGCGCGATGACACCATCCAGACTCGTCGACGCATCAATGCTGACGCCGATCGACTTCGCGAGATCATCGTTGTAGATCACGCCGTTGGACTGCATGCCCAGTGGGACGCCGTAGATCTTGCCGTTGTACGTCCACAGGTCCTTCTCCGCGTCCGGGATCGCGGCCGCGACAGCGGGATCCGCCAGGGGCAGGAGCAGTCCGGCCTTCGCGAACGGGATGATGGAATCAGATTGGCCGGTGCCGCCTTCCGCGTAGAACGTGTCCGGCGCGTTGCCGCCCTGAACACGCGTCGCGATCGCCGTCGCATAGCTCTCGGTCGGGAGGTTCTGCGTGGTGACGGTGACGCCCTTGTGCTCCTTCTCGAAGGCTTGGGCAAGGCCCGTATAGGCCACCTTGTCCTGGTCGTTGGTGGCCCCGAACGCGAACGTGATGGTCTGCGGTTCGGGACCACTCGGCGCATTGCCGCCGGCACACCCGGACAGGAGAAGAGCTCCTACGGCAAGGGGGACGGTGAAGAGGCCGATCCGCAGCCGCGAGCGAAGATGCTGAGTCATGTGCAGCCTTTCTGACTTCGTTGTCGACGGCGCATCGGGCGAGACACCGCGCTTGTGAACCTCAGTATGACCTAGATGTGCCCGAAACACACATTAGTTTCTTCGATATGCGACATAAGCGGGAGCGCGGTAGCGCGAAACGGGATCCGGGGTCCGGCATCCGAAGTCATCCGCCTGCGCTGGAGCCGACGGGATCAGGCAGTCAAGGGATCGTGTCAGCGCCACCGCAGTGAATCGCGTCGATCCTCCCCCAGATTCCTGAAGGTCCACGCGGCACTCCTGGCGGCCGGGTTCCCCGCCCCGCTCCCCGAGCTCGTCGCGGCGACGTCTGACGAGAGCCTGCAGCGCTGGCCGATCCGCGACATTCCTCCACTCGCGCACTGGTCGAAGGGCCGGATCACGCTGGCCGGTGACGCCGCACACGCCACGAGTCCCTACGCCGCATATGGGGCGGGCATGTCGATCTGCGATGGGTACTTCCTCGGACAGCGACTGGCGGGCGTCGATCTGCGCGATACGGCTGCGGTCCAGCGTGCGCTCGTCGCGTACGAGACTCCGCGAATCCTGCATACGCGAGAGCAGGTGCAATCGGCCTATCTGCTCGGCAAGCTCTTCCATCACGCGCCGCGCAACCTGGGAGCGCGTGCTCGTGGCCGGACATGAACTGCTCGAAGAGGGCGGGTACGAACCGCTCACGATCAACGAGATCTGCCGTCGCGCCCGTGTCACTGCACCGTCCATCTACGCGCGCGTCGACGGCAGGGTGGAGCTGTTCCGCGCCGTCTACCAACGCACGATGCAGGAGGTCGTGGCAACGTAGGACGAGCTGGTCGAGGCAACCACCGGAACAGTGCCAGGTGTCATTGCGGCGACGGCAGGCGTGTTCGAACGGCGCCGTGCACTGCTGCGCGCGATCATTCGCCGCGCGGTCGACGACCCCTGGCTCCTGGAGCACGGTGCCGTGATGTCACGGCGCCTGCAGGAGCGCATCAGCGCAACGCTGCCGACGCGAGACACAGAACTGGCGTCATCGATCGCACGTCTCGTGTACACGGAGTGCGCGTTCCGTACGATGTACGGCCCCGCATTCTGGAGCGACGGGGGCGAGTCGCCTGCAGCGTTCATCGCACGGATCACCGCATTGGTCGAGCGGATCCTGCACGCCCCATCGACGTGACAGATGCCGACTCCCACCTGCATCGGCCCGACCGATACAATGGGGTCTGCTTCGTCACCCGTTCTGAGGATCACATCGACGTGACTGATCATCTGCTGCTGTCCCGGCTCGATCTCAATCTCCTCGTGTCGCTCGACGCCCTGCTGACCGAGCGCAGCGTGACACGGGCCGCCGAGCGGCTGCACCTGAGCCAACCGGCGCTCAGCGCGTCGCTGGCACGGCTGCGCACTCACTTCGGCGACCCGATCCTCGCGCGCCGCGGGAACACCTACGAACTGACGCCGTTCGCGCTGCGCCTCACGGATCACACCACGACGGCGCTGGATGCCGCACGGCGCGTCTTCGAGAGCCAGGCCGAGTGGGAGCCCAGCGAGTCGACCCGCGAGTTCTCGATATACGGCTCGGACCACAGCTTCACGACCGTGGGGACGGTCCTGACCCGGCTGGCGGCGGAGCGTGCTCCCAACGTGCGCTTCCGCTTTCTGCTGCACACGCCGACGGTGGTCGAGGATGCCGCCAACAGGCTGCGCGCGGCGGACGCGATGATCCTCCCCCACGGCTTTCTCAGCAACCTGCCCTACGCGGATCTGTGGCGCGATGACTGGGTCGCGGTCGTGGCCGACGACAACGACGCGGTCGGCGATCAGCTGACGATGGAGAATCTCGCTTCGCTCCCGTATGCCATGACCTATGCGTCTCAGAACGCCTTCACCTCGGTGGGCCGCCAGATCCAGCAGCTGGGCATCGAGCCACGGGTCGAGGTGGTCGTGGAGAGCTTCGTCGCGCTGCCCTATTTCGTCACGGGCACCCGGCGCATCGGTCTGATCCAGGCCGCGCTCGTCCCCCTGGCACACCAGGTGCGCGGCATCCGTGTCGTGGGCCTGCCGTTTGCGGCAACGCCTCTGGTCAACGCGCTCTGGTGGCATTCCGTGCACACCCGCGATCCCGAGCACGCCTGGATGCGCGCACTGTTCACCGAGGCGGGCCAGCTCGTCGAATCCGGCGCCGACACGGCCCGCTGACCCCGCACGTCGGCAACGGGCTCATTCCTCGACCAGCTGCAGGAGCCGCACCCGGACGACCCCGATCTCATCTGTCGGCAGCAGGCACAGCCGTTCGTCTCCGTTGAGCGCGAGTCCCGGCATCCACTGACCGTCTACGAACGTCCCCGCCACCACCGAATCGATTTCGACAGTCGCATCATCGTGGCAGAAGTCGAGCGTGATCCCCTCACCGACGATCAGGAACTCGTCAGCGCCCAGCGCTATGACCAGCGCCAGCGGGCGCGTGTCGTGCGGGGCGGCGATGCGCGCGCCCGGGATGGTCTCAGCAGGGCTCTCCGGCGCCGGCGGCAGTCGCGCGACACCGGCATCCAGCAGCATTCGCCCGAAGAGGTCCCGCGTGGCACGGGCGACGATGCGGATGCCGCCGAGAGCTTCCTCGACCGCGCCGGCGCCGGGCTCCATGACGATGCCCGCAATCCGCCCTTCGCGCTGTGCGCGGGCGATCTGCCCTTCCAGCTGAGCGAAGAGGCCGAGCAGCTGTGCAGTCTGCCCCTCGGCACGCGCGTCGTCGATGCCGAACGCCGACCAGCCGATCGCGCCGCCCGAGATGGCTCTGATGAGATCACCGGCTCGCAGCCTGCATTCTGGGACGAAGAGCGGATTTCCGGGGAACGCGTATGCTGCGATGGTGGATGCCGCATCGTCGATATAGATGTCCGGACTCATCATCGACAGCGTGGGCGCTGCGGCCCGCCAGACGTCGAGCACCCGAGTGCCCGGTCCGCCACTCGGGTATTGGCCGGGCCGATCTTGGCCGGGTTGCGGACCGAGCCAGGCGTTCACGTAGAACGGAACCGGCCAAGCGCCCGCGCCACGGGTCGCGAGCGCCTCGACGTAGGTCGCGAACGCCCATGCCATGAAGATCTCGTCGGATTCGGCGCTCTCCCCGAGCACCTCGGCCCAGGACCCACCCGTCCGCGCACCCGCCCTCCGCCATCGCTGCGCGGCCATGGAGTCGGCAGCGGCTTCCCGAAGGAATGCCACGAACTCCGCAGGGACCGAGCCGTTCCAGGCGGCTTCGGCCAGATCCGACCGGTCGCGGCTGTCGCCCAGCAGCCCCACTTCATTCTCGATCTGCACCAGGGCCACCCGATCACGAAGCGGGTGGCGCGCGACGTAGGTCATGAGCGCCTCGAATGCCCGCGCATCGGCGTTGCGCAGGTGCGGCGCGAATACGCTCAGCACCGGCTTGTGCATGGCGCCCTCGTAGGTGAACGCGGGGCGGATCCCCGACAGGGCACGCGCGCGCGGAAAGCGCTGCACGTCAGCACGCACCCAGCGCGGTGCGTACGTCGACCCGGCGTTCTTGAACGCACCGAACCACAGCAGCACAAGCCTGAGGTCGCACCTGTCCGCCTCACCCAGCATCACGTCGACCAGCGCGAAATCCAGTGTCCCCTCGGTGGGCTCGGAGAGGTCCCAGTACGCCGGTGCGATGACGGTGTTGCCGCCCACCTCGCGCGCACGCCGAAACGACTGGGCGATGCCGCCCGGGCTGGACGCGGACGAGTTGTGCACCTGCCCGCCGACCAGCAGCGTCACGACTCCGTCGCAGAGCAGACTCGTCCCGTCGAGCCGCCAAGACGGAACCGACGTCGGGCCACCTGCCCGGACCCGCCCGTGCTCAGCCATGTTCGGCGCCTGCGGCGTCACCGGGATGCGACGAGACATCATCGCCGGATCCAGTCCGCGATCGCCTCGATGGTCGGAAGGGCCGTGGGGTCGGACGGCTCATTGATGTGGGCGTGATCCGCACCCGGCTCCAGATGGAGCGTCACATCGACGTGGGCGCGCTCCAGCTGCGCGGCGAAGGCCTCGCCTGACGGCCGCAGCCCGTCGCGTTCGCAGACGACGATCAGAGTGGGTGGAAAGCCGGCGCCCGTTCCGTTGCCGGCGAACACCTGCGGGTCGGCGAGCGCCTCCGCCGATCCGGCGTAGTTGAGCGCGAGCTGCGTCGTCGGCGATGCGGGATCGGGCAGTTCCCCGGGGTGGCCCCCGTCCGGGTGAACGGCCGGATAGACCAGGACGAGGCCTGCGGGCAGCGGCCCGCCGGCGTCGCGCAGCTGAGCCGTGACACCTGCGGTGATCGTGCCTCCCGCGCTCGCGCCGCCGAGCAGGAGCGCGTCGGCCTCGACGCCGAGAAGATCCTTCGCGTGCGTTCGCGAGTGCCCCCAGGCGGCGAGGACATCTTGGGACGGCACCGGGTGATGCACGTCGCCGAGGCACTTCGTGTAGTCGACGGCCAAGACCGGGATGCCGCGGCTCGCCAGCTCCAACGCCACCCAGTTCGATTCGGGCATGTCGAGGTACCCGCCGATGAAGGCGCCGCCGTGCACCCACACCAGTGCGCGCCCCGACACCGCCGCCCCGGCATCGCGGTAGACGCGAGCAGGCTGCGGTCCGTGCGGGCTCTGTACCGTCAGGTCGTGTGTGGCCACGCCGGCCAGCCGCGGGAACCTCTGCGTCAGCGACGCGGTGTCGATGTCCGGCCGCGGATCGATCGGCTCGCCGTTCTCACGCAGCCAGCGCAGGGCATCGCGCAGCGGCATCCTGCGGATGTCGACATCGTCGGTCACAGCACGTCCTCTCAGTCAGTCCGACTCACGCAGTGAGCGCATCGCCGAGCGGATGAGGTCGTGCTGACGTCGCACGAGCACGAGCGGGTCGACCTCGCCGAGCTCTGCGAAGGCATGCCCCTCCCATTCACTCGACCAGTATCCGCGGTACCCGCCTTCGACGAACACCCGCACGAGTTCGGGATAATCGATCGCCGGCTCCTGGCCGCTCGCGTCGATGTCGTAGAACTTGGCATGCACGTGCAGGATCTGCGGCATGATGTCGGCCCACTCCGTCGGGTCGACGTGGCCGTGCATGTTGAAGGCGAGGTGGGCGAACGAGCCGAGTCGTCCGGGATCGAAATCACGATCGCGCAGGTACCCGATGAACTCCTCCTGTCGCTCTCGCATCGGGGCATCCGTGGCCCAGATGCACTGCAGCATGGTGAGTGCGTGATCGTCGAGACCCGCGCGCTGCACGGCACGCAGCAGGGTCGGCGACATGGCATGCATCGTCGCGGAGAAGTCGGCGACGAACCCCAGCAGCGGCGAGTCCAGCTCGTCGTAGGTCTCGCGCACGCGCAGGATCTCGGGGGCGTTCGGCCCCATCGGCGCATGGATCTCGTAGGCGAGCTTCAGCTCGAGGTCCTCGGCGATCGGCAGCAGGCGCCGCAGCAGGTCGGGTTTGGCCGACTGGATGCGCACGAGGGGGAAGCCGAGCGTGCGCGCCCCGTCGAACATGAGCTTCGAGAACTCGAACTCCTCGTCCGGCGTCATGTCGCGGTCGCGGCGCCGACCCATGTCGAGATTCGCGCCGTATGCGCTCGCATCGAACCCATGGCGGTCGAATGCCGCTCGCCACCGGTGCTCGAACTCATCGGAGACATGCGGGTAGGTCGGCAGCACCTGCGAGGCGACCACCTCGATGCCCGGACCGATGCCGAGCTGCGCGACGCGGTCGAGCAGCCCGTCGAAGTCGAGCCAGCCAGCGCGGAACTCGGCACTGGCCGAGTACAGCGTGAGGCCGAGCCGGAACGGATCCTCACCTGCTGACGGCGGGGGCGCGACATCCGACACGAGAGCAGGCGGCGCAGCGGCACGATCGGTCGCCGCCAGCGTCATGGTCTGGTGCACGATGTTCGGGACGTACATGCCCGGACCACCGTCCTCGCCCGGTGCGATCTGCATGTACGGCAGGCGCAGCTCACCGTGGATCGTGATCGCATGCACCTCGCCGAGCGCGATCGCCTGATCACGGCGCGCGATCAGCAGCGGATGCTCCTGCAGGTACCAGAGCGTCTCGCTCTGCGCGGGCAGCGCGGCGATCGGGTATCGGACCCCCGCCAGCTCGAGCGTGAGATCGCCGTCCGGTACCGCCACGCCATCGACGGTGAGCTGCAGTGCCGACACCGACGACAACCACAGGCTCCGATACCACGGGATCGTCAAGGACAAGGCGAGCCCGTCCGGGTGGACGCGCAGGCTGTCGTCATCGATCAATCCGTTGGGCATGGTGCTCCTTCGTGATGAGCGCGGCCGAATCGGGCGCGCGAGTCCTCGTGTCTGTCAGCACACTAGCGCGCTATGTGTGTTTTGTACATAAGTTCGCCGAATAGTCGCAAATCACGCACTGTCCGCCCCCCCATCACCCCTTCGCGAATCGCGCCGACAGCGCGTAGCGCATCAGCACGAGGTCGCCGATCCGGCGCACTTCCGCCAGCGAGGCCGCGCGGTCCGGGCTCCACCGGAACCTGCCGGCGCCGACCAGCCGGGGTGCGCGGGCGTCGCCGATGAAGAACGGGGCGACCACCAGCTGCAGCTCGTCGACGAGGTCGTCGGTGAGAAACTGCGTGTGCACCCGCTCGCCGCCCTCCACCAGCAGCCGCCGGATGCCGCGCACGTGCAGATCGGCGACGATCCAGGCCATCGACGCCTCCGCGCCGGCATCCACCACCGTCGCCACGGGGCCCAGGCGATCTGCCGCATCCGGCGCGTGCGCGCTCGTGCAGTAGACCAGCTTCTGCCCCGCACCGGTCGTGAAGAACCGGGCGGCGGCATCCAGGTCCGCGTCGCCGGTCACGGTGACCTTGACCGGCGACGGCGTCGCGCCGCGGGCGACCCGCTCCTGTCGCCGCGCCGGGCTGCGCACCAGCAGCCGCGGATCGTCGCGGCGGATCGTGGTGGCGCCGACCAGGATCGCGTCGCATGACGCCCGCAGTGCGTCGACGCGGTCGAAGTCCGCCGCGTTCGAGAGCATCAGGCGACGGTCGCTGGCGTCGTCGATGTAGCCGTCGATCGACATGCTGCAGCTGAGCACGGTGTACGGCCGGACCATGTCAGACCGCCTCGCGGGCGAGCACGTCCGAGAGCCGCTGGGCCGTCCGCGTCCAGTCCGCCAGCGTCGCGCGGCGGCTCTGCGCCGCCCGACGCAGTCGCCGCTGCAGCGCCGCGTCGCCGAGCCAGCTGCGCAGTGCGGCAGCCAGCGCGGCCGAATCGCCGGGAGGGACCAGGATTCCAGGCAGGTCGTCGGCGGCAATGCGGCCTCCGTCGCCGCCGAGCGCTTCCGGCACGCCGCCGACGGCGGGCGCGATCACGGGGATTCCGCGCGCGAGCGCTTCGGTCACGACCATCCCGTACGTCTCGGCACGTGAGCACAGCACGAGCAGATCGGCGGCGGCATAGGCGGCATCCAGATCGGCTCCGATGCGGGCGCCGACCAGGCGCATCCGGTCGGCGATCCCGCCGTCGGCCGCGCGTCGCCGCACCCGGTCGACGAAGCCCGGGTCCAGATCGAGTGCGCCGATGCAGTCGCAGCGCCAGGGCAGGTCGGCGACCTCGGCCAGCGCGCGCACCAGCACATCGTGCCCCTTGACCGGCGTCACGGCGGCCACGCACAGCAGCCGGGTGCCCAAAGCCGTGCCGGGCGCGATGCCGGCGGCATCGACACCGGGCTCGACGACGTGGATGCGGTGCCCGGCCAGCGCATGCCGCGCGATCAGTTCGGCCTTCGTCCACCGGCTGGTGGCGATGACTCCGGTCGCCCCGGCGAGCACGGTCGCCTCGACCGCGCCGAGGCGGAGCATGTGCATGATCACATAGACGCGCAAGCGCTGCTGGGACGCCGCGATGTCGGGAACACCGCTGGCGATGATGCCGTCGATCAGCACCGTGCTGCCGTCATCGATGCCGGCCAGCACACCGGCCACCGCCGCGCGCCCGGCCCCGTCCGGCGCCGGCCATGCACCCGCGGCCGGATGCTCGTGCACCGTCCAGCCGATCGCGGCCAGCCCCGCGCAGATGCGCCGATCGTAGCTGTTGCCGCCGCTGGGCCGGCTCGGATCGTCGATGCCGTCCGGCACGATCACGTGCACCTCGTTCACAGTGGCCGCTCATAGCCGGCGGACGCGATGTGCGACTCGTGCAGGACGACCTGGATGCCGGCGAGCCCCCGGGCGCGTGCGCCGAAGGCGCCGTCGTGCACCCGGTCGGCGAGTCGATCGGCGATGAACCGGGCCAGCAGCTCGGTGGAGGTGGCGACACCGGCGAAAGCGGGAAGCTCATCGAGATTGCGATAGTTGAGCTCGTCGATGATCGCGCGCAGCTCGCGGCCGGCCGCGCCGATGTCGACGACGATGTTGTCTTCGTCGAGCTCGCGCCGCGAGAACGTCGCGTCGATGACATACGTCGCCCCGTGCAGGCGCTGCGCCGGGCCGAAGACCGCACCGGTCAGGCTGTGCGCGATCATCAGGTGATCGCGCACCGTGGTGCGGAACATTCCCCCCCCGATCGCAGGCTCACCCATAAGAGACAGTGTGGCAGAGCGCCGGCAGCCGTCCGTCGGCCAGAGCTGGGAACACGTCGGGCAGCTCGTCGAATCGGCAGGTGCCGGTGATCAGTGCGTCGAACGCGGGGTCGCGCAGCAGCTGCAGGGCGAACTCCATCCGCTGTCGGGGGGTGCGCCGCCGCCGCCGGGCGGGGGCGACGGCGCCGACCTGGCTGGAGCGGATGCTCAGGCGCGACGAGTGGAAGGCGCCGCCCAGTGACAGCCGCACGTCGGCGTCGCCGTACCAGCTGAGGTCGATCACGCTACCCTCCGGTCCGAGCAGGTCCAGCGCCAGCTGCAGCCCGGCCGACGTGCCGCTGGTGTGGATGGACAGGTCGCAGTCGCCGCCGGCCGCCCCGGGAAGGGCGAACGCGACGCCCAGCGCGGCAGCCGTGGCGGCACGACCCGGGTCGATGTCGACCAGGGTCACCGCCACCCCGACGATCTGGGTGAGCAGCCGCGCGACGGCGCAGCCGACCATGCCGGCGCCGACGACGGCGATCCGGTCGCCGACCAGGGGTGCGGCATCCCACAGCGCGTTCACCGCCGTCTCGACGGTGCCGGCAAGCACCGCGCGCTGCGGTGGCACGTCGTCCGGGACGACGAAGACGGCATCGGCGGGCACCACATAGGCGGTCTGGTGCGGGTACAGACAGAAGACGGTCTTTCCGACCAGCACGTCGGGCCCGGCCTGCACGACGCCGACATTGAGGTAGCCGTACTTGACCGGCGCGGGGAAGTCGCCGTCTTGGAACGGCGCCCGCATCACGTCGTACTGGTCGGCGGGCACGCCGCCGCGGAACACGAGCGCCTCGGATGCGCGGCTGACCCCGGAGTACCGGGTGCGCACGAGCACCTCGCCCGCGGCCGGTGCGCGCAGCGGCTCGGTGCGGATCTGTCCGACACCGGGTTCGCGCAGCCAGAATGCGAGCGCCTCATCCGGCACGGCATCCTCCTCGCCTTGCACCTTGCACCTCGGCTTGGCCCGGCCCGGCCCGGGGTGCGCCATAGTCTATTACCGTCGCCGCGGCGGCAGAGGAGGCGTCGTGCGTTCGGTGCGAAGCGACCCGCTCGTGGGACTGGCCGCCCAGTTGGCGGTGCTGGTGGCCCTCGCCGCGACAGTGGGGCTGGGCGTCGCGGGCTGGACCGCGGCCGGCGGGTATGCGGTCGTGGGCACGGGGCTGCTGGCGCGCGGCCTGGAGCGCCGGGGCCGCGACGGGTTCGGGCCCGCCGACTGGGTGACTCTGGCACGGGCGAGTCTGGTGGGCGCCATCGCGGCTCTGGTCGCCGATTCATTCGATCGGGCGATTCCGGTGCCGCTCCTGGTCGTCCTCGCCGTGATCGCGCTCACGCTCGACGCGGTCGACGGGCGGGTCGCGCGCGCGACGGGCACCTCCTCGGACCTCGGGGCGCGGTTCGACATGGAGGTCGACGCCTTCCTGATCCTGGTGCTGAGCGTGTATGCCGCTCCTCTGGTCGGCGGCGGGGTGCTGGCGATCGGGCTGGCACGTTACGCGTTCGCCGTGGCCGGATGGATGCTGCCGTGGCTGCACGCGTGGTCACCGCCGCGCTTCGGGGCCAAGGTCGTCGCGGCGATCCAGGGCATCGTGCTGGCCGCGGTCGCCGCCGACGTGCTGCCGCGCGAGGCGGCACAGATCGCCGTCGGCGTCGCCGGCATCCTGCTCGCCGGCTCGTTCGCCCGGCAGACGTGGTGGCTGTGGCGCCATCGCGGCCCGACCGTGCCGTTCTCGCTCGTGCCGTCGCCGGCGCGCACCGTAGGGGCAGGGCTGCTGGTGTGGTTCGTCCTGATCGTGCCGAGCAAGCCGAGCCTGCTCGCGCCGGATGCGTTCGCGCGCATTCCGCTGGAGGCGCTCGTGCTGGTGGCACTGGCGCTCGTGCTGCCGCCGGTGGCGCGGCGGGTCACGGCACGCGTCTTCGGCGTGCTGCTGGGCCTGCTGGTGATCGTCAAGGCGATCGACGTGGGCTTCTACACGCTGTTCGACCGATCGTTCGACCTGATCAGCGACTGGTACTACCTCGGCCCCGGCGTCGGCGTCCTGGGCGACTCGATCGGCCGGTTCGGAGCGCTGGTGGTCGCCGCTGCCGCTGTCACCGCGGCAGTGGCCGTCGTGGTGGTGATGCCGTTCGTGGTGGTGCGGCTGGTCGAGGGCGTGACGGGCGTCCGCCACGTGTCGATCCATGTCGTGGTCGCGGTCGGCCTGGTCGCGGCGCTGTGCGTGGCCGCCGGCGTGCGCCTGGGCCCGGCCGGGCCGGTCGCCTCGATGAGCGCCGCCAATCTGGCGATCGGGCGGCTGCACGCCGACATCCGCGACCACAACGTGTTCGCGGCCGAGATCGCCGCCGACCCGCTGCGGCAGGCGCGGTCCGATCAGCTGTTCACCACGCTGCGCGGCAAGGACGTTCTGGTCGTGTTCGTGGAGAGTTACGGACGCATCGCGGTGCAGGACTCCTCATTCGCGCCGGGAATCGACGCCGTGCTGACCTCCGGCACCCGCAGCCTGGCGGCGGCCGGCTTCACGGCACGCAGCGCGTTCCTCACCTCGCCGACGTTCGGCGCCGGCAGCTGGCTGGCCCACGCGACGCTGCAGTCCGGGCTGTGGGTGAACAGCCAGCAGCGCTACAACCAGCTGCTGACGCAGCAGCGGCTGACCCTGTCGCGTGCATTCGGCGATGCCGGCTGGCGCACCGTCTCGGTCGTGCCCGCCGACACGATCGACTGGCCGCAAGGCAAAAGATTCTACGGCTTCGATGCCCTCTACGACTCGCGAAACGTCGGCTACCGCGGCCCGGGGTTCGGCTATGCGCCGATGCCCGACCAGTTCGTGTGGTCGGCCTTCCAGCGCCTGGAGCTGGCACGGCCGCACCGTGCGCCGGTCATGGCCGAGATCGATCTCGTCTCGAGCCACCACCCGTGGACACCGCTGCCGCGGCCGGTGCCGTGGAACGCGGTCGGCGACGGCTCGGTCTTCGACGCGATGCCGGAGGAGGACCAGGTCTCGGAGGCCGCGCTCGCCGACCCGGCGCAGGTGCGCGCGCTGTACGGCCGGTCCGTCGAGTACACGCTCGGCACGCTCTTCTCGTTCGTGCAGACCTACCCCGACCCGAACCTGGTCGTGGTCATGGTCGGCGACCATCAGCCGCACGCGTACGTGGCCGGGGACCATCCCGGCCACGACGTGCCGATCTCGATCATCGCGCACGACCCGGCGGTGCTGCGCGCGATCGGCTCGTGGGGCTGGCAGGCCGGTCTGCTGCCGGACCCGACCGCGCCGGTGTGGCCGATGAGCACATTCCGCGACCGCTTCGCGACCGCCTACAGCCCGCAGCTCAGCGTCGTGCTGCCGGACGTGACGCCAGCCCTGCCAGGCCCGTGATGATGGCGATGACCTCGACTGCTGCCGCCACCCAGACCTCCCAGATGGTCCAGTGCTCGTGCACGCCGAACAGCCCCACCGTCGCCGAGATCAGGAACGCGCCGAAGGTCGCGGCGCCGAACAGCACGGTCAGCGCCCAAGGCACCCAGCTGGTGCGCCACCACAGCAGCAGCACCACGATGACCAGGCCCCCGATGAAGTTGATCAGCATGGCCGGCCCGATGTAGGCGGTGCCCCGGAACACCAGAATCCACTGTTCGAGGTGGATGATCGCCGAGATCAGCACGGCTGCGGCGGCCACGATGCGAATCCACATGATGCAGTCCTCCCAGGGTGTCCACCCGAGCGCAGCGCACCTGCGCCGGTGGGCTGCCGTGGCCCGAGCATACCGGTCGAGCGGGCGGCGGTGGACGTTCGCACATCTCGCACTGGGAGAATCGACGCATGACCGATATCTCCGCGTCCGGTTCCTGCGGGCCGGGTTGCACCTGCGGCACGCCATCCCGCCAGACGTTCGTCACGATCGGGTCGGCAGCGCCGGCACCGACCGCACCGCCCGCGTCGGGCCGGCACACTATCGAGCAGGCCGCGATCCCCGCCGGCACGTTCACGATGGGTGACTCGTCGGGCGACCGCAATCCGGGCGACGGCGAAGTGCCGCGGCATCCGGTCACCGTCGCCGGCTTCACGATCGATGCGACGTCCGTGACCAACGACGACTTCGCGCGGTTCGCCGACGATACCGGCTACCGCACCGAGGCCGAGACGTGGGGGTTCTCGGCCGTGTTCCATCTGGCGGTGCAGGCTCCGGACGCCGATGTCATGGGCCCGGCATCCGGCACCCCGTGGTGGTACGGCGTGCGCGGCGCGGACTGGGCGCATCCGGGCGGGCGGGACTCGTCGATCGACGGTCTCGGCGACCACCCGGCCGTGCACATCAGCTGGAACGACGCCGTCGCCTACTGCGCCTGGGCGGGCCGGCGGCTGCCGACGGAGGCCGAGTGGGAGTATGCCGCCCGCGGCGGGCTGGAGGGGCGCAAGTACCCATGGGGGGATGAGGAGCCCGACATCGGCGGATGGCGCACGAACATCTGGCAGGGCGACTTTCCCCGGAGGAACACGCGCGAGGACGGATGGCTGACCACGGCGCCCGTGCACACGTTCGACCCGAACGGCTATGGGCTGTGGCAGCCGGTGGGCAACGTGTGGGAATGGTGTCAGGACTGGTTCGACCCGGGCTTCTACGCGGCCTCGCCCGCCGCGAACCCGACCGGACCCGAGCACGGCGGGGCACGCGTGCTGCGCGGCGGCAGCTACCTGTGCCACGTCTCGTACTGCAACCGATACCGCAACTCGGCCCGGTCGCAGAACACACCGGATTCGTCGATGGGCAACGCCGGGTTCCGCACGGTGGCGCTGCGCTGAGCCTGTCGTGGCCAGTCCGGGCCCGGGTAGGGCGCTTTCGGGCCCCGACGCGGGTGGCTCAGACCGCGTCGGCCGCCTCCTGCACCGCGACACGACGCTGCACCAGGGCCAGGACTACCGCCATGACCGCCGCGGCGACGCCGACGACGCCCACGGCAACGGCCAGCTGGCCGGTCGCCGCCGCCAGGCCGCCCATCAGGATCGGCGTCAGGAACTGACCGAAGAAGAACGCCGCGGTCCACCAGCCGGTGACCCGGCCGCGCTCGGCGAACCGGCTCGGGGCGACCACCCACACCACGAGGGACGGAAGCAGGAGCCCGGATCCGAACCCGGCGATCACGGCACCGATGATCACCCCTGCCAGCGCGGGGACGATCCAGACGATGATCATGCCCAGCGCCTGCAGTGCGAACGCGTAGGGCAGCAGCCGCACGGCGCCGATCTTCCCCAGCCGGGCGAACGTCAGACCGCCGAACGCGGTGAACAGCGAGGCGACGGCCGCGACGGCACCGATGGCCGCCGTGTTGCCGGCATCGATGCCGGTGCCGACCACGAGGTAGCTGACTTCGATGATGAGCACATAGAAGGTGAAGCCCGCGAACAGACCCACGAGCAGTCGGACCCAGATGCGCCGCCACGGCGTGCGCACCTTTTCGGCCGACACGCGTTCCTCGCCGCTGTCGGCCGGCTTCGGCTCCCACAGCGAGAAGATCATCGGCACCACGATCACCAGACTCAGCGCGTACACCCAGAACGGCGTGTGCCATCCGCCGACGCCCAGCGCGCCGCCGACGATGATGAACACGGTCGCCGCCAGCGTCGTGGTGACCGTCTGCAGGCCGAGGTACTTGTCGCGGCGTCGCTCCTCGTGGAAGTAGTCGATGATCAGGGCCGTGCACACCGTCATGATCGCCGCTTCGCACACGCCCACCAGCACCCGGCTGACGAGGATCGCCGGCAGCGCCTCGAGCCAGGCCGGCGCGGTGCCGACCAGTGCGTAGGCGAACATGGCGATGATCAGCAGCGGCTTGCGGCCGAGCCGGTCGACGACCTGGCCGGCGAAGGGCGCGAAGATGGCGATCATCAGTGCCGGAATGGCGACGATCATCGGCACGAGCACCTCGGCGCCGGGGAAGCCGGCGAAGTGCTCGGACAGCTGCGGCAGCACCGGCGTGATCAGCACCGAGCCGAGCACGGGCATGCAGCTGCCGGCCAGCAGCAGCACTGCCTGCCAGACGCCGGCTCGTTGAGTGACGCGCGCGGACGCGCCGGATGTGACATTCGACATTGAATCTCCTCGGGCAGGATGGGTGATCCCGATTCAACCCCATGCGCGGCCATAAGCGAACCTGAGATCGTTTATGCCCGATATCAGCCCGGATGATACGTTCTCGAGTTGCGGTTCTCCTCGGCATCGGAACACGGCCCGCCGGCTCAGGACGCGAGCGCGACCGTTCGGACCAAACGGCCGGGCGGAAGCCGCTCCTCCCCTGCCGAAATGATCAGGGTGGTGGCCGCCGGTGCCGATCTGATGCACCTGTGAATCCGCCCGGCTTCGGCGCCGGGCGACATGAGAGAATATCTGAGATCCACGTGTATCTACCTGGCTGCAGGCGTTCCGCCCGGCCGGCCAAGGCGGCACGACCCGCCTGAGAGAGCACATGACGACCACGACTGATACGCGCCCGCCCAGCCTGATCCGGGCGACCGGGTTCGGCTACTTCCCGATCGCGCTGCTGGCCCGACTGCCGTTCGCGATGATGGTCGTCGGGGTGCTGACCCTGGTGGTCTCGGCCCGCGGCGACATCGCACTGGGGGGCCTGAACTCGGCCCTGACCGGTCTCGGCACCGCCGTGTTCGGACCGCTGATCGGCGCCGCGGCCGACCGTCTCGGGCAGCGCCGCATCGTGCTGCTGTGCGGCATCGTCAACAGCCTGGCGCTGGTGGCGATGTCGTGGGTCGTGTTCAGCACGCTGCCGGATGCCGTCGTGCTGGCCGTCGCGTTCGTCATCGGCGCGACCGCCCCGCAGGTCTCACCGCTCTCACGCAGCCGGCTCGTCGGCGTGATCACCCGGCACCTGCCTGAAGACCGCAGGGCGAAGACGTTCAACGGCACGATGGCCTATGAGTCGGCCGCCGACGAGATCGTGTTCGTGTTCGGGCCGTTCCTGGTCGGGCTCCTGGCCACGACGATGAACCCCGCCGCCCCCGTGATCGGCGCGGCCGTGCTCACGCTCATCTTCGTCACGGCCTTCGCCTACCATCGCACCGGCCGGGCGCTCACCGGCGCGGACGGCAGACCCGAGCGCGTGGTGCAGGCCGCGGCATCCGAGCTCTTCCACATCCGCGTGACGACCGTCACCGTCGGGGTGCTCGGGATGGGGCTGTTCTTCGGCGCCATGCTCACGACGCTGACCTCGTTCCTCGCCGACCGCGGCGAGCCCGAGGCCGCCGGGCTCATCTACGGCGTGATGGGGATCGGCTCGGCGATCTTCGCACTGGCCGTCGCCTGGTTCTCACCGCGGTTCACCCTGCGCGCGCGATGGCTGACGTTCGCCGTGATCCTGGTCGTCGGCTCCGCGCTGCTGCCGCTGATGGACACGACGGGCGGCGTGGCCCTCGCCCTCGCGCTGGCGGGCATCGGCGTGGGCCCGACCCTGGTGACGCAGTACAGCCTGGGTGCCGAGCGCAGCCCGCTGGGCCGCTCGGCGACCGTGATGACGATGCTCGGCTCGGCCGTGATCGTCGGCCAATCGGCATCGGCGGCCCTGGTCGGGGTGCTCGCCGAGTCGGCCGGCACCGCGGCCGCCATGATGACGCCCGCTACGGCGGCGGGCATCGTGCTGGCGGCCGGCATCGTGAACTGGTTCCTCGGCAAGCGCTGAGCTGCGCCACCCGCGAGACGGACACCGTGTGCATCGGCCCGCTGTTGAACACCATCAGCGCACCGCGTCGCCGTACTCGTCGAGTGCGGAGCGGATGTCGGTGCGCGCGAAGTCGTCACCGACGTACATCAGCGGTTCGTCGCGCACGTAGGCGAGCGCGTAACTGAACGTGTCGCCGAGGTTCAGGCGTGCCGGATGCCGTGATCCGCGGCCGTAGTCCCGGTATGCCGCGCTCGCCGTATCCGCCTGCTGCGTATCGAACGGCACCACCTCGGTCTCGAAGCGTCGCAGCAGCGCATCCAACCGCCGCAGACCGTCCGCGCCGAACCGCCCGCCGACGACCGCGCGCACCTCGACGAGTGTTGCCGCCGAGATGAGCGACTCATACGCCAGGAGCACCTCCTGGATCAGCGACGCCTGTCCTTCACCCCGCAGCAGCGCGACCAGCGCGGACGAATCGACGATCATCGCGGCAGGCCGAGTTCGTCATACAGCTCGTCCTGTCCATCCGACAGCGCCGCACGCTGGGCGGGTGTCGTCTGGGCGCGGAACTCGTCGAGGATGCGGTCGATCGCCCGCCTGCGCTGCTCGATCTGGTCTGGCGAATAGGCCGGGGCCGGGACGATCCCCCGCCGGCCCACACGACCCTGCAGCTCATCCAGGCGCCGGCGCACGGCATCCTCGACCGCGCTGGTCTGGCTCATCCCGGTGCGCTCGGCTAGCTCACGAACCAACGCATGCGTGCGCTCGTTCTTGATGTTCAGACTCATGACCCGATTCTACCCACGGTAGACCGTAGAATCCACCGGTCTACCACAGGCTGGCCGCACCGATCACACCAGCCGCAGTTCGGCCTCGATCGCGCGGGCGGTGGCCTGCAGCGCGGGCAGGTACACGTCGTGCACCCGCTCGACGGTGTCGCGGGTCGCGTTCGTCGACACGTTCACGGCCGCCACCACCGATCCGTCGCGTCCGTGCAGCGGCACCGCGATCGAGCGCAGGCCGAACTCCAGTTCGCCGTCGACCAGTGCCCAGCCCTGCTCGCGCACCTGGTCCAGCTCCGCCCGCAGTCGGTCCGGGTCGGTGACGGTGCGCTCGGTGTACGCCTCCAGCGGCGCATCGCGCAGCACGGCCTCCAGGGAATCCGCCGGTTCGCCCGATAGCAGCGCGCGCCCCATGCTGGTGGCGGCAGCGGGGAAGCGCGTGCCGATCGTGATCCGCACGCTCATGATGCGACGCGTGGGAACGCGCGCGACATAGACGATGTCGGCCCCGTCCAGCACCGCCGCCGACACGGATTCGCCGACCTGGTGGGACAGCCGCTCCAGGTGCGGCTGCACGACTTCGGGCAGGGACAGCGCCGACAGGTAGCTGAAGCCCAATTCGAGGATCCGCGGGGTCAGCGCGAACACGCGGCCGCTGCTGCGGACGTAGCCGAGCGTCTCCAGGGTGCGCAGGAACCGGCGCGCCGCTGCGCGCGGGATGCCGGCCCGGCGTGCGACGTCGCTCAGCGACAGCTCGGCGTTGTCGGCGTCGAACGCGCGGATGACATCGATCCCGCGCGCCAGCGACTGCACGAAGTCCGCCGACGAGCGGGTGACGTCGTCGTCGGCGAGCGCGATGCCCGCAGGCTGCCGGTCCGCCATGGTGGACTCCGTCAGCGCTCGATCACGACGGCCAGGCCCTGCCCGACGCCGATGCAGATCGCGGCGACCGCGATCCCACCGCCCCGGCGGACCAGCTCATGCGCGGCGTGGCCGACGATCCGGCCGCCGGACGCGCCCAGCGGGTGCCCGATCGCCAGTGCACCTCCGTGGATGTTGACCTTCTCGGGGTCCAGGTCCGGCCAGCCCCTCAGGTCGGCGATCGACTGCGCCGCGAACGCCTCGTTCAGCTCGACGACGTCGACGTCGGCCCAAGTGCGTCCGGCACGCGCCAGCGCCTTGTTCGCGGCCTCGATCGGCGCCAGCGGGAACACGTTCGGATCGACTCCGTGGAC
The DNA here is from genome assembly GCF_039537285.1 of Microbacterium kribbense. NCBI lineage: Bacteria > Bacillati > Actinomycetota > Actinomycetes > Micrococcales > Microbacteriaceae > Microbacterium > Microbacterium kribbense. Next base: position 60,047 of record NZ_BAABAF010000002.1, on the reverse strand, counting down.
GCCGCGACCGGTGATCCGCGCCAGCGGCTCAGCATCCAGCACACCCTCGGCCCCCAGCAGCACCGCCGAGGCGCCGTCGTTGATCGACGACGAGTTGCCCGCCGTCACCGACCCGTTGCCGTCGGGGGCGAACAGGGCGCGCAGACCTGCGAGTTTGGCCATCGACGTGTCGGGGCGGATGCCCTCGTCGCGTTCGAGCTCGACTCCCGGCACCTGCACGATCTCACCGTCGTAGACGCCCTTGGCCCAGGCATCCGCCGCCAGCTGATGCGAGCGCAGCGCGAAAGCGTCCTGCTCCTCACGTGAGATGCCCTGCTCTCGGGCCACCTTCTCGGCCGATTCGCCGTTGGAGATCGTCCAGTCCGCCGGCAGCGCCTTGTTGACCATGCGCCAGCCGATCGACGTGTTCCACAGCGTCTGGTTGCCGGTGGCCGGCCACGGCCGCGGGGACTTCTCGACGATGAACGGGGCGCGGCTCATCGATTCGACGCCGCCGGCGAGAATCAGCTCGGCATCCCCCGCCTCGATCGCACGCGAACCCTGCACGACGGCCTCCAGCGACGACGCGCACAGCCGGTTCACCGTCACGCCGGTCACCGAGGTCGGAAAGCCCGCCAGCAGCGCCGCCATCCGGGCGACGTTGCGGTTGTCTTCGCCGGCCTGATTGGCGTCGCCGAAGATGACGTCGTCGATGCGGACCGGGTCCAGGCCGGTGCGCGCCACGATGGCGCGCATCACGACGGCGGCGAGGTCGTCGGGGCGGACGCCGGAGAGCTTGCCGCCGGCGCGCCCGAACGGCGTGCGGACGGCATCGTAGATGTAGCTGGCGGTCATTTCACTTCTCCTTGCGTGGCATCGACCAGAGTGAGGCCGGTGAGTTCTTCCAGACCCGCGACGGTGTTGTCGCCGAACGTCTCGCGCACGGCGAAGCCGGCGGACGTGACGTCGAAGACGGCGTGGTCGGTGTACACCCGGGTGACGCAGCCGACGCCGGTGAGCGGATAAGTGCACGAGCCGACGAGTTTGGGCTCGCCCTTCTTGGTGAGCAGGTCGGTCATCACATACACGCTCTTCGCACCGATCGCGAGGTCCATCGCCCCGCCGACGGCGGGGATGGCGCCTTCGGCCCCGGTCGACCAGTTCGCCAGGTCGCCGGTCTGCGAGACCTGGAAGGCGCCCAGCACGCAGACGTCCAGATGCCCTCCGCGCATCATGCCGAACGAATCGGCGTGATGGAAGTACGCGGCACCGGGCAGCGCCGTGACAGCCTGCTTGCCGGCGTTGATCAGGTCGGGGTCGACCTGGTCGACACCGGGTGCTTCGCCCATCCCGAGCAGCCCGTTCTCGGTGTGCAGGATGATCTCCTGATCGGCGGGCAGGTAGTTGGCCACGAGTGTCGGTGCGCCGATGCCGAGGTTCACGTACGAGCCCTCGGTGATGTCGGCGGCGATGCGCGCGGCGAGATCCTGTCGGCTGATCGTGCTCACTGGTCGACCTCCTGGCTGATTGCGGCATCTTGATCAAGAGGAAGACCCTCGAGGTCGACACCGCCGACGAACGAGCCGTCTCGCAGCCAGATGCGCTCGCCGACCGCGACGACGCGGTCCACGAAGATGCCGGGGGTGACGACGGTCTCGGGATCGATGCCGCCCAGCGGCACGATCTCGTCGACCTGGGCGATCGTGGTCACGGCGGCCGATGCCATCACGGGGCCGAAGTTGCGGGCCGTCTCGCGGTAGACCAGGTTGCCCCAGCGATCGGCGCGCACCGCGCTGATCAGCGCAATGTCCGCCCTGATCGGGTATTCGAGGGCGTACTCTCGACCGTCGATCGTGCGCCGCTCCTTGCCTTCCGCGAGCTGAGTGCCCACCCCGGTCGGCGTGTAGAAAGCGCCGATCCCGGCGCCGGCAGCACGGATGCGCTCGGCGAGGTTGCCCTGCGGCACGAGCTCGAGCTCGATCTGACCCGCGCGGTACAGGCCGTCGAACACCCAGGAGTCGTGCTGGCGCGGGAAGGAGCAGATGATCTTGCGCACGCGCTTCTTCGCCAGCAGTGCGGCCAGGCCCACATCGCCGTTGCCGGCATTGTTGCTGACGATGGTCAGGTCGCCGGCACCCTGGTCGATCAGTGCGTCGATCAGCTCGACCGGCTGTCCGGCCCGGCCGAAGCCGCCGATCATGACGGTCGCACCGTCGGAGATGCCTGCCACTGCCGCCTCGACATCGGGAACGGTCTTGTCGATCACGTCGCCTCCTGGGCACGAGTGTTCGCAGTATGAACGTCTGTGCGTTACACGTACGATACTACCCTGTCGGGCCGAGGCGGACGCTGCTGCAAGATCGCCATTGTGCAGTCGACGGTGTCGATGTAGTGTCATTTCGACACGAATAATACTCCTTTATGTATATTTTCTACATAGTGTGAGTGATTCGCCGACATCATCACATCAGCCAGGAGGTACATGATGTCACCGCCGAAGGGCACAGCGGCCGGGCCGGCATTCGACGTGATCATCGTCGGGGCAGGGGCCGGCGGGCTTGCCGCAGCCGTGACCGCTGCTCATGGCGGCGCCTCGGTACTCGTCCTCGAGGCGGCCGACGTCTGCGGCGGCGCGACCGCCTGGTCCGGCGGCTGGTTGTGGGCACCGCGCTCGATGCTCGCCAAAGCAGAAGGCGTCGACGAGTCGATAGACGACGTCAAGGCGTATCTGCAGGCGGCGCTCGGCTCCGATTACAACCCGGTGCGAGTCGATGCCTTCCTTCGAGCGGCGCCCGAGATGATTCAGTTCTTCCAGACGCAGACGGCGATGAAATTCGTACCGGGGTCGCACATCAATGACATCTACGGCGACCTGCCACATGCGGGGACGGGGAACCGCTCGGCCGGCGCCAAGCCGATCAATGCCCGCCGCCTCAGCCGTCCGGTGCGCGCCCTGCTGCGCGGTCAACTCTACGAGACCTCGTTCCTCGGAATGGGAATCATGGCCGGCGCCGATCTCGGCGCGTTCCTCGCGGCCGCCCGCGGCGACCTGCGCGGAATCTGGCACTGCACCTGGCGCGTCGGTCTGCACCTGTTCGATCTGCTCGTCCACCGCCGCAGCATGCAGCTGGTCAACGGTGGCGCGTTGATCGGGCGCCTGCTGCAGTCTGCGGAGGACGCCGGCGTCGACATCCGCGTCTCGTCGCCGGCGACCGAGCTCCTGACGGGTGAACAGGGTCAAGTGACCGGCGTCGTCGCACGCACCCCGGACGGGTCGCGCACATTCACGGCACGAGCCGGCGTGGTGCTGGCCGCCGGGGGATTCCCGAACGATGTCGCACGCCGGGCCGAACGATTTCCGCGCACCCCCACTGGCACCGAACACTGGACGCTCGCGCCCGCCACGGCAGACGGTGCCGGGATCACGCTCGGTGAGAGCGTCGGCGGAGTGCTCTCACAGGGAGCTGCAGCCGGGGCGTGGTGCCCGGTGTCGCTCGTGCCCTATCGCACCGGACGGGTCGGAGTCTTCCCCCACATCATGGACCGGGCCAAACCCGGCAGTGTGGGGGTGGTCAGTACCGGCCGCCGCTTCGTCAATGAAGCCAACGGCTATTACGACTATGTCGCCGCCATGTTCGAGGCCGCACCGGACAACGAGTCGGTCCAGGCGTGGCAGATCGGCGACTCCCGCTTCGTGCGCCGCTTCCCGCTGGGGATGGCCAAACCGCGCCCGGTGCCGCTGTTCCCCTATCGGAAAAGCGGATACCTCATCCGCGCGCGCACGCTGGGCGAACTCGCGCGCAAGTGCGGGATCGACGAGGCCGGGCTGATCGAATCGATCAGGCGCTTCAACGCCGATGCGCGCCGCGGGGTCGACACGGAATTCTCTCGCGGCTCGACGCCCTTCAACCGCTACGGTGGTGATCCCGGCACCGCCCCGAACCCCTCGCTCGCACCGATCGAGAAGGGACCGTTCTACGCCGTGCGCGTGCTGCCGGGGTCGTTCGGCACGTTCGCGGGGCTGGCCACGGATGACCGTGCTCGGGTGCTGAATGCCGATGGCGCACCGATCCCGAGACTGTATGCGGTAGGAGCCGACCAAGCCAACGTGATGGGCGGGCATTACCCGGCAGGCGGAGTCAACATCGGCCCCGCACTCACATTCGGTTTCGTCGCCGGACGGGACCTCACGCGCAATGAAGAAGGAAGCCTGGCATGACTCGTCCACTTGGCGTCGCGCACCTCACCCTGCTGTCTCTGACCCCACCGGAGATCGTCTCCGCGGCGACCGCGGCCGGACTCGACTTCGTCGGCATCCGCGTGCGCGCAGTGACCTCCGACGAGCCGATCCCAGCGCTCCGGCCCGGATCCCCCCTCCTGCGCGAGACCGTGATGCGGTTGAAGGACACCGGGGTCGTCGTCCGAGACATCGAATTCCTGCCGATCACTCCCGGAACCGGTCCAGACGATTGGCAGTCGGCGCTCGAGGCGGGTGCGGCACTCGGCGCAACGGCGCTCACCATCGCCGGCGCAGATACCGACCGCTCTCGTCTGCTGGACAAGATCAGTCAGCTGACCGCCGATGCGGCCGGATATGGCATCCGCCCACTCCTGGAGCCGATCTCCTACCAGCCGATTGCACGTGTCACCGACGCCGCGGCCATCGCACGAGCGACAGGGGCTGGACTCATGCTCGATCCTCTGCACATCCAGCGCGGCGGGAGTGACGTCGCCGACGTCGCCGCACTCGATCCAGGACTCATCCCCATGATCCAGCTGTGCGATGCGCCACTGGCACCTCCCAGTGGTGACCGGCTGCCCGCACTCCAGCATGAAGCGCGCGCGCAGCGACTGCAGATCGGCGAGGGCGAGCTGCCCCTGGCGGCATTGCTAGCGGCGACGCCTGCGGGAGTCCCGGTGAGCATCGAGGTACCTCACGCCCTGCGCCAACAGTCCGTCAGCCCACACGAGTGGATCGTGCAGAACGCACAGGCGGCACGCGCGCTCATAGAACAGGCGGACAGCGCACGAGACACGATCGGTCACCAGGATGTCTGAGCACACGTGGGATCGGACCGTCGATGTGCTGGTGATCGGCAGCGGCGCCGCGGGCCTGTCTGCCGCCACGACCGCCGCCGCGCACGGCCTGGAAACGCTCCTGCTCGAGAAGACCGAGTTCCTGGGCGGAACGACGGCATACTCGGCGGGCACCTGCTGGATGCCGGGTCATCGACACCAGCGCGCGCTCGGGATCACCGACGATCGCGCCGCAGCCTCCCGCTACCTCGATCTGGTGGTCGGCGACCGGGCACCGCGTGACGTGCGCGAGGCGTACCTCGATCGCGGGCCGGAGATGATCGACTACTTCGGCGCGCTCGGCGTGCGCTTCTGGCACTCGAAGACCGTCATCGACTACCACCCCGAACTCGACGGAGCCGGAATCGGGCGGGCCCTCGAGCCGGAGACGTTCGACGGCCGCCTGCTCGGCCCGGAAGGCTTCCGGCGGGTGCGCTGGCCGGTCCCCGAGTTCGCACTGTTCGGCGGCACCCTCATGGTCCGTCGCGCCGAAGTGAACCAGCTGCTGGAGCTGTTCCACGGTTCTCCCCGAGCGCTGGCGCTCGCCGCCCGTTTGGGCGTGCGGTGGTTCTTCGATCGGCTGCGGTACCCCCGCGGAACCCGCCTGGCGATGGGCAACGCCCTCGTCGCGCACCTGTTCCATGTATTCACCGAGCAGGGCGGACGAACGCTGTTCAGCAGCACTGCGAAGCAGCTGATCGCGACAGATGACCGCGTGGTCGGCGCGATCGTGGAGGCGGCCGGCCGCGAGCGTCGCATCCGTGTGCGACGAGGCGTCATCCTGGCGGGCGGCGGATTCCCCGCGAGCCAGGAGTGGCGCGAAAAGTACCTGCCGTCGCCCACGCCGCAGTTCACTCGGGCGGCAGAAGGCGCCACCGGCGACACACTGGCGCTCGGCCAGGCCGTCGGTGGCGCTCTGGGACCCGACCACGGCGACAACGCACTGTGGTTCCCGAGCTCGATCGGCCACCGTCGGAACGGATCGCAAGTCGTCTTCCCGCACATCTGGGACCGCGCCAAGCCGGGCATCGTCGCCGTCGCCGCCTCTGGCAAACGGTTCGTCGATGAATCCGTCTCGTACGACCGCTTCGTGCGCGCGATGTATGCCACACAGCCGAGCGACGAGAGCATCCCCGCATGGCTGATCATCGACGCGGCCGCGCTTCGCCAATACGGTCTCGGCATGATCCGCCCCCATACCCCGCGCGCCTTCCTGCGCAAGTACGTCCGCGGCGGTTACATCCATCGAGCGACCAGCATCCGTGCGCTCGCCGAACTGATCGCAGTGGACCCGGACGGCCTCGAGGACACCGTCGACAAGGCCAATCAGGCGGCCGCAACCGGCGTGGATGAGGAGTTCGGCAAAGGCCTCAGCACATTCGGACGACAGTACGGCGATCCCCGTCACCGGCCGAACGTGAATCTCGGCCCGATCCGGACCGCGCCCTTCTACGCGCTCCCCGTCGTTCCGACGCCGCTGGGGACGGCGTTGGGACTGCGCATCGACGAATCGGCACGTGTGCTCGATGTCGACGGCGGCGTGGTTGCAGGGCTGTATGCGGCGGGAAGCGACGCCGACTCGCCGATGGGCGCCGAGTACCCCGGTGCAGGCTGCCAAGTTGGCGCAGGCATGACGTTCGGGTACATTGCGGCAATGCACACCGCCGTCCAATTCGACGACAGTTAGGGATCAACTGTGGAAGCACGCTGGCTTGAGGCGTTCATCGCCGTCGCCGAAGAACTGCACTTCGGGCGCGCAGCGCAGCGGCTGCACATGGCACAGTCTCCACTGAGTCAGACGATCAGGCGGCTCGAGACCAGCGTGGACGCGATACTGTTCGATCGCAACACGCGCAGCGTTTCATTGACCCCCGCGGGCAAAGCGCTGCTGCCCATGGCCTATCGTGTGCTGCGCGACATCGCACTGGCCACAGCCGCTGCGCAGGCGGCCACCGGCCGCATTCACGGCACCGTCCGGATCGGGTTCTCCGGTGCGTTCAACCACATGACGCTGCCCGCGCTGGCTCGGGCGATCCGACGCACCATGCCGGACATCGACCTCGAACTCATCAGTCGCATCCATACCGGCGAAGGCATCACGAAGCTGCGCAACGGCACTCTCGACATCGCATTCGTCGGCCTGCCCCTGGGCGGTGCCCGCGGAGTGGCGTCTCGACTCATCTCCCGGGTGGGGATGGGTGCAGTGGTGCCCGAAGACCACCCGCTGGCCGATGAGAAGTCGATCCGCGTTGCCGCTCTCGCCGACGACGACTTTCTCAGCATGCCTCTCGACGGCTCGTCCTCGATGGCAGACGAGCTCATGCGATCCTGCATCGCGTCCGGTTTCCGCCCGCGGGTGGTTCAGGAGATCACCGACCCCTACATGATGCTCACCTTCATCGCCGCGGGAATGGGAGTGAGCATCGTCGCCGAAGATCTGGCCCCGATCCTGCCGCGCGGAGCACGCTGGATTCCCCTGAGCGACCAGAAGATATACATGTACCACGGGATCGCGTGGATGGCCGACGAGCATTCAGCAGCGGTCGCCGCCGTGCTCAAGCTGTCCGAAAAGGTTCTGCCGACCCCTCTGGAGTCCGGAGCGGCCTGACCAGCCACGAGAAGCTGCCTCGGTCAGCGCGACAGAGATAGAGCAGATATCCGTCTCAATTTAAGACGGATCCAGTCGCATTTATGACAATATCCCGGCGCATACTGAGACGAGAACGGCGAGCCAAGTCGGTCGCCGGTGCCATCCACCTTCCCGGGAGCCTTTCGATGCCGACATTCGCCGTCACCTATTACTACGCGGACAACAGTGAGCAGCGGCGCAATCAGCATCGTCCGGACCATGTGGCATTCCTGCACGGGCTGCACGACGAGGGGATCCTCTACATGAGCGGTGCGATGGCCACAGAGCCGCCGCGGGCACTCCTCGTGCTCGAAGCAGACGATCAGTCAGCACTCGAAGCACGCCTCGACCAGGACCCATTCTTCGTGAACGGTCTCGTCGGCCGACGCGACGTCAGCGTGTGGTCCGTGTTCTTCGATCCCCGCGAACAGCACCAGCGGTAGTGCAGATGCTCGCCGTGCACACGACCGCCAAAAGGACGCTGTCGTTCGACGATGTGCCACCGCCGCGCCTGAGCCCTGGTCGGGCGCTCGTGCGCGTGCATGCCGTGAGTCTGTGCGGCACAGACCTGCACATCTTCGAGGATCGCTACCCGACCACCCTGCCCCTCGTGCAGGGGCACGAGCTGACCGGAACCGTGATCGAAGCCGATCCAGCCGATCGTGTGCGCGCGGGCGACCGCGTGGCGATCGACCCGCTGGTCGCATGCGGCGCCTGCGCCGCATGCCGCGGCGGTCATGCCAATGTGTGCCAGAACCTATCGGTGCTGGGCTGTTACCAGGACGGTGGGCTCACCGAGGTGCTCAGCGTCGGCGTCGATCGCCTGCACGCCGTGCCCGACGACCTGCCGTTGGATCTCGCGGCGCTCGGCGAGCCGACATCCATCGCCATGCAGGCCGTCAGTCGCGCAGAGCCGACGCCCGGAGATGTCGTACTCGTGCTCGGTTGCGGGCCGATCGGCCTGCTGGCCACGTTGAGTCTGTCCGAGCGGGGCGTGACGGTGGTGGCCGCCGATATCGATCCACAGCGGGCCGCACTGGCACCGGTCTTCGGCGCGGCACATGCCTTATCGGTGGATCGTGACTTTCCTGATGGCGCGGGAGGCCTGCTGCTGGACGGTCTGACCGAGGGAGCGGGACCACGGCTGATCATCGAGGCAACGGGCGTGCCCGCTTCGCTGCAGAATGCGATCCGGCTCATCGCGCCGGCGGGACGCATCGTCCAGGTCGGAATCTCGGCCGGTCACGCCGAGATCCGGATCAAGGACCTCACCGACAAGGAGATCGAGCTGCGGGGCAGCCGCAACAGCCGCGGCCTGATTCCCGAGGCGCTCGCGCTCTTGGGCCGACACCGTGAGGCGGCACAGCGACTCGTCACCCACCGCTTTCCGCTCACCCGCCTGGCCGAGGCGTTCGACACGATGGCCGATCCCGGGGTGCTCACCGAGAAGATCATCATCGATGTGGAACGGTCCGGGAGATGAGGACATGACGTCAGGGGTCACCGTCGGTGCATCCGCTCTGCCCGAGACCGTCGACGTGCTCGTCCTCGGTTCCGGCGTCGCCGGCCTCGTCGCTGCGTTGCGCGCGGCGGATGCGGGAGCGCGCGTCTGCGTCGCGGAGAAAGCCGCCCTGCTCGGCGGGACAACCAGTGCGGGCGGTGGCGTGATGTGGGCGCCCGCGACCGAGCTCAGCCGCAGTCGCGGATTCCAGGATTCGCCCGCAGACGGGGCCGAGTACCTGTCGGCCGCAGCAGGACACGTGATGTCTGAGCACGCGATCGACTGGTACATCCGAACGGCTCGGGCGGCCGTGACCTACCTCACCACCCGCACGCGGGTGCGGCTGACTCCGCTCGCACGTCCCGATTACCGCGGCGAGTGGCCCGGCGCCGCTCAGGGCGGTCGCAGTCTCGACAACGATGCGTTCGATCCCAGTGATTTCCCCGGCCTGGCCGACCTGCTGCGACCGTCATCGTACTTTCCGCCCCTGACCATGGCTGAGCGCGATGGGCTGAACGGACGCGCGCCCGCACCCGAGGTTCTCGCGACCAGGCGGAAGCGCGGAGTCCGGACGATGGGCGGTGCGCTCGTCGGTGCACTGGCGGCGTCGGCGCTGGACCGCGGCATCCACATCACCACGGAAGCGCGCGCGACCGGCCTGACCCGCAGTGGAGATCACTGGCAGGTGGCATTCCGCGACACCATGCTGCGGGCGCGGAGCGTCGTGCTCGCAACCGGCGGGTTCGAGTGGAGTCCCGCCCTCACCGACGCCTTCCTCCCGTTCAGCATCACTGCGATCAGCGCGCCCTCGAACGAAGGCGACGGCCTGCGGATGGGTCTGTCCACCGGCGCCGCTGTGGCGGACATGACTGCGATCTGGGGGGTTCCGGTGATTGTCCCGCCGTCTCAGACGTATGACGGTAGACCCTCTGGCCGGATGGGCAACGTCGAGATGACCCTGCCAGGCTCCATCGTCGTGAATTCGTCGGGCGAGCGTTTCGTCAATGAAGCTCTCTCCTATCAAGACACCTCGCGCATGTTCGGCGACACCGACCCGCGCACCGGGCGGCCCCGCAACATACCTGCCTGGCTCGTCTTCGACCACGCCTACGCCCGCCGCTACCCGATCGCCGGATCCGACACGGGTGCCGCGCCGGGCTGGGCGAGGACGGCCGAGACCGTGGAATCGCTCGCCGCCGCCTGCAGGATCGATGCGGCCGGACTGCCGGCGACGATCACGGAGTTCAATCAGGATGCCGTCCGGGGGCACGACTCCCGATTCGGCCGCGGTGACAGCCCGCAGGACCGCTTTCTCGGCGATGCGACGCACCTGCCGAACCCGTGCCTGGCACCGCTCGCTGAGCCTCCGTATTCCGCCATCCCGCTCCATCCGGGTGTGCTGGGCACCTCCGGCGGATTGCGCACAGACGACGACGGCCGCGTTCTCGACTGGACCGGATCGCCGATCGCCGGACTCTATGCAGCCGGCAACGTCGCGGCAAGCGTGTTCCGCAACAACTATCCGGGGGGCGGCGCCACGATCGGCTCCGCTGTGACACGTGCCTTCGTCGCCGGGGCCGCCGCCGCAGTCGACCGGGAAACCGCGTGATGCGGGTAGCCGTCGTCGGGGCGGGCGTCATCGGCCGGACACACGCCCGGACGATCGCCCGAACGAGCGGCTTCTCGCTCGCCGGCATCGCAGACCCGTTCCCTTCCGGGGCGGAACTCGCCCAGGAATTCGGCACGACCCACTATCGTGACCATCGCGAGCTGCTGAGTGCGGAACGGCCGGATGCGGTGATCGTCGCCACACCGAATGCGCTCCACGTGCCGATCGCGCTGGCGTCGGTGGCGGCAGGGATTCCGACCCTCGTCGAGAAGCCCATCGCGACGACCTCTCACGAGGCGAACTCACTGGTGGAGGCCGCGGATGCGGCCAGCGTGCCGGTGCTCGTGGGCCACCATCGCCGCTATCACCCGGTCGTGCAACGCGCGAAGGACCTGATCGCCGGAGGACGATTGGGCAGAATCGTCGCGGTGAGCGCGACTGCCTTCATGAGCAAGCCGGAGGAGTACTTCGACGTCGCCTGGCGGAAGGCAACGGGCAGCGGCGGGCCGTTCCTGATCAACCTGATTCACGAAGTCGACCTGCTCCGGCACCTGGTCGGCGAGATCGTGGCGGTGTCGGCCATGGCCACGTCCGCCACGCGCGGCTTCGACGTCGAGGACACCGGCGCGATCACGGTCGCATTCGGCTCTGGAGCGCTGGCCACGATCGCGATCTCCGACACCGTCGCCGGCCCCTGGAGCTGGGACCTCACTGCCGGCGACTCGCCTCGATTTCCCGTGCACGCAGTGAACTCGCACCTCATCGGCGGCGAGACGGCATCGCTGACGCTGCCGGCACTGGAGGTCTGGGAGCACGATGGCGTGCGCAGCTGGACGACTCCGCTTCGCAGCCAGCACACCATCGTCGCCGCCGGCGATCCCTACGTCGCCCAGCTGCGTCACCTGGGCGAGGTCGCTTCCGGACGAGCGCAGCCCATGGTGAGCGCACGGGAGGGCCTGCGCGACCTCCAAGTCGTCGAAGCCATCATCCGCGCGGCGGCGACGGGCGTGACCATCAACCTGCCGTGAGGATCGTCGCGAGTCGGCGCAGCGCGAACTCGTATCCCTGGATGCCAGCACCCATGAACACGGCGTCCGCGACCTTGGAGACGAATGATTCGTGACGGAACTCCTCCCGCCGATGGATGTTGGTCAGGTGCACCTCGATCACCGGTCGCTCAGCGGCGAGCAGTGCGTCGAGGATCGCGATCGACACCGAGGTGAAGCCGGCCGGATTGAGGACTATGCCGTCCGCGTCCGTCCGCGCCTTCTGGATGAGATCGACGATGACGCCCTCATGGTTGCTCTGATGGAATTCGATCTCGAGTTCCAGCTGCGCCGCAATCGATATGCAGAGGCGCTCCACATCGTCGATCGTGTCTGTTCCATACAGCTGCGGCTCGCGCAACCCCAGGAGGTTCAGGTTCGGTCCGTTCAGGACCATGATCTTCTTCATTGCGTCTCCTTGTCATTCGGGGCCGGCTCATCGGCATGGGCGGTCAGTTCGAGGAAGTGCGCCCGCATTCGTGCGGCATCCGGACGGATTCCCGTGATCAGCCGCATCCCTTCGACCGCCTGGCCGACATTCATCCGCCCGCCGTCGAGCACCTCGTGGCCGGTACTGCGGGCTTCGCGCAGCAGCTGCGTCTCGATCGGGAAGTAGACGACATCGGCGACCCAGGCGTCCGGCCGCAGTCGCGTGACATCGAACGCCGTCCCCGGGTGGTTCGACATTCCCAGCGGTGTCGCGTTGATGGCACCGTCGACCTGCCGCATGACCGGCTCGGCGCCTTGCACACTGATCGCCTCGATCTGGCGATCCGGATACGACGCGCGCAACCTGTCGGCCAGCTCGGCCATCCGCCGAGGATCGATGTCAGCGAGGGTGAGCCGGATCGTGCCCAGTGACAGCATTGCGTAGGCGGCGGCCGAACCGGCTCCGCCGCCGCCGAACTGCACGATGTGGTCCAACCGTCTGCCCGGGAGTCCGTCTACGACGCCATCACGGAAGCCGACCCAGTCGGTGTTGAACCCCGTGAACCTGCCGTCACGGATGAGCACGAGGTTCACCGCCCCCAGCCGCCGCGCATTCTCGTCGATCTCGTCCAGGTGCTGCAGTACGAGCTGCTTGCACGGATAGGTGATGTTGACGGCGCAATAGCCGTTGTCGCTCAGCTCGTGCAGGATCTCACCGACACTCTCCGGAGGACGGTGCAGCTGGGCGAGGTCGAAGAGTCGGTACTCGTAGTCAATGCCCAGAGAACGCGCCTCTTGGGTATGCAGCGCGGGAGACAGCGATGGGCCGATCCCCTCGCCGATGAGGCCGACCATGTAGCGCCCGTGATTCGTCATTCTCGTTCTTCCCTGCTCGTTATCCGTTGTGTCGTTTCGTCCTCGACGAACGTCCCCGATCGGAGCATCGAGGGCACGACCACCACTGCCGCAACCGTGGCGACCAGAACCAGCAGCGGCGGCAGCCAGGATGACGACGCTGCGTGCAGCGCGCCGACCAACAGCGGACCGATTGCGGCGATCGTGTATCCGACGCCTTGGACGAATGTGCTCAAGCGTGCCGAACCGGCCGGCGTCCGCGAGCGCAGATTGATCATGACCAGGCACAACGGGAACATCACCGACCCCAGTCGCAGCAGAACCACCCACAGCCAGGGGACCGCACCGGGCGACGAGACGATGCCGGCATAGCCGAGAACCATGCACGCTGCGCCGAAGTAGACCAGGCGGGCAGGCTGCGCCATCCGTTCCGCCACAAGGGGTACGACCATGCCCAGCGGAAGCCCGAGCGCTGAGTACAGCGCCAACAGTCCACCGGCGACCACGGGGGCCTGACGCCCCCACTGGATCATCAACTCTGGGAGCCAGGCGAACATCGTGTAGACGTGCAGCGACACCACGGCGAACATGATGGCGAGCCCCCATGCGATCCGGGAGCGCCAGAGCCGGCCGGGCGATTCTGCGCGCTCAGCTCCGCGAACGGCGGTGCGCGACGCCATCGCCGGACTCGCCTCGTGCTCCCGTGCGCGAATCAGCTGCACGACCCACGGCACGAGTCCGATGAACGCGACCACCGCCCAGATCAGCAACGAGCTGCGCCAGCCATACCGGATCGCAACGGGGAAGGCGATGAGCGGCGGCAATGCCATACCGACCGCGTTGACGGTCGTGTACACGGCGGTCAACAACCCGATTCGATCGGGGAAGTACTTCTTGACCAGCGGAGGGAGCATCACGTTGCCGACTCCCATCGCGATGAACACCAGCAGCGAGCCCCCAGCGAGCACTGCGAATGATCCTGCGAACGCGCGCACGACATGGCCGGCCAGGGCGGCCACCAATGCGACGGTGACCAGGCCCTCGGGGCCGAGCCGTCGCGCGCGCGACGCCGCGAACGCAGAAACGGCGAATGCGAACGGTGGCAGCATGCCCAGCACACCGAGCGATGCATCATCGAGTGGGATGTCTCCCTCGATCACCCTGGCGATCGGCGAGAGCGCCCCCACCGCCGTGCGCAGGTTGACCGCCAGGAGGATGACCCCGATGAGCGCGAGAGCTCTTCCGGCCCAGAGACGGCGGCGGGTCGCAGGACCGCCGTTCATATGCCGAGGTAGATCCGACGCACCCTGGGGTCAGTCCGAAGGTCGTCTGCAGTGCCCTCGATCTCGATCTTGCCGTTCTCCATCACATAGCAGTACGTGGTCGCCTCGAAGGTGAGCTTGGCGTTCTGCTCGACGAGCAGAATGGCCATGTCTGCGGCGTTCAACCGCTTCACCACGGCCAGAACCTCGTCGACCAGTTTCGGCGACAGCCCCATCGAAGGCTCATCGAGTACCAGCAGCCGCGGCTTCGACATCAGCGCTCGGCCGATGGCCAGCATCTGCTGCTGGCCCCCTGACAGCGCACCCGCCAGCCGTGTGCGCATCTGGCCGAGCACCGGAAAGATGTCGTAGATCTCAGCCACCTGCGCCTTGGTCTCCGCGTTCCAGCGCTGGATGTACGCGCCCAGCAGCAGATTCTTCTCCACGCTGAGGCCCCCGAAGACGTGCCGGCCCTCCGGGACGTATCCGATCCCCTCTCGCACGATCTTGCGGGCGGGGATCCGCGCCAGATCGACGTCTCCGTATGCCAGCTTCTCGGCACGTCGATGCACGAGACCGAGCACCGCCTTGAGCGTCGACGTCTTGCCTGCACCATTGGCGCCGATGATTCCGACCGACTGGCCGATGTCCACCGCGAAGCTCACTCCGCGCACTGCGGCGACACCACCGTAGTTCACGAACAGTCCGTCCGCGACGAGCTTGGCAGGCAGATGGCCCGACGTGGACGTCAGGCGGTGGGCGGCCGTGTACGAGTCAGTCATGCTGTCCGCCTTCCAGGTGCATCGTGTCGGTCTCAAGCATCTCTTCCTCCAGCCGCGCATCGTCACCCAGGTATGCCTCGATCACCTCGGGCGACTTCGCCACGTCTTCGGGCAGCCCGTCCGCAATGACCTTGCCCGTCGACAGCACCGTGACGCGGTCGCACAGCGACATCACAAGCCCCATGTTGTGTTCGATGATGATCACCGTGACACCCTGCGCGCGGATGTCCTGAACGATGGCCTTGAGCTGGTTGACCTCGTCGCCGTTCAGCCCGGCGGCCGGCTCGTCCAGCAGCAACAGCTTGGGACGGGTCGCCATTGCGCGAGCGATCTCCACTCGTCGCTGCGCCCCGTACGACAGCTCGGATGGGAATGCGCCGGCCATCTCAAGCAGACCCTGCCGCTCGAGCATCTCGTCAGCCTCGTGGCGGATGCTGCGGTCTCCGCGCAACACCGACAGCGGTGCGAGGATGTAGCGCCACGTCCAGCGGCTGCGGGTGCGGTCGACGCCCATCATCACGTTCTCACGCACCGACAGCAGTGAGAACAGACGCAGGTTCTGGAAGGTGCGGGCGACGCCGCGCAACGAGAGGCGGTAGGACGGTGTCGTCGTCGATCGCATGCCGAGCACCTCCACGGTGCCCGAGGTCGGCGGGTGGATGCCACTGAGCACGTTGAACAGCGTCGTCTTGCCGGATCCGTTCGGCCCGACCAATCCGCGGATCTCGCCTTCGCGCACGGTCATCGAGACGCCGTCCAGCGCGCGCAGCCCCTTGAAGCTCTTGACGACGTCGTTCACCTGCAGCACCACCGTGCTCTCGCTTCCGGGCGCCGTCACCGCGTCGGCCCGATCGGTCGCGAAGGGCACGTAGGGCGCGACTGCGAGTCCGCCGGCAACCTGGTGGCCTCGCCGCTTCGTCCACAGCTGATAGACCCGGCGCGGGATCCCTGCGATCCCCGTGGGGAGGAACACCACGAAGATCACCACCAGTGCGCCGTACCCCAGCTGGGCATAGATCGAGAAGTCTGCCAGCCACGAGCGCACGAAGATCAGACCGACCGCGCCGATGACCACACCGGGGAGACTGTGCCGGCCACCGATGATCACCATCGCCAGCAGCAGGAACATATTGGCGAGGCTGAAGGATTCCGGGGCGACGAATCGGATGAGTCCGGCATACAACGCTCCGGCCACCCCGCCGTACAACCCACCGAATGCGAAGGCGAGCATGCGCATGACGGGAATTCTGGTGCCCATCGCGGCCGCCGCCAGATCGTCATCGCGCATGGCACGAAGACGACGGCCGAGCCGGGTGTGGACGATGAATGCCGCGAACGCGATCCCGACCACGAGCACGAGCAGTGCGAGGTAGTAGAAGAGGTAGTCATCGCTGAGGTCGATGCCGAACAGCACCGGCGCCGGAATACCACTCAGCCCTTCCGCCTGTCCGGCAAGCGGCAGGTTGATCACCAGACTGATGAACGCCAGCGACAGCCCCAGGGTGACGATCGCCAGATAGTGCGACTGCACGCGCAGCGCCGGTATTCCGACGACCAGCGACACGATCACCGATACGAGCACTCCGGCCAGTGCCGCCCACCAGAAGTTCCAGCCCGCATGCAGGGTGAGGATGGCAGCCGTGTACGCGCCGACGCCCAGAAACGCCACCTGTGCCAGGTCGAACTGCCCGGCGATGCCCATCGACAGGAACAGACCGATCGCGAGGAGCGCGAACACCACCGCCACGTTGGTCACGTGAATCGTGTAGGGATCGACGAGGTACGGGAACACCAGTGACAGCACCAACAGGATGACCAGCGGTGCGCCCAGCGTTGTCGCCTTCTTGAGGTTCATGCGCGGTTCACCGTGCTCTCTCCGAAGATGCCTGTGGGGAGGATGATGACGATCAGGGCGAACGCGACGAACGCGACCAGATCCGCGTAGCCCTGCGAGAGTCCGGACGCGAAAGCATAGAGGACGCCGAAGAGCAGACCCCCGACGATGGCTCCCTTGATGTTGCCGAAGCCGCCCAGAATGGCCGCGGAGAATCCCATGATTCCCAGGCTCGCCCCGAATGTGGGGCTCACGTAGAGGATCGGACCGGCGAGCCCCCCGCCCAGCGCCGCCAGCCCCGATCCGATGGCGAATGCGATCGCGTTGCTGCGCCCGACATTGATGCCCAGCGCGGTGGCCTCTTCGTGGTTGATGGCCACCGCCTGCATCGCGATTCCGGTCTTGGTCCGATCGAGGAACAGCCATAGGACCAGGGATGCCAGGGCCGCCACGATGACGACGACCAACTCGTAGCGCTTGATGATGATCCCGAATAGGTCGAAGGGCTCCCCCGACACGGGCGTCGGAACCGCCTGTCCTGTCGTTCCCCAGATGAGAATCGCGATGCCTTCGAGCATGATCCCGAACCCGATCGTGCCGATCAGCATCAGGTCGAAGTCTTTGTTCTCCAGCGGTCGCAGAATCCGCTCGATGACCAGACCGATCACGGCCGTGGCGACGATCGCGATGATCATCGCGACCCAGAACGGCAGCTTGGCACTGATGAAGAACGTCGCAGCCAGATAAGCGCCCACCATGAGGATGTCACCGTGGGCGAAGTTGACCAGGCCCATCGTGCGGTAGACAAGTGAGAAGCCGAGGGCGACCAGCACATATATCGCACCGAGCCCGATTCCCCCGACCAGGGTCTGCAAGATGAATTGCATGTTGTCCTCCAGGACTCCCCGCCGGCGTGGCTGCGACGAGGGGTGTGACGTGACGGTGGGCAAGCGGTGGAGCAGGTGCCGGAATCGGGCATCCTGCTCCACCCCTTGCAGCGGATCAGCTGGCGGGAACGAGGTTTCCGCTCGAATCGATCTCCCCGATCAACGTGTCATGCACTCCGATGCCGTTGGCGTCGAACTCGAAGTGACCGACCAGGCCGTCGTAGGTGATCGACCGGATGGCGTCGGCCAGCTTCGAGCCGGACGCGACCTTCGACTTCTTCAGCGCCTGAATCAGGATCTGCGCACCGTCGTAAGCCTTCGCGCCGTGGAATTCACCATCCTCGCCGTACTTCGCCTTGTATGCCGCGGCGAACTTCTTGGTCTGGTCGTTCGTGTCGTTGCCGAGGTACGGGGTGCTGACGATGGTCCCCGCCGCATTGGCGACGCCGGCCGTCTGCACGTACACCGGGGTGCCGGCCGGTGCTCCACCGGCGATCACCGCCTTGATGCCGAGCTGGCGCGCCTGCTTGACCACCAGGCCTGTCTCGACCTCCTCCATACCGGTGAAGAGCGCATCGGGCTTGGCGTCGCGGATCCGGGTCAAGGCGGAGCTGAAGTCCTTCTGGTCCGGTGTCACGGTCTGATCGGCGACCGGGGTGACGCCCAGTGCCTTCAGCGCGGCGAGGAATGCATCGTGCTCTCCCGCACCGTATGCGCCGTTGTTGCTGATCATGGCGATGGACTTGTAGCCCTTCTTCGTCACCAGATACTTGGCCAGTGTCTCGTCGAATGCCGTGCTCGGGGGGCTGTTGAGGAACACGAACGAATTGTGCAGCTGGCCGAGCTTCGGCGACTGCCCCGACGTGATCATCGGGATCTTGTTCTGCGCCATGATCGGTGCCATGGCGAGGGCATCCGCGCTTTCCGCGGTTCCCATCATGGCGATGTTGCCGTCGCTGGCGACCTTGCGGGCCAGGTTGGTGCTGACGGTCGGATCGCCCTGATCGTCATACAGGGTGTACTCGATCTTCCGACCATCGATTCCACCGGCGGCATTCTGCTCGTCGAACGCCAACTTCACGCCTTTGTACTCCCACGCCCCCAACGAGCTCAGCTGCCCGCTCTGCGCGTCGACGATGGCGATCTTGATGGGTCCGCTGGCGTTGCTCGCCGAAGTCCCCTTGTTCTGGCCCGGCGCTGAGCAACCCGCCAGCAGCATTCCCAGCGTCGCCGCTCCTACGAGCAGCGCCGTTGTCTTTTTGACTCGTGTCTGAATCATCTCTCACCTCTTTGTGGTCGGGCCCACACCGCCACGGCCAAGTTCTCCGTGGCCGTGCACTTAGGGCAAGGCTGCCCGCTGTGCGAACGAGCGTTCTCTTTCTGAACGTAAGTCACAGCCGATTACAGGTCAAGGCGTATTGATCACCGATTCGTAAACACAGTTTGTGCGACACACCGCACGTTGTTTCAGTCTCGTCTGGGTCTCGTCGATCGGCAGTACGCTACCGCTGCATCATGGAGGTGATGGCATGAGGACTTCGATCGCCACGGTCAGCATCGGAGGCACGCTCGAGGCGAAGCTCGAGGCAGCGCGCAGCGCTGGGTTCGACGGCATCGAGATCTTCGAGAACGATCTGATCTCGAGCTTCGCCACCCCGCGTCAGATCCGCTCCTGGGCCGAACGGCTTGGCCTCAGAATCGACCTGTACCAGCCATTCCGGGACTTCGAGGGCGTGCCCGCCGAGCAGTTGTCCGCCAACCTGCGACGCGCCGAGGCCAAACTCGACCTGGCGGCCGAGTTGGGTGCTGCGACGATGCTCGTGTGCTCGAACGTCGCCACCGCGACCATCGACGATGACAGGACGGCAGCCGATCAACTGCGGCGATTGGGCGACCTCGCCGCCGAGCGCGGCGTGCGGATCGCGTATGAGGCGCTCGCCTGGGGGCGCTTCGTGAATACGTACCGACGATCGTGGCAGGTGGTCGAGCGCACCGATCACCCCTCCGTCGGTCTCTGCCTGGACAGTTTCCACATCTTCTCGCGATCCTCGACGCTTGCCGAGATGGGCGAGATCCCCGGTGCGAAGATCTTCTTCTGCCAGATCGCGGACGCGCCACTGATGGACCTCGACCCGCTTTCGTGGAGTCGGCATTACCGGCTGTTCCCCGGCCAAGGCGGTTTCCCATTGCCTGAGTTCATGAGCGCTGTACTGAGCACCGGGTACGACGGCCCCATCTCGATCGAAGTGTTCAATGACGTCTTCCGGCAGACGGATCCAATCCGTACCGCGCGCGATGCTCACCGGTCGCTGCGCTACCTCGAGGACCTCACTGCCCGTGCGACGATCTCGACTCCGGCTTCCCCCATGCCATTGGAACGACTGCCACCGGCGAGCACCATCCGCACGCATGACTTCGTGGAGATCCACGGGACCGTTGCCGGCGAGCTCTCGAACCTGCTGACCGGCCTCGGATTCCGTCCTCACGGAACCCACCGGTCGAAGCCCGTTGCACTGTGGACGCTGGGAGAGGTGCGTCTCGTCCTCGATGACACGCGGTCGCCGGGCTCGAACGCGAAGGTCACTGCGCTGGGATTCGAAGTCGACGATCCGGTTGCATCAGCGGCACGCGCCGACCAGCTGAACATCACCCGGCTCAGCCGCGAGACCGCCGCAGGAGAGCAGGTGCTCTACGGCATCGCAGCCCCCGACGGCACCGAGGTGTACTTCTGCGCGCCCCACCCCGGTTCCGAGCCCGCCTGGGCACGAGAGTTCTCAAAGGTCGATGCTGCCGAGCATGAGGCGGTCCTACTCGGTTCCGTCACTCTCGATCATGTCGCCCTCACCGAGCCCTGGTACTCGTTCGATGAGGCGATCCTCTACTATCGTGCGACGCTCGGGCTCGAGCCAGAGCAGTCGGTCGATGTCGCCGATGCCTACGGGCTGGTGCGCAGCCAGGCGCTGCGCAGCGCTGACGGCGCCATCGCGCTTGTTCTGAACGTGCAACCCCTGAGCGAATCCCCGCCCGTGCACCACCGCGGCGCAGATCACATCGCACTTCGGGTGTCAGACTTGCCGGCGACCGTCCGCCGACTGCGCCGAGCCGGAATGAGAATGCTGGAGATCCCAGCCAACTACTACGCGGATCTGCGCGCCCGCTACGGCCTCACCGACGAGGTGGTCGCTCAGTTGCAGGATCTGGATCTTCTTTTCGATCGCGATGACCGTGGGGGAGAATTCCTGCAGTGCTACACCCGGACGGTGGGGAGCGTCTTCTTCGAGCTGGTCCAGCGCACCGGGGGGTACGACGGTTTCGGCGCCGCGAATTCCTCTGTGCGCCGCGTGGCCCAGATGCGCTCTCCGACCTGATCCGCGGCGCTCATCCGGGGGCGAGCGCGGCCAGTGCGGTGG
This sequence comes from Microbacterium kribbense, assembly GCF_039537285.1. Classification (NCBI taxonomy): domain Bacteria; kingdom Bacillati; phylum Actinomycetota; class Actinomycetes; order Micrococcales; family Microbacteriaceae; genus Microbacterium; species Microbacterium kribbense. The sequence continues at coordinate 38,748 of NZ_BAABAF010000002.1, read as the reverse complement.
CGAGCTCCTCGCGGGTCGCCGTGCAACCGCGGCGCGGCACGCCGATCCGATCCAACAACACGAGTCGCACGCCATGGTCGTACTTCTTGTCGCGCATCCATGCAGCCTCGAGACGATCAACGTCGACCGTCGCAGATGTCGGCAATCCCAGCGCGACCAGCAGGTCACGATGAACCTCGACTTCTGCCGCGCTCATCCGCCCCTGGATATGCGATACGTGCGCCGCAGCCATCATGCCGATCGCGATCGGCGCACCGTCGTCGCTGCCGTCGACACCCGTCGCCCATTCGATGGCGTGAGCGAAGGTATGACCATAGTTCAAGAAGACCCGATCGCCGGTCTCACGGTCGTCGCGACTGACGACCGCTGCTTTGAATTCCTGGCTGACCCGCACCGCCTGATTGACCGCTGCCGGATCACGCCCACGCAGCGCACCGGCCAGCGACATCACCGCATTGACGGCGTCCGTGCCCTGCAGAAGCGCATGCTTGACGATCTCCGCGAGGCCTGCACTGTAGCCGCGCTGGTCCTTCCGCGCAGCAACGGCCGTGTCGGCGACCACGGCGACGGGTTGATAGATGGTTCCGATCAGATTCCGTCCCTGCGGCAGGCTGATCGCGTTCTTGCCCCCGATCGCCGAATCAGCCTGTGCGACCAGAGTCGTCGGGACGAGCGCCAGCGGAATCCCGCGATTGAACAGCGCCGCGACCAGGCCGGCGATCTCACACACCACCTCACCGCCGACCCCGATGACGAGATCATTCCGGTGCACCATCTGGGTGGCCATCTGCTCGGCGAGCCGGGCCACCGTCGAGAAGCTCTTCGATCGCTCGTGGTCGTCGACCGTTGCCCGGATCACGCTATGGCCGTCGAGCTGCGACGCGATGGAATCCGAGATCTGCTCATCCTGCGTCGCGGAGATGATGACGACGCTCTCGGCCGCGGCAGCGTTGGGAATCAGGTCGACTGCGCGAGCCGTCACCCCCGGGCCCGCGTGGGCGAAGTACGTCCCGCCGACAGCAGTGACCAGGCAGCTCGACCCGTCACGCAGGTTCGGTGTCGGCGCGAGTCTGTGCAGAACCTCGCGGGCGACATCGTCGGGGCGGCGCCCGTCGGTCTCGACACGGATGGTGGCCGTGGACTCGTACACGGGCATGCGGCTGTCATAGATCTGCCGCACCCCCGACCCATGCAGCAGCGGACGATAGGAGTCGCCATGAACCCGCACAAGCGCCTGTTCGTAGGGGACGTGCAGGTACACCACCGTGTGGCCACCCAGCAGCGCCCGGATCTCACGGTCCATGGGCGCACCGCCGCCCAATGCCAATACCGACGCGCGATCCTCCAGGAGCTCGGTCACCGCGGCGCGCTCGATCTGTCGGAAATACGCCTCGCCATGCAGGTCGAACATCTCGCGGATCGTGCGTCCCTCGTGACGTTCGATGAAGACATCCGTGTCGACGAACGAGACGCCGAGCAAGTCCGCCACGATGCGGCCGACCGTCGACTTCCCGGCCCCCATGAACCCGATCAGGACAACCATAAGCATGTATATTCGTGTGAAGAAGCGGATGCCGATCAGGGCCTGCCTCAGGCACGCCGGGGTTCGACTCATTGACGGCTCAATCATAGGGGACGGCGATGACGCGCAACGGGACGGGCCGGCAGTGGTCCCCTGCGCTCGGGCACCTCCACGGTCCCAGGCTGGCGATCTCTGGAAGCGCATCGGAATCACCGCCGGTGCTGTTGCATCAGGGCTTCATGATCGAGACGGGTCGCGTGTGGGAGCCGCTCCGTTCCGCACTCGCCGCCCATTCGCGCCAGTCGGTCACGCTGCAGGAGCATTATCTGCGCACCATCGACTCAGCGCACGCGCTGGGTCATGATCCCGACGTCGCGTTGGCTGCAACCCTCTCTCTTGCAATCGACCAGCTCGGCGCCGACAGTGTCGACGTGATGGCCGAAGGCGCCGGCACGCAACCCGCGCTGATCGCGGCGCTGAATGACCCGCGCGTGCGCAGCCTGGTGATCTGGGCACCAACGCTCCGACATCTCGATTCGGCAAGACGACTTGTCGCGACGTCGACTGCCGCGTACGACCTCACTGAGGCTGAAGTGAGCATCGGCGTCCACTGCACGCATCAGAATGTCGATGCGCTCCCACCTGCCGCGGGGCTGCAACTCAGGCCGGGCGCACTGGACATCCCCCTTCTGGTCGTGGATGTGGCCGGGTCGCCCGGGGCGGCACTCATCGCCCGCGAGGTACCGGACTGCTCCCTGCTCGTGGCATCCGATTCCACTACGATGCTGGGCGAACGCGAGCTGATTGAGCAGGCGATCGGTTTTCTCAGCACACGAACCGTGCCCCGCAGCGGCACGCGGACGGCCTGAGCCACGGGCGCCCGGCCATCCAGCCTCAGCGGCGCGGTACGACGGCCCAGTGCCGATAGCCTGAATCAGTGACACGGGGCGAGGGCAGCAGACGGCGGCTGTCGCGGATGCCTCGGCAGGGCGCGATCGTGGCCGTGCTGGCCGTGGCCGGGCTCGCCTCGTCGTTCATGTTCACCCTGGTCGTGCCGATCCAGGCCAAGCTGCCCGAACTGCTCAGCGCGAGCCGCGACGACACCGCGTGGGTCGTCACGGCCACGCTCCTGGCCGCCGCCGTCATCACGCCGATCGCCGGTCGCCTCGGCGACATGTACGGCAAGCGGCGGATCGTGCTGGTGCTGCTGGCCGTGCTCGTGCTCGGTTCGGTGATCGCCGCGGTCTCGCCCGGCATCATCGGAGTGATCGTCGGCCGTGCCCTGCAGGGCGCCGTGACCGGCGTCATCCCGCTGGGCATCTCGATCCTGCGCGATGTGCTGCACGAGTCCCGCGTCGACAGCGCGATCGCTCTGATCAGTGCGACGCTCGGCGTCGGCGGCGCCCTCGGCCTGCCGATCAGCGCTCTGGTCACCGAGCACAGCGATTGGCACGTGCTGTTCTGGATGTCGGCGGGCCTGGGCGCGGTGGTGTTCGGCCTGGTGCTGTGGATCGTGCCGGTCGACGTGCTGCGCACCGCGGGCCGCTTCGACCTGCTGGGTGCGGCGGGCCTGGCGATCGGCCTCATCGGCGTGCTGCTGGCCGTCTCACGCGGCAACGAGTGGGGCTGGCTCTCACCGGCGGTGCTCGCCTGCGGGCTCGGCGGCCTGGCGGTGCTGCTGGCGTGGGGCTGGTTGGAGCTGCGCATCGACGATCCGCTCCTGGACCTGCGCGTGGCCGCCCGCCGGGCGGTGCTGCTGACCAACATCGCCTCGGTCGCGATCGGGTTCTCGCTGTTCGCCTCCAACGTCGCCTATCCGCAGATGCTGGAGCTGCCCTCCGGCACCGGCGCGGGATTCGGCCTGTCGCTGCTGGCGGCGAGCCTGATCGTGATGCCGTCCGGCCTCGTGATGATGGTGCTTTCGCCGCTCGCGGGCCGGCTCGCACACACCATGGGGCCACGGCTGCTGCTGCTCCTGGGTTCCGGGGCGCTCATCGTCGCCTACGCGTACACGCTGTTGTTCTCGGCCGAGGTGTGGCAGATCCTGGTGGCGAACATCCTCATCGGCGTGGGCATCGGCTTCGGGTACGCCGCGATGCCGATGCTCATCATGCGCTCGGTGCCGCAGACCGAGACGGGGGCATCGAACGGACTCAACGCGCTGTTCCGATCGCTCGGCACGAGCGCCGCGGCCGCAGTGATCGGCGCCGTGCTCGCGACGATGACCGCCGGCCAGGGCGACGCGCAGGTGCCCACATCGGCCGCGTTCCAGATGTCGTTCCTCCTCGGTGGCGCTGCAGCGGTGATGGCCCTGGTGGTCGCACTGTTCATCCCCACCGGCTCAGACGCCGCCGAGCCGCGCCCGTCGCTGCCGGAGTGACGGGCCTGGCCCCCGATGTCATCCGGCGTCACCGCCGACTCACCCGGGCACCGGCCCCGATAGAGTCGCCACGACGAAAGGCGCCTGACGATGCCCACGATCCGCACTTCCACCGCCGGCAGCCTGCCCCGCACGCAGGCGCTCATCGACGCCAACGGCGCTCGTGAGCTGGCCGAGGACGGTTTCACCCTGAAGACCTCGCCCGCGTTCGACGACCTCGTCGCGGCGGCGGTGGCCGACGTCGTCGCGCGGCAGCGCGCCGCCGGCATCACACTCGTCGGCGACGGCGAGTTCGGCAAGGCGATGTCCAGCGCGGTGGACTACGGCGCGTGGTGGTCGTACTCGTTCCAGCGCGTCACCGGCCTCTCGCTGACCGACGTGAACCCGCTCGTGAACGCCCCGACGGCAGATCTGCACGGCCAGCGCGCCGTCCGCTCCGAGCCCGGCCGCATCCGCCTCACCTCGTTCGTGGACCGCCGTGACCGGCAGCTGTTTCCCGCCGTCTACCGCGACAGCGACACCGTGCCCGCCGGCCGCATCGCGACCAAGTTCCCCACCACGACCGGGCCGATCGGCTACCGGGGCCACGATGCCGTGGCCGCCGACATCCGCCACCTGAAGGCCGCCCTGGAGCCCGGCGAGCAGGGCTTCCTCACGGCGATATCGCCGGGCAGTGCCGCACGCATCGTGAACACGCACTACGCCACCGAGCAGCAGCACATCGACGCGTGGGCCGATGCCCTGCATGAGGAGTACCGCGCGATCGTCGACGCCGGGCTCATCCTGCAGATCGACGACCCCTCGCTGGCCGAGAACTGGGATCAGATCAACCCCGAGCCGAGCGTCGCCGACTACCAGGCGTTCACGAAGATCCGCATCGACGCCCTGAACCGCGCCATCGCGGGGCTGCCGAAGGAGCAGGTGCGCCTGCACCTGTGCTGGGGCTCGTGGCACGGCCCGCACACGACCGACATCGAGCTGCGCCACATCCTGCCGGTCGTGCTGGGCGCGGGCGTCGGCGCGATCTCGTTCGAGGCCGGCAACGTGCGCCACGAGCACGAGTGGGCGGTGTGGCGGGATGCCGACATCCCGGCCGATCTGGTCCTGGTGCCGGGCGTGGTCAGTCACGCCACGAACGTGGTCGAGCATCCCGATCTGGTCGCGCAGCGCATCGGCCGGTTCACTTCGATCGTCGGCCCGGACCGGGTCATCGCATCGACCGACTGCGGCCTCGGCGGCCGCGTGCACCCCGACATCGCGTGGGCCAAGCTCGCCGCGCTGGGCGAGGGCGCCCGGCGCGCCGGCTGACCGATCAAGGCTCGGCGAACACCTCGGCCGCGATCCGGAATGCGGTGTTGGCGGCCGGGACGCCGGAATAGATCGCCGACTGCAGGATGACCTCCTTGATCTCCTCGACCGTGAGGCCGTTGCGCAGTCCGGCGCGCAGGTGCATCGCCAACTCCTCGTGATGGCCGTGCGCGATGAGCGAGGTGATCACGGCGACTGAGCGCGAGCGTCGGTCCAGACCCGGCCGCGACCAGACATCCCCCCACGCCACGCGCGTGATGAAGTCCTGGAAGTCGGCGGTCAGCTCGGACGTGTTGGCCACCGAGCGGTCGACATGCGTGTCGCCGAGCACGGCGCGGCGGACCGTCATCCCCTGGTCGTAGCGCCCCTTGTCGGAGCTGCCGACACCGGCCGGTCGAGTCATGAACGGCTCCTCTCGAAGAAGTCCGTCAACAGCCGCACGACGGCGTCGGGGTCGTCGACGGGTGCCAGGTGCGAGGCGTCCGGGATTCCCGCGGCCCGCCCATCGTGCACGCCATCGGCGATCTCGCGGGCGGATGCCTCGGGGGTCACCTCGTCGTGCTCGCCCCAGACCGCGAGCACCGGCGTCTGGATCTGCTCGAGCCGGTCGCGCACGTCGAAGCCGGCCAGCGCCTCGCAGCACAGCGCATAGCTCTCGTCGTCGGCGTTCTGCAGCGAGTGCAGCAGCCGTCCGGTCAGTTCGGGATGCTCGGCGATCGATCCCGGCGCGAACCAGCGCTGCGCCGAGCCGATGATCAGCGACGATGTGCTCTGCGACCGCACCTGCGTGGCGCGCTCGGTCCAGCCGGCGGCGGAGCCGATGATCGCGCCCGAGCAGATGATCGCCGCTGCCGTGACGGCGTTCGGATGCCGCAGCAGCAGCTGCAGCCCCACGCAGCCGCTGAGTGAGACGCCCGCGTAGAGCACCTGTGTCGCGCCGATCCGGCGGATGTCGTCGGCGACGGCATCAGCCAGCTCACCGATCGTGAACGGCTCGGTCGCCGGCGCCGAAGCGCCGTGGCCGGGCAGGTCCCAGGTCGAGATGCGGAACCGCCGCTTCAGTGCGGGGGCGGCCGAGTCCCACAGGATCGACGACGTGCCCAGCGACGGCCCGAGCAGCAGCAGCGGAGCGTCGGCGGGGCCGACCGGCTCGGTGACGGTGATGGCGGGGACGGTCATGCGCTCTCCTCGGGCGATGCGGGCGGCACGGCCGCTGCGGGTGGCGCGGGCGATGCGGGCGGCGCGGGCGGCGCGGTGGCGTCGTCGACGAGCCGACCGGCCAGACCGGTGTAGGCGGCGGGATCGAGCAGGTCGGCGACGTTCAGATCGGATGCCTCCGGCAGCGTCCGCACCAGCGCGGCGAGGTCGCCGCCGGCGGAGGCGGCCGACACGAGCGCGGTGACGCGTTCTCTGCCGATCAGCGGTGTCAGCACGAGCGAGAGCCGCTCGGCGACGATGAGGCCACCGGTGCGGGCGAGATTGCGGGCGACGGCGTCGGTGTGCACCTGCAGGCCCGCGACCAGGTTCGCGGCGTGCGCGGTGGCGCCGAGGGCGAGCGCGAGCAGGTCTTGCAGCGTCGGCCATTCGGCGTGCCAGGCGCCGTCGGGCCGTTCGTCGACGGCGAGCGCGGCGGCAAGGTGCAGGGTTGCGCCCAGCTGCGGCGCGCGCAGTGCGGCGGAGCGGATCAGCACCGACTCGGCCGGGTTCTGCTTCTGCGGCATCGCGGACGATCCACCGCCGGCGCCCTCGGACAGCTCGCCGACCTCGGTGCGGCCCAGCGTCGTGACATCGGCCGCGATCACGGCGACGGCATCGACGGCCTGCACGAGTGCGTCGCCGAGCTCGGTGACGGGCCAGCGGGTGGTGTGCCACGGCGCGGCGGGGGTGGCAAGGCCCAGCTCGGCGGCGAAGGCGGCCGGCAGTGCGGCGGCGGCGTCGGCTCCCCCGATCTGCACGAACGAGGCGAGCGTGCCGCCGGCCCCGCCCAGCTGCGCGGGCGGGTCGATCGCGGCCAGCCGGGCGACGGCTCGCCGCACGCCGTGCAACCAGACGGCGGCGCGCAGCCCGACCGTGGTGGGCACGGCGTGCTGGGTGAGGGTGCGCGCGGCGGCAGCGGTGTCGCGCTGTGCGGTCGCCAGCGCGGTGAGCCCGGCCTCGAGCGCCGCCATCGAGTCCGCGATGCGCGCCAGTGCGTCACGAGCGATGAGCATCAGCGCGGTGTCGAGGATGTCCTGACTGGTGGCGCCGCGGTGCACCCAGACCCGGGCATCGGCGGCGACCCGGGCCTTCAGCAGGACGACCAGCGGGATGACCGGGTTGCCGCCGGCCACGGCGGCGGCCGCCAGCTCGGGCACGTCGATCTCATCGGCGGCGGCGGCCAGCGCCTTCGTGACGGCGATCGTCGCGGCGTCGGGCGCCACGCCCACGCGCGTCCAGGCACGTGCCAGGGCGGACTCGGCCCGAACAAGCGCGCGCAGGACCGCGGCGTCGGTGACCGTCCCGTCGCCGCCGACGATCACCGGGGCTAGCAGGCCTGCGGTCACATTCGGCCCCTTCTCCTCGGTCACGGCGCGCTCTGGTAGACCGCGCCTCGCGCACCGCGCCCGGCAGGCCCGACGAGCCAGGCCTCAGAAGGCAAGGAACACGGTCTCCTTCTCGCCCTGCAGACGGATGTCGTGGTGCAGGGATCCGTCCGGCAGACGCGTCGCGATGAGCGTAGCGCGCTCTGCCTCATCGAGCGAGGACAGCAGCGGATCGGCCGCCAGCAGCTCTTCGTCCTCGGGGAGGTAGATGCGGGTGTGCAGCTTGTCGGGCAGGCCTCGGGCGAACACCGCGACCGCGAAGAACGGCGCCTTGCCGTCGGCATTCCCCGGATTGCGCGTCCAGAACTCGTAGTGGCCCGAGTCGTTCGTGAACGACCTGCCGAAGCCGGTGAAGGTGTGGTCGTCGCGCCACCGCGCGCCGCGCTCGTGCGAGATGGCGCCATCGGTGTCGGCGCCCCAGATCTCGATCATCGAGTCCGGGATCGGATCGCCCGCGCCGTCGTACACGGTGCCGCCGAGCACGATCGCGCCCGGGCTATGCGGGTGGACGACCTGGTGCATGCGGTCGTATTTGAGCCCGAAGGCGTAAAACGGGCCGATCGTCTGACCCGGTGTCGGAACCAGGACCTTGTCGCTCATCAGTGCTCTCCCTCGGGCTCGGACCAGGTGGCATCGGGTCCGTCGATGACGATGTCCCAGCGGTACGCCATCGAGAACTCCGGGACGGTGAGTTCGTGGTCGTACGTGCTGATCATCCGTTCGCGGTCGGCCTGCCGGCGCACCGAGTTGTAGATCGGGTCCAGCGCGAACAGCGGATCGCCGGGGAAGTACATCTGCGTGATGATGCGCTGCGTGAACGCGCTGCCGAACACCGAGAAGTGGATGTGGGCGGGGCGCCACGCGTTGATGTGGTTCTTCCACGGGTACGGGCCCGGCTTGATCGTGGTGAACAGGTATTCGCCGTTGTCGTTCGTGATGGTGCGCCCGGCGCCGGTGAAGTTCGGGTCCAGCGGGGCGGGGTGCTGATCGCGCTGGTGGATGTAACGGCCGGTGGAGTTCGCCTGCCAGATCTCCAGCAGCTGATTGGGCACCGGGCGGCCCCATGAGTCCAGCAGTCGGCCCCGCACCGTGATGCGCTCCCCCAGCGGCTCGCCCGCGTGCTGCAGCGTCAGGTCGGACTCGATCGCGGCGACGTCGCGCTGGCCGAAGGCCGGTGAGGTCAGCTCGATGGTCTCGGGGTCGACGAGCTTCGGGTTCTTGGTCGGATGCCGCAGCACGCTGGAGCGATACGGCCGAAAGTCGTGCATCGTCAGCGGCAGCTTCTCGCCCGCCGCCTCGCGGCGGGCGTACTCCGCGTGCAGGTCGACGATCTCCTGGGTGATCTGTGCCTGCGGCGGGAAGTCGGGCGAGGCGAGCAGGGACTCGGGCGCGGCCGCGGTGGTCGGCGTGTCTGGCATGGTGTCTCCTTCGACCTGTCCAGAATGACAGTTCCTCTCCAGGGTGGCAGGGTCGCGGCATCCACGCCGTCGTCGTTCTCACTCAGTGAGAGCCGCGCAGGTCCCGGTACAGATCCTTGGCCGCCTGCACGACCAGCGGGGCGAGCCGTCGCTCGTCCGCGCGCGCCAGGTGCACGACGACGCCGATCGCGATCGGCGGCAGGCCCGACACCGACGCCAGCGGTGCCGCCACCGAGACGTTGCCCAGTGTCATCTCCTCGCGGGTGGTCGCATAGCCACGGGTCCGGGCGCGGGCCAGCTGGCCGCGCAGCACGGCCTCGTCGGTGACCGAGTGCGCGGTCTCGCGCTGCAGCGGCACCTGGAAGTAACGGTCCAGCCAGGTCGCGTCGCGGGTGGACAGCAGCGCCTTGCCGACGCCGGTCGTGTGCAGCGGCTGGCGGCCGCCCATCCGGCTCAGCGTGGGGATGGATGCCGCGCCCGTCGTCCGTCCCACGAACAGCGCGGCGGACTCCTCGGGCGTCGGCCCGTCCAACACCGCCAGGTGCACGTTCTCGCCGGTCGCGTCGTACAGCCGCGCCATGTGGGCCAGCGCGCTCTCCCGCAGCCGCAGTGCCAGCGGCGACAGCTCGCCGAGTTCCCACAGCCGAGCGCCGATGCCGTAGCGGTGACCGGGCACGCGGGCCAGCAGCCCCTCGGCGACCAGGTCGGCGAGCAGCCGGTGCACGGTGGATGCCGGGATGCCGGCCCGCTGCGCGATCTCGGCGGCCGTGGCCGCCGGCGCGTCTTCGGTGAAGCACGACAGCACGCGCGTGATGCGCGCCAGCATCCCCTCGGCCATCGGCGTTCCTCCCGGCCCGAGGGTATCGCGGGGTGCCCTCGCACGCGCTCCTCGCTCGCCGACCGGCATCCGTCCGCCACGAGCCTGGGTCCGGACTTTCGACTTGCCACAAGTGGTGACTTTCGGCTCGGAGATTCCGGCCATTTCTGGCAACTCACCGGTGAGGATGCTGGTGGGAGGCGCGACGCGACGTGAGAGGGTGACCCCATGGCGAATTCGCCCTCCGGAGACTCGGTCGCCGATCGCGTGCTGCGCGTGCTCGAGACCTTCACCCCGACCCGCACCATGCAGACCGCGGCCGAGATCGGACGGCGTGCCGGCCTGCCGTCGTCCACGGCGCACCGACTGGTCGGCGAGCTGGTCGAGGTGGGCCTGCTCGAGCGCGACCAGGACCGCCGGGTGCGGGTCGGCATGCGGCTGTGGGAGCTGGCCACCCGCTCTTCCCGCGCCCTGCGGCTGCGCCAAGCGGCGCTGCCGGCGATGGAGCGCGTGCAGGCGCAGGTGCGCGAGCACACCCAGCTGGCCATCCTCGAGCAGGATGAGGCCCTGTTCCTGGAACGCCTGTCGAGCCCGGATGCCACCTCCAACATCACCCGGATCGCCGGCCGCCTGCCGCTGCACGCGTCCTCGTCGGGGCTCGTGCTGCTCGCGCATGCCGAGCCGGAGCTGCAGGAGCGGGTGCTCGGCAGCCGGCTGGCGCGCCTGGCATCGGGCACGATCACCGAGCCGGCCGTGCTGCGCCGCAAGCTCGCCGAGGTGCGCCGGCTGGGTCATGCCGTCGCGCCGGGATCGATCGAGGACGTCGCCACCGGGGTCGCGGTGCCGGTGCGGGACCGCTCCGGCACCGTGGTGGCCGCACTGTCTGTGGTCATCGAGCGGCACGCCCGCCTCGACCGACCCCTGAGCGCGCTGCACGCCGCGGCGCGAGAGATCCGCCGCACCCTGTCGCAGTGACGGGGTATCAGCGGGCCGCGTCGATACGGGTCAGCAGTGTCGTGACTCGTGCGAGCGCCTGATCGGCGGCATCCGGATCGTAATCAGCGAAGCCCCGCTCGAGGAACAGGTGCTTCGAGCCGGGATAGACGAACAGCTCGACCGTCTCGTGCGCATCGGCGAGCGCGCGGGCGGCATAGATGTCGCCTTCGCCGGCGAAGAACGGGTCGGCATCCTCGCCGTGGATCTGCACGGGCACCTCGCCCGGCCAGGCCCCGAACGTGTCGGCGGGCACGCATGAGGAGACGAATACGCCGCCGGCGACCCCCGGCCGGGTCTGCACGAGCTGCTGCGCCGGCAGCACCCCCAGCGACAGCCCCATGCACACGATGCCGGCCGGCAAGTCGGCCGCAGCGGCCGCGCCGCGCGCGATGATCGGCTCGAGTCCGACACGCTCGGCGTATTCCATGCCCGACTCGATCGAGTCGAACACGCGGCCGTCGAAGAGGTCGGGCACGTGCACGACGTGTCCGCCAGCACGGAGCCGCTGCGCGAGCGCCTCGACGGCGGCGGTGCGTCCGAGCACGTGGTGGAACAGGATGATCTCAGCCATCGGCACTCCTTCGTCCGGTCTGTCTGGTTCGTCCGGTCTGTCTGGCGTGCATCCGACGATAGGCGTGGCCACCGACACCCACACCTGTACCGGTCCGATTCTCATTGAATGGGTGCATGGTCGTACCGCCGACGACCACTGGCCACAATGGGGACAGCACCGGCATCGCCCGCCGGCCGTCGCTGAGCCAGTCGAGGGAGACGCCATGACCACCACCGTCCGCACCCAGGTCGCTATCGTCGGCGCCGGCCCCGCCGGCCTGATGCTGGCCCATCTGCTCGGCCGCGCCGGAGTGGAATCGATCGTGATCGACGACCGCACCCGCGACGAGATCGAGCAGACGATCCGTGCTGGCATCCTCGAGCAGGGCACCGTCGAGGCCCTGCTGGCGTCGGGCGTCGACACCCGGGCGCATGAGGTCGGAGCCCGCCACGACGGGATCGAGCTGCGCTTCGAAGGTGCCGGACACCGCATCGACTTCGCCGACCTGGTCGGGCGCGGCGTCTGGCTCTACCCGCAGCATGAGGTGCTGCAGGATCTGCTGGGCACGCTGCTGCCGGCGGGCCAGGACATCCGCTTCACCACCAAGGCGGAGCGGGTCGAGGACGTCGACTCGACGCAGCCGAAGGTGATCGCCGTCGACGCCGACGGCGGCACGCTGGAGATCACCGCCGACTTCGTGGTCGGCGCCGACGGCTCGCACTCGGTGACGCGCAAGGCGATGTCGGGCTCGCACAACGGCCTGTACCGGGAGTACCCGTTCGCCTGGTTCGGCATCCTGTGCGAGGCGCCGCCGAGTGCGCCCGAGCTGATCTACAGCAACTCGCCGAACGGGTTCGCGCTGATCAGCCAGCGCTCCGACACGGTGCAGCGGATGTACTTCCAGTGCGAGCCCACCGTCGATCCGAACGCCTACTCCGAGGCCGAGCTCTGGGAGATCCTGCAGTCACGGGTGCCCGGCACCACGCTGAAGGAGGGGCGAATCTTCCAGCGCGACGTGCTGCAGTTCCGCAGCTTCGTGGCCCGCGACCTGCGCCGCGGCCGAGTCGCCCTGGTCGGCGACGCCGCGCACACCGTGCCGCCCACCGGTGCGAAGGGGATGAATCTGGCGATCGCCGACGTGCTGCTGCTGGACCGCGCCCTGCAGGCGTTCTTCCACGACAACGACACGCGGCTGCTGGACGCCTACGAGCAGACCGCGCTGCACCGCATCTGGAAGGCGCAGAACTTCTCGTGGTGGATGACGAGCATGACCCACCAGATGCCGGAGGCATCCGGGTTCGACCGGATGCGGCAGCTGGGCGAGCTGCGCTCGGTCACCGACTCCCGGGCCGGACGCATGTATCTCGCCGAGGCGTACACCGGATGGCCGGTTGACCTGCACATTTGATTTTGCTGTGACCCGGCGCTCAGACCCGCCGGCGGGCGTAACGTTCGAAGCGGCACGGCAACGCAGCGTGCACCCGCTGGGGCGATGGGCCCACCGCACGAAGCCGTTGCATTCTGTGAAACCGCGCATGGAACCGAATTCACGTCGAAGTGAAGGAGTTTGACATGCACACAGTAATCACGCTCCGCATCGGGTGGCTGCCATGAGCGGCACCGGTGCGGCGAGCACCCGGAGGGCGAACCCGGAGGGCGAGCCGATCCCACAGGAGTCACGGCTGGTGATGGCGCGGCTGGACCGCATCCGCACCTGGTCGATGTCGCCGGCGTTCCTGGCGATCATCGGGCTGGGCTTCCTGTTCACGTTCTACGACATCTTCGACATCAACGTGTCGTTCGTGCAGATGTGCACCCAGCTGGTCACCGGCTGCACCCCCGAGACCGCGTTGGATTCGCTGGCACTGCCGACGGTGCTGAACCTGCTCGGCTACGTGGTCGGCACACTGGTGCTCTCTCCGCTGTCGGACCGCATCGGGCGACGGAACATGCTGCTGATCACGATGCTGATCACCGGGCTGGGGTCGCTCTATTCGGCCCTGTCGCCGGACTTCGGCAACTTCGTCGTCTCGCGCATCATCACCGGCATCGGCGTCGGAGCCGATCTGGCGATCGTGAACACGTACGTCGGCGAGGTCGCGCCCAAGCAGTCCCGAGCGAAGTTCACGACGGTGGTGTTCATCATGTCCGCCCTGGGCGCGTTCTTCGGCATCTGGCTCGGCCTGATCCTGACCACCGGTCCCGCCCCCTGGCCGACCGGCATCCCGTTCGCCACGGGTCTGGAGAGCGGGTGGCGCTGGATGTACGTGATCGGCGCCGTGCTGGCGGTGATCGCGATCATCCTGCGGTTCCAACTGCCCGAATCGGTGCGCTGGCTGCTGCAACGGGGCCGGACCCTGGACGCCGACGTCATCGCGACCGACATGGAGAAGCGCGCGGCCCGTCGTGGCCCGCTGGCCGCACCGAACCTGGATGAGATACCCACGCACTGGCCGCCGGCACGGCGGATCCCGTACGGCGACATCTTCCTGAATCCGGTGTACCTGCGCCGCGTCATCCTGCTGTTCTGCATGTGGTTCGTGGGCTACATCACGGTCTATGCATTCGCGGCAGGTTTCACGACAGTGCTCACCTCGCTGAAGTTCAGTCCGCCCGAGGCCGGCGTGATCGCCGCGGTCGGATCGGTCGGATTCATCATCGAGGCCGTGGTGATGTCGTTCATCGTCGAGAAGCTGGAGCGCCGCTACTGGCTGCCGATCGGCACCGTCGTCACTTTCATCGGCGCGTTCGTGGTCGCCCTCGGCGGCAGCTCACTGACGATCGTGTTCATCGGTGCGATCCTCATCTTCGCCGGATTCAACCTGTGGGTCTCGCCGAGCTACGCGCTGACGGTCGAGAGCTTCCCGACCCGGGCGCGCTCGACCGGATTCGCGATCGTCGACGGCGTCGGCCATGTGGGCGGCGGGATCGGCATCCTGATCCTGGCGCCGCTGGTGCCGCACCTGTCGGTGCTCGGTGCGCTGATGCTGATCTCGTCGTTCCTGATCATCGCGTCGATCCTGGCGCAGTTCACGGCGCACACCCGCAACCGCGTGTTCGAGGAGGTCTCGCCGTGACCGCAGTCAGTCTGCCGGCCGGCGCAGGAACTTCGTGACGCCCAGGCCGGGGATCAGGAACAGCAGCACCGCGGCCAGCACCACGAGCAGTGGCACGGTCCAGGCGCCGGTGGCCTCGCGCAGCGCACCCAGCAGCATCGGGCCGAACGCGGCCACCGCATAGCCGAGCCCCTGCACGATGCCCGAGCGACCGGCGGTGGTGTGCTCGTCATCGCCGAATCCGTTGATCATGATGAACACGACGGTGATGCCGGCGCCCTGCGCGAGGCCGCCGATCGCGCACCACGCCAGCCACAGCCCGGGCAGGAACAGGAACCCGAGGGGCACGACCAGCCAGCCGATCCCGACCGCGAGCACCCCGGCCCGGATCGACCGGCGGATCGTGATGACCGGCAGCAGGAGGCTGCCGGCGATGCCGGCGATCTGGAAGATCGACGCGATCGCCCCGGCCGCCGTGCCGCTGAAGCCCTGGTCGGCCAGCAGGGTCGGCAGCCACGCCGTCATCGCATAGAAGGCGAACGCCTGCCCGGCGAACGCCGCCGCCAGCAGCCAGGTCGGACCGTGCCGCAGCACCGACACCGCGCCCGCACGCGGCCCGGCGCTCTGGCCGGCGCGCGGGAGCAGCGCCGTGCGCCAGCCGCGCAGCGGCAGCCACACGGCCAGCGCCGCCAGACCGAACACCGACCAGGTCAGTACGGCCGCCCGCCACCCGATCATGCCCGACAGCGGCTCGGTGGCGATCGTCGCGGTCATCGTGCCGACGTTCAAGGCGGAGGTGTAGACGCCGGTCATGGTGTGCGCGGTGCGGCTGCGGTATTCCCGAGCGATCACCATGGGGATCACCACGTTGCCGATCGTGACGAAGGCCCCCAGGATCGCGGCCCCCGCCAGCGCCGCCCAGATGCCGCCCGACGACCGCACGATGCAGCCGGCGATCGCACCGACCATCGCCACGGTCAGCGCGGCGTCGGCGCCGCCGCGTCGGATCAGCGCGATGGCAAGCGGGGCGCCGATCGCGAAGCAGAACACCGGGATGCTGGTCAAAAGGCCCACGACCGCGGCATTGGCGCCCAGGTCCGAGCCGATCTCGCGCGCGACCGGGGCCACGGCCAGGATCGGGCCGCGCAGCATCGCCGCCGCGAACACGACGACGATCGTCAGCAGTGCCAGCGGCCGAACCGGCAGCCGGGCGGCGGAAGGTGCGGCCATTTCCGCAACGCTACTCGCACTGGACTAGGGTCTGGTGCGGTGAGAGTTGACGCGGCGACCAGGACGGGCTCAGCCGTCGCGCTCACCGTCGCGGTGCTGCTGGTCGCGGCCAACATGCGGCCGACGATCACTTCGCTGGGTCCGCTGCTGGCTCAGATCGGCACCGGCACCGGCATGTCGGCGGCCGCGCTGGGCCTGCTCGCGGCCGTGCCGCTGGTCGCCTGGGCGCTGATCTCGCCGCTCGCGCACACGCTGAGCCGGCGCTTCGGCATGGCCCGCACCGTGTTCTGGTCGCTGGTGCTGCTGCTGGCCGGCACGATCGTGCGGTCGCTGCCGGGTCCGGTTCTCAGCCTGTGGCTGGGCACGGCGCTGATCGGCGCGGCGCTGGCGATCGTGAACGTGCTGATGCCGGCGATGATCAAGCGCGAGTTCCTGCGCGTGCCGCTGATGATGGCGCTGTACACCGCGCTGCTGAGCGGGGTCGGTGCAGTCGCGTCCGGCGTCGCGGTGCCGGTCTCGCAGGTCGGTCCGGGGCCGGGCGGCGCCGGTTGGCGCTTCGCGCTGCTCATCATCGGGGCCGCACTGCTGCCGTTCGCAGCGATCGCGTGGGGCATCGCCACTCGCCGCACCGATGGCATCCACGCCCGCCCGACCGTCGATTCGACGGCGCATCGTGCGCGCACCGGCATCTGGCGGGATCGGATCGCCTGGCAGGTCGCCGGCTACATGGGTCTGCAGTCGGCGAGCTTCTACATGCTGGTGACGTGGCTGGCCGCGTATTCCACGTCGTTCGGCCGCAGCGAGGCGCTGGCCGGTGTCGACGTGATGGTGTACCAGATCTTCTCGCTGGCCGGATCGCTGGGCGTTCCGTTCGCATTGCGCGGGCGGGGCGTGCGGATCGCCCCGGCCGCGATCCCGGTGCTGGGGATCATCGGCACCGCAGGCCTGATGCTCGCCCCGGGCGGGGTGGACCTCTGGGTGGCGATCGTCGGGGTGTTCTCGGGCTCGTCGCTGGGCATGGCGCTGACCCTGCTCGCGCAGCGCTCGCGCGACCACGACACAGCGGCCGCGCTGTCGGGCATGTCTCAGTCGGTGGGCTATCTGATCGCGGCGGTCGGCCCGGTCGTCTTCGGCGCTGTGCACGCGGTGACCGGCGGGTGGATCGTGCCCCTGATCCTGCTTGCGGCCGTGATGGCAGGGCAGGGCGTGGTGGGCATCTTCGCCGCCCGTGACCGGTTCGTGCTGGAGGCCTCCTGAACGCTACTCGGCGACCCCGGCGAGTCGCCGCATCAGGCTCGTGAGCAACGCCCGCTCGTCGTCCGTGAGCATGTCGAAGTGCCCGCGCTGGTGCTCGGTCACGCGGGCGTGCGCTCGCTCGCACGCCGCGCGACCCGCGTCCGTGGCCACCACGACGTTGACACGGCGGTCCTGCGGGTCAGGTTCGCGGCTGACCCAGCCGCGTCGCTGCAGTCCGTCGACCAGGGCGACGATCTGACTCGGGTCCAGCCGCAGGAACTCGCTGAGCTCACGCTGCGTCGGCCTCTCGTCGGAGGCAGCCAGCGCCAGCACCGAGTACGACCGCACTTTCAGCCCCTCCTGCGCCAGCGCCGCGTTCGCACCCGCCAGCGAAAGAGAGTTCGCGCGGGCCAGCAGGAACGCGAGGTCCCCGCTGACCGAGGTGTTCCAGAACCGCTGATCCGTGCCATCGCGCGTCTGCACAGCCATGTGATCCATCGCGCCTCACTTCCTCGTTCGATCTTCGTCGACAACGACAATTGACTTTTTCAATGATTTAGGTTTACATCGGATTCACGTACAACGCAAAGGAGCAGCGGATGTCACTGCAAGGCAAAGTCGCCATCGTCACAGGATCCGGCCGCGGGTTGGGCCTGGCCTATGCGCAGGAACTCGCCCGCCAGGGCGCCGCCGTGGTCGTCAACGACGTCGATGCCGCGACCGCCGCCGATGCCGTCGCCTCGATCACCTCCGCCGGCGGTCAGGCCGTCAGCGTCGTCGCACCGGTCGGGTCGACCGAGACCGCGAAGCAGCTGGTGCAGACGGCCGTCGACACGTACGGACGCCTGGACATCCTCGTCACCAACGCCGGCGTGCTGCGGGACACCGTGCTCTGGAAGATGAGTGACGACGACTTCGACACCGTCATCGGCGTGCACCTGCGCGGCACGTTCACCTGCGTGCGCGAGGCCGCCACCTACATGCGTGCCAACGAGATCGCCGGGCGAATCATCTGCATCGGCTCGCCCACCGGGCAGCGCGGCAACTTCGGCCAGACCAACTACGCCGCAGCCAAGGCGGGCATCGTCGGTATGGTGCGGACCTGGGCGCTCGAGCTGAAGAAGGCCGGCATCACCGCCAACGCCGTCATCCCGGTGGCCGCCACGGCGATGACCGCAACAGTCCCATATTTCGCGGCCGCGATGGAAGCGGACGCGCAGGGCGAGCCCATGCCGCCGTTCTTCCGCCACGACCTCGGCTTCGGCACCGCCGACGACGTCGCAGGCCTGATCGCCTACCTCGCCTCGGACGAGGCATCCGGCGTCAACGGCCAGGCCATCGGCGTCGGCGGCGACCGGCTGCAGGTCTGGTCGCACCCGGAGCCGGTCGTGACCGCGTACCACGACGGCGGCTGGAGCTACGACGCGCTGCAC
Organism: Microbacterium kribbense; assembly: GCF_039537285.1. Taxonomy (NCBI): domain Bacteria; kingdom Bacillati; phylum Actinomycetota; class Actinomycetes; order Micrococcales; family Microbacteriaceae; genus Microbacterium; species Microbacterium kribbense. Next base: position 20,217 of record NZ_BAABAF010000002.1, on the reverse strand, counting down.
GCGGACTTCGCCGGTCTGTTCCAGGCGCAGGACGTCGGCGAGAAATTCCCGCCGCTGCCCGACGACCTGCAGCCCACCGCCGCGAAAGCCTGATCCCGATGACCCGCTACGAACCTGCGATCGACGTCGCCGCGCTCGACGCGATCGATGTGCACGTGCACATCGAGGACGACGGCCACGGCGGCAACTCCTTGCCCGCCGAACTGGCCGCGGCGGCCGACAAGTACTTCGGCGCGGGCGGCCCCGCCCGCGACATCGACTCCGTCGCCGCGTACTACCGCGAACGCAGGACCGCGGCGGTCGTGTTCACGGTCGACGCCGAGACGCAGCTGCACCACGCCCCGATCTCGAACGAGGACATCGTCGCCGGCGCCGTTCACAACAACGACATCCTGATCCCGTTCGGCTCCGTCGACCCGCATCGCGAGGACGCCCTGGACCGCATCGGGCGGCTGGTCGAGGACAGCGGTGTGCGCGGGTTCAAATTCCACCCGACCGTCCAGGGCTTCGACCCGAGCGACGAGCGCTGGTTCCCGCTCTACGAAGCGATCCAGGACGCCGGCATCCCCGCCTTGTTCCACACCGGGCAGACCGGCATCGGCGCAGGCCTGCCGGGCGGGTACGGGTTCCGGCTCGGCTACTCCAATCCCATGCTCCTGGATGCCGTCGCTGCCGCCTTCCCCCACCTGCAGATCATCATGGCCCACCCGTCGGTGCCGTGGCAGGACGAGGCGCTGTCGGTGGCCACCCACAAGCACAACACCTGGATCGACCTGTCCGGCTGGAGCCCCAAGTACTTCCCGGCTGAGCTCGTCCGCTACGCGAACTCGATCATCAAAGACCGCGTCCTCTTCGGCTCGGACTTCCCGCTGATCACTCCGGACCGGTGGCGCAAAGACGCCGAGCAGACGGCGTTCAAACCCGAAGTGATGCCGTCGATCATGAAAGGCAACGCCGTGCGCCTGCTCGGACTTGACCGCTGACCTGCCATCCGCATCCGCCTGACATCGAGGAGAGACAATGACCACCACCGTTGCATACGCAGACCTGCCGGGCCTCGTGGGCCGCGACCTCGGCTACACACAGTGGCGCGAGGTCACCCAGGACCAGGTGAACACGTTCGCCGACGCCACCGATGACCACCAGTGGATCCACGTCGACCCCGAGCGCGCCAAGACCGGCCCGTTCGGCGGTGCCGTGGCACACGGGTTCCTCACCCTGTCGCTGACGATCCCGATGTGGACCGAGCTGCTGGATGTCGAGGGCGTGACCACGAAGGTCAACTACGGACTCGACAAGGTGCGCTTCGTCTCGCCGGTGAAGGTCGGCTCTCGAATCCGGATGAACGCCGTCATCGCCGACATCACCGAGGTCGCCGGCGGCTACCAGATCGCCGTCGATCAGACGATCGAGATCGAGGGCGGCACGAAGCCCGCCGTCGTCGCCCGGGGGCTCAGCCGGTTCTACGCCTGAGCCGCACCAGGCCCACCCAGTACCCGCCCGGCACCGGGCATCCTCCACCCGAATCGCAATCACACACGCAGTAACAAGGGAGTCACTGAAATGAAGAAGACCCGCTTCACGGCCCTCGCCGTGGCCGCCGCCGCTGCGCTGGCACTGACCGCCTGTTCATCCGGATCGCTGAGCGGCGGCGACAAGAGCGGCGCTCCCGCCGGCGGCGGCGACCTCACCCCGGTCACCGTCGGCCTGCTGAAGATCGCCCCGTCCGCCGCTGTGCAGATGGGCATCGACGACGGCATCTTCAAGAAGCACGGGCTGGACGTCAAGGTCCAGCTCGGCCAGGGCGGCGCCGCACTGCTGCCGGCCGTGTCCAGCCAGTCCATCCAGTTCGCCGTCGGCAACCCGCTGTCGGTGCTGGTCGCGGCCAGCCAGGGCCTGGACATGAACATCATCGCCGGCTACTCCAGCATCGAGGTCCCCGAGGACAAGGCGCCCTCCGGCGTCGTCGTGAAGAAGTCCTCCGGTATTGCGTCATGGAAGGACCTCGCCGGCAAGACGGTCGCCGTGAACGCCTTGAACACCCAGGGCGACCTGACCACGATGGCCTCGGTCGAGGCCGAGGGCGGCGACCCGAAGGCGGTCAAATTCACCGAGATCGCGTTCCCCGACCAGCTGGCCCAGCTCGAAGAGGACCACATCGACGCGGCCTGGGTGCCGGAGCCGTTCCTGTCCGCCGCGCTCGCGCAGGAGGGCATGACCTTCCTGGGCGACCCGATGCGCACCATCCCGAACCTGTACACGATGGTGACGTTCACCTCTGGTGCCTACGCGGATGCCCACCCCGAGGTCGTGAAGGCGTTCCGCGACGCGATCAGCGAGAGCACGAAGGCTGCCATGGACGACACCGCGCACTACGACGACGCGATCGTCGCCTTCACCGGCATGCCGGCCGACGTCGTGAAGGGCATCCACCTGGAGCACCTGACCGGCCAGCTCGACCGCTCGGTGATCGAGAACCTCAGTACGATGGCGCAGAAGTACAACTTCGTCGCCAAGGCACCCGATCTCGACAAGGTCATCGTCGACTGATCCGTCCCGGCGCCGCCCGCAGGGCGGCGCCGGGTACCCCTATATATCCACCGTCGAAGGAGAAGCCATGCAGAACCAGGGGATCGGCACCTGGGTCGCGCGTCGTGCGCAGCGCATGCGCGAAGAGGACATCGCGGTCGCGTTCCGGGACGAGCGCATCGGCTACGACGCGCTCGCTGAGCGCATCGCCCGGCTCGCGAATGCGCTGCACGAGCGCGGCGTGCAGCGCGGCGATCGCGTCGCCTACCTCGGCAACAACCACCCGTCATTCCTCGAGTCGCTGTTCGCCACCACGATGCTCGGCGCGATCTTCGTGCCGCTGAACACCCGGCTCGCCCCACCCGAGGTCGAATTCGCCGTCGACGACGCCGAGGCATCCACCCTGATCTTCCATGCCGACCTGCATGAGCTCGCCCGTGCGGGTACGTGGTCCACGAGCGCCCGCCGCCGCATCCAGGTGGGGGGGACGGCGTCGCCCGGCGTGGACGACTACGAGAGCGTCCTGGAGTCGGGCTCGACCGACGACCTCGACCGGCCGGTGGCCCTCGAGGACCCGGCGATGATCCTCTACACGTCCGGTACCACCGGACGTCCGAAGGGCGCCGTGCTCACCCACGGCAACCTCACCTGGAACTCCTTCAACGCGATTCTGGACTACGGGATCGGTGCAGGCGAACGCGTGCTGCTGATCTCGCCGATGTTCCACGTGGCATCCCTGGGCATGGGCGCACTGCCCGTGCTGCTGCAGGGCGGCACCGTCATCCTGCACGAGAAGTTCGACCCCGGCGCCGTGCTGCGCACGGTCCAGGAAGAGCAGATCACGATGCTCTCGGGCGTGCCCACCACCTTCCAGCTGCTGCAGGAGCACCCCGACTTCGCCACCACCGACATCTCCAGTCTGCGCCACCTCACATGCGGCGGCTCCACGATGCCGCAGCGGATGCTCGAGGCCTATGAGCAGCGCGGGCTGCACTTCTCGTGCGGCTACGGGATGACCGAGACGTCCCCCGGCGCGACCGCGCTGCCGCCGAGTATGAGCATCGCGAAGATGGGATCGTCCGGACTCAAGCACTTCTTCACGGATGTGAAGATCGTCGACGAGCACGGCCGCACGCTGCCGCCGGGCGAGGTCGGCGAGATCTGGGTGAGCGGTCCCAACGTCATCACCGAGTACTGGCGTCGCCCCGAGGCCACCGCCGATGCGATCGTGGACGGCTGGTTCCGGTCGGGCGACCTCGGCTCGTTCGACGAGGACGGCTACATCTACATCTCCGACCGGCTGAAGGACATGATCATCTCCGGCGGCGAGAACATCTATTCGGCCGAGGTCGAGAGTGCGATCATGCAGCTCCCGCAGATCTCGGGTGTCGCCCTGATCGGCGTGCCGGACGCCAAGTGGGGCGAGGTGCCGATCGCGATCGCCACGCAGGAGGGCGCCGCGGCGCTGAGCGCCGAAGACGTGATTGGCCAGTTGCAGGGACGCCTGGCGAAGTACAAGATCCCTCGTGCGGTCGTGTTCGTCGACGAGCTGCCCCGGACCGCCAGCGGCAAGATCCGCAAGGCCGACCTGCGCCAGACGTACCCGACCCTGCCCGGCACGTCCGAGCCGGCGGCATCATGACGGCCGCCGCCCCCGAGGAGACCATCACCCGTATCGTCGCGGTCGCGCAGGCGCGCTCCCGTCGGCGCCGAATGCGTCCGAAGCGAGCGCTGCTGGGCCTGGCGGGCATCCTGGCATTCCTGATCATCTGGGAGGCCGCCGCGCGCAGCGGCCTGGTCAACGGGAAGTACCTGCCGCCCCCGACCGAAGTGATCCCCCAGCTCGCGCAGATCGCGACACTGGGCGACTTCTGGCTCGCCGTCGGCGACACGCTGATCGCCTGGGCGCTGGGACTCCTGATCGCCGTCGTGCTCGCGTGCGTCCTCGGTGTGGTCATCGGCCTGTCGCCCTTCTTGCGGCGGGCCACGCACTCCACCGTCGAGTTCCTCCGCCCGATCCCCTCGGTCGCGCTCATCCCGCTGGCGGTGCTGCTGTTCGGCGTGCGGATCGAGTCGAGCCTGCTGCTGATCGTGTACGCCGCGTTCTGGCAGGTGTTCATCCAGGTGCTGTACGGCGTCGCCGACGTCGACCAGGTGGCGATGAGCACGGGCCGCAGCTACGGGTTCTCGGCGTGGCAGCGCATCAAGGACATCGTGTTCCCGACCACCCTCCCCTACCTGATGACGGGTCTGCGGCTGGCTGCCGCGGTGGCGCTGATCCTGGCGATCACGGCCGAGCTGATCATCGGCACGCCGGGTCTCGGACTCGAGATCCTCAGCGCCCAGAACGCCGGGCTGTACACCACGATGTACGCACTCGTGCTGGCGACCGGGCTGCTCGGCGTCGTGATCAACTTCGGCGCCCGCGCGCTGGAGCGGCGCCTGCTGAGCTGGCACCACTCCGTGCGAGAGGAGGCGGCCTCGTGAAGAAACTGATCACCGGCATCGGATTCGTCCTCGGTCTGCCCATCATTCTCATCCTGCTGTGGTGGCTGTCGACGCTGCTCTCACCGAACTTCTTCGTCCCCGCGCCGGGTGAACTGGTCACCACCTTCTTCCGCGTCTGGTTCGGCCCGGCATTCTGGGAGGATGTGCTGCCCAGCATCGGCCGGTTCGCCGTGGGAGTGATCGCGGCGATCGTGCTCGGCATCCTGCTGGGCGTCCTGATCGGCCTCAACCGCACGCTGCGCTCGATCACCGAGCCGGTGTTCGAGTTCTTCCGCGCCCTCCCGGCGCCCGCACTGATCCCCGCACTGCTGCTGCTGTTCGGGCCCACCGATGCGGAGAAGATCTTCCTCATCGCGCTGGCCAGCATCTGGCCCGTGCTTCTGAACACGATCGAGGGCGTGCGGGCCGCCGACCCGGTGCAGAACGAGACCAGCCGCTCGTACGGCATCTACGGGTTCAACCGAGTGCGCTATCAGATCCTGCCGTCGGCTGCCCCGCAGATCCTCGCCGGGGTGCGGCAGTGCCTGCCGATCGGCCTGATCCTGATGGTCATCTCCGAGATGTTCGCGACGACCTCCGGGCTGGGCTTCTCGATCATCCAATTCCAGCGACGGTTCGCGATCCCCGAGATGTGGTCGGGCATCCTGGTGCTGGGCTTGCTCGGCTACGCCGTCGCGATCATCTTCCGCGTCTTCGAACGACGCATGCTGCGTTGGTACCACGGACTGAAGGACCTCGAGAATGCTGCCTGACACTCCCCTGAACACGATCACCGGCGGGCGCACCCTCCCCGCCGCAGACACCCTGCTGTCGGTGCGCGGACTGAAGAAGGTGTACAGCACCGACGGCGGCGACATCGAAGCCGTCCGCGACCTCACGTTCGACCTGGGCAAGAACGAGCTGACGTGCCTGGTGGGTCCGTCCGGCTCGGGCAAGACCACGCTGTTGAAATGCATCGCAGGCCTGCTCGCTCCGACCGAGGGCGAGGTCGTCCTCGGCGGTGAGAAGATCACGGCGCCTCCGAAGAACATGGCCGTGGTCTTCCAGGAGTATGGCCGATCCCTGTTCCCTTGGCTGCGGGTCGCCGAGAACGTCGAACTGCCGCTGAAGAACGCCGGGATGCCGAAGGCGCAGCGCGCGGAGCTGGTGGCCGAGGCGCTGGAGAACGTGGGGCTGGATCACGTCCCCCGCTCCTACCCGTGGCAGCTGTCCGGCGGCATGCAGCAGCGCGTGGCGATCGCGCGCGCGATCGCCTACCAGCCTGAGGTCCTGTTGATGGACGAGCCGTTCGCGGCGGTGGATGCGCAGACCCGTGCCGACCTGGAGGACCTCGTACGCCGCGTGCGCAAGAGGCTGGGCATCTCGATCCTGTTCGTCACGCACGACATCGACGAGTCCGTCTACCTCGGCGAGCGCGTCATCATGCTCTCGAGTTCGCCGACAGTCGTGCAGCAGGACCTGATCGTCGATCTGGGCGAGGAGCGCGACCAGCTCGAGACGCGCTCGCTTGCCCGGTTCACCGAACTGCGGCACTTCGTCTACGAGCAGATCCAGCTCGCGAAGAGGGGTGCCCGCGCGGACGTCGCGGCGACATGACGCAGCCGGCCGGGCGCCGGCTCGGCGTCCGGCTGACCGGCGCGCTCGGCTATCTCTCGATGGCGGGCTCGCTGTCGACAGACCTCTATCTGCCCGCGTTCCCCGACATCTCCGCCGACCTCGGCGCGCCGGCATCGGTCGTGCAGCTGACGCTGACCGCGTTCCTGATCGGCTCGGCGCTGGGCCAGCTCGTGATCGGGTCGATCTCGGACGTCTTCGGCCGACGCCGCACGCTGATCGTCGCCCTCGCCGTCTTCACCGTCTGCTGCTTCCTCGCCGTCGCGAGCCCCGTGATCGGCATGCTGATCTTTGTCCGTGGCGTGCAGGGCTTCGCCGGCGCGGCGGGTTCGGTCCTCGCGCGCGCGGTCGTGGCCGACCTCAGCGCGCCGGGCGAGGCGGTGCGGGCCTTCAGTCGACTGTGGATCATGACGGCGCTGGGCCCCGCGGTCGCCAGCCCGCTGGGTGCGCTGCTCACCCAGGTCGGCGGCTGGCGGACGGCGCTGCTGGGACTCGCGGTGCTGGCGACCGGGATGCTGCTGACCGCGGCGTTCGCGATTCCCGAGAGCCTTCCGCACGAGCGACGACACCCTGCCACACCCCGCGCGATCGGCCACGCCATGGCCCGGTTGCTGCGCGATCGGCGCTTCGCGGGCTGGGCGATCGCGTTCGCGACGGCCTATGCCGGCCTGATGGCCTACATCGGCTCGTCGTCGTTCATCGTGCAGGACGTCCTGGGCATCACCGCGATCGGATACGGCTTCACGTTCACCGCGACGTCGGTCGCCGTGATGCTGGGCGCATGGTTGAGCGGAAGGCTCGCCGCGTGCTGGACACCGGCCGGAGCGCTGCGCTCCGGCCAGCTGCTCGCGCTCGGCGCCGCCCTGCTCACCTGGGCACTCGCCCTGACGCAGTCGCTGACGCTCGCGACGTATCTGCCGCTGGTGGTGGCCTTCTGCATCGGATGCGGCACGATGATGTCGACCGCATCGGCACTCGACATCGGTGCGGCGGGCCGCAGTGCCGGCACCGGGTCGGCGCTGATCGGCTTCACCCAGTTCGTCCTGGGTGCGATCGCATCGCCGCTGGGCGGCATCGCAGGCACCGGCACGGCCGTCCCCGCCGCGATCGTCATGACGATCTGTCCCGTGATCGGCGTCGTGGCGGCATCCGCCGCCGCGCGGGTGCGGGCACGTGACCGCCGGCCGTCGTGACTTGCCGCGAATGGTCGGAATGATCCGGGGGATTCCGACCATTCGAGGAAACTGAAGGGTCGTTCATGTCAGTGCGGGACAGGGACGGATGCCGCGCGCGGCCTGCGGCCTACTTCGCGCCGGCCTGGCCGACGTTGCGCATGGCGAAGCCGCCGCCGTCGACGTAGAGGATCTGGCCCGATACCCAGCGTGCAGCGTCGGTGGAGAGGAACAGAGCCGCCGAGGCGATGTCCCAATTGTTGCCCTCCACGCCCATCGCGACGTTCTGCCGGCGGATCTCACGCTGCTTCTGGTCCATGCCGTGTGCGGCGAACGCGCCCCAGATCATTCCCACCCGCACGCAGTTGACGCGGATGCGCCGTGGCGCGAGCGTCGCGGCAGCACCGGTCGTGAGCTTCTCCAGCGCCGCCTTCGCGATGCTGTAGGGCAGGCCGGGCCCGCGGCCCTCGGCGGCGCCGGATGAGATCAGCACTGCCGAACCACCCTCAGTCATATGCTTCTGCGCGTGCCGCAGCAGATACCACGCGGACTTCAGGTTCAGGTCCATCGCGAAATCCCACGCTTCGACGCTCGTCTCGAAGATGCCCTCCACCCCACCTCCGCCGATCGAATCGGCGACGACGTCGATGCGTCCGAACCGCTCGAGGACCGCATCCACCGTCCGTGCGACATCCGCGTCGTCGGTCATGTCCACGATGAACGCCTCAGCGACACCGCCTGCCGCACGGAGGCCGTCCACGGTGCGCTGCGCCGCGCCGGCGTCGCGGTCCAGCACGGCCACGGCCGCGCCGTTGCGATGGTACAGCCACGCCATCGCGAATCCGACCCCGCCCTCCGGTCCGGAAAGGCCTCCACCGGCGACCACCGCGACCTTGCCGTCCAGCCACGGCGGGCCGGCCGAGGCCAACGCGTCGGTGACCGGGAATTCCCACGTGGACGGGTCGCTGGGCTGCATCGGGTGGCTCCTTCGCAATGGATGACAACTCCACCCTGGTCGCACCCGGCGTCCGACACCCCGCCGATTTCGCGGGGCGGAAGCCCGATCAACGGCGGCGCTCAGCGGGCGGCGCTGTCGGCGAGGGCAGCGCGGCAGGACTGCAGCATCGTGCCCAGCTGTGTCACCTCTGCCGGCGACAGGCCTGCCGTCATCTCTTGCTCGATCTCGACCGCCTTCACGTACATTCGGTCCAGAAGCTCGTTCGCAGCATCGGTGAGCAGGATGCGCATCTGTCGGCGCGACGCCGGGTCGGGTACCCGGCGCACCAGGCCGCGGGACTCGAGCGCGCCCAGCAGCTGGGTCATGCTCTGTGCGCGCACGAACGACATCCGCGCCAGCTGCGCGGCGATGAGCCCTGGATGCCGTCGCAGCACCGTGAGCGCCGTGTACTGGATCGTCGTGATGCCGTGGGCCGCGGTCAGTTCATCCAGGCGCGAGCGGACCGCGAGCTCGACCTGTTTGATCAGGTAGAGCATCGTGGCCGGCGGCAGCGCGGTCTCTGCTGGCGCCGCAGCCGGTGTGCTAGTGGACATCGGCGGTGAGCTCCTCATGCCGCACGGCGCCACCTGCCGCCGGCGGACGACGACGGGAACGCCACCACGACGCGGCGCCGGCCACCGATGGCACGATGCCCCGGGGCAGGAGCAGCAGGAACACGACCAGCACGATGCCATAGCCGGCGTACTGCAGGATCGGGCCCGCCGTCGGCGGCAGCCCGGGCAGCGTCGCCAGCGCACTGAGCAGCTGCAGCCACAGGCTGATCGCCACTGCGCCGACCACACCGCCCCACAGGGTTCCGAGGCCCCCCACCATCGCCATGATGACGTAGCCGAACGAGGCCAGCGGTGGGTAGGTGTCCTGGCTGACGAACGGCGTGAAGAACGCGCCGATGCCCCCGGCCAGCCCGGCGAAGGCCCCGGCGATCGCGAAGACGACGATCTTGCTGCGCAGCACCGAGACCCCGCTGGAGGCCGCCGCGGTCTCGCTGCCGGCCAGGGCGCGGATGCCGCGGCCGAACCGGGAGTTCACGAGATTGTGCGCGGTCACCATGGCAGCGGCCAGGACCACGAGGGCGAGGTATGCATAGGGCAGCTGGCCGCTGAGGACGATCGGTCCGACCGACAGCGGTGGGATGCCGAAGATGCCGACGCCGCCGCCCAGGAACGGCACCGTCGCCATGACGGTCTGCAGGATCAGTAGCACCGCCAGGGTGCCGAACGCGAGGTAGTGCCCGCGCAGGCGCAGCAGGGGCCAGCCGATGAGGGCGGCCACGATCGCGCCGAGCACGGGTGCCAGCACCAGGGTGAGCAGCGGCGGCCACCCGAGGTTGACGGTCAGCGTCGCAACGGTGAGCCCGCCGATCGCGACGAACGCACTCTGGCCCAGCGAGACCTGCCCGGCGTATCCCATGAACAGTGACAACCCGGTCACGACCACGGCCGCGAGCACCGTCTGCACGAAGAACGTCAGATCGGTCAGGACCAGCGGGAGCAGCCCCAGGAGGATGAAGATCACGGCGGCGACGATCCAGCGCACCGGCCCCAGGACCGGACGCACCCGCAGAGCACTCGTGCTCATTTCGCCTCCTCCTCAGTCATCGTGCCGGCGCGCACGATCATGATGATCAGCATCATCAGCAGAGCGACCGGGGTCTGGTAGGAGCCGTTGCCGTAGGCGGCGACCAGCTGTCCGACCACACCCAGGATCACCGCGCCCAGGAACGTCATCCAGGGGCTGCGCAGACCGCCGAAGATCGCGGCCGCGAAGCCGCTGAGGATCAGCGGAAGGTCCGAGGCGACCGAGATGGCCGTGGTGGGCGCGATCAGCACCCCGGCAAGGCCACCCAGCGCACCCGCGATGCCGAACGCGACCAGCCCCATCATGCGGGTGTTGATGCCCACCAGCCGTGCCGCATGCGGGTTGGATGCCGCCGCCGTCAGCGCCTTGCCGATGTCGGTGCGGGCGAAGAACAGGCTGAGCAGGGCGAAGGTGACAAGTGCCACCAGGAAGACGAGGATGCGCTGGTTCTCCAGGCTCACACCGAAGACGTCGATCGAGCCGGGCACCCCCGGCGGCGAGACGGGCGTCTGCCCCCACACCCACACGACCACGGCCTCGGCGATCATGCCGAGCCCCAGCGTGATCAGCAGCGCGATCATCGGCGGTGTGCCGCGTTTGCCGATCGCCGCGATCCCCAGGGCCACGCCGATCGCGACGCAGCAGAGCACAGCGACCAGTTCTGCGAGCCCGTGCGGCAGGATGCCACCGAGCAGAGAGTAGGAGATCATCGCGCCGAACACGGCCAGCATGCCCTGCGCGAAGTTGAGCACGTGCGTGACCCGATAGACGACGACCAGGCCGCTGCCGACCAGCGCGAAGGATCCGGCCAGCGCCAGCCCGGACAGGACGAAGGTGATGAAGTCCGCCACGATCAGCCCTCCGTCCCTTCGACGTCCAGGCCACCGAAGTACGCGTCCTGAAGTTCCGGGGCATCGCGCAGCTGCGCCGTCGATCCCGCGGCGACGATCTGCCCGGATTCGAGCACGTAAGCGCGCGAGCACAGTTCGAAGGCCAAGCCGACCTCCTGTTCGATCAGCAGCACGGCAGTGCCCTGCGAGCGGTTGAGCACGGCGAGGTGCTCGACGAGCTGGGCGGCGATCATCGGCGCGAGCCCCAACGACAGCTCGTCGACGACGAGCAGATCGGGCCGGGCCATCAGGGCGCGCCCGACCGCCACCATCTGCTGCTGACCACCCGAGAGCGTGTCGGCGCGCTGCCGGCGCAGCCGCTGCAGATCGGGCAGCAGCTCGTAGATCGGACCGGTGTCCTTCGGGCGGTGTCGCCACGCGCCCAGCCGCAGGTTGTCCTCGACGCTGAGCTCGCCGAACATCTGCCGCCCCTCGGGCACCTGCGCCACGCGCCCGCCGACGTGGATGCGGCCGGACACGGGTCTGACCAGTCCCGAGATCGCGTTCACCAGCGACGTCTTGCCCGCACCGTTGGGGCCCACCAGGGCGACCAGTTCCGCGTCATCCACCCGCAGCGACACGCCGTCCAGCGCTGTGGCCGCACCGTAGCGGACGACCAGATCGTCGACCTCGAGCATCATGCCGCGGCCCCCTTGCCCAGGTATGCCGAGATGACGCGCGGATTGCGGCGGATCTCGTCAGGGGTGCCGTCGGCGATGACCTCACCCAGATCCAGAACCGTGATCCGGTCGGCGAGGCTGGTCACCATCGACACGTCGTGCTCGATCAGCATGATCGTCATGCCGCCGCGGTGCAGCTGCCGGATCAGCTGCGCCAGGTCGCGGCGCTCGTTGGCCCGCAGGCCCGACGCCGGCTCGTCCAGCAGCAGCAGCTTCGGCTGTGCCGTCAGAGCCCGAGCCAGCTGCAGTCGCCGCTGCTGCCCCAATGGCAGCTGCTCGGCGTCGCGGTCCGCCCAGTCCGCCAACCCCACCTGGGCCAGCGCCTCGTATGCGGCGGCGAAGATCTGCCGTTCCTCGCGCCGATGCCGCGGCAGGCGCAGCACGGCGCTGGCCGCCCCCGCCCGGGTGCGCGCCGTGGCACCCACCGCGACGTTGGCCAGCACCGACATCCCCGGGAAGATCCGCGCCCCCTGGAACACGATCGCGATGCCGAGCTGTGCCCTCCGATGCGGCGGCAGCCGGTCGATGTGCTGCCCGTCCAGGGTGATGCGGCCCGAATGCGGGTGCAGGTGTCCGCTGATCATGGTGAACAGCGTCGACTTGCCCGCCCCGTTCGGGCCGATCACCCCGCGCAGTTCGCCATCGGCCACGGCGAGCGAGACGTCTCGCGCCGCGTAGACACCGCCGAAGGCCCGGGAGAGCCGGTCCACTTCGAGCATGGCTACTTCGGTGTGTCCGTCTTGAATCGGTTCAGCTGGTAGTCGGTGGCCTTCCACACGCCGTTTTTGACGACCATGATGCCGATGGCGCTGGCATCCAGGCCCATGTGATCGGTCTTGCTGTAGTGGTAGTGGCCGTTCGGGGTGAGCAGGTCGGTCGCTTCCAGCGCATCGCGGATCTTGCCGCGGTCGGTCGACCCGGCCTTCTCGATCGCGTTCTTGAGCAACTCGATCGCGGTCGCGCCGCCGTAGGCGAACTCGGGCGGGTTCACATTGTTGTTCTGGGCGCGCCACGGCGTTGCCACGGCCATCACCAGGTCCTTGTACGGGCCGGCGGGGATGGCATCCGGATCCAGCGCGGCGGTCGTGGCGCCGATGACGCCCTCAGCGGCGGCGCCGGACGGCTGCAGCCACAGGTTGGAGGCCTGCGAGCCGGTCACATAGAAGTGCACGCCCTTGCCGGCGATCTGCTTCGTGATGATGACCGGTGCGGGCCCGGAGCCCCACTGCACGAACGCGTCGGGCCCCGCTGCGACGACCTTGGTGATCAACGGTGTGAAGTCCGTCGCCGCCGGGTCGTAGGCCTCGTCGACCACGATCTTCATTCCGGCCGCCTCGACCAGGCTCTTGGTCGACTTCTCGCCGGTCTGACCGTACAGGTCTGTGCCGGTGTAGGCGACGGCGACCGTCTTGACGCCGATCGACTTCCAGTAGTCCACGAGCGCGGCGGCATAGATCTTGGTGCTGCCCGGCGAGGTGAACGCATACGGGTTGCTGCCGTCGACGTACTGATCGACGGGGCTGAGCGCGATCGTCGGGATCTTGTACTGCTCGATGCTGGAGCTGACCGCCAGCGCCGCGGACGTCATCGAGCTCGCGAGCATCGCCGAGTAGCTGCTGTCCGAGGCCATCTGGTTGAACTGCTTGACCGACTCGGTGGGGTTGGTCTTGTCGTCGGCGACCGTCAGCTGGATCTGCCGACCGTCGATGCCGCCGGCCTTGTTGATGTCGGCGACCGTCTGCTCGGCGGCCTCCTTGTCGCCGGCGCCCAGGGCCGCCAACGGACCGGTCAACGGCATGACCGCACCGATCTTGATGGGCCCGCTGGTGCTGCCCGACGGAGTCGCGCCGCCACTGCCGGAACACCCGGCCAGGGCGATCGCCGTGAGGGATGCCGTCGCGAACGCGGCGACGGCAAGCAAGGTCTTGGATTTCATGGTCACTCCGATTCATCGCCGAATGCAGAAGCCGGGGCCATTATCAGGTTGCCTGACTGTCAGGAAGTATGTGCCTCTCGAAAGGCCGCGTCAATACCCGCGGCCAGAATCGATGCCGGGCTGTGACATCCGACACCCCCCTTGTGCAATCCTTCAGAGCTCCGATAATTGGCAACGTCAATAACTGCCGAACCGAGGAGTTCGCATGACCAGACGATTCACCCGTGCCCTCACCACTATCGCCGCGGCCGCGGCGATAGTGCTCACCGGCGGCATCGCCGCCCAGGCCGACGTCACCACGACCACGACCACCGCCACCCACGTCACCGGGACCCTCCCCGATGGCGCGACCTGGGTCGCCGACAGACCCGCCGTCTGGAACGGCGTGCTCGTCCTGTACAGCCACGGTTTCGGCCCGCTGAACGCAGTCGATGCGCCGGACCCCGCCAGCCATCAGGCGCTGCTCGATTCGGGCTACGCACTGGTGGGGTCCTCGTACAGCGGCCCGACCTGGTGGGCCCTGGCCTCCGCCACCGACGACCAGTTCGCGGCTCTCGCCGCGGCCACGCCGATCATCGGCCGGCCCGAGCAGGTGCTCGCACTGGGCACGTCGATGGGCGGACTCATCAGCGCACAGGAGGCCGAGCGCGCCGACGGCCGGATCGACGGCGCGCTGACGACCTGCGGGCTGCTCGGCGGCGGGGTGAACCTGAACAACTATCAGCTCGACGGCGAGCACGCCATCGCGCAGCTGCTGGCTTCGGACCCCGACATCCAGCTCGTCGACTACACGTCTCAGGATCAAGTGCAGGCGGCGACGGCGGCACTGACGGATGCCGTGACCACCGGTCAGCAGACCGCTCAGGGCCGCGCCCGCATCGCGCTGGCGGCGGCGCTGCTGCAGACGCCCGACTGGATCAGCGGCGACACCCCGCCCACGTCGTTCGTCGAGCAGGAGGCGCAGGAGGCCGCATGGCTGCCCCCGCAACTGGGCTTCGTCATCTCGGGACGCCCCACGATCGAGGCATCCGCGGGCGGCAACGCGTCCTGGAACATCGGCGTCGACTACGCGACGCTGATCCGCCAGTCGGACCGGTACCCGCAGGTCCGTGCGCTGTACCGAGCGGCGGGGCTCGACCTCGACGCCGATCTGCGCACGCTGACCCGCACGGCCGACATCGCGCCCGACACCGCCGCGCTGCGAAGCCTCACGGCGACCTCCACGCTCACCGGGCGGATCACCGTGCCCGAGCTGACCATGCACACCATCAGCGACCAGCTCGCACCTATCACGTACGAGAACCTGTACCGTGCCCAGGTGACCCACGCCGGCCAGGGCCACCTGCTGCGCCAGGTGTTCACGCAGTCGATCGGGCACTGCAACTTCACGCCCGCCGAGATCGTCGGTGCGCTGAACACGGTGCACACGCGGGTGTCCACCGGTCACTGGCCGAGCACGACGGCGCACGCGATGACGACGGCGGCGGATGCCACCGGCTACGGTGACAGCAGCTTCATCACCTACCGTCCGGCGAAGTTCGTCAATGCGCGCACGTACTCACCGGCCGCATCGCACCCGTCCGGGCGCTGAAACACGGGATGCACTACGGGGTGCTGCCCCGCAGTGCATCCCGCGCGCGGCGCAGGTAGTCCGCGAAGGCGACGCTCTCCTCGTCGGTGAAGCCGGTGGTCAGCAGTGCCTCCAGCCGGTCGACGCGGGGACGCGCCGCCGCGACCGCGGCCGTGCCCGCCGCGGTCAGATACAGCCGGAACCGGCGGGCGTGCTCGGGGTCGCGATCACGGCGCACCAGCCCGGCCTCCAGCAGCGGATCGATGGTCTGCGCCATCGTCTGGGCACGGACGAACGAGCGGCGGGCCAGCTCCGAGCTGGTGATGCCGGGACGGCGCTCGAGCACGGTCAGTGCGGTGTATTGGGACGTCGTCATGCCCGCCGCCGCGCACGCCGCCTCGATGTACGGGCGCAGCGCGAGCTCGAGCTGCTTGATGACGTAGGTGTGGTTGCTGTGCCGCACCCCATCCCCGTCATCATCCCCCGCGCCGCGACGCTCCTGCCTCATTCTGCAAGGATAGGTGCTTCCCTTCGGTATTTCAGGTAGCCTGATACTCATCATCTGATATCCCAGAGTGACGAGGCTCTGACCCCAAGCACGACGCGACGACGCGAGAGAGACGACATGGCTGAGAACAAAGTGTCAGTGACCGTGGATCAACTGCCCCAGCTGGCCGGCAAGAAGTTCGGCCCCTCCAGCTGGCGGCCGGTGACGCAGGACGAGGTGGACCTCTATGCGCGGCTGTCGGGCGATGACAATCCCATCCACGTGGATGCCGACTTCGCCGCGTCGACCCCGTTCGGCACCCGCATCGCACATGGCCTGCTGACCTTGAGCCTGGTCGTGCCGCTGATGCGTGAGGTGTTCGAGGTGACCGAGGTGGGCATGGGCATCAACTACGGCTTCAACCGAGTGCGCTTCCCCGCACCGGTACCGGTGGGCGCCAGCATCCGGGTGCACGGCGAGGTGACGAAGGTCACCGACGTCGGCGGCGGCTGGCAGATCGAGGTGCCGATCACGTTCGAGGTCGACAGCGGCAGCAAACCCGCGTGTGTGGCCGAGCTGGTGCTGAGGTACTACAAGTGAGCGCGCCGATCCGCCTGGACGGCAAGGTGGCCATCGTCACCGGCGCCGGGCGCAGCCTGGGCAAGGCCTACGCGATCGCGCTGGCCGGCGCCGGTGCCGCCGTCGTGGTCAACGACGTCGACGAGCAGACCGCCGCGCAGACCGTCACCGAGATCACCGACGCCGGCGGCAAGGCCGTCGCCGTGATCGCCCCGGTCGGCCCCACCGAAACCGCCGACGCACTGGTGGATGCCGCCACCACGCACTTCGGGCGCCTGGACGTGCTTGTGGCCAACGCCGGCATCTTGCGCGACCGGGTGCTGTGGAAGATGGGCGACGACGACTTCGACCTGGTCATCGCCACGCACCTGCGCGGCTCGTTCACGTGCGGCCGTGCCGCGGCCACCGCGATGCGGACGCAGGGCACCGGCGGGCGGATCATCCTGATCGGCTCACCGGCGGGTCAGTTCGGCAGCTTCGGACAGACCAACTACGCCACCGCCAAGGCCGGCCTGGTCGCGATGGCCCGCACCTGGTCGCTGGAACTGGCCCGGGCCGGCATCACCGCCAACGCCGTCATCCCCACCGCCCTGTCGCCGATGACCGCGACCATCCCCGCCTACACCCAGGTCTACGAGGACTACGTGGCCGGGGGGGAGATCCCCACCGAATACCGCCGCGACCACGCCCTGGGCACCCCCGCGGATGTGGCATCCCTGATCGTCTGGCTGGCCTCCGACGCCGCCGCCGACGTGACCGGGCAGGCCATCGGCATCGGCGGCGACCGGCTCTCGCTGTACGCCCACCCCACCGTGCTGCGCCATCTCGACCACGACGGCGGCTGGAGCGCCGACCAGATCGACACGGCCTGGCGCACCGAACTCGCCGCCCAGGCCCAGCACTCCGGACCGCCGGAGTCCTGAGATGCGCGCGCGGTATGCCGACCTCTGGCAGGCGCTGGCGCGCGCCCTGCCCGACCGTGCCGCGATCCGTGCGATCGACGGCACGACTTACAGCTACGCCCGATTCGCCCGCGAGGCGGGCGCGCTGGCGGCGACGCTGGGCGCCCGCGGACTGCGGCGCGGAGATCGGGTGGCCCTGCTGCTGTACAACCGGCCGGAGTTCCTGATCACGTTCTTCGCGTGCCTGGCCACCGGGATGATCGCAGTGCCGTTGAACTACCGGCTGCGCGCCGGCGAGGCGGCGGCGCTGCTCGATGACGCCGACGCGGCGGCGCTGGTCTACCCGACCTCCCTGACCGACGTGGCCACCGACGCCGTGGCCCAGGCGCACGGCGACCCGCTGCTGGTGGCCGTCACCGATGACCAGCGCACCGGCGCACCGGGCATCGCATGGACCGACGCGGTCAGCGGCGATGCTCCGCTGCCTTCGGCCGCGCCGGACGGCGGGGAGTTCTGGATCTACACCGGCGGCACCACCGGGCGGCCCAAGGCGGTGCGCTGGGGCGAGCAGGACATGTTCGAGGCACAGATGGTCGCCACCTACACGCTGTCCGAACGCCCCTCGCCAACCACGCTCGACGAGGCCGTTCAGATCGCGGCCGACCCGCGGTACCCGACCATGGTGAACCTGCCGCTGGCTCCGTTCCTGCACGGCACGGCTCTGACCACGTCGATGAACACGCTGACTCTGGGCGGCACCGTGCTGACCACCTGCTCGCCGCGGCTGGATGCCGAGGCCGCAGTGCGATTCGCCAACGACGAGAGCGCCACCCGCATCATCGTCGCCGGCGACGCCGTCACGATCCCGCTGGTCGAGGCGGCCGAGCGGCTCGACGTGGGCTTCCCGACGGTGACCTCGGTGATGAGCTCGGGCATGCGGTTCAGCCCCGACAGCAAACGGCGCCTGCACGCACTGGGCACGCTCACGATCATCGACCTGCTGGCCTCTTCCGAGGGCGGCATGTTCGCCATCACCACGACGACCGGCCCCGACGACCTGCCCGGCCGCCCCCTGCTGGCGCCGACCGCGGTCGTCCTCGACGAGAACCAGCGCGACGTGCAGAACCAGCCTGGTGCGCTGGGCATCCTCGCCCAGCACGGCGCGCTGCCGCTGGGCTACTACGGTGACGCAGAGAAGACCGCCGCGACGTTCCCGGTCATCGACGGGGTGCGGTATGTGGTGCCCGGCGACTGGGTGCGTGTGGAGGAGGACCGGTACATCGAGTTCCTCGGCCGCGGCAGCGGCGTCATCAACACCGGCGGTGAGAAGGTCTACCCGCTCGAGGTCGAAGAAGCCCTGCTGACCCACCCCGCCGTCGCCGACGCCGTCGTGCTGGGCGTGCCCGACCCGCGCTTCGGCGAGTTGGTCACCGCCGTCGTGCAGCGCGCCGGCGACGTCAGCGCCGACGAGCTGCTCGGACACGTGGACGGCATCCTCGCCGGCTACAAGAGACCACGGCACATCCTCTTCCGCGCCACGATGGACCGCACCCCCACCGGCAAGGTCGACATCGCCCGGCTGCGCGAGGAGGTCGTCCACGACCGGGAACAGGAGCACCCCGAATGACTGATCTTGACCGCATCCGCGCGATCGACACGCACGTGCACATCCAGGTCGACGACAGCGGCCGCTACGGCGCCTCGGACGAGCAGCGCCAAGCCATGGACCGGTACTTCGGCAGCAGCGAACCGGCCCGCACCGTCGACGAGACCGCCGCGTACTACCGGGAGCGGAACATGATCGCCGTGGTGTTCACCGTCGATGCCACCACCAACACCGGGCACGCCCCCAACAGCACCGACGACATCATCGCCGGCGCCGCCCGCAACCCCGACACCCTGATCGCCTACGGCACCGTAGACCCGCTGGGCGGCGCCGCCGCCCTGGACGAGCTGCACCGGCAGATCAGCCTCGGCGTGCACGGATTCAAGTTCCACCCCACCGTGCAGGGCTTCGACCCCTCGGACCTGCAGTTCGACCCGCTGTTCACCGCGATCGAGCAGGCCGGACTGCCGATCGTGGTGCACACCGGGCAGACCGGCGTCGGCGCCGGCGTCCCGGGCGGCCTCGGCCTGCGGCTGGGACTGTCCAACCCGATGCTGCTGGACGAGGTCGCCGCCCGGCACCCGCAGCTGCAGATCGTGATGGCCCATCCCAGCGTGCCCTGGCAGGACGAAGCGATCTCGATCGCCACGCACAAAGCCAACGTCTGGATCGACCTGTCCGGCTGGTCCCCCAAATACTTCAGCTCCGCCCTCGTGCGCGCCACCCGCACCTACCTCAAGCACAAGATGCTCTTCGGCTCCGACTTCCCCGCCCTCACCCCCGACCGCTGGCTGCGCGACTTCACCGCACTCGAACTCCCCGACGACGTCGTACAACTCGTCCTCAAAGACAACGCCGTGCGACTGCTGGGCCTGGACGGCACCGGCGCGGCGTGATTCCTATTTCACTCTTGCCATTACCTATCTAGATAGGTATCGTGTCAGATGAGGGCACGATGCCGCGTCCTCCCGTGAACCCGGAAGGATCCGTAACGTGTCACGTTCCTCTTCTGCCACGCATCCGCTTGCGGCCCGTGAGCTCGTCCATGATTTCTCGTTGGAGATGACGGGGAAGGATGTCCCGGGTCTGTTGGAGGCGCGGGAGGTGATCCCGCAGGGCACGAAGGTCAATGTGACGTTCCTGGGTAA